>NZ_RAUX01000053.1 GCF_013464485.1 Stenotrophomonas maltophilia
CTGTTTCCTGAGAGKGGGSGGGGKGGGTCCGGTKGCGGGGGACGCCGTAAACCCGTCCTTGGGGGCTTGGCTGCGGCATCCATGCCGCGGACACCCCCGCAACCGGACCCACCCCGCCTTCAACAGTTCCCTGCGATCTGTCTGGCTGGCATGGCCTGCTTTTGGTGGGTGTCGACCTTGGTCGACACATGGATCAGCTTCACGGGGAATCGTTGGGTTCGTGCTCGAACAATTCCCCCTGCACCACCGGCTCCTTTTCGCGGAAGCCACCCAGCCCGACGCCGACCAGGCGGTAGCGCGTCTCGGCCGGCAGATCGACCCTCGCGCGCAGCGACAGGGCGATGTCACGCAGCTCTTCCATCGATTCCGGCGGGCGCTCGGGGGTGAAGCTGCGGGTGAGGATGCGGAACTGCGCGGTCTTCAGTTTCAGCACCACGGTGTGGCCGACGCGTTCGGTCTTGCGCGTGGCATTCCAGGTCTTCTCCGCCAGCTGCACGATCGCTTCGGTCAGATCCTCCAGAAGCAGGTCTTCGGCAAAGGTGTCCTCCGAGGAAATCGACTGCACCTGCTGGTCCGGTTCCACCGGGCGCTCGTCGATGCCGCGTGCGCGGTTGTACAGACTGCGGCCGAAACTGCCGAACGCCTCTTCCAGATCGATCAGTGCCCACTGCCGCAGGTCGCCGCAGGTGACGATGCCGCGCGCAGCCAGCTTGCCTTCCATGACCTTGCCGACGCCGGGCACGCGGTTCACCGGCAGCGGCAGCAGGAACGCGTCCACCCGCTGCGGTGGAATCACGAACTGGCCATCGGGCTTGCGCCAGTCCGAAGCGATCTTGGCCAGGAACTTGTTCGGCGCGATCCCGGCTGAAGCGGTCAGGTTCGTCTCCTCGCGGATCTGCGCACGGATGGTGCGGGCGATGTCGGTGGCCAGTTCGATGCCGCTCTTCGGCTCGGTCACGTCCAGATAGGCCTCGTCCAGCGACAGCGGCTCGACCAGGTCGGTATGGCGCAGGAAGATCGCGCGTACCTGTTGTGACACCGCCTTGTAACGTGCGAAGTCCGGCGGCACGAAGATCGCATCCGGGCACAGGCGTTCGGCACGCACCGCGGGCATCGCCGAACGCACGCCGAACACGCGCGCCTCGTACGAGGCCGCGCACACCACCGAGCGTGCGCCACGCCATGCCACCACCACCGGCTTGCCGCGCAGTGACGGATCGTCGCGCTGCTCCACCGACGCGTAGAACGCGTCCATGTCAACGTGGATGATCTTGCGCAGTCGGGTCATGTCAGGTGGAAGAGGCGGAGGCGTGCTGGGCGGGCCACACGCCGAAGTATGGTCGTTGCACATCAACAGGATGCGCGTATTCCCTTGAAAACACTACGGTTGCGTACGGTTGAAATGTTTGATCGCCGCAGATTCCACGGGCATCCTCAGGCGCTTGTTTCCCTGTTCTTCGCTTCCAGGATTGTGCTTCATGACCCGTCTCCACGCGTTCAACCGCGAACAGCTGCTGGCCAGCGCACGCGGTGAACTGTTCGGCACCGCCGCCGGCCGTCTGCCCAACGACCCGATGCTGATGTTCGACCGCATCACCGAAATCCGCGAGGACGGCGGACCGCATGGCAAAGGCATGGTACGCGCCGAACTGGATATCCGCCCGGACCTGTGGTTCTTTGGCTGCCACTTCATCGGCGACCCGGTGATGCCCGGCTGCCTGGGCCTGGATGCAATGTGGCAGCTGACCGGCTTCTTCCTGACCTGGCTGGGCGCCCCCGGCAAGGGCCGCGCGCTGGGCTGTGGCGAAGTGAAGTTCACCGGCCAGGTGTTGCCGGACGCCAAGCTGGTGCGCTACGAGATCGACATCAGCCGCGTCATCAACCGCAAGCTGGTGATGGCCCAGTCCGATGCCCGCATGTACGTGGACGACCGCGAAATCTACAGCGCGCGCGACCTGCGCGTCGGCCTGTTCACTGAAACCGGGAGCTTCTGATGCGTCGCGTCGTCATCACCGGCATGGGCATCACGTCCTGCCTCGGCAATGATCTGGATACCGTTTCGGCCGCGCTGCGCGAAGGGCGCTCGGGCATCACCGCCCTGGCCGACCACGCCGAAGCGGGCCTGCGCAGCCAGGTCGGTGGCCGCGTCGACCTCGACCTGGACGCACTGATCGACCGCAAGCAGAAGCGCTTCATGAGCGATGCGGCGGCCTTCGCCTACCTGGCCATGCGCGATGCCATCGCCGATGCCGGGCTCAGCAACGAGCAGGTCAGCAGCCTGCGTACCGGCCTGATCGCCGGTTCCGGTGGTGGTTCCAGCGAATGGCAGATCGGTGCGGTCGACCTGCTGCGCGAACGTGGCGTGCGCAAGGTCGGCCCGTACATGGTGCCGCGCACGATGTGCTCGACCGTCTCGGCCTGCCTGGCCACGGCCTACCAGATCAAGGGCGTGAGCTACTCGCTGTCGGCCGCCTGCGCGACCTCGGCGCACTGCATCGGCGCCGCCGCGGACATGATCCGCCATGGCGCGCAGGACATCATGTTCGCCGGTGGCGGCGAAGACCTGCACTGGTCGATGAGCGTGATGTTCGATGCGATGGGCGCACTGTCGACCAGCTTCAACGACACCCCGGCCAGCGCCTCGCGCCCGTACGACAAGGACCGCGACGGCTTCGTCATCGCCGGTGGCGGCGGCATGCTGGTGCTGGAAGACTACGACCACGCCATTGCCCGCGGCGCACACATCCACGCCGAACTGATCGGCTATGGCGTCACCTCCGACGGTGCCGACATGGTCGCCCCGTCCGGTGAAGGCGCGGTGCGCTGCATGAAGATGGCGCTGCAGGGCGTTGATCGCCCGCTGGACTACCTCAACACCCACGGCACCTCGACCCCGCTGGGCGATGTCACCGAGCTCAACGCGATCCGCGAAGTGTTCGGCGATGCGGTACCGCCGCTGTCGTCGACCAAGGCGTTGTCCGGCCACTCGCTGGGTGCAGCGAGCGTGCATGAGGCGATCTACTGCCTGCTGATGATGCGCGACGGCTTCGTCGCCGGTTCGGCCAACATCGGCGAGCTCGACCCGAAGGTGGAAAGCTTCCCGATCCTGCACGAAAGCCGCGCGCAGCAGCTGGATACGGTGATGTCCAACAGCTTCGGCTTCGGTGGCACCAACGCCGCGCTGGTGTTCGGGCGGGTGTGATGGGAACAGGCGTGCCGACCAACGGTCGGCACCCACCAGGGCAGTAAAGAGTGCCAACCAAGGTTGGCACCCACCGTCAGGGGCGGTTGGCACCCACCGTTACTTCGGCAACAACGGCACCAGCAATGCGTGCGCGTCCACCAGCGATCCAACGATGCGGTGGCCCAGGGCACGCAGCTCTTCGTCCGGATGCACAAGGTCCGGCACCTGGATCACGGTCATGCCGGCGGCCAGCGCCGCGCGCGTACCGGCCGGTGAATCCTCCAGCGCCAGGCAACGCTCAGGCGCCTGGCCCAGCCGCTGTGCGGCCAGCAGGTAGATGTCCGGCGCCGGCTTCGGCCGCGCCACGTCACCACTGGTGATCACCGCATCGAAGTACGGGAGCAATCCGGCAGCGGCCAGCTTGCGGTTGGCCCGTGGCTGCCGCGTGGTGGTCGCCACCGCGCGCGGAATCGCATGCGCCTTCAGCAGTTCCAGCAGGTCCAGAATGCCCGGCCGCAACGGCAGGCCGGTCTGCGTGCGTGCTTCATATAATTCATGACAACGCGCGGCCACCGCCTCGATCACGCTGTCCTCGATGCCCTGCGCGCGCAGGAGCGCGTGCGAATCGCGGTCGCCAAGGCCGACCATGCGCAGGAACACCGCCTCGTCCAGGCCCAGCCCGAACCCGTCGGCGGCCTCGCTCCAGCAGGCCAGCGAAACCCGCTCGCTGTCGATCATCAGGCCGTCCATGTCGAAGATGACGGCGTCGGGAAGAAACGGCAGCGCAGCGATGGTGGTCATGGAGCAAACAGCGTATCCAGGTCGGTGGGGGTGAGCTGCCGCCATTGCCCTTCGTCCAGTCCCTGCAGGTCCAACCCGCCGACACGACTGCGGTTCAGGGCCTGCACGTGGTTGCCGGTGGCGGCGAACATGCGGCGTACCTGATGGTAGCGGCCTTCGTGCAGCACCAGGCGCGCGCGACGGGCGTCCAGTACTTCCAGTTCAGCCGGCAGCAGGGGCGTCTTCTCGGACTCCAGCATCAGCGTGCCGCTGGCGAACAGCGCCACCTCGTCACCGCGCAGGTCGTCGCTCAACTCGACCTCATAGACTTTCGGCAGCTTCGACTTCGGCGAGATGATCCGGTGCAGCAGGCCACCGTCATCGGTCAGCAACAGCAGGCCGCTGGTCTCGCGGTCGAGGCGGCCGACCGTGGACAGCACCGGATCACGGTCGCGGAAGCGCGGCGGCAGCAGGTCGTAGATCAGGCGGCCGGTGTCCTTGGTCGAACAGGTATAGCCCGCCGGCTTGTGCAGCGCGATCGACAACCCGGCCGGTGGATCCAGCGGTTCGCCATCAACCCGGATGGCCTCGTGCGGCACCTGGTCGTCGGCGTACAACACCTCGCCCTCGGCATCGGTGACGCGGCCTTCGCGGAACATCCACTGCACCTGCTTGCGGCTGCCGTAACCCAGGTTGGCGATGTGCTTGACCAGTTTCATCGGCCTTTCCCCTTCACCGCTTCAACCAGCTTGAAGCCGTCGCGCTCGGCAACCACGCGCACCGCGCCGAAGCTGTCGTTGAGGGTGTGCTCGTACGGCAGATGGCGGTTGGCCACCACGTACAGGCGCCCGCCCGGGCGCAGTGCCTGCGCGGCCACGGCGATGAAGCGCTGGCCGATGTCCGGGCGATCGGCACGCGACGGCGTGTGGAACGGCGGATTGCTGATGATGACGTCGTAGCCTGGCTCGACGCCGGCGGTGACGTCACGCCACAGGAACCGCAGCGGCAGCGCGCGTGGCGGCGGCGCCAGATTCAGTTCGGCCAGTGCAAGCGCACGCTGCTCGGCCTCGTACAGATCCAGCGCAGTGATCTTCGGGCAGCGTTCCAGCAGTTCGCGCGACAGATAGCCATAACCGGCGCCGAGGTCTGCGGCACGACCGGCGAGGTCGGCCGGCAGATGCTCGGCCAGCAGCGCGGACGCCGGATCGATGCGATCCCAGGCGAACACCCCCGGACGGCTGAGGAAGCGGCCACCGACGATCGGGCGCACGGCGTCCAGCGCCGACCAGCGCTTGGCCAGGTCAGCGTCGTGCTGGCCCTGCAGCGGGGCGGTCCAGTACACGCGGCAGTGGTTCTTGGTCAGGCTGCCACCCAGGCCGGTCAACTGCTTGAGGTCGCCCTCGCCCGAGCGCGCGCCTTCGTTGTTGGACTGGCAGGCAACGATACGGCCGCCGTCGGCCACCAGCGCCAGCGCGCGGGCGAACAGCGCACGGGCTTCCTCGCGCTGGCGCGGCGGCAGTACCAGCACCAGCGGGTAGCGGCCCTTGCCCGCCTCATCATCCAGCTGGCCGCTGACGGTCCAGCCGGCGGCCTGCTGCAGCGGCTGCGCGAACGGGGCAAAGCTCTGCTCACAGTGCACTTCGCGGTTGCCCGCCACCTCGCGCAGCGGCCAGCCGTCGCGGGCACGCAGGAAGGCCACCGGGCCCTCGGGCCAGCGCAGGGCGCCTTGGGAGAACGGCAGGAACAGGGTCTGCAGGGGGGCGTCGTCGCTGGAGGCCATCGGCGCGGGTACTTCAAGCGTGAGGGCCGTCCATTGTACCGGCTTGGCCGGGCCGGCCCCGCCAGGCCTCTTTGCGAAACCCGAACGGGCCCTTGATGTGCCAGCAACATTGAAACGTTCAGGGTAGAGGCTCCCCCGGAAACCTCAGGAGAACCTGCATGCGAGCCTTGTTCGTCGGTGGCGTGGTCGACAACAGTGAAATGGACCTGGAAGGCAGCCATCCGCCCGTGCATTACCCCGAGGACACCGGCGGCGGCCACTCACGCTATCGGCTGCACCAGGTCGGCCACGGCGCCGACGGCAGCGTGGCCTATGCGGTATACGGTGCACCGGACCTGGCCGATGACGAGGTGGCGCGGGTGGCCGAGGAACGTGCCTATGCGCGCCGGTTCGAGGCGACGCCGACATTGTTCGAGCACTGACACATCTGCAGCGCCCGAGCCCACGCTCGGGCGGCGGCGCAGCCGCGCAGACGACAGCCGAGCATGGGCTCGGCGCTACATCGGATCAAGGCGCCCGGGGTGGCAGGCGATTGACGCTGGCGATCTCGTCCAGCCACACGTGGTGCTGCTGCACCGGCGTGTCGTAGTCGTCCAGCCGCAACTGCCCGTTGCTGCCTTCATCACCGGCATCGTTGCGGTACTGCTGCACGGTCGGCTTCACCGCCACCGTGCCGAGCAGGCGACGGCCATCATGCAGGATCGATTCCACCTGCGTTTCGCCTTCCAGCTGCGGCAGCAGGGCTTCCAGGCGCGCGATCTGCGCCGGATCGGTATGGATGCGGGGAGCTGTACGGGACATCGGCGACCTCCTGCGTGCAGGGTCGCCGACCAGCCGTGAATGTTCAGTGCAGCGCGCTGTCGGCGCGCGGCACCTGCACCTTGCGGACCGCAGACACCAGCTGCGCCACCGAGTAGGGCTTGGCTACATGCTCCTGGAAACCGGAGGCCAGCGCACGACGACGGTCATCGGCACGCGCAAGCGCGGTAACCGCCACTGCAGGCAGCGTTGCCGCATCCACGCCCATGTCCTCACGCAGCGTACGTACCAGCCCATAACCGTCCATGCCCGGCAAGCCGATGTCGGTCAGCATCACGTGGTACTGCAGGTGGCCGGTGTCGGCCAACAGCGCCAGCGCTTCACCCGCCGAACTGGCTGCCGATACGCTGGCACCCTGCTCTTCCAGCATGCGGCGCAGATACTCCAGCACTTCCGGCTGGTCTTCCACCGCCAGCACATGCATGCCGCGCAGCGGATACGGCTCCACGATCACCGGTTCGGCGATCGGCCCGCTGATCACTTCACGCAGTGGGCGCCGCTCGGCATCGGGAATGTGCTTGGGCAGGCGCACGGTGAAGGTGGCACCGTGGCCATGGCCCTCGCTGGCAGCAGTGACCGTCCCCCCGTGCAGTTCGACCAGCTGTTGCACGATCGCCAGGCCCAGGCCCAGGCCGCCATGGCGGCGGGTGGTGGTGCCGTCGGCCTGGCGGAAGCGGCTGAACAGATGGTTGAGGAATTCCGGCGCGATGCCGTCGCCGGTATCGCGCACGGTGATCATCCAGTGGTTGCCATCGGCCTGCAGCTGCAGGTCGATGCGGCCCTCCGCCGGGGTGAACTTGATTGCGTTCGACAGCAGGTTCCAGAACACCTGCTGCAGGCGGGTGGCATCGCCCAGAACCAGGCTGGGCTGTTCGGGCAGCTGCAGGTGCACATCCAGCGCCTTGCCTTCCGCTACCAGTTCCTGCGCGCCGATGGCTTCGCCAAGCAGCGTGCGCAGCTCCAGCACTTCCACTTCCAGCTGCACCTTGCCCAGCAGCATGCTGCTGAGGTCGAGCATGTCCGAGATCAGCCGCTTCTGCGCACCGGCGCTGTTGGCGATCACGTTCAGGCCCTTGTACAGCGGGCTGGTGTTGTCCACGCGCTGCAGCAGCAACTCACTCCAGCCCAGGATGGTGGTCAGCGGCGTGCGCAGCTCGTGCGACAGCGTGGCCAGGAATTCGTCCTTCAGCCGCGCCATGTTTTCCGCAGCGCTGCGCGCGGCGCGCTCGGACTGCAGCAGCTCCTCGCGCGCCAGTTCGATTTCACGGCGCTCGGTCACGTCAGGGCTGCTGCCGGCCAGACCGATGAAGCGCCCCATCCGCGAGAAGCGCGGGCGCGCGTTCATTTCAAGCCAGCGCCATTCGCCATCGGCACGGCGGGCACGCACCAGCGCGTGCATTGAACGCTGCGCCTTCAAGGCTTCCTGCAGTTCGTACTCGAACACCGAAGCGTCATCGGGATGCACCAGGCCACGCCACACATCCTCCGGCACGCGCGTTTCGTCTCCGCCGAAGAATTCGCTGAAGGCACTGTTGACGAAGCGCGCATGGCCACGTTCGTCGAGCACCCACACCGGCATTGGCAGGCCATCGGCCAGGGCACTGAAGCGGGCCTCGCTTTCGCCAAGCTCCACTTCCATCTGCTTGCGCGCCGTGATGTCGAAGAACAGGATGCCGACCTTGTCCTCACCCGGCCGTCCCACGCGCACCGCGTCGACCGCGAACGAACGCCCCAGCGCGCGCGCTTCCATCTCGAACTGGGCCGGGCGGCCGCTGCGCGCGACCTCGCCGTAGATGCGGAACCAGTCCTGCTCGTGGTTCGGCTCCAGCGCCGTCATGCGCTGCCCGCGCGCATCCTTCAGGCCGGTATGGCGCTCGAAGGCGTCGTTGACTTCGATGAAACGGTAGTCCACGGCGCGTTCGCCCTCGAACAGCACCTGGATCACGCAGAAACCGGCGTTGATGCGCTCAAGCACGCCATGATGCAGGTCGGGTTCGGGCGCCGGCACCATCATCGGTGGGCGCTCCACGAGGGGCGGCAGTGTGGACAAGGGCGTCTGTGCAGGCCGGATTGGAGGCACAGCATCTTCCAAAGGACGTATTCACAGCGTCAAGCGCCGTCAGTCAGGGTTGACGAGGATGAATTGGCGGCAACCGCCCTTGCGCGTGACGCATTCGGCCATTGCCGTAGTCCAACAGCAGGATCACACTCGATCTGTGATCAACATCGCCCCAGTAAGGGGACGCAGGAGACCGTCATGAAACGCGCACTCGCGATTGCCCTGCTGGCAGGTGCCCTGGTGGCGGGCGGCGCCCAGGCTGCAGCTCGCACCGTAACCGATACCGACGCCCCTCGTGCGCTCCAGGCCGATGGCCCGGTCAGCGTGAAATGGGACGATCCGGCGAAGTTCACCGAGATCCGCCAGAGCAGCAACCGCTTCGAGGCCGAGCGCGGCGACTGGGTACAGCAGCTGGCCCGCTACGTGCAGACCACCGCTGCCAAGCCGTTGCAGCCGGGCCAGACCCTGGACGTCACCCTGGTGGACATCAAGCGTGCCGGCGACTATGAGCCGTGGCACGGCCCGCGTGGCCGCGACATCCGCATCATGCGCGACATCTACCCGCCGCGGATCAGTCTGCAGTACACGTTGAAGGACGCCAGCGGGCGCATCGTCAGCGAAGGCGACGCACGCCTCAGCGATACCGGCTACCTGCACAACATCGGGCTGAAGAGTGACAGCGACCCGCTGCGCTACGAGAAGCGCCTGATCGATGACTGGGTCAAGCGCCAGCTGGCCAGCCAAGCCACCGCTGCGCGGTAAGGCCCCTCGGTAGGTGTCGACCTGGGTCGACACGCATTACACGGTGCCGACCAAGGTCGGCCGCTACCGAAGCCGAGCGTGGGCTCGGCTCTACACGTACACCTTCGCCACGCGCTTGACCGCGCACGGCAGCTGGTACGCGCTCACGCCGCAGCGTGGCGCCAGTTCGGACAGCGTCGGTGCACTGCCCCACAGTTCCACAACGCTGCCGACGCCCGCCTGCGCATGCGCGGTCAGGTCCACGGTCAGCATGTCCATCGACACGCGCCCGATCAGGGCTCCCGGCTGGCCGTCGATCAGCACCGGCGTGCCATTCGGGGCGAACTGCGGATACCCATCGGCATAGCCCAGCGCCACCACGCCAACGCGGGTGCGCACCTTGGACACGAAGCGCGCGCCATAGCCCACCGGCTCTCCGGGCTCGATCCAGCGCTCGGCAATCACCTTGGACTGCATGGTCATCACCGGGCGCAGGCGTTCGGTCAGCGTGGTGTTGTCCGGCAGCGGGTTGGCGCCGTACAGCATCAGCCCCGGGCGCACCCAGTCGCTGCGTACATCCGGCCAGCCCAGCAACGCCGGCGAGTTGCAGACGCTGGTCTCGCCTTCCAGGCCATCGATGGCGCGCGCGAAGGTCGCGGCCTGTTCATGGGTGCGTTCGCTGTCCAGCTCATCGGCGCGCGCCAGGTGGGTCATCAGCACGATGCGCTCGACCTGCGGCAGCGCCGACAGGCGTGCATGCGCGGCACGGAAGCTGTCCACGTCCAGGCCGAGGCGATGCATGCCACTGTCCAGCTTCAGCCACACCGTCAACGGGCGCGGGCTGTCGAAGGCAGCAACGGCCTCCAGTTGCCACGGCGAACCGACGGCGAACCAGAAGTCATGCTCGGCCACCAGCGCCATGTCGCTGGGCTCGAAGATGCCTTCCAGCAGCAGGATCGGCGCACGGATGCCGGCCTGGCGCAGTTCCAGCGCCTCTTCGATGGTGGCCACGCCGAAACCATCGGCCTCGCCTTCCAGCGCCTGCGCACAGCGCACCGCGCCATGGCCGTAGGCATCGGCCTTGATGATCGCCAGGGCCTTGCCACCGCCCAGTTCACGGGCCAGCCGGTAGTTGCTGCGCAGGGCGCCCAGATCGATCAGCGCGCGGGCAGGACGCATGTGCGGTTCTCGTGTTGCGGCGCGTGACCGTACTGGCCGTAGCGGAAAATATCCAGGCCTTCGGTGCTGATCTGCGGCTGGCGCGCGCTCATCAGGTCGGCCAGGTAGCGGCCTGAGCCGCAGGCCATGGTCCAGCCCAGCGTGCCGTGGCCGGTATTGAGGTACAGGTTGCGGAACGGCGTGGCGCCGATCACCGGCGTACCGTCCGGCGTGGCCGGGCGCAGGCCGGTCCAGAACTGCGCGCGCGACAGGTCACCGCCCTTCGGGTAGAGGTCGCTGACCACCAGCTCCAGGGTCTCGCGGCGGCGCTGCGACAGCGACAGGTCGAAGCCGGCCACTTCGGCCATGCCACCGACGCGGATGCGGTCGTCGAAACGGGTGACCGCCACCTTGTAGCTTTCATCGAGGATGGTCGACGTGGGTGCCATCGCCGGGTCGGTGATCGGCAGGGTCAGCGAGTAGCCCTTCAGCGGGTACACCGGCAGGCGCATGCCCAGCGATGCGACCAGCGCCGGCGAATAGCTGCCGAGCGCGACCACGAAGCGGTCGGCGGTTTCCAGCTTGCCGTCAATGCGCACGCCGGTGATGCGGTCGCCATCGACCTCCAGGCCGGTGATGTCCTGGTCGAAGCGGAACTCGACACCGGCATCCACGCACATCTGCGCCAGGCGGCGGGTGAACAGCTGGCAGTCGCCGGTCTGGTCACGCGGCAGGCGCAGCGCGCCGACCAGGCCGTCAACGTGGGCCAGGGCCGGTTCGGCCTGGATGATGCCGGCGCGGTCCAGCACCTCGTACGGCACGCCGTACTGGGCCAGGATCTCGATGTCCTGCGCCGAGGCATCCAGCTGCTGCTGGGTGCGGAACAGCTGGGTGGTGCCCAGGTCGCGGCCTTCGAACTCGATGCCGATCTGCGCGCGCAGTTCGTTCAGGCAGTCGCGGCTGTACTCGGACATGCGCACCATGCGCGCCTTGTTGATCGCGTAGCGCACATGGGTACAGTTGCGCAGCATCTGCCACAGCCAGCGGTACTGGGCCAGGTCCATGCCCGGCTTGATCGCCAGCGGCGCGTGCTTCTCGAACAGCCAGCCGATGGCCTTCTTCGGCACGCCCGGTGCCGCCCACGGCGAGGTGTAGCCGAACGACAGCTGGCCGGCATTTGCGAAGCTGGTCTCCAGCGCCGGGCCGGGCTGGCGGTCGATGACCGTGACTTCAAACCCGGCCTGTCGCAGGTACCAGGCACTGGTGGTGCCGATCACGCCGCTGCCGAGAACTAGGACTCGCATGGGACTTCTCCAACCCGATCATTCCCTGCACTGGAGCGTGCCGGGACCATAATTGGGGAAGTATAGACAGCCGATACCAGTTGATTTGCCTGATTTGCAATAGACCGGCAGGATGTTCTCCTGCAATTCATTCCCCAAGGTTGACGGCCATGGCCACCCGTACCCGCGAACTGGACAAGATCGACCGCAAGATCTTGCGCATCCTGCAGGCCGAAGGCCGCATCTCCTTCACCGAACTGGGCGAGCGCGTCGGCCTGTCCACCACTCCGTGCACCGAGCGCGTACGCCGGCTGGAGCGCGAGGGCGTGATCACCGGCTACCACGCCCACCTGGACCCTGCGGCGGTGAAGGCCAGCCTGCTGGTGTTCGTGGAGATCAGCCTGGCCTACAAGTCCGGCGACATCTTCGAGGAATTCCGGCGTGCGGCCCTGAAGCTGCCGAACGTGCTGGAGTGTCATCTGGTGTCGGGCGACTTCGATTACCTGCTGAAAGCACGGATCAGTGAAATGGCCTCCTACCGCAAGCTGCTCGGCAGCACGTTGCTGACACTGCCGCACGTACGTGAGTCGAAGAGCTACATCGTGATGGAAGAGGTGAAGGAAACGCTGAGCCTGCCGATTCCGGATTGAGCCGAGCGTGTGGGGTCAGATCCCGCAACGCGGGCTCTGACCCCGGATCCGTCAGCGCTGCTGCGGATGCTTCTGCGAGCGCTGCTCCTGCTGCCTGCCGCCCTTGTGCGGCTGCTGCTGATCCATCTGCTGCTGTTGCTGCTGCTGTTGCTGCGGGTTGCGGCCCTGCGGTTCCTTGCCGGGATGACGGTTCTGCTGGTTTTTCATGATCGCGATCCAATGGACAAAGGACATGCGGCGGCGGGATGCCGGCGCAGGGCCACGGTGGTCCCGGGACGGTTAATCACAGGCGAAAAAGCAGTGATCGGCAGGATCTTGTTTTCGGAGGTTCAGCTGCGCCGCCGGGCATGGCGCGGCGCTATCGGATCTGCTGCCCGTCGCCCTGCGGCACGCTGTCGTAATAGCGCCCCGTGCGCGAGTCGAACACGCGGTTGGGACCGGCCGGGCGCACCCCGGGAATGATGCGGCCATTGCGGTCGTAGACCTTGTCGGCCGGTTTCGGCGACGGCGACGGCGCGACCTGTGCCGGACCGGTGGACTTGATCGGCTGCGCCGGCTGCGGCGAAGGCAATACCTGCGGTTGCGGGCGTGCAGCCTGCGGCGGCGGCGCCACCGGCGGCGGGCTCACGCGGGTCGCGCCACGCGTGGCGGTCGGGCTGGAGGACGTCGGCATCTGGGCCTGGGCGAACAGCGGCAGCAGGGCCATCAACAGCAGGGGAAGGCTCGGTTTCATGTTCACGCTCCGGCGTGGATCGTCTTCACCATGCGCCTGCCCCCGTGTGCCCGCCATGAACGGCCATCACACTTGCAAGGTCGCGCCTTCACCCCCACGTTCTCCCGCATCCCCAGGCCATCGACCCCACGGAGCGCCGCCATGACCGCCTTCGACCTGACGCCCCCCACTGCCACCCAGACCGAGGCGCTGGTCGCCGGCCTCAGCAGCGAGGAGCGCCGCGTGCTGCTGCAGCACGGCACCGAGGCACCGTTCTGCGGGGTGTTCCTCGACAACAAGCGCGAGGGCGTCTACTGCTGCCGGCTGTGCGCGCTGCCGTTGTTCCGCTCCAGTACCAAGTTCGATTCCGGTACCGGCTGGCCCAGCTTCTTCGCGCCGTTCGACCCGGCGCACGTGCGCGAGATCCGCGATACCAGCCACGGCATGGTGCGCACCGAGATCACCTGCGCCCGCTGCGGCAGCCACCTCGGCCACGTATTCCCGGACGGTCCGCCGCCGACCTACGAGCGCCACTGCCTGAACTCCGTCTCACTTTCGTTCACCGGCAATGGCGAGCCCTGGCCCGACCCGTTGCAGCGTGGCGGCGCAGAAAGCGGCGTGGCGGGCTGAAACACCCCGCTGACCGGTTTCACAGAATTCCCTCTTCAGAAATCCGGGCGATGGGCCGACAAGGAGATATCCCCTCTCCTTGCGTCGCCCCATGCTCATCATCGTTGGATTCCTGGTCGTCATCATCAGCGTGCTCGGGGGCTACCTCGGGGCCCACGGACGCCTGGGTGCCCTCTGGCAGCCCTACGAGCTGGTCATCATCGGCGGCGCCGCGCTCGGCGCCTTCCTGGTCGGTACCCCGGCCAAGACGGTCAAGCAGACCCTGCAGGCCATGGTCGGCGTGTTCAAGGGCCCGCGCTACAAGCAGCAGGACTACATCGATGTCCTCAGCCTGCTCTATGAACTGCTCAACAAGGCCCGCCGCGAAGGCTTCATGGCGCTGGAAGACCATGTCGAGCGCCCGGCCGAGAGCGCGCTGTTCGGCAACTACCCCAAGGTGCAGGCCGACCACCACCTGATCGACTTCATCACCGACTGCCTGCGCCTGATGATCGGCAGCAACATCGAGCCGCACGAGCTGGAACCGCTGCTGGAACTGGAGCTGGAAAAGCACCACGCCGAGGCGATGGCACCGTCGCAGGTGATGAACAAGGTCGCCGACGGATTGCCCGGTTTCGGCATCGTGGCGGCGGTGCTGGGCATCGTCATCACCATGGGCTCGATCGGCGGCGACATCGTCGAGGTCGGCGGCCACGTGGCCGGCGCGCTGGTCGGCACCTTCCTCGGCATCCTGCTGGGCTACGGCTTCGTCGGCCCGATGGCGGCCGCGATGGAAGCGCGCGCCGAGCAGGACAGCCGCATCTACGAATCGGTCAAGACCGCCCTGCTGGCCTGCCTGCGTGGCTACAACCCGAAGATTGCGCTGGAATTCGCCCGCAAGACGCTGCCGTCGAACGTGCGCCCGGCCTTCTCCGATTTCGAGCAGCACCTGAAGACGGTCAAGTAAGCCATGGCCGAGACCAAGCCCACCGTCATCGTCCGCCGGGTCAAGAAGGCCGGCCACGCCGCCCACCATGGCGGTTCGTGGAAGGTGGCCTATGCCGACTTCGTGACCGCGATGATGGCGTTCTTCCTGGTGCTGTGGCTGATGGCCACCACCAACAAGAACGACCGTGCGGCCATTTCCGAGTACTTCCGCAACCCCAGCCCGCTGAGCGGGCAGAACGCCACGCCGGCGCCCGGCATGGCCGGCCCGGGGGGCGCCAGCACCTCGATGATCAAGCTCGGTGGCGCCACCGACATCTCGCGGGGCAGCAGCAACGATCCCTTCCAGAACCAGAAGGAAGCAGTATCGCAGCCGGTGGACCAGCAGCAGCGCGACAAGCAGCAGCTGGAAGCACTGATGAAGGAGCTGCAGGAAGCGATCAGCAGGAGCCAAGCGCTGGAACCGTTCAAGGACCAGCTGCTGCTGGACCTGACCCCGGAAGGCCTGCGCATCCAGATCGTGGACAAGCAGAACCGGCCGATGTTCGACCTTGGCAGTGCCACGCTGAAGCCGTACACACAGCAGATCCTGCACGAGCTGGCCGAGTACCTGAACCATGTGCCGAACCGGATCAGCCTGACCGGCCATACCGACATCACCGCCTATTCGGCCGCGCGCGGCTATGGCAACTGGGAACTGAGTGCCGACCGTGCAAATGCCGCACGCCGCGCACTGGTGGACGGCGGCCTGGAGGACAGCAAGATCACCCGCGTGGTCGGCCTGTCCTCGTCGGTGCTGTTCGACAAGGCCGATCCGCAGAACCCGATCAACCGCCGCATCAGCATCGTGGTGATGACCCAGGCCGCCGAAGCGGCCGCCCTGGCCGGTGCCGGCCCGCAGGTGGGGCTGTCGGCTCCCACGGCCGATCCGGATGTGCAGGCCGCGCAGGGTCCAGCAAAGTAATTGGTGGGTGCGGACCTTGGTCCGCACATCGGGCACAGAGCGTGCGGACCAAGGTCCGCACCCACCAAGGCCATGCCCGGCGAGCGCACCCTGCAGCACCCGCTACAATGGCGGTCTTTCCGTTCCCAGGTGATCCCACCCCCATGTCCCAGAATTCCAAGGCCAAGCGCGACAAGCGCAAGAAGCAGCAGGCCAAGCGCCCGTTCCTGCGCCTGAACGCCCAGCAGCAGGTGCAGAACCATGCCGTGCTGACCAACGAAGACGGCCAGGTGGTCGCCGCCATCGGCCTGCAGGGCCGTGAATGGCTGCTGGCCATTGGCGGCCAGACCATGGGCAACGCCGAAAACCCGGTGCCGATGCTGGCCATGCTCAAGCACCTGTCCAACGTGCAGGAAAAGGAAGGCCGCAAGGTCAACCTGGAATACTCCGAGCTGCTGCAGAAGCTGCTGGACACCCTGGCTGCCGAATCCGGCCAGACCGCCGACGAGTACCTGGACAAGCTGGTTGCCGAGTTCGAGACCGTCGAAACCGAAGAAGGCGAAGAAGCCGCTGAGGCCGCCGAAGGCGATGTGGTTGAACCTGCTGCCGATGCCGAGGCCACCCCGGCCGCTGACAGCGACAGCAAGCCGCAGGCCTGAACCGGCCGCGGCGGTGACGGTCTACGTCGATGACGCGGTGCATCCCTGGCGCGGACAGCGCTGGGCGCACCTGATGGCCGACACCCTTCCCGAGCTGCACGCCATGGCGGCGCAGCTCGGCATTCCACCGCGGGCCTTCCAGAACAAGGCCAGCGGTGCCCATTACGATGTCACCGCCGAGCTGCGCGCACAGGCGATCACGCTCGGTGCACGGGCCATTTCCCGGCATACCGACCGCGAGCTGGTCAAAGCGGTGATCGCCAACGCCAGGGCGCAGTACTCGCCATAGGCCGCGCCAGGCGACGACCGGGTAGAGCCGACTGGGTAGAGTCGACTGTCAGTCGACTATCGCGCGCAGCGCGGGGKTTTCGCGGCCGGATGGGAGAGCAGTCGACYAACAGTCGAMTCTACCCCGTCGGGCCAYGCCGCCCACTACGATGTCACCGCCGAGCTGCGGTGATCGCCAACGCCAGGGCGCAGTACTCGCCATAGGCCGCGCCAGGCGACGACCGGGTAGAGCCGACTGGGTAGAGTCGACTGTCAGTCGACTATCGCGCGCAGCGCGGGGKTTTCGCGGCCGGATGGGAGAGCAGTCGACYAACAGTCGAMTCTACCCCGTCGGGCCAYGCCGCCCACTACGATGTCACCGCCGAGCTGCGGTGATCGCCAACGCCAGGGCGCAGTACTCGCCATAGGCCGCGCCAGGCGACGACCGGGTAGAGCCGACTGGGTAGAGTCGACTGTCAGTCGACTATCGCGCGCAGCGCGGAGTTCTCGCGGCCGGATGGGAGAGCAGTCGACCAACAGTCGACTCTACCCAGTCGGGCCTCCCCGGCGGAGCGCCCCCGGTCGGGCCGCGTCCAGCGGACCACCCCGCCAGGCCGTGCCCGGCGGATCGACCCATCAATCAGAACGGGTCGCTGCCCAGCCGGATTTCCACGTTCAGCAACGAGCACAGTGCCAGCATCGCGTCATCGTCGCGGGTCAGCGCCATCATCCCGGTGAAGCCGTCGCTGCCGGCATCCACGCTCCACAGCGTGTAGTTGTGCTCGCGCAGGCGATCAAAGGCGGTGGACATCAGCTGCACGCCGTCCAGGTCTTCGGCGAAGTCCTCGTCGTCCAGGTCCCCGCCCCAGTCCAGCTGCAGGTTGAAGCGCGCCGACAGCTCGTTCACCGCCGACTGCAGGGATTCCAGGTCATCACGCTCCACCTCGAAACCGGACTGCCAGGCAATGGCCGTGAACAGGGCCGGCAGCCAGTCGCTGTCCGCTTCCAGCGGCTGCCCGTCCTCGGCCAGGTGCTCGCGCCAGCGGTTGAACTGCTGCAGGGCCAGTTCTTCGTCGCCCGGGTTGATCAGCACCAGCAGGTTCCAGACCCGCGCCTCGAAGCCATCTTCGTCGAAGTCGTGGATGTCTTCCTCGAAGTCGAAATAGTCGCTGTTGTCGGGCATGGCGGAACTTCCTCTGGGGCAGGCCGGCATTCTACGGTTTATCCTGTGCCGCTGAAGCCGGCCGTGGTGGCCGTCACTGTGAATGATGCGATGAGCGATACCCCTCCCGACCACCTGGCGATCAATCCGGCCAGCCCCTTCCATGATGCGCAGGCGCTGGAGCGCGGCGTCGGCGTGCGCTTCAACGACGTCGAGCGCGACAATGTCGAGGAATACTCGGTCAGCGAAGGCTGGATCCGCGTGCAGGCCGGCAAGGCCCGCGACCGCCGCGGCAACCCGATGACCATCAAGGTCAAGGGCAAGGTCGAGGCGTATTTCCTGGAAGCGAAGCCGGAATAAGGGTTGAAAGGTGTGCGGACCAAGGTCCGCACCCACCCGGGGTGTACGGTCACTCGCGCTTGCGCGACTCCAGCAGGTCCAGGTTGCGGATCAGGCGCCGCGAGATCTCATCGGAGATCACTCCGCGCCGGGTCAGCCGGAACAGTTCCTCGCGTTCGGCATTGAGGCCGGCGCTGCGCAGCTGGCGGTAGCCCAGCTCCATCCGCCGCACCTTCTCCGGGTCCACGTCGGGCCCGTCGCTGTCCTTCTCCAGGTGGCGCTGGTACAGCAGGCTGACCCGCGAGGCGGCGTCGTTGTACAGCTGCACGTTCTCGGTGTTCTGGTTCATCACCAGCTGCTGGCGCATGCGCTCGACCCCGGCCAGCGCCGCCTTCGACGACAGCCGGCGCGCCAGGTCTTCTTCCTTGCGCTCGCCCGAATCGGACGGCAGCTGCAGGCCCTTCAACAGCCGCGGCAGCGCGATGCTGGCGCCCAGCAGCGAGAACAGGATCACCGACGCGGCCAGGAAGATCACCAGGTCACGCGCCGGGAACGCACTGCCGTCGGGCAGGAACAGCGGCAGGGTCAACACACCGGCCAGGGTGATCGCACCGCGCACACCGGCCACCGAGGTCGCCACCACGATGCGCCAGTTCGGTGCCTCGCCCCGCTCCAGGCCGCGACGGCGCGCGCGCAGCAGGTTCCAGCGCAGCGACAGCCACACCCATAACAGGCGCAGCACGACCAGTGCCAGATTGATCACCACCACATACACCAGCAGCCACCACGCACTCTGGTGGCCGCTCTCGTTCATGGTGGTGGTGGCGCGTTCGACGATGCCCGGCAACTGCTCGCCCAGCAGCACGAACATGATGCCGTTGAAGCTGAACTGCAGCATGTTCCAGACCCCGGCACGCTGCACGCGCATGCTGCCGGAGACACGACCGGTCAGCTCCACGTAGCTCATCGCGATGCCGGCGGCGACCGCGGCGAGGATACCCGAGGCATGGATCTCTTCAGCCAGCAGGTAGGCCGCGAATGGAATGAGCAGGTTGACCAGCATCGCCGCGCCGGGCTCCTCGCCGAAGCGGCGCCACAGCCAGCGCTGGAACGTGGACACACCCAAGGTGACCGCCACGCCCACCGCCAGGCCGGCCACGGCCACCCACACGAAGGTCAGCGAGGCGGTGGCCAGCGAGAAGGTGCCGGTCATCACCGCCGCCACCGCGAAGCGGAAGCAGACCAGACCGGACGCATCGTTGAGCAGCGATTCGCCTTCCAGGATGTGCATCAGGCGCTTGGGGATCGGTGCCTTGGACGCAATCGCACCCACCGCCACCGGGTCGGTGGGCGAGACGATCGCCGCCAGCGCGAAGCACACTGCCAGCGGCATCACCGGAATCAGCCAGTGGATCAGGAAGCCGGCGCCGATGACGGTGAACACCACCAGGCCGAACGCCAGCTCGAGGATCGCGCCCTTGTCGCGGAACAGGCCCTGCTTGGGAATGCGCCAACCATCAAGGAACAGCAGCGGCGGCAGGAACAGCAGGAAGAACACTTCCGGCTCCAGCGCGTGGCCGCGGTTGAACACCCCGGCAATCACCGCACCCAGGCCGATCTGCACCAGCGGCAGCGGCAACGAGAACGGCAGGACGCGAACCAGATAGCCGCTGGCGACAACGGCTACCAGCATCGCCAGGACGACTTCGATGGTATGCATGCTTCTTCCAGGAAGCGGCGCGGGGGGAGGCTCGAGGGCCAGCGCCGGAAACCCGGAAAAAACTACCACATGCGGCTGCAGGCGCGACGATCGTGATCGCCGGCCGTCAGCCTCGGCTCATGCCCCGTCGAAGCGGTACAGGTCCATGGCCAGGAAGCCCGCATCAATCCCGGCATCGATGCGGCGTGCACCGAAACCACCCTCGCCCGCCGCGCCCATCGCGAAGAACAAGGGCAGCAGATGCTCGTCGGTCGGATGCGCGCGTTCGGCGAACGGCGCCTGCCGGCGATAATCGAGCAGGGCCTGGTGGTCATCGGCAGCCAGGCGCTGTTCCACCCATTCGATGAAGGGCCGCACATACGGCGCTTCCTTGCCGTCCTGGTAGTCGCCCCAGTCGTGCAGGTTATGGGTGATGCTGCCCGAGCCGACCAGCAACACGCCCTGCTCGCGCAGCGGCGCCAGCGCACGGCCCAGCGCGAACTGATGCTCGGGGCCGAGCAGCGGCTGGATCGACAGCGGCACCACCGGGATGTCGGCCTGCGGGCGCAGCAAGCGCAGCGGTACCCACGCGCCGTGGTCCAGGCCACGCTGCGGGTCGATGGCCACTGGCAGTCCGGCGGCGGCGATGCGGCCAGCCACTTCTTCGGCCAGTGCCGGATCACCCGGCGAGGGGTACTGCAGTTCGAACAGCGCGCGCGGGAAACCACCGAAGTCGTGGATCGTAGGCGGTTGCGGATGCGCACCCACCAGCGGCTGCCGGCCCAGCCAATGCGCCGACGCCATCACGATGGCGCGCGGGGTCGGCAGATCGCGCGCCAGCTCGGCCAGGCGCACGCCGACCTGGCCCGGATGCAGGGCGGTCATCGGCGAACCATGCGAGATGTACAACGAAGGCAAGCGGGACATGGAAATCTCCAGTTGCAGTATCAGGCGGCGATCAGCGCGAACGCAGGGTCCACTTGCCGTCGCCGACCAGGAACAGCACCACCAGCGCCAGCGCCCAGAACGCCGGGTATTCCCAGCCACCGCCGGTGTTGGCGAAGCTGAAGCCGTTGGCCCCGTGCACGGTGATGATGGTGCCCAGCAGCAGCGGCACCCCGACCAGGCCAACCCAGCGCGCATAGATGCCCAGCAGCAGCGCGGCGGTGATGGCCAGTTCGACCGCAATGGTCAGGTAGCCGAACACGCCGGGCAGGCCGATCGACTCGAAGAAGGCCGCGGTTCCGGCCGGGGTGAACACCAGCAGCTTGGTCAGCGCATGGACCAGGAACAACACGCCCAGGGCCAGGCGCAGCAGGGTGGCGCCATACGGGGCCAGCGAAGAAACAGGAGCGGTGGTGGTGTGCATGGGAAGCACCTCAGAGGGAATGGGCACAGGTTATTGCGCCTTCACGAGCCAATAAATACGATCGTTTGACCGTATTTATTTCAAAAGGCGCAACAATGGACACCCTTGAGGCGATGCGCGTGTTCGTGGCGGTGGTCGAGCGCAACGGCTTCAGCGCCGCCGCCCAGGCACTGGACATGTCCACCGCAGGGGTCACCCGCCAGGTTGCCGCGTTGGAAAAACGCCTGTCCACCCGCCTGCTCCACCGCACTACGCGCCGGGTCAGCCCCACCAGCGCGGGTGCCGCGTACTACGGCCAATGCGTGCGCCTGCTGGCCGAGTTCGACGCGCTGGAGGCCAGCATCGGCGCGCAGGCGCTGGAGCCTTCCGGCACCCTGCGCATCAACGCACCGGTCAGCTGGGGCATCGCCCGGATGGGGCCATTGCTGGCCAGCTACCGCCAGCGCTTTCCGCAGGTGGAACTGGATCTGGCGCTGTCCGACCGGCTGGTGGACATGGTCGAGGAAGGTTACGACGTCGCCATCCGCATCACCCGCGAGCCCAGCCCCACGCTGATCGCGCGCCGCCTGGGCGAATCGCGGGTGAGCCTGTGCGCCGCGCCATCCTATCTGGCCGCGCACGGTACCCCGCAGGTCCCGCAGGACCTGCAGGCGCACGCCTGCCTGGGCTACAGCTACTGGTCGGCCGGCGATCACTGGCCCCTGCAGGGACCGGGCGGCGAAGTGAAAGTGGCGGTGCACAGCCTGCTGCACGCCAACAATGGTGACGTGTTGCGTGAAGCGGCGATTGCCGGCATGGGGGTGATCCTGCAGCCGGACTTCCTGCTGGAAGACGCGCTGGCCGATGGCCGGCTGGTACGCATCCTTCCCGAATGGGAAGCCGCGCCGATCGGCATTTTCGCGGTGTACACCAGCCGCAGCCACCTGGCGCCGAAGGTGCGCAGCTTCATCGACCATCTGGTGGAAGCCGGGGTGTAAGGGTGCGTCCGCCGGGTATGGCCCGGCGCTACCGGCGCATGGATCCGCCGATGTTTCCGGCGGATATGGCCCGGTAGAGTCGACTGTCAGTCGACTCCCGCGCGTAGCGCGCGTCTTTCTGCCAAACGCCAAGAGCAGTCGACTAACAAGAGCAGTCGACTAACAAGAGCAGTCGACTAACAGTCGACTCTACACTACACGTCGCCGGCTCCTTGTCCGGCGCGCGGCCTAGGCCGCCACCTCGTCCAGCGCATCGATGATCTGTTCCAGCGGCGCCGGTCGCCCCAGCAGGTAGCCCTGCACCTGGTCGCAGCCATGCGCGGCCAGCCAGTCCAGCTGGCCCGGCGTCTCCACGCCTTCGGCGATGATGGTCAACCCCATGCTGTGGCCCAGCGACAGCAACGCGCGGCAGATCGAGGCGTTGCGCGGATTGGTTTCCACGTCCGCCACGAAACTGCGGTCGATCTTCAGGATGTCCAACGGCAGGTGCTGCAGGTAGGACATGCTGGAATAGCCGGTGCCGAAGTCATCCAGCGACACGCTGATGCCCTGCTCGTGCAGGCGCTGCATGGTCTGCATCGCCTGTGCCGGCTTGCGCATCAGGCTGCTCTCGGTCAGCTCCACGTGCAGCGCGCCGCGGGCCAGCCCGAATTCCTGTTGGACGCGGGTGAACTCGGCCACCAGGTCACTGTTGAAGAACTGCACCGCCGATACATTCACCGCGATCGGCAGCTCGCCCCAGCCGGCCTCGACCAGCCGCCGCTGCGCCTTGGCCGCCGCCCGGATCACCCAGCGGCCCAGTGCCAGGATCAATCCGGTGTCCTCGCACAGTGGGATGAACTCGTTGGGTGGGATGAAACCGCCATCGGCCTGCGGCCAGCGCAGCAGCGCCTCCAATGCCGCCGGACTGCCGTCGCCGGCATGCCGGATCGGCTGGAAGTACAACTGGAACTCGTTGTCGATGGCGGCATGGATGCGGCCCGCCAGGCGCAGACGGTCGGCCAGCCGCGTGGTCACCGCCGCGTCGAACCAGACCACCACGTTGCCCTCCGCGCGCGCCGCATGCGCGGCCTGCGCGGCCATGCCGATCACCTGCTCGGCGCTGTGGCCATCACCGGCAGTGTGCACGGCTACGCCGATGCGCGGTTCGAACTGGTGTAGTGAATCCTTGCCGCGCATCGGCGCCGACACGATCTGCAGCAGATCGTCCAGCACGCGCTGGGTGTCGTGCTCGGCACCGATGGCAAACACGAAGTCCTCCGCTGGCTGGAACGCCAGCGTGCCACAGCGCGCACCCAGGCCACCGAGCCGGGTCGCCATCGACTGCAGCACCGCATCGCCGATCTCGCGGCCCAACGTATCGGCCACCAGCTGCAGGCCACGCAGCTGCACAAAGGCGATGGTGTAGCCCGCGTCCTGCTCGTCCAGCTGTTCGGTCAACGCGCGCACGTTCAGCAGGCCGGTGGCCGGGTTGTGCCGTGCCTGGTAGGCCAGGTCACGTTCGTAGGCCAGCCGTTCGCTCACATCCTCGGCCAGCACCAGGCAGGCCGGCTGGCCATCAAAATCGAGCCTGGACAGGTGCGCGCGCACTTCGAACACGCTGCCATCCTTGCGTCGGTGCAGGCGCACGGTGGCGTCCTGCAGCTCACCGACCCGGGCCTTGGCGATCGCTCCCTTCACCTCGTCCCAGCCCTCGCGAGGGCGGATGTCGAGGATGCTCATCGCCAGGAATTCCTCGCGGCTGTAGCCATACTGCCGCACCGCGGCGTCGTTGACCTCGATGAAGCGCAGCGTGTCCGGGTCGAACACCCAGAATGGCGCCGGGTTGCGGTCGAACAACAGGCGGAAGCGGCGTTCCACTTCACTCATCTGTTCACGCGCCTGGTAGCGCTCGCTCAGATCGGTGAGCGCGCCGATCATGCGCCGCTCGCTGTCGGCCACCTCCACCCGTTGACCGCGCGCGCCCACCCAGCGCACCTCGCCACCGGGCAGCACCAGGCGGAACACCTGGTCCAGCACAGCACCACCGGCGAAGGCCTGGTCGAAGGCCTGCTGCAGGCGCGCGGCATCATCGCGATGCACGCGTGCAAAGAAATCGGCCACCGGCAGCGCATCGGTCTGCACGCCGAAGATTTCGCGCGCCAACGGCGACCAGCGCAGCAGTGCGGCATCCTCGTCCACGTACCAGGTGCAGACACGCCCAACCTGATGGGCCAGGCGCAGCTCGGCATGGCCCGCCTTCAGTTCCTCGGCCATCGACTGCTGGCGGCGGGTCGTGCGGCGCACCGCATAGAGCAGCACCAGCAGCACCGCGATGTAGGCCAGCACGATCGCCACCGAGGCCTGCAGATAGGGCCACCATGGTGCCAGCACGTCCTCGTCGGCCAGGCCCACCTGCACCGCCAGCGGACTGCGCTCCAATGTACTGATGGTGATGATGCGCGGCACGCCGTCAACCGCGCCCGGCAGGCTGCCCAGCTCCACCACCGCCTGCTTGCCGAGCAGTTCGCGGTGCGGCAGGTCATAGCGGCGGCCGACCGTACCGTGCGGATCGGGCACGCGGGCCAGCATGTAGCCCTCGGCATCGCTGATCGAAACCAGCCCGTTCGGGCCGACATCGAGCCCTCCGATGATGCGCTGCAGTTCGCCGCAGCGCAGCCGCGCCAGCAGCCAGCGGTCACCGGCCATGGGCAGGGCCAGCGGCACTACCCAGCCGCCCTCGCTCACGCGCAGGGGCGGGCCGATGTACAGCGCGCTGCCCAGGCCGCGGCGCTGCGGGTCTGTCCACAGCGGCAGGTTCAGATCGCCTTTGCCGGCCGTCAGCGCACGGCCATGGCCGTCCAGCACCACGATGCTGTGCAACTCAGCATGGCGGCGCAGTACACCGCTGATGGAGGCATCCAGCAGGGCGGGGGCCTGCACCGGCACGCTGCGGAATACTTCAACGGCATCGGCCGCGATGCCGGACATCGCCCGCTCCAGATTGCGCAGCTCCAGCGCCAGCAGCCGCTCACTGCCCACCGCCAATGCACGGCTCTGACGCTGTGCCGCCTCCAGCCGGCGGTGATGGTCATTGGCCAGCATGGTGGCCAGCCCGGCCACCAACAGGACGCCCAGCAACACCCCGCCCCAGGTGATGGCGCGCAACGGCCGGGCCAACGCCCGTTTCAGCGCGGGCATCGGTTGATCTTCCTTGTGCAGTCGGCTGGCTTCATGCGCGAACGAATCCTCCACATCCCCGACCTCAACGGCCGGCGGACGCCATTCTTGACGCCTGACCCGCCTCTGCATGGCCACCTCCCCGTGTCCGCGCAGGGCTCCCGGGCCCAGCATGCACCACGCCGGTGACGGCGTGAAGATCGCATTCGCGCGTTCAGCCAGATCCCGCACAGGGCAGGCGGCACAATGGGAGGGCCAGCCGGGCCGGAGCGGATTAGACTTGGCGTTTTCCGCTGCAAGAGAAGTCCATGTCCAAGCTGCGCCGTCCCACCCTGGCACTGGCCATCGTCGCCAGCCTGTCCCTGGCCGCCTGCGACCGCCCGGCTACGCCGGCTGCCGGTACCGCCACGCCGACCGATGCCGCCCCGGCCGCCGCCAAGCCGATGCTGGGCAGCTTCGGCTTCGATGCCAGCGGCATGGACCGCAGCATCAACGCCGGTGACGACTTCTTCGGCTTCGCCAACGGCACATGGGTGAAGAACACTGAAATCCCAGCCGACCGCTCGCGCTTCGGCAGCTTCAATGTCATCGCCGAGAAGACGCTGGCCGACACCCGCGCCATTCTCGAAGGCGCCGCCGGCAACACCCAGGCCACGGGTGACGACAAGCTGATCGGCGACTACTACGCCGCCTACATGGACGAGGCCGGCATCGAACAGCACGGCATCGCACCGGTACAGCCGCAGCTGAAGGCGATCGATGCGATCGCCGACAAGGCCGGCCTGGCCCGTGCGCTCGGCGGCGACGTGCGCGCCGACGTCGACCTGCTCAACGCCACCAACTTCTACACCGACCGCCTGTTCGGCCTGTGGGTGTCGGTGGACCTGCTGCAGCCGGACCGCAATGCGCCGTACCTGGTGCAGGGTGGCCTGGGCATGCCTGATCGGGACTTCTACCTGGGCGGCGGCCGCATGGCCGAGCTGCGCAAGCAGTACCAGGCCTACATCGCGCAGATGCTGCAGCTGGCCGGCGTGGCCGATCCGGCCGGCAAGGCCCAGCGCATCCTCGCGCTGGAAACGAAGATCGCGCAGGCGCACGCCACCCAGGAAGAAACCAACGACGTGACCAAGGGTGCCAATCCGTGGACACAGGCCGATTTCAACGCCAAGGCGCCGGGCATGGACTGGACCGCCTTCCTGGATGCAGCCGCACTGGGCAAGCAGCAGGACTTCATCGTGTGGCAGCCCAAGGCCGTGGCCGGCCTGTCCAGGCTGGTCGCTACCGAGCCGCTGGACGTCTGGAAGGACTACCTGGCCTTCCACGCGCTGGACCGTGCCGCCGCTTACCTGCCGAAGAAGTTCGCTGATGCCCGCTTCGCCTTCCACGGCACCTCACTGAGCGGTACGCCCCAGCAGAGCGACCGCTGGAAGCGCGCGGTGGACGACGCCAACCACGCGGTTGGCGAAGCCATCGGCAAGCGCTACGTCGAGAAGCATTTCGACGCGAAGACCAAGGAGCGTGCCGACGAGATGGCGAAGAACATCATCGCCGCCTTCGCCAAGCGCATCGACGCGCTGTCGTGGATGTCGCCGCAGACCAAGGCCAGCGCCAAGGCCAAGGTGGCCGGGCTGACCGTGGGCATGGGCTACCCGGAAAAATGGCGTGACTACAGCGGCCTGGAGATCCGCCGCGATGACGCGCTGGGCAATGCGCAGCGCGCCGAGCTGTTCGAGTACCAGCGCAACATCGCCAAGCTGGGCAAGGCGGTGGACCATGGCGAGTGGGCGATGCTGCCGCAGACCATCAACGCAATGAACGTGCCGCTGGAAAACCGTCTGGTGTTCCCCGCCGCGATCCTGCAGCCTCCGTTCTTCGACGGCGCCGCAGACGACGCGGTGAACTACGGTGCCATCGGTGCGGTGATCGGCCACGAGATCAGCCACGGCTTCGACAACGCCGGCGCGCTGTTCGACGAAACCGGCAAGCTGCACAACTGGTGGACAGCTGAAGACCTCAAGCAGTTCAACGCCGCCGGTGATGCGCTGGCCGCGCAGTTCAGCAGCTACGAGCCGTTCCCGGGCGTGCATGTGAATGGCAAGCTGACCCTGGGCGAGAACATCGCCGATGTGGCCGGCCTGGGCACCGCCTACGATGCCTACCAGCTGTCGCTGCAGGGCAAACCGGGCCAGACCCTGGAAGGCTTCACCCCGGACCAGCGCTTCTTCCTGGGCTTTGCCCAGGCCTGGCGCAGCAAGAGCCGCGAGCAGGCGCTGCGCAACTCGCTGCTGACCGATGTGCACGCACCGGGCCAGTTCCGCGCACTGACCGTGCGCAACATCGACGCCTGGTATCCGGCGTTCGAAGTAGAGGAAGGCCAGAAGCTGTACCTGGCCCCGGACAAGCGGGTCAAGGTGTGGTGATGTAACCGGAACGGGCGCCGCAAGGCGCCCGTTTCATCTGCGGGTAGGTGCCAACCTTGGTCGGCACATCCCCTGCTTCGGTAGGTGCCAACCTTGGTTGGCACGGCGCGGATCTACCTGCGGGTAGTGGCAACCATCAGCAGTGCCCCCGCAGCCAACACCGCCGCCGCCCACAGCGTGGCGTGCAGGCCGATGCCATCCAGCAGCCGGCCACCACCCCAGGCCCCGAGCGCAATGCCAACATTGAACACACCGACGTACAGCGCGGTGGCGATCTCCACGGCCTGTGGCACCGCCTTCATCATCCAGCTCATCAATCCCACCGACACACCGCCGTAGGCCAGGCCCCACAGCAACAGCACCGCAATGCCGCCAGTTGGCGTGCCGCCCAGCCACAGGAACAACAGCGGCGTCAGCAGCAGGCCCGATGCGATCGCCAACACCGTGCCACGCGGGTGGCGTGCCGCCAGCGGTCCAACAATGAAGTTGCCAGCGATTCCGGCCATTCCATAAGCGAACAACAGTCCGCCGATCCACGATGCATCCAGGCCCGATACAGAGGTCAACAGCGGTCGTACATAGGTGAAGGCGACGAAATGACCGGCCACCAGCAGCAGGGTCAGCCATAGGCCACGTTGCAGGCCGCGATGGCCGAGTTGTTGCAGGAACTGCGTCGGCCTTACCGATGCAGCAACCGGCAGCGCCGGAAGCACCATGAGATGCAGCACCAGGACGGCCGCACTGAACAATGCCATCGCCGCGAATGCGAAGCGCCAGCCCAGTGCATCCCCGATCAGCGCGCCCAGCGGAACGCCCAGTACCGAAGCGGCGGCCACGCCTCCGAAGATGATCGAGGTGGCCAGGCCGATGCGCTGCGCAGGCACCAGACGCGCGGCCAGGCCACCGGCGATGGCCCAGATGCCGCCCATGCAGAACCCGACCAGCACGCGCGCAGCCAGCAGCCAGCCGATGCCCGGCGCCAGCGCCGAGGCGATGTTGGCCACCAGAAGCAGCCCCAACAGCGCGCACAGGATGCGGCGACGGTCCATGCCACCGGCCGCGATCACCACCAACGGTGCGAACAGTGCCGCCAGCAAGGCCGGCAATGAAATCATCAGCCCTGCAGTACCGGTGGATGCATCGAGGCTTTCGGCAACAGGGGTCAGCAGGCCGACCGGCAGCATTTCGGTGGTGACCACCGAGAACGTGGCAAGGCCGACGGCGGAAACCGCCCACCACGGATGGCGGGCGACAGGCGCGGCATGCGCAGGTGATGAAACGCTCATGGGATGATTCCTTCAGGGGATGTGGATGCAGCAGGCAGGCGAAGTGCACGATGCGCGAGCACGGCGAACAGCAGCACGCCACCACCTGCCACCAGCGCAACGACAAAGCCGCTGCGCACGCTCCCGGCATCGACGCTTTGCCCGGACAGCGCCGCGCCCAGCGCCACGCCGATGTTCAATCCGGCCAGCAACCAGGTCATGCCCTCGGTCAGGCGTGATCCGGGCACGTGCTGTTCGACCAGTGACATCGCCACGATCATCGTCGGCGCGAAGAACAGCCCGGCCAGCAGCACCGCCACAGCCAGCCCCGGCAGGCTGCCGACCCACAGCAGCGGCAACGTGGTCAGTGCCGTGGCCGCTGCTCCGGCCAACAACAGGCGCGGCAACGGCATCTGCAGCTTCAGTGCACCGAACAGCAGGCCCGCCACGCAACTGCCCAGTGCATAGGCCGAGAGCACCGCGCTGGCGGCGATTGGCTTCCCGCGCTGTTCCGCAAAGGCCACGCTGGTGATGTCGATCGTGCCGACGATCACGCCCATTGCCAGCATCAACAGCGCCAGCAGGCGGATCTCCGGCTGCCGCAGCAGCGAGCGGGAGGGTGCTTCGCTAGCGGCGGTCTGCAACGGCGGCTCGGTGTCCCGCTGCAGCACCAGCGCGGCCACGCCGATCATCAGCAACAGGGCAGCCGCAAGCACGCCGGCCTGCGGCCATACCGCCACCGACAGCCCAACCGACAACGGCGGCCCGGCGATGAAGGTCACCTCGTCGAACACGGTCTCCAGCGAATACGCGGTCTGCAGCTGCGGGCGGCCGCGATGGATCGCGGTCCAGCGCGCGCGCACCATCGCCGACACGCTGGGCATGCAGCCGGCCAGCATCGCCGCAATGAACAGCGTCCAGTCGGGCGCGGCCAGCAGCGTGCACGCGAGCAGCAACAGCAGACCGGCCGCACTGGCCAAGGTGGCCCACGGCAGCACCCTTCCCTGCCCACGCCGGTCGACCCAGCGTGACACCTGCGGTGACAGCAGCGCGTAGGTCAGCACGAAGGTGGCCGACACCGCACCGGCCAATGCATAGCTGCCGCGCAGCTGGGACAGCAGGGTGATGATGCCGATACCGGTCATCGGCAACGGCAGGCGTGCCAGCAGCCCGGCCAGGGCAAGGCCGGCGGTGCCGGGGGCCGCGAACAGGTCGCGATAGGGGGTGGCCATCAGGATCTCCAGGGCAGCGACTTGTCTGGCGCACGGCGCGCCACGACAATACGTACAGAGCGTATGAATAAGAGGCTACATTCATACGCTTCGTATGTAAATAATCATGCACTTCGTATGTAAGGAGCTCCGGATGGTCCGCCGCACCCGCGCCGAGATGGAAGAAACCCGCGCCACCCTGCTGGCCACCGCCCGCCGCGTATTCAGCGAGCACGGCTATGCCGCCACCTCGATGGATGACCTGACCGCCCAGGCCGGGCTGACCCGCGGCGCGCTGTACCACCACTTCGGCGACAAGAAGGGGCTACTGGCGGCTGTCGTCGCCCAGCTCGATACCGAGACCGACCTGCGCCTGCAGGCGATCAGTGATACCGCCGACGATGCCTGGGAGGGCTTCGTGCAGCGTTGCCGCGCCTACCTGGAAATGGCGCTGGAGCCGGAGATCCAGCGCATCGTGCTGCGCGATGCGCGCGCCGTGCTGGGTGGCGCCTCACCGGAATCGCAGCGCCACTGCGTGCACTCGATGCAGCGCTTGATCGAACAGTTGGTCACGCAGGGTGTGGTGGCACCGGTGGAGGCGCAGGCGCTGGCGTCGCTGATCTACGGCAGCCTGGCCGAGGCCGCGTTCTGGATCGCCGAGGGCGAGGATGGCGACGCGCGCCTGCGGCAGGCAACGGCGGCGCTGGAGATGCTGCTGCGTGGGTTGAAGTCAGCTGGGTGAGGCCCGTCCACGCATGGCGTGGATCTGCTGCGGAATCCGCTCTGGTAGATGCCAACCTTGGTTGGCGCTTCTGCCGCACCGCGCGAAACGCGTGCCAACCAGGGTTGGCACCTACCAGAACCATGGTGCCGGCGTGCTGGTCAAGGTTGGCACCTACCGGAGCATTTCGGGCCACCCGCGCAGGATCTCCACCGGCACCCCCATGCGCGCGCAGGCTCGGCTGGCCAGGCCATCGGGCAGCGCGTGGCGGAACAGCGGCGCCATGCCCTGCATCAGCTTCGCAGAGGCTGCTGCCTGCGCACGCTGGCGGCCAGTGCGTTCCAGCGTGCTCTCGGCCCAGTCCGGCAGCAGTGCGGCGCCCGCGCCAAGGAACACCTCACGCGACAGCCCCGGCACCGGTACCGGCAGGCGCACGCCAGACAACACCTCCAGCACTTCGCGCGAACGCTCGTCCACACGCAGCTCCGGCTGCCGTGCGCAGAAGTAGGCCGCCACTTCCGCTTCACTGCGCGGCACCTCCACCGCGCCCAGCGCCTCGGCCACGCAGCGATACTCGTCGTAGTAGCGGTCGGCGATGTGCGCCGGCACGTCGCGCCCGTAGCGGCGGAAGCCCTGCAGGAAACCAAACGCTTCGGTCACATGCACCCAGGTCAGCAGCTGCGGATCATCGGCAGCATAGGGCTCGCCCTGCGCAGTCTGGCCGCGTATCCGCGCATGGATGCGACGCACCTTGGCCACCAGCGCTTCCACCTCGCCGCTGGGTGCATAGCTGGTGCCGGCAACGAAGGCGGTGGTACGACGCAGGCGCCCCACCAGGTCCTGGCGGAAGTTGGAGTGGTCGTAGACACCGGCCAGCGCACGCGGATGCAGGGTCTGCAGCATCAGCGCGCACAGGCCGCCGGCCAGCATCGAGGGGAATTCGGCATGAAGCCGCCAGGTCACGCTGTCCGGCCCGAACCAGCCGGGATCGCCCACCGGATGGTCGTAATCGATGCCGCTCTGGCCGCGCGGAAATGCGTCCAGCACCCAGCGCCGGATCGGCGCGGTGACAGGGCGGGAGAGTCGCTGCAGCAGAGCTGGCATCACAGGTCCAGGAAAAGCGGAAGAACGGCGGCACGTTGCGCGGTCGGCCCCGATTCTGGGCGATCACGACGTCGGCGGCGAGTCTCCGCGCTCAGCCACGGTTTCATGTGCGGCCGCAGCACGTTTCACCCTGCGACATCCTGTCGCAGGCTGCGGCCGCTATGCTGCAATGCATCAATATTCACCCATTCAGACAAAAGCCTTACGCCGCAGGGCATCGCGCCCATTGCACCGCTCGCTGGAAGTGCTAGAACTGAACCCGCCACACCGTCCAATGCTGATCGACGCACGTTCCACAAGGAGCCAGCCATGATTGCTTTGTTCAAGGGTTTGGGAATTCTGCTTCGCGACAACGAGCTCTACAGCAGCCCGTTCGACAAACAGGTCGCGCACTGGCGCAATCTCAGCGAGCAGCAGATCCGCGATGAAGTAGCGGTGCTGGCCCAGGCCAAGTGCCAATGGCTGATCGCCTCGATCGTGGGCTGGCAGGCGGCGTCCCTGCTGATCCTCGGCCTGATCGCCAACTACCTGTGGCGCGATGACTTTCATATCACCTTCACCCGCGTGGTGATCGTGTTCGGCTCATGGGTGTCGATCCTGTTCGTGATCTGGTTCATGGCCAACATGTTCGATCAGCAGGCCGGTTTCGAGCGCTGGATGAAGGCGTTCAACAGCCGCGCCCGCATCAGCTCCAAGGCCGACAGTGTCGAGAACGTGGCCGAGGCGCTGGATCTGGCCGAGCACTACCCGGAAGTGCTGGACTACAAGCAGGCGGTCACCGCCAGGCGCGAACTGCGCCACGAGGACATCCGCATCATGACCGAGATCGGGCGCATGAAGCAGCACTCCGAGCTGGTCGGCCGCCTCAATCATGTGGGCGAGAACGAGCACCACCACGATCTGACACTGCAGCCGGCCTACTGACCCTTCAGGGAAGCGGGGGGACCCACACTGCCACCGTGATCACTCACGGTGGCAGTGTTCTATCGGGTCCTGGCTGACACACTGGCGGAAGCCCTTGGGCAGATCGCGCATGGCTTCGGTTTTTCCCACCGCCACCGCGAACCGGCGCAGCGGTGGCGTCGCGCAGGCCGCATCGGTCGTGCAGGCCGGGTCCAGCACCAGGTAGTGGCATTGGCCACTGCTGCTGGCGATGCACTGGAACCGCGCCTCGCCATCGACCACGGTGCCCTTGCTGTACAGCGTGTCCACGCCGTTGGCATGGGTGCGGGTGATCGAGGTAGTGCTGGACTTCTCGCAGCCGGCCAATGACAGCGCGGCGACGCAGGCAATCAGGAACAGGCGCATGGTGCCTCCGGAATGCGGCTACATGCCGCGGAACAGGCTCATGAAAGGTTGGCTGACCACCAGCGTCTCGGCACGGCCACGCAGGCGCAATACCCCCCGGCCGGTGTCGTCGCGGCTCACCGCCGCCACCGCCTTCATGTTGACGATGGTCGAGCGATGGATCTGGCGGAAATGCTGCGGGTCGAGCACTTCCAGCAGTTCACGCAACGGCGTGCGCAGCAGGCTCTCGCCTGCGGCGGTAACCACGGTGGTGTACTTGTTGTCAGCGCGGAAGTAGGCCACGTCTTCCAGCATGATCAGCTGCGTCTCGCGGCCGTTGCTGGCGGTGATCCAGGCCAGCGGCGGACGCTCTGCAGTGCCCTGCGATGGGCCCAGCCGCTGCAGCAGACGCTCAAGCACGGCGTCGTCCTGCCGCGTGGAGGGCAAGCGTGAAAGAATTCGTTCGCGCGTGGCCAGCAGGCGCTCGTCGCTGACCGGCTTGAGCAGGTAATCCATTGCGCCCTGCTCGAAGGCATCGATGGCGTACTGGTCGTAGGCGGTGACGAACACCACCTGGGTGCGTGGGCTCAACTCTGACAGCGAGCGTGCCACTTCAATACCGCTGATGCCGGGCATGCGGATATCGAGGAAAGCGATGTCCGGCTGCTTCTCGGCCAACTGCTCCAGCGCGCTGGCACCATCCTCGCACTCGGCCACCAGCTTCAGGTCCGGCCACAGCCGGCCCAGCTGCCCCACCAGCGACTGCCGCAGCAGTTCCTCGTCTTCAGCGATCAGCGCCTCAAGCGGCATGGCTGCGCTCCTTGCTCGTCTGCGGCAGGGTCATGGTTGCGGCCACGCCGCTGGGGAAGTTGGCAACGATCGCCACACCGGCCTGCTCACCGCAGGTCAGGCGCAGGCGCTCGCGCAGGTTCTTCAGGCCGATGCCGGTACCGCTGGTGCCCTGGCCGAAGCCGAGCCCATCGTCAGCCACCGTCACTGTCACGTGGTCATCGAAGCCACGGGCCAGGATCCAGATCGTGCCACCGCCGGGCTTGGGCTCGAGGCCGTGCTTGATGGCGTTCTCCACCAGCGTCTGCAGTGCCATCGCCGGCAGGTGCACGCCGTGCAGTTCGTTCGGCACCTGCACTTCCACCCCCAGGCGGGCCCCCATGCGGATACGCAGGATCTCCAGATAGGCGCGGGTGCGTTCCAGCTCCACGCCCAGCGTGGACACCGATTCGTCCACCTGTGGCAGCGAACTGCGCAGGTACTGGATCAGATGGCCCAGCATCTGATCGGCCCGCGCCGGATCGGTGCGGGTCAGCACCTGCGCGTTGGCCAGCGTGTTGTAGAGGAAATGCGGTTCCACCTGCGCATGCAGCAGGTTCAAGCGTGCAACCGACAGTTCCTTTTCCACCTGGGTCTGCTCGGCCGCAGCCTGCTCGTCACGGCGCTGGTCGGCAACACGGCGGCTGATCGCACGGGTGACGGCCTCGGCGTTTTCGAAGTTGCTGCCCTCGTCCAGGGCCAGCAGATCAGCCCACCAGCCCGCGTCCGGCTCGAACAACAGGGTGACGGTGCTGGTGCCCTGCCCCGGGGTAACCGTGGCCAGCACGCTGTTGCGCTTGATCGCCAACCGCGCCGGCAGGTTCCAGCGCGACGGCTGGCGGCCGTTCCAGGCATCCACCCGGCGCACGTATGCCCTCACCTGCAGGCTGCCAGCCGAACTTTCCACGTCTTCAACGCGCGGCAGTTCGGCAATCGCCGCTTCCACCACCGAGAAGGCCTGGCCGGCATCCATCGGCAGTTCCACCTGGCGGCGTTGGCGGCCGGAGAGCGTGGTCGAATCCAGGCGTCCGGCCACAAGCCAGACGCGGCGGACATGGGTGATGGCACTGCCCAGCGCCGAGATCATCAGGAACATCGCCAACAGGCCGAAGATCCAGCCCGGACCATCGTTCATGCCACTGAAGATGCCGCTCCAGACCATGCCGGCGACAACCAGTGCAGCGGCCCAGGCCAGCAGGTGGCGAATCAGGAGAGAGAGGCTGGCAAACACGGCAGCGCCTTGGAGGAAGGGGGTGAGCCGAGCATAGGGCGGCCCGCCGGGCAAACAAGCGGGTTGCGACGAAGGGCCGGAAAGCGGGGATGGAAGCCGTTACGGAAACGCCGGGACAACCCGGCGTTTCCGGGGGCGGCAATGCCGGCCAGTGGCCGGCACTACCGAACGCCGTTACTTGCGCTGGTCGGCGCTGGCGTCGCGCACGGTGCGGAACGACTCGTCCTTGCTCCAGTTCGGCCAGCTGCGCGCGTTGGCCAGCTGGCTGCCCAGCGTGTACAGCACCTCCAGGTCGCGGGCGGCACCGGCGAACACCCAGTCCGGCTGCCATTCGTCGCCCTGCTGGTGGTAACGCTTGGCGGTGTAGTCCTCCGAGGCCTTCCTGCCTGCGGCCACGCCACCGTCCACCCAGTCCTGGCCGGCCGACCACGACAGCGCCGGCACACCACGCTTGGCGAACGGGAAGTGATCGGAGCGGAAGAACAGGCCCGCTTCCGGCTTCGGGTCCGGGGTGTAGCGGATGTCCCAGCCCTTGGCCACGTCCTTCAGCTGGTCCAGCAGCTCGAAGCGCGCCGCGCCGTAGATGCCGAAATCACGCGACGGACCGAACGGCGCCATGCCGTCCATGTTGATCACCGCCACGGTCTTTTCCAGCGGGTACAGCGGATGGGTAGCGTAGTACTCCGAACCCAGCAGGCCCTTTTCCTCGGCGGTGACCGCCAGGAACAGCACCGAACGCTCGGGGCGCTTGGCCTTGGCGAAGCCGCGGGCCAGTTCGATCAGCGAAGCGGTGCCGCTGGCGTTGTCCAGCGCACCGTTGAAGATACGGTCACCGCGTGCGTCCGGCTCGCCCACGCCGATGTGGTCCCAGTGCGCGCTGTAGATGATCGTCTCGTCCGGATGGCGGGTGCCTTCCAGGCGTGCGGCCACATTGTGCGAGGTGATCACTTCGGTCTTCACCGCGTACTTCGCGTCCAGGCTGGCGCCGGTCAGCGGCACCGGAGTGAAGTCGCGCTGCTGCGCCTTCTTCTTCAGTGCCTCGAAGTCCTGGCCGGCCGAGCGGAACAGTTCCACGGCCAGGTCGCGCTGGATCCAGCCTTCCAGCAGCGGATGGCTGTCGGCCGGATTGTCGCGCACCACATCGAACATGGTGTTGGTGTTGGAACCGGCCACCGTGGCCCAGCCATAGGAGGCCGGTGCGGTCTCATGCACGATCAGCACGCCCAGCGCGCCCTGGCGTGCACCTTCCTCGTACTTGTAGGTCCAACGGCCGTAGTAGGTCATGCCCTTGCCGTCGAAATCGCCCTGGCCGGTCTCGAAGTCCGGGTCGTTGATCAGCACGACGGCGATCTTGCCCTTCAGGTCCACGCCCTTGAAGTCGTCCCAGTTGCGCTCCGGTGCCTTCACGCCGTAGCCGAGGAACACCAGCGGTGCCTTGCTGATGTCGACGTTGCTGGCGCCGTTCATGGCCGCGCGCACGGCAATCTGCTTGCCCTGCTCCAGCGGCAGGGTCTTGCCACCCTGGTGCAGCGCCAGCTGCGGGGTGCCAACGATGTCGCCCTTGCGCAGCGGCACGGCCTGCGTCCACAGGCGCTTGCCGTCCTTGAGGTCGCCGCCGGGTTGCAGGCCTGCGTCGGCGAACTGCTTGCTGAGGAAGGCGATGGTCTTCTCTTCACCGGCAGTGGCCGGGGAACGGCCTTCGTACGCGTCGGAGGCCAGTTCCTTGACGTCGGCGGAGATCCGCGCGCCATCGAATTTCGGGGTGGCCGCCATCAGTGCGCTCGACACCGACAGGGCCAGCACGCCCAGTACTACTCGTTTCATTGCTCTCTCCAGCAGGGAAATCCTTCCGGAGTGTAATGGGATTCGGCAGGGCTGCGCCCTGCACCTGCCGAAGCCAGAGCAACAGCAACGGCCGAAGCAACGACAACAGCTGGCTTGCTGAGGATAGGCAGACTCCCGCTGCTGTTGGCGGGTGCCGACCGTTGGTCGGCACGGATCCCGCTCTGGCWGGTGTCGACCTTGGTCKACACGCCACGCCATGCATGGATGAGCCCCCCGAGGGCTCAGTTTTCCTGTCCCCCGGAACGGATATCCGAGCCGACGTGTTCGGCTCGCGCCAGCAGCAGCGCCTGCTCGCGGGCATTGCCGGTGAGCGCGGCCGCCTCGCGGAAAGCCGCGGCGGCATCGTCATGCCGGCCCAGCTGCTGCAGCAGATCGGCACGCACCACCTGCAACGGCGCATAGCCCTGCAATCGTGCATCGGCCAGCAGAGGCTGCAACAATGCCCAGCCCGAAAACGCGCCGTCGCTGCGCGACACCGCCACCGCCCGGTTGAGGGCCACGACCGGCGAAGGCATCACTTGCAGCAGTTGTGCATACAGCGCGGCGATGCGCGACCAATCGGTGTCTTCGGCACGCCGTGCCGCCGCATGGCAGGCCGCGATACGCGCCTGCAGGACATAGGGGTCATCGCTACCACCGGCCGCCAGTGCGCGCGCCAGCACCTGCTGCCCACGTTCAATCTGCAGCCAGTCCCAGCGCGCACGGTTCTGCTGGTCCAGCAGCACCGGCATACCCTGCGCATTGGTGCGCGCGGCCGCACGCGATGCCTGCAGCTCCATCAACGCCAACAGGCCCAGCACCGGCGGCGCCGGCAACCGGTGCGCCAGAATGCGTGCCAGCCGCAGCGCTTCCTCGCACAATGCCGGGCGCATCCAGTCATCACCGGCACTGGCCGCATAGCCCTCGTTGAACACCAGATAGATCGCCTCCAGCACCGAGCCGAGCCGCTCGGGCATCGCCTCTGCACGCGGGACCTCGTAGGGCACCTGCTTCTGCGCCAGCGAGCGCTTGGCACGCACGATGCGCTGGGCGATGGTCGGCTCGGGCTGCAGGAAGGCGCGGGCGATCTCGGTGGTGGTCAGGCCACCGAGCAGGCGCAGGGTCAGTGCCACCCGCGCATCGGCCGGCAGCACCGGATGGCAGGCCACGAACATCAAGCGCAGCAGATCATCGCCCAGGTCATCTTCCAGCGCCTGGCTGTCATCCGGCGCCGGCAACGCCGCCGGATGCAGTTCCTCACCCCACTGCGCATGCTGCTGCGCCACCCGCTGGTGCTGGCGCAGCACATCGATGGCACGGTTGCGCGCAGTGGTCATCAGCCAGGCTCCGGGATTGTCCGGGATGCCCTGCTCCGGCCAGCGCTCCAGCGCGGCCAGCCAGGTGTCCTGGGCCAGCTCCTCGGCACGGCCGACATCGCCACCGAGCAGCCGCGCCAGGCGCGCGATCAGCACTGGCGACTCCATCCGCCAGAGGGTTTCCAGACGCTGCGTCAGTGCGGGATCAAGCATGCGCCGATCACAGCACGCACGCCCGGCCTGCACAAGCGCCGCAGCTCACGCTTCGACGATGGGCTTGAAGCCCCCCCAGAACATGCGCTGGGTATCGAACGGCATGTCCTTCGGGCCCAGCGATGCCAGCCGGGGGTCCGCCATCACCTTCGCGTTGATCCGATCCCGCGCCGCGCGCGAGCGGAACACCACGAACGCGACGATCACCGTTTCGCCAGGCTTCGCCTTGACCGAACGGGGAAACGACGTGCGCTTTCCCGGCTCAACATCGTCCGCCACGCACTCCATGTACTGCAGCGCGCCATGTTCCTTCCACACCGCGCCTGCCTTGCGGGCAAGGCGGCGGTAGGCCGCCACCTTGTCCTGCGGGCACGGCAGCACGTAAGCATCCACGTAAGCCATGAGCGTTCTCCCTACGGCGGCCGTCAGCCCGGCTCGCCGTCCATGTGTGCGATTTCCCAGAGATGGCCATCCAGGTCCTGGAAGGCGCGCTGGTACATGAAGCCATAGTCGCGCGCCGGCTGCGGTTCGCTGGCTCCGGCGGCCAGTGCCTTGTCCACCATCACGTCAACGGCCTCGCGGCTGGGCGCAGAAAGTGCATTGATCACTTCCGTGTGGGTGTGTGCGTCGGCAATCGCCTTGTTGGTGAACTGCTGGAAAAAAGGTTGGGTCAGCAGCATCACGTAGATGCTCTCGCTGATGACCATGCCGGCCGCGTCGTCATTGGTGTAGGTTGGATTGAAGCTGTAGCCCAGTGCGGTGAAGAAGGCCTTGGATTTTTCCAGATCCTGCACGGGCAGGTTGACGAAGATCATCTGCGGTTGCGGTGCACTCATCGGTGAAGCTCCTTGTGGATGAAGGGAAGAGGAATCAGGGCTGTTTCATGCAATTGACCATCCACGGCTTGCCGTAGCGGTCGATCAACATGCCCCAGCGATGGGCCCAGAACGTTTCGGCAATCGGCACCTGCACCTGGCCACCTTCAGCCAGTGCCGCGAACACACGCTCGGCTTCCTCGATGCTGTCCACATCGACATTGATGGTGGTCGAGCCACCTTCGCCACCGCCGGGGCCATCGGCGGCCATCACGATGGCGTTGCCGATCTCCAGCTGGCTGTGCGCGACGTGGTCCAGCGTTTCCGGTGGCATCTCATTGCACCCCGGCGAGCCATCGGACGGCGGCATGTCGCGGTACTTCATCTCCGAAGTGACCTGGCCGCCGAGCGCCTTGGCATAGAACGCCATCGCATCGTGGGCCTGGCCGCTGAAGCCGAGGAAGGGAATCAGTTTCATGGCAGTACTCCTTTGGGTAGGTAGGGGGGCCGGGCCACACCCGGCAGAGGCACACCAGGGTCGAATCAGTTTTCCAACTGTTCCCGCAGACGCTGTTCCTGCTGCTGTAAGTCGGGGGTGAAGGCTTCACCGAAGTCTTCCGCGGTGATCAGCGGGCGCAGCTCCAGGGTGCCACCGCTGCCGAACGGCGCACGGCTGGCCCATTCGACGGCCTCCTCCAGTGAACGCACGTCCCACAGCCAGAAGCCGGCGATCTGCTCGCTGGCGGGGCCGAACGGACCGGCCTCGACCCTGGGCGCGCCGCTGCCGAAATGAATGCGACGGCCGCGCTGGGTGGCGTGCAGGCCTTCACCAGCCAGCATGATGCCGGCGGCCACGAGTTGTTCGTTGAAGGCGCCCATTTCGGACAGTTCCTGTTCGCTGGGCATGCCGCCGGCTTCGGAGTCGGCGTTGGCCTTCACGATCACCATTACTTTCATTTCGGTCTCCCGTGGGGACGCATGGTGCGTGCCCTTCACTGGGTACAACGAACCAGGGGGCTGGGAATCGACACGTCTGTTGGGAATTTTTTTCTTCCGCGGAAAGCGCGCCTTCGGCGGGGGTGGCGAACGGCGGAGCCCCTCCGTGGTGGGGTGGGGTTGGTCGCTGAGAGCTTGGGCTCTTGAGCTTGGCCGGGTGGGTAGGCGGGKCGGGGGACGCCGTGAACCCCTCCATGGGGGCTTGGCCGCGCCATCCATGCCGCGSACACCCCCGCCCCGCCTACCCACCCGGCCACGGACAGTTTCCTGCCTCCGATACGCACCACGGGTAGATCAAGAGAAAAGGCAACAGCAACAACGATTGGCTGGCGGCCTCGGCTTTGCGAGCGCAGCGACCCGCTTCTGCTCTTGTTGTTGATTTCCCGTGGTGGATCGGCCGCCGGAATCTGTCTGGGGCCGGGSGGGKGGGGTTGGCGGGGTATCCGCGCCATGGATGGCGCGGCCAAGCCCCCATGGACGGGTTCACGGCGTCCCC
>NZ_RAUX01000054.1 GCF_013464485.1 Stenotrophomonas maltophilia
CCCCGGTAGAGGCCGACCTTGGTCGGCGCTTTGTTTCGGCGTGCGCCAACCAAGGTTGGCACCTACCGAATCAATCTWGGGCGGTCGGTATCCTCGCCGGCGGGTTCCCCGGTGGAGGCCCACCTTGGTCGGCGCTTTGTTTCGGCGTGCGCCAACCAAGGTTGGCACCTACCGAATCAATCTTGGGCGGTCGGTATCCTCGCCGGCGGCTTCCCCGGTAGAGGCCGACCTTGGTCGGCGCTTTGTTTCSGCGTGCGCCAACCAAGGTTGGCACCTACCGAATCAATCTWGGGCGGTCGGTATCCTCGCCGGCGGGTTCCCCGGTGGAGGCCCACCTTGGTCGGCGCTTTGTTTCCGCGTGTGCCAACCAAGGTTGGCACCTACCGAAGCAGTTTAGGGTGTGCCGGGCTACTACCCCGCCTGCACCCGGTTCTTGCCCTGTCGCTTGGCGGCATACAGCGCGTCGTCGGCGCGGCGCAGCAATGTTTCGGTATCGTCGCCCGGCTGCCATTGCGCCAAGCCGGCGCTGAAGTGCACCGGCACGCGCTGGTCCTTCACCGTCAGTACGCGGTGGGCCAGCGAGCGCTGAAGTCGCTGCACGGTGGCCATGCTGTCGGCGCCCTGGGTTTCCGGCAGCACCAGTACGAACTCATCGCCGCCCAGTCGTGCGATGCCATCAGTGGCGCGCAACAGCAGCTTGCATACGGACACCAGGTGTTGCAGCAGCGCATCGCCACCGGCGTGGCCATGCGCGTCGTTGGTCTGGTGGAAATCATCCAGATCGATCACCGCCACGCCCAACGGTGAGTTGTTGCGCGCGGCGCGCGCCAGCTCGCGCTGCAGCAGTTCGTCCAGGCCACGGCGGTTCAGTGCCTGGGTCAGTGGATCGATGCGTGCCAGGTCACCCGCGGCGCGCAGCTCCTGTTCCAGCTCGGCGATGCGCTGCTCTGCACGTTCCACTTCCTGCCGCGCGTTGGCCAGGTGATCGCGGGCCTGCGCAGCCTGTTGCTGGACCTTTCCGGTGTCTCGCATCACGTCCTGCAGCAGCTGGTTGAGGTCGGCGATGCTGCGTGCCTCGCGCAGCTGCAGCGCGTAGCTGCCGATGCGGTCGTGGTATTCGCCGGTGCTGGTGGCCATGCCGTCCATGCGCTCGATGAACTCGCCCATCAACCCGCGCATCGCGGCCTTTGAATCGTCGATGCCCTGTCGCAGCAGGCCCTGCTTGTAGATCACTTCACGCAGTTCGGCGCGGGTGCGTTCGACCGCTTCGGCTTCCAGCGGTCCGTCCAGCAGCTGGCGTACCGCGGCGATCTGGCCCTGCAACCAACTGCGGTCGTCCAGCAGCTCACTCACGTTTTCCAATAGCAGCGCGAACAGTTCCAGCAGCAGCGCCTGCTGCTCTTGCCAGCTCTCGGCACGCACGCCCACCTGGTGGCCGAGTTCGCGCACGCCCTGTTCGATCGGTTCCAGTGCGGTACCCGGCTGCCACTGGCGCAGGCGCATGGCCAGCGCCTGTGCCTGCTCGCGCAGGTCCGGGTCGTGCTGCAGCAGGGCGACCACTGCGCCGCCCAGCAGCAGCCGCAGCTGCTCGGACAGGCGCAGGCTTTCCGGCTGCCCGTCCGGCGAATGCTGCTCGATGGTGCGGATGTACTTGTCGATCAGCTGCCGCATCGCGCGCCCATAGCGCGGCCAATCGGCACTGGCCTGCGCCGACTGCAGGCGGTCTCCCATGTCGCCCAGTTCGCCGGGCAGGGTGGCCATGCCGTTGGCGAATGCCGCCAGCAACGGCTCCGGCGCGTCCGCACCGGCGAACAACTGCTGCAGGGCCACACCGCCGCCGCCCTGCAGCACTACGCGGTCGCCCAGCCCATCGTCCACCACCGCGCGCACGCGTGCCGGCGGCCCAAGAGCGGTACCGGGGGCGGGGCGGTGGTCGGGCTGGTCCGGCATGGAGTGAATCCTGGGGTTGGCAGGGACTGGTTCCAGCATATCGGCGCGGCCGCCGACGGCTTGAACGGCTAGGATGGGCGACAGGATGCCGCAGGGGAGGTTGTGATGCGCGTGATGTTGCTGGGGGCGACCGGCCTGGTTGGCGGGCTGACCCTTCCCAGGCTGCTGGACGACCCGCGCTGCAGCGCCGTGGTTGCCCCGACCCGCCGCCCGCTGGCGTTCACCCACGGGAAGCTGGAGAACCCGGTGCTGGCCTTCGACGCGTTGCCCACTTCGCCCGAATGGGGGCGCGTGGACGCGATCATCTGCGCGCTGGGCAGCACCATTGCCCAGGCCGGCAGCCGCGAGGCTTTCCATCGCATCGACCATGATTACCCGCTGGCGTTCGCTCGCCTGGCGCAGGCGCAGGGTGCGCAGACCTATGTGCTGAATTCCGCCGCCGGCGCGAATCCGAAGTCGTCGATCTTCTACAACCGGGTGAAGGGGGAGCTGGAGCGTGACCTGGCCGCGCTGGGTTTCACGTCGCTGACGCTGGTTCGCCCGGGGCTGATCGGCGGTGAACGCACCGAGGTGCGCCGGGGCGAGCATCTTGCGTTGATGGTGCTGGGCGCACTGGGGCCGGTACTGCCGCGGGCGTGGCGGATCAATCCGGCCAGCGAAATTGCCAAGGCGCTGGTCGAGGCCGCGTTGGCCCCGCAGCCGAGCGAGCACGTGGTGGTATCGAGCGCGCTGGCGGGCTGATGTCGCGTGCGCTACGCCTGACCCAGCTGCTGCAGCGGCTGCGCCGTCATCGACGGCCAGTGGCCGGGCAGGCGCTGGCCGACGCGCTGGGCATCAGCCTGCGCACGCTGTACCGCGATATCGAGACCCTGCGCGAGCAGGGCGCTGACCTGCGTGGCGAGGCCGGCGTCGGCTACCTGCTGGCACCGAGCGATACCTTGCCTCCCATGACCTTGCCACCGGCCGAGATCGACGCGTTGGTGCTGGGCCTGCGCTGGGTCGCCGCGCGCACCGAGCCCGCGCTGGCCGAGGCTGCACGTGACGCCCTGGCGCGCATCGCGCATGTGTTGCCTGCGGCGCGCCGCGAGGCATTGCGTGACAGTGGTCTGCGCGTGGGCCCTTCGCGCGCTGCAGCCAAGGTGCCGGCTGCGCGGCTGCAGGCAGTGCGTGAAGCTGTGGGTTCGCAGCAGCGCTTGAAGTTCGCTTACGAGGACGCGCACGGCCAGCGCAGCGAGCGCATCGTCTGGCCGTTCGCGCTGGGCTACTTCGATGAAGTACCGATGCTGGCAGCGTGGTGCGAAGTCCGCGAGGACTTCCGGCATTTCAGGCTGGACCGCATCCGCCAGGCGCGCATGCTGGAGGATCATTACCTCGTACCACGCGCCACCCTGCTGCGGCGCTGGCAGAAGGCGCAGGGCATCGCGCCGGACTGGCTGGATCGCTCATAGCCACAACAGCAGCGGGGAGCGGGGGATGTAGAGTCGACTGTTAGTCGACTATCGCGCGCAGCGCGGGGTTTCAAGCAGGCTGAAGGAAGAGCAGTCGACTAACAGTCGACTCTACTGACAGAATCTGTCAGCAGGCCCGTACCACCATGAACGCTCCCAACAACGGAGCTTCCCCATGTTCACGCCCAGCACCCTGCTGCAGTACGTGCGCGACGTCGCCGCCAGCGCTACCTTCTACAGCGGCATCCTCGGCAAGCCGCCGGTCGAGCAGTCGACCGGTTTTGCGCTGTTCCTGCTTGGCGATGGCGCGGCACTGGGCCTGTGGCAGCGCGACGACGTGCAACCGCCGGTGTCCGCGCAGGCTGGTGCCGCTGAACTGGCGATGGTGGTGGCCAGCCCCGAGACGGTGCAGCAGACGCACGATGCGTGGCGCGCTCTCGGCGTGCAGATCCTGCAAGAGCCTGTGACGCTGGAGTTCGGCCACACTTTCGTCGGTGCCGACCCGGATGGCCATCGCCTGCGTGTCTACAGCCGCGTCGAGGGCATGGTGGCGCGCGATTGATCGCCCGCGTTACGTAGATCCACGCCATGCGTGGATGCGGGCACAAAAAAACGCCGGGCAGTGCCCGGCGTTTTTCCAGTTCATGTGCCAACCAACGGTTGGCACCCACCGATCATCTGGATCAGCTGGCCAGCGCCAGGTCGTCCATCATCGCGCGCAGGAAGCGTGCGGCTTCGCCGCCGGTGGCTGCGCGGTGGTCGAAGGTGACCGACAGCGGGATGACCTTGTGCGCTTCCACGCCGCCCATCACCGGGGTCATCTGATGGCGGGCACGGCCGGCACCGACGATGGCCACGCACGGCGGCACCACGACCGGGGTCGCGTAGCGGCCGGCGAACATGCCGAAGTTGGACAGCGAGATGGTGTAGCCGCTCAGTTCCGAGGCGGCGATCGAACGCGATTCCACCTGCTCGCGCAGGCGGTTGACGCCTTCGCGGATGCCACGTGCATCGAGCATGTCGGCATTGCGCAGGGCCGGCACGAACAGGCCGTCGTCGGTGTCCACGGCGATGCCGATGTCCACCTGCGCGTGCAGGGTACGGGTCAGCGCTTCGCCATCGAACCAGGCGTTCATCGCCGGCACCTTCTGCGCGGCGACCACGATCGAACGCACCAAGCGCGCGGTAACGTCGTTGCCCGGCAGCCAGGCGTGGATGTCGGCGTCGTCGTTCAGCGTGGTCGGCACGACCTTGCTGTGTGCGTCGGCCATGACGCGGGCCATGTTGCGGCGCACGCCCTTCAGCGGTTCCGGCTGGCCCTTGGCGACCACGCCCGGCGGCTGGGTGCGCATCGGCTTGCCGGTGGCGGACAGCGGGGTGCGGGCTTCGCTCTGCACCGGGGCAGACACCTGCGCCGGGGCCGGCGCGGCATACGCGGCAGCAGCGACCGGTGCCGGGGCGGCGCCGAGCTTGGCGGTGCCGTTGGCGGCGGCCTGCTTGACGTCGGCCATGGTCACGGCGCCATCGGTGCCGGTGGCCGGCACGCGGCTCAGGTCCACGCCCAGCTTGCGCGCCATCGCACGCACGGCCGGCACGGCCTTGACGCCACCGACGGCCAGCGCCTGCTCGGCGTGCACGGCATTGGAGCTCTGCATCGCGCCGACCACGGTACCGGCGTCATCACGCTCGGCCGCGGCGGGCTTGGCTTCTTCCACGGCGACCGGTGCAGCAGCGGCCGGTAGCGGCGGAGGCGTCGGTGCAGCGGCAGGCGCTGCGTGGCCATGGCTGTGGCCGGTGTCCTGGCCATCGGCGCGCTGCGGCAGGTTCGGGTCCAGTTCGAAGCTGGCCAGTACCGAGCCGGTCGGGATGATGTCGCCGGCGCCGCCGGACAGCTTCAGCACCTTGCCGGAGAACGGCGAGGGCACTTCCACCACGGCCTTGGCGGTCTCCATCGAGACCAGCGGCTCGTCCAGCTTGATCACATCGCCTTCCTTGACGAACCACTCGACGATGGTCGCGTCCGGCAGGCCTTCGCCCAGGTCGGGCAGGTTGAAGTTCTTGGTCTGGCTCATTTGCAGTTCTCTTCCAGCAGTTCCAGTTCGCGGGCCGGCAGCCAGCCCGTCGCGCCATTGGCGCGCTCGGACCACCACCACCCACCGTGTTCGTGATGAAGCTTCACCATCTCGCCACTTTCCACATCCAGCTCGCGGGCGTCGTAGTCGCACAGGGCTTCGGCGCGACCCTCGTCCAGCAGCTGCAGCCAGGCGACGGGCGCCCATCCAGCGCGCCCGTCGTTGGTGCGTACCCAGGCAAACGCTGGCCATTCCTCGTCACGGACACCTACTTCGACGATCTGGCCGGTGTTGAACCGGAGCGGGTTGGGATACTGGCTGCGGTAAGCCCCCAGAAGGCGGGCCCGCATGTCAGCCGGCCGCCACCGCGCGCTTGGCCGCTGCCACGATCCGCTCGACGCTGGGCAGGTACTTCATTTCCAGTCGGAACAGCGGAATGTGGGTGTCGTAGCCGGTCACGCGCTCGACCGGCGCCAGCAGGTCGTAGATGGATTCCTCGGCCAGGCGCGCGGCGATCTCTGCGCCGAAGCCCGCAGTCTTCGGGGCCTCCTGCACGATCACGCAGCGGCCGGTCTTGGCCACCGATTCGGCGATGGTGGCGAAGTCCAGCGGACGCAGCGTGGCCACGTCGATGACTTCGGCACTGATGCCTTCGCCGGCCAGCTTGTCGGCTGCTTCCAGCGCTTCCTTCACCTGCGCGCCCCAGGTCACCAGGGTCACGTCGGTGCCGTCGCGCAGCACGAAGCAGACGTCCAGCGGCAAGGCTTCGCCGTCATTGACGACCACTTCCTTGTACTGGCGGTAGATGCGCTTGGGCTCCATGTAGATCACCGGATCCGGTTCGCGGATCGCGGCCAGCAGCAGGCCGTAGGCACGCTGCGGCGACGACGGCAGCACCACGCGCAGGCCCGGCACGTTGGTGAAGATCGCCTCGTTGGCTTCGCTGTGGTGTTCCGGCGCGCGGATGCCACCGCCCCACGGCACGCGCAGCACCATCGGGCAGTGCAGGCGACCACGGGTGCGGTAACGCAGGCGTGCAGCGTGGCAGACGATGTGGTCGACCATCGGGTACATGAAGCCGTCGAACTGAGCTTCTGCCACCGGCTTCATGCCCTGCGCGGCCAGGCCGATGGTCAGGCCGGCGATGGTGGTTTCATCCAGCGGGGTGTCGAGGATGCGCTCGGAGCCGAAGCGCTGCTGCAGGCCGGCGGTGGCGCGGAACACGCCGCCGTTGACGCCCACGTCCTCGCCCAGCACCAGCACCGACGGGTCGTGCTCCAGCTCCCAGGCCAGCGCCTGGGTGATGGCTTCGATGAGGGTGATCGGCGTGGTGGTCATGCTCTCTTCTCCGCGCGCGACAGCAGCGCTGTCGGCGGCGTTGGTGTGCGCGCCGGGCGCGCCGTTCTTGATCTCATCCATGGCGCTTCTCCAGGGCGATCGCCTGGGCACGCTGGGCCAGCAGGTCCGGCGGCGGATCGGCATACAGGAAGTCGAACATCGCCTCGACCGGCTGCACCGGGGTGTTGAGGTACAGGTTCACTTCCTCGTCCACGCGCGTGCCGCACTCGGCGACCCAGGCGGTTTCTTCTTCCTCGCTCCACACGCCGGCGGCGGTCAGGTACTTGCGCAGGCGCAGCATCGGCTCGCGCTGCCAGGCATCCTTCACTTCGGCGTCGTCGCGGTAGCGGCGCGCGTCATCGGCGGTGGTGTGGTCGGACAAGCGGTAGGTCATCAGTTCCAGCACGGTGCCGCCGTCGCCGGCCAGTGCACGTTCGCGTGCCTGTTCCATCGCCGCCAGCACCGCGATCAGGTCGTTGCCGTCCACCTGCAGGCAGTGCAGGCCGCCGGCCAGGCCCTTCTGCGCCAGCGTTTCGGCACCGGTCTGGGCCGAACGCGGGACCGAGATGGCCCAACCGTTGTTGACGATGCACAGGATCAGCGGGAGCTTGTAGGCGCCCGCCGAGTTCAGGGCTGCGTAGAAGTCGGTCTTGGAACTGCCGCCGTCGCCGCACACGGCCACGGCGATCTGCGGTTCCTTGTTGAGCTTGAACTTCAGCGCGGCACCTGCGGCATGCAGGCACTGGGTGGAGATCGGCACGCAGAACGGGAAGTCCTTGGCCGCGTTGCCGCCGTAATCGTTGCCGCGTTCGTCGCCGCCCCAGTACATCAGCACGTCGTGCGGACGCACGCCACGCATGAACATCGCGCCATACTCGCGGTACGACGGGGCGAACACGTCGTCCTTCTGCATCGCAGCGCCGATACCCACGTGCGCGGCTTCATGGCCCAGGCAGGCGGCATAGGTGCCGAGCTTGCCGGTGCGCTGCAGCGCGATGGACTTGCTGTCGAACGTACGTACGAACAGCATCTGCTTGAACAGCGGTACCAGGACCTTGGGGTCGCGCAGCGACGCGGGCAGGTCATCGCGGACGAGCGTGCCGTCCGTGTCCAGGTACTGCAGGTATTCGATCTTGAATTCAGCGGCAACCGTCATTGCGTACTGCACCTTCGACAGAGAAGTTACAAATGATATGAATCGCCATGTTAAGGAACGCGTACGGAATAGCCTTCCTGCGCCGCAACACGGCGATTCCCCGTTTTACCCCTGCCGGCGGGTGGGGGGCCAATAACAACAACGTATTCAGTCGTTGCTGCAAAGCATCAGAATACGCCTCTGGCTGACCGCCAGTACAACGCCCTGGACGGTTCCACGCGCAGGCCCGGCATCGGCCGATGCTCCACGGCCAACCGGACGCCCCGGTATGGACGTGGCGGCTGCCAGCATGGCGGCAACGCGCTACCCTTGCCGCCCCCGATCTGGCCGCACCCATGTCCGTCGATAACAACCAACGCGATCTCGAAGCCGGCATCCACACCGACCTGCAGGGGCGCCTGACCTACGGTGGCTACCTGCGGCTGGACCAGCTGCTCAGCGCGCAGCAGCCGCTGTCCAACCCGCCGCACCACGACGAGATGCTCTTCATCATCCAGCACCAGACGTCGGAGCTGTGGCTGAAGTTGCTTGGCCACGAACTGCGTGCCGCAATCGGCTTCCTGCAGCGCGATGAAGTCTGGCAGTGCCGCAAGGTGCTGGCGCGCAGCAAGCAGGTGCTGCGCCAGCTGACCGAGCAGTGGTCGGTGCTGGAAACGCTGACGCCGTCCGAGTACATGGGCTTCCGCGACGTGCTGGGCCCTTCGTCGGGCTTCCAGTCGCTGCAGTACCGCTACATCGAGTTCCTGCTGGGCAACAAGAACGCGCAGATGCTGCAGGTGTTCGAGCATGATGCGGCCGGGCAGGCGCAGCTGCGCACCGTACTGGAGGCGCCGAGCCTGTACGAGGAGTTCCTGAAGTACCTGGCCCGCTTCGGTCACGCTGTTCCGGCGGTCTACGAGGCCCATGACTGGACCCAGCCGCATGTGGCCGACGACGCACTGCAGCCGGTCTTCGAACGCATTTACCAGGACACCGACCGTTACTGGCGCGAGTATTCGCTGTGCGAGGACCTGGTGGACCTGGAGACCGCCTTCCAGCTCTGGCGCTTCCGGCACATGCGCACGGTGATGCGGGTGATCGGCTTCAAGCGCGGCACCGGCGGCTCGTCCGGTGTGGGCTTCCTGGCCAAGGCGCTGGAACTGACCTTCTTCCCCGAGCTGTTCCAGGTGCGCACCAGCCTGCAGGCCGGGCCCCCGGCAGAACAGGGCTGATCCGTATTCAGCTTGGATCCGGGCCGCTGGCTGGATCGTTTCAGATGCAAGTTCAGCGAGCAGGCCGGCACCTGCCTCAAACGGCGTGTATTTGACGTGAACGGCACAAGTCGGTGATCCTCGCGCGTTGCTCCATTGCACATCGGACGTGCTCGTCATCCACCGAACCAGGAAACCCGCATGAGCGTAGACGCCACTGCGAACACCCCGGAGCCGGCGCTGCCGGACTTCAAGACCACGCTGGGCCATCCCCGCCCGTTGTGGATGCTGTTCATGACCGAGTTCTGGGAACGCTTTGCGTTCTACGGCATCCGCTGGGCCTTGGTGCTGTACATCGTCGCCCAGTTCTATAACGGCAATGCTGCCGGTGAAGGCGATGCCAGCCGCATCTACGGTGCCTACCTGGCCCTGGTGTACGCCGCGGCGATCTTCGGTGGCTACGTGGCCGACCGGGTGCTGGGGTACCAGCGTTCGATCCTGACCGGCGCGGTCATCATGGCGGCCGGCCTGTTCATGATCTCGCTGCCGCAGGAGCACATCTTCAAGCTTGGCCTGGCCACGATCATCGTCGGCAACGGCATGTTCAAGCCGAACATCTCGACCATGGTCGGTAAGCTGTACGGTCTGAAGGACGAGCGCCGCGATTCGGGCTTCACCATCTTCTACATGGGCATCAACATCGGCGCGATGATCGCCCCGGTGCTGACCGAATACCTTGCCCGCAAGGTCTTCGGTACCTCGGAAATGCCGTCGTACAAGGTCGTGTTCATCGCCTCGGGCGTGGGCATGCTGATCTCGCTGGTGTGGTTCTACATCGGTCGTGCCGGCCTGAAGGGCATCGGTGCACCGCCGGCCGGTGCTGAGGGTTTCGGCCGCATCGTCATGGTGCTGATCGGTGCCGTGGTGGCGATTCCGATCGCCTACTTCCTGCTGGCCACCGGCGCCACCGCGCTGGCCTGGATCCTCGGCGCGATGTTCACCGCGCTGGCCGTGGTGCTGCTGGTCGAGGGCATCCGCGAGGGCAAGGTGCAGCGCGACCGCGTGATCGCCATGCTGATCATCTTCGCCTTCAATGTGATGTTCTGGATGTTCTTCGAACAGGCCGGCAGCTCGTTCACCTTCCTGGCCGAGAACATCGTCAACCGCCAGTTCGGTGAGTGGACCTTCCCGACCGCGTGGTTCCAGTCGGTCAACTCGGTGGCGATCATCACCCTGGCGCCGATCATCGCCTGGATCTGGGTGGCAATGGGCCGTTCCAATCCGTCCATCCCGCGCAAGTTCGGCCTGGGCCTGCTGTTCAACGGCGCTGCCTTCGCGCTGCTGATGTTCGCCCTGTCGCAGATGGTCGTGGACGGAAAGATCCCGTTCTGGACCCTGTTCATGGTCTACGTCATCCAGTCGGTGGGTGAGCTGTGCCTGTCGCCGATCGGTCTGTCGATGGTGACCAAGCTGGCCCCGGTGCGCCTGGTCGGCTTCGGCATGGGCGGCTGGTTCCTGTCCACCGGCATCGGCAACAACCTGTCGGGCATCTTCGCCGGCGTGGTCAGTGGTGAAGGCGGCATGACGGTCGAGTCGGCCCTGAAGGGGTATACCTTCGGGTTCTGGGCCCTGATCGGCTCCGGCGTGGTGCTGTTCCTGATCGCCCCGCTGATCAACAAGCTGATGCACGGCGTCAAGTAACGATGAGAGGGTAGAAGGCATGCGCATGAAGCTCGGTAGTGCAGTGGTGGTGGTCTGTGCGGCGCTGATCGGCGCCTGTTCCCAACCGCAACCGCCTGCTGCCGCCGAGCCCACGCAGCCCCTGGATACCCGACCCACCGAGCCACCGGCCGCTGATCCCAGCGTGCCGGTGGCCTCGGGCAACACCCCGACCGCCGCTGACATCGCCGCCATCGCCGGGCTTGGCGCGCAGTTCGACCCGGCCCGTGACCCCGCCGACGACCTGGCCACCGCCAAGGTGGAAGCCCAGCGTGGCAACAAACGCATCCTGCTCGAGGTCGGTAACGCCGCCTGCGACCGGTGCCATGCGCTGGATGCGGCCGTGGAAGGCAACGGCGACCTGCGCCGATTCCGCGATGCCCACTACGTGTGGGTGAAGGTCAATGCCAGCGACGAGCAGCCCAACACGGCCTTCTTCAACCAGTTCCCGGTGATGGAGCGCGACTATCCTCACCTGCTGGTGCTGGATGCCGACGGCAGCCTGCTGGTCTCGCAGGCCACCGGCGAGCTGCGCAGGGGCGAGGCGTTCCAGCCCACGCGAGTGACCGCGTTCCTCAAGCAGTGGGCACCTGACAAACCGGAATAGGGTAGTGCCGGCCGCTGACCGGCAACTGCCGGAGATGCCGACCGTTGGTCGCCACTGATGTTGGGTCGCATCCACGCATGGCGTGGATCTACTGTGGGTGCGATCACATTCCCGGAATCGGCATCTCAACTTCGCCAAGCGCTCGCCGTTACCGGCAAGGACCTCAGTCGACATCCCGTCGATGCACCCTACCGGAACGCCCATGCACAGCGACCACGCCGAACGATTGCCCGAACCCGCCGGCGACCTGGCCGAGGCCGGAGCAGGCGACGGCGTGACTCTGCCGCCGCAGGAGGCGCTGCTCGATGACGCCGGTACTGGCGACACAGTTGAACTGGCGCCGCCGCGCCATCGCCTGCCGCAGATCGCGCTGCCCGACAACGTGGTGTTGAAGGGTGCGGTGCAGAAACTGGTCGAGCAGAAATCACGGCTCGATGCATTGGCCGCCGACGGCCAGCTGGCCGGGTTGCTGCCGCCGGAATGGCAGGGCCATGGCGTGCGTGCGATCGAACTGTCCACCTTCATCCAGGGCGTGTTGCCGTTCCTGCAGCCCGGCGAGCGTGGCGAGACCGCGCCCGCGCGCCTGCCAGTGCGGCACGTCCTGGGTGACGACAGCCGCTGGGGCCTGGACGATGTGTCCGAACCGAAGTCGCTGGCCTGGTACCTGGCCAGTGACGAACGCGCCACGGCCGGCAGCAAGGACGTGGCCGAGGCCTACCTGGTGGGCGCGCTTGGCCTGGCGTGGATGCAGGAAGGGCGCAGCCGCCCGGGTTTCCTGCGTGCGATGGGGCAGGACAGCCTGGCGGCGCGGGTGACCATGCTCGGTTACCCACCGGCCAACGAACTGGCGCTGTACAGCGTTACTGCGTATGGGCAGCAACAGATCTGGTGCGTGCACGGCCGTCGTCGCATGCGCCCGCTGGTGGCGCCGTGGCTGAGCGTGCCGCTGCTGACCGCCTACGGCGTGCCGGCACCGGTGGCGTGGCCATCCAGCTTCCCGCCGGTGGATGCCGTGGCCGAACTGCTGGCTACCGCACGCCAAGGCCGCACGCTGCCGGAAGTGGACCTGGCCAAGGCGGTGGCGAAGATCGCCGAGGACGCTGCCTCCGAAGCCTGGCAGCCGGTCAGCCTGCTGCAGCTCAACACCTGGTCACCGCGTTGGCATTTCTTCCTGGGCACCTTCGTCGGCCTGCCATCGCTGCTGCTGGTGGCCGCCGCGCTGGCGTTGCCGGGGGCGGTCGAAGCCGCCACCGTCGCCGCCTCGCTCGGCTTCGCCGGTGGCGCCATTGCCGCGCTGGCCGTGCCGTGGATCCACGCGCGCCGCAAGCATCTGAGCTGAGAAAAGGGGACGGAGGGGATTAAGTCGTTTCAGGCACATGCGTGCTGACTGCGGCTTAATCCCCTCCGTCCCCTTTTTCTTCAGACCCCTTCGCCCATCCGCTCCAGGCCGTCGCCGGCCAATCGCAGGATCAGCTTTTCCAGAAGCTGCTCTTCCTCCTCGCTCAGCACCGACATCAGCTTGCGGGTGATCTCGATCACCATCGGTGCGATGGTTTCGTACACCTCGAAGCCAGCCGCCGACAGCGCCAGCACCGAGCGGCGGCGATCGTCGCCGTGGGTCTCGCGCTTGATGAAGCCGCGCTCCAGCAGGCGGGCCACGGCGCGGCTGACCGCCACCTTGTCCATCGCCGTACGGTCGGAGACCTCGCTGGCCGAGGAGCCGGGGTACAGCGCCAGGATGGTGATGACCCGCCATTCGGGAATCGCCAGACCGTAACGATCACCGTATAGCTTGGCGATGTTGCCGCTGACCCGGTTGGACAGCACGCTCAGCCGGTACGGCAGGAACTGTTCCAGGTCGAGCAGGACGTGTGAGGCACGCAGGCGGGTCGAGGCAGGATCGGCGGGGCTCATGTTGCGGTGCACCTTGCTGGTGGTTTCAAGTGTAACTATAAGGGGTAGGTCCAGACCCTGCATTCTCGCCGGGTCCCTACCTGCCCGCACCTGGTTTGTACCGATGCGGTACCGATTCGGAGCCACGCCATGAATACCGCAGTCCCGACCGCCTCGCACCCCAACCCCGGCATGCAGGTCACCACCTTCGAGAACCCGATGGGCATCGACGGTTTCGAGTTCGTCGAATTCGCCGCCCCGGCCGGCCGTGGCCAGGAGCTGCACGCGTACTTCCGGAAGATGGGCTTCAGCGCGGTGCTCAAGCACAAGCAGCGTCCGATTACCGTCTATCGCCAGGGCGACGTCAACTTCCTGGTCAATGAAGACCCCGATTCGTTCGCCGCCGACTTCGCCGAGAAGCACGGTCCGTGCGCCTGCGGCTTCGCAATCCGCTTCAAGAAGCCGGGCCAGGAGGTCTACCAGACCGCGCTGGGCAACGGCGCCGAAGCCATCGCCTTCAAGCCGGACAGCAAGGCGGTCAGCGCCCCGGTCATCAAGGGCATCGGCGATTGCATGCTGTACCTGGTCGACCGCTACGGTGCGGCCGGCAGCATCTTCGACGGCGACTACGAGCCGATCGCCGGTGCCGATCTGCGTCCGTTCGGCTTCGGCCTGACCTTCATCGACCACCTGACCCACAACCTGTACTTCGGCAACATGCAGCAGTGGTCGGATTACTACGAGCGCCTGTTCAACTTCCGCGAAATCCGCTACTTCGACATCAAGGGCCTGAAGACCGGCCTGGTGTCCAAGGCGATGACCGCGCCGGACGGCATCGTGCGCATCCCGCTGAACGAATCGTCGGACCCGAAGAGCCAGATCAACGAGTACCTGGAAGCCTACAAGGGCGAGGGCATCCAGCACATCGCCTGCTTCACCGACAACATCTACGATACCGTTGAAGCCATGCGTGCGCAGGGCGTGGATTTCCTCGACACGCCGGAGACCTACTTCGACGTGATCGACCAACGCGTGCCGAACCACGGTGAAGACGTGCCGCGCCTGGCGAAGAACAAGATCCTGATCGATGCCGATCCGGAAACCCACCAGCGCAAGCTGCTGCAGATCTTCACCCAGAACTGCATCGGCCCGATCTTCTTCGAGATCATCCAGCGCAAGGGCAACGAAGGCTTCGGCGAAGGCAACTTCACCGCGCTGTTCGAGAGCATCGAGCGCGACCAGATCCGCCGCGGCGTGCTGTAAGGTCATCGGTAGCGCCGGGCCCGTCCCGGCGCCTGCCCATCTGTAGAGCCGAGCCATGCTCGGCTGCTTTCCGTTCCGGTCTCGCCGTACCCAGGAGCCCCCATGTCCCCCGCCATCGCCGCCCGCGGCTACCAGTCCGGCTTCGGCAACGAATTCGCTACCGAGGCCGTTGCCGGCGCGCTGCCGGTCGGGCAGAACTCACCGCAGAAGGTGGCCCACGGCCTGTACGCCGAACAGCTGACCGGCACCGCCTTCACCGCGCCGCGCGGCAGCAACCGCCGCAGCTGGCTGTACCGGATCCGCCCGGCGGTGGCCCATGGCGAGTTCACCCCGTTCGCGCAGTCGCAGCTGCAGTGTGATTTCGGCGCACAGCCGGCCTCGCCGAACCAGCTGCGCTGGAGCCCGCTGCCGCTGCCGGAACTGCCGACCGACTTCGTCGAGGGCCTGTACACGATGGGCGGCAATGGCTCGCCCGATGCACACGCGGGTGTTGGCATCCATCTCTACGCCGCCAACCGCGACATGGTCGGCCGCTACTTCTACAACGCCGATGGCGAGCTGCTGATCGTGCCGCAGCTGGGCGCGCTGCGCCTGCTGACCGAGCTGGGCGTGATCGAAATCGAGCCGCAGCAGATTGCGGTGATTCCGCGTGGCGTGCGCTTCCGCGTGGAGCTGCCCGATGGCCCGAGCCGCGGCTACATCTGCGAGAACTACGGTGCGCTGCTGAAGCTGCCCGACCTCGGCCCGATTGGTTCCAACGGCCTGGCAAACCCGCGCGACTTCGAAACCCCGCACGCCGCGTTCGAAGATGTCGACGGCGACTTCGAACTGATCGCCAAGTTCGAAGGCCGCCTGTGGCGTGCGCCGATAGACCATTCGCCGCTGGACGTGGTGGCCTGGCACGGCAATTACGCGCCGTACCGCTACGACCTGCGCCGCTTCAACACCATCGGCTCGATCAGCTACGACCACCCGGACCCGTCGATCTTCCTGGTGCTGCATTCGCCCAGCGACACCCCGGGCACCAGCAACATGGACTTCGCGATCTTCCCGCCGCGCTGGCTGGTGGCGCAGAACACGTTCCGGCCGCCATGGTTCCACCGCAACATCGCCAGCGAGTTCATGGGCCTGGTGCATGGTGCCTACGACGCCAAGGCCGAAGGCTTCGTGCCGGGCGGTGCCTCGCTGCACAATTGCATGAGCGGCCACGGCCCGGATGCACCGACGTTCGACAAGGCGTCCAATGCCGACCTGTCCAAGGCGGATGTGATCAAGGACACGATGGCCTTCATGTTCGAGACCCGCGCAGTGATCCGCCCGACCGCACAGGCACTGGCCGCCGGCCACCGCCAGGGCGATTACCAGCAGTGCTGGAACGGGCTGCGCAACAACTTCCGGTCATCCCGCTAGCGTGGTGGGTGCCGACCTTGGTCGGCACGCGCTTATGTGCTTGAAACGACTTAATCCCCTCCGTCCCCTTTTTCTTCAGGCGACTTCGGCGAAGGCGTCGCAATGCTCCAAGGGCAACGCCTCCAGCAGGCGCTGCCGCACGCGCTGGCAATAGCCATCCGAAGTGAGCGCGGGCAGCAGCTGCATTGCCGACTGCAGCCGCTGCAGCACCTCATCCTCCGCACGCGCCTGCTGCAGGTCGCGGAACAGTGCCGCCGCCTGTGGATGCCGCTGCATCTCCAGGATGCCCAGCACATAGATGCGTGCGGCCACCAGCGAGCGGCGGCGCTCGACCGGCGCGGTGGCTGCTGCCGGCACTTGTGCCGGCGCAACCTTGGGCAGCTCGGCAACGACTTGAGGGGAGGGTACTGCCGCTGCCGGGCCGGTGCTCAGATACCCTGCCTGCACCAGCCGGATGACCATGGCCGGCGCTTCCTGGCCGAGCAGGCCGGTCAGGTCGGCAACAGTGCGCTGGCCGTCGCACAGGATCAGCAGCCGTCGCTGGCGCATGTCCAGCGGCGCGCGGTGGGCCTGCAGCGCGGTTCGGGCGAGATCGGTCTTGCGCGGTTGCATGGAAGGGACAGCCAAGTCGGTGCACGCCGAGCCTGAACGAGGGCGATGAAACGGCGATGACAATGCAGCGCCTCCACGCTCATTGCGCTAGCGTGCAACCACCTTCGTGCCAGGGAACCGCACCGATGAAGCACCTTCCGATTGCCGGTCTGTTGTTGCTGTCTCTTACCGCTTGCAACCGCACCGCCGAGGCGCCCGCCGCGGTTGATGCGACTCCCTCACCTGCCGCTGCTGCTCCTGCTGTGCCTGCACCGGCGGCAGAACAGGGCCCGGCACACCTGGATGGCTTCGCTGGCGCAAAGCTGGGTGCCGGCATCGCCGAGGTCCGCACCGGCTTCGGCACGCCGCTGCAGGGGCTGGGCACCGACGCGGCCGGCAAGCCGCTGCCCGCTGACGACAGCAACGACGGCTGCTATTTCCTGCGCCCGCAGGATGCCGAGGATCCGCGCCTGATGATCGAGGCGCGCAAGCTGGTGCGTTACGACGTACGCAGCGCTGCCATCACCGCGCCTGGTGGCGGCAAGGTCGGCATGACGCTGGGTGAGTTGCAGGTGCTGTACCCGGAGCGGGCCGATGTCGGCCCTGACAAGTACGACGAGAAGGCCCAGCACCTGCGCGTGCGCCCGGTGCAGGAGGGCGGCGCGGTGATCGACTTCGCGCTCGGTGCCGATGGCCGGGTCGGTGCGTGGCGCGTTGGCCGCACCCCGCAGGTTGATTATGCGGAAGGCTGTGGCTGATCTTTGATCGAAGGCCCAGCCGCGCGCTCGGGCCAAGCGTAGAATCGCGCCACGACCGCTGGGGGAGTGCTCGATGATTGCCATTGCCATTGCCTGGTTCCTGCTTGGCCTGCTGCTGCTGGCGCTGGGCGGGGATTCCATCGTCAAGGCCGTGTCCGGCCTGGCCCAGCGCTTCGGGGCCAGTCCCTTCACCGCTGGCCTGTTGCTGCTCGGGGTGGCCACCTCGTTGCCGGAACTGGCCGTCAACGCGCGCGCGCTGTCGGTCGGCCAGCCGGAGCTGGCACTCGGCAATGCGGTGGGCAGCAGCATCGTCAACCTCGGCCTGACCCTGGCCATGGCGGCGATCGCCGCACCGCTGCTGCTGCGCGCGCGCCTGCAGACGGTGCTGTGGTGGTCGTTGCTGGCGGCTGGCGCATTGCTGATCCTGTTCGGCCTGGATGGCCGCCTGGTGCGTTGGGAAGGTGGCGTGCTGGTGGCCGGCTTCATCGTGGTGCAGGTGCTGCTGCTGCGCCGTGGCCGCAGCGAGAGTGCGGAGGTGCAGGCGGCCATTGCCGAGTCCGCGCTGAGCCGCACCAGTCTGCCGTTGAACGTGCTGCGGGTACTGATCGCGGTACTGGCGCTGTACTGGGGCGCACGCCTGGTTGTGGGGGCTGCTGCTGACTTCGGTGCCGCGCTGGGCTGGACGCCGCTGCTGGTCGGCCTGCTGCCGGTAGCGATCGGCACTGCATTGCCGGAGGTGGCAGCCGCCATCGCTGCCGCGCGACGTGGTCATGGCGACATGGTGCTGGGGCACGTACTGGGTTCCAGCGTGGTCAATCTGCTGCTGGTGGTCGGCGCGATGGCGGTGCTGCAGCCGCTGGCGCTGCCGGCCTCGTTCGTGCGCCTGGAACTGCCGGCGCTGTTGGCGTTTGCGCTGGTGCTGTACCCGATGCTGCGCGGCGACCTGAAGATCAGCCGCGGCGAGGGCGCGATCCTGCTGGTCGCGTTCGTCGGCTGGTTCGTGCTGGAGCTGCTGCTGGTCGGCGCCCCGGCGTTGTAACGGTAGATCCACGCCATGCGTGGATGCGGTGGGTTCCGTGCCGACCAAGGTCGGCACCTACCACCGATCACCCGGTGGGTGCCAACCTTGGTTGGCCCTCGGGGAAACAAAGCGCCGACCAAGGTCGGCCTCTACCGGATTTACCGGCTCTGCGAACCCTCTTCCTCGCGCACCGGTTCCGGCGGCGGCAGCTGCTCTTCGGCGGCCGGCTCGTTGCCGGGCAGGCTGGGGCGGGTTTCCATCAGCAGCGACAGTGCGGCCTTGGCCATCATGTGCGCGCTGATCGGTGCGGTGATGAACAGGAATACGGTAATCAGCAGCTCGCGCGGCTGCGGGTCCTGGCCGAGGAAGATGTGGTAGCAGACCGAGCACACCAGCACGCAGCCCACGCCCAGCGTGCTGGCCTTGGTCGGTGCGTGCAGGCGCTTGAAGAAGGTGGACAGCTTCACCAGGCCCAGTGCGCCGACCAGGATGAAGAAGCAGCCGAACAGCAGCAGGACCGACAGGCCGATCTGGATCGCGGTGATCATTCGACGATGTCCCGGCGCAGCACGAACTTGCTCAGCACCACGGTGCTGCCGAAGCCGAGCATGGCGATGATCAGCGCCGCCTCGAAATAGATCGGCGAGTTGAGGTACATGCCGAACAGCATCAGTTCGGCGATCGCGGTCACCGACAGGGTGTCCAGCGCGAGGATGCGGTCGGGCACGGTCGGCCCGCGCAGCAGGCGCCAGGTGGCCAGCAGCATCGCCAGGCCGACCACGTGCATGCACACCACCAGGGTGGTCTGGATGACTTCAAAACCGGTCATGGGAAGATCTCCATCAACGGCGCCTCGTAACGGCGCTTGATCGTATCGATCAGGTCCTGCGGGTCCTCCAGGTGCAGCACGTGCACCAGCAGGTACTTGCGGTCGTCGCTGAGCGCGGCCGAGACCGTGCCCGGGGTCAGGGTGATCATGCTGGTCAGCGCGGCGATGCCGTGGATGTTGGCGATGTCCAGCGGCAGCCAGATGAAACCGGGGTGGATGTTCTTCTCCGGGCCCAGCACCTGGATGGCGACGCGGATGTTGGACATCAGGATGTCCCACAGGGTCACGCACAGCAGCTTGGGCAGCGGCCGCAGCGTGCCGATGCGGGCGAATTCGCGGTCCAGGCGTGCGGCGAACAGGGGCACCACCACGCCCAGCACCAGTCCCAGCACGATCTGGCCGAGGGTGAAGCTGTCGGACATCAGCAGCCAGAACGCCACCACCATGATGCTGAGCATCGGCGAGGGAATGACGCGGCGGAACAGGGAGCGCTGGGCGGTCATGGCTGGCGGATCTCCGGCGTGGTCGCGCGCAGCTGCTGCACGTACTCGCTGGGGTGCAGCAGCTGTGCAGCGGTGGCATCGGTGTAGCGCATCAGCGGGGCGGCGGCCAGGGTCATGCCGATGCCGTAGCCCAGCAGGATGCAGGCGGCGTACAACTCGACCCGGCGCAGGCGTGCCTTGCGCGGCTTCGGTGCATCGGCCTCGACAGGCGGCACGCGCCAGAACAGGCGGATGCCGCCGCGGGTCAGGCCCATGATCACCAGCAGGCTGCTGACCAGCACCGCGGTCCAGACCGGGCCGGTGTACTGCGCCGGCATGCCGGCCAGCAGCGCGGCCTTGGCCAGGAAGCCGGAGAGCGGCGGCAGGCCGGCCACCGATACCGCACCGATCAGGAACAGCACCGCGGGTGTTTCCTTGCCCGGCATCGGCGCCACCACTTCCTTGCGATCGCTGGCGCCGCCGCGGCGGCGACGGATCAGATCGGCAATGAGGAACAGCGCGGCGGCGACGAAGCTGCTGTGCGGCAGGTAATACAGGCCGGCCGAGAGCACCTGCGGGGTGCCGACCGAGAAGGCGATGAACAGCGTGGCCGCCGAGACGATCACCAGGTACGAGATCAGCACGCGCAGGCGGGTCGCGGCCAGCGCGCCAAGGCCGCCCAGCACCAGTGTCGCAACGCCGGCCCACAGCAGCCAGTCGCGGCCATAGCCGGCCATCGCGCCCGCGTCATCGCCGAACCAGAGCATCTGGATGCGCAGCACCGAGTACAGGCCGACCTTGGTCATGATCGCGAACAGCGCAGCCACTGCCGCCGGTGCACGCGAATAGGCTTCCGGCAGCCACAGGTACAGCGGCATCAGTGCGGCCTTGGCGCAGAACACCAGCAGCAACAGGCCCATCGTGGCCTTTACCAGCGTCAGCTGCGCCGGTGGTACCTCGGCGATGCGCTGCGACAGCTCGGCCATGTTCAACGAGCCCAGCGAGGCGTACAGCAGGCCCAGCGCGATCAGGAACAGGGTCGAGGCGGTGACGTTGAACACCACGTAGTGCAGGCCGATGCGCATGCGCAGGCCGCGGCCACCGCTGAGCAGCAGGCCGTAGGAGGCGATCAGCATCACCTCGAAGAACACGAACAGGTTGAAGATGTCGCCGGTCAGGAATGCACCATTCAGGCCGACCAGCTGGAACTGGAACAGTGCATGGAAGTGCGGTGCGCGGCGGTCCCAGCCCGAGCAGGCGTGCAGCAGGCAGGGAATGGCCAGCAGCAGGGTGGTCAGCAGCATCCACGCCGACAGCCGGTCGGCCACCAGCGCGATGCCCAGCCGCGACGGCCAGTCACCCAGCAGGTAGACGTTGATGTCACCGCTGGCCGTGCTGGCGAACAGCAGGCCCACCGCCAGCGCCAGCGCCGACAGCGCGGTCCAGGCCACCGCGCGCTGCACCCTCGGGCCGTAGCGACGGTGTTCGATGAACAGCGACAGCGCAGCACCCAGCAGCGGAATCAGGATCGGCAGGATCACCAGATGGTTCATGCGCGGTCCTCGCCCTGGCGCGGCGGCACGCTCTCATCCTGCAGGTCGTCGTCGGGCTCGTGGGCGTCCACGTGGTCGCTGTGGTTGTCGCTGCGGCTGCGCATGGCCAGCACGATGCTGACCGCGGTCATCGCAAACGCGATCACGATCGCGGTCAGTACCAGCGCCTGCGGCAACGGGTCGGTGTAGTTGCCGAGGTGGCTGTCCACGCCTTCCTGCAGCACGGGCGCCTTGCCCAGCACCACGCGGCCACCGGCGAAGATCAGCAGATTGGTGGCGTAGGACAGGAAGGTCATGCCGAGGATCACATCGAAGCTGCGCGCACGCAGCAGCAGGTAGATGCCGATGGCGGTCAGCACGCCGATCGCGGTAGCCAGGGCCAGTTCCATCAGTGCATCTCCCCGGTGCGGGCCGAACGGCGTTGCAGGTCGATCTCGCCCTTGCGGGCGGTGCGGGTACGCGAGGGCTTGATCGTGCCCATCATCGACAGCATCAGCATGGCGCCGCCGAACACCACCAGGTAGACGCCGATGTCGAAACCGATCGCGCTGGCCAGTGGCACGTCGCCGATCAGCGGCAGGTGCAGGTCGAGATGCCCGCTTGTCAGGAACGGCACGCCGAACAGCATCGACGCAGAACCGCTGAGGATGGCGATCAGCAGGCCCATGCCGATGCAGCGGATGTAGTCGAAGCCGAAGCGCGATTCCACCGACGCAGTGCCCTGGATCACGTACTGGATCAGCAGCGGCACCGCCAGCACCAGGCCGGCGATGAAGCCGCCACCCGGCGCGTTGTGGCCGCGCAGGAACAGGAAGATCGACACGGTCAGGGTCAGCGGGAACATGATCTGCGCCAGGTCGGCCGGCACCGGCAGCTTGATCGGCGGGCCGGGCATGATCTGCTCCGGTGCCATCCGCGTGCGGCGCAGCAGTGCGTGCACCACCAGCGCGGCGATACCGAACACGGTGATCTCGCCGAAGGTATCGAAGCCGCGGAAGTCGACCAGGATCACGTTGACCACGTTCTGGCCGTAGGCCTCGGGCAGGGCGCGGGCGAGCAGCTCGCCGGCCATGGTGTTCGGCGGCAGCGTCATCGCCGAATAGGCCAGCGCACCGAGGCCGGCGCCGGCGATGATCGCGATCACCGCGTCACGGCGCTTGCGCCAGCGCGGCCGCTCCGGCCCGGACTGCGCGGGCAGGTAGTTCATGCCCAGCAGCATCAGTACCAGGGTGACCATCTCCACCAGCAGCTGGGTCAGCGCCAGGTCGGGCGCGGACAGGAACACGAAGGTCAGCGCCACCATCAGGCCGACGCCGCCGACCAGCAGCACCGCCAGCAGGCGCTGCTTGTAGACGCGCAGGGTGGCCACTGCGCAGGCCATCATCACCAGCCACAACGCCCAGCCCAGCAGCGGCATCGGCTGCGGCGCGGTCCAGTTCGGCGAGGCCGGATTGGCGACGAACGGCGCGGCGGCAACCACGATCGCCACCAGCACCAGGCCCAGCAGCATGCGCTGCAGGCTGCCATTGGCGATGCCGTTGGTCAGGCGCATGGCCAGCGCGGAAATCGCATCCAGCTGCGCGTGGAAGACGTTGCGGCCGGTGGCGCGGGTTTCCACGCCGTGCAGGTTGATCAGCTTGCGCAGGCCGAAGTACAGCGCAACGCCGCCGACCACGCCGATCGCGCTCATCGCCAGCGGCAGGTTGAAGCCGTGCCAGACCGCCAAGCTGTATTCGGGCATGGCGGTGCCGAGGATCGACGCCGCGGCGGCATGCAGCACCGGCGCCACCGTCAGTGCCGGGGCCACGCCCACCGCGATGCAGATCACCACCAGCAGTTCCACCGGCACCTTCATCCAGCGCGGCGGCTCGTGCGGCACGCGGTCCAGATCGTGCGGGCCGGGGCCGAAGAAAGTGTCGTGCACGAAGCGCAGGCTGTAGGCCACGCCGAACACGCCAGCCAGCAGCGCGGCGATCGACACCGCCGTGCGCATCGCGCCCGGGCCGCCACCGGCGGTCAGTGCCTCGGCGAACAGCATTTCCTTGGACAGGAAGCCGTTGAGCAGCGGAATGCCGGCCATCGCCAGCGAGGCGATGATCGCCAGCGCGCTGGTGAACGGCATCAGCTTGCGCAGGCCACCCAGCTTGCGCATGTCGCGGGTGCCGGTCTCGTGGTCGATGATGCCGGCGGCCATGAACAGCGAGGCCTTGAAGGTGGCGTGGTTGAGGATGTGGAACACGCCGGCCACCACCGCCATCGGCGTGGACAGGCCGAACAGCAGGGTGATCAGGCCCAGGTGCGAGATCGTCGAATAGGCCAGCAGGCCTTTCAGGTCGTGCTGGAAGATTGCGTTCCAGGCGCCGATCAGCAGGGTCAGCGCGCCGATGCCGCTGACCGTATAGAAGAACAGATCGCTGCCGGCCAGCGCCGGGTGCAGGCGCGCCAGCAGGAACACGCCGGCCTTCACCATGGTGGCCGAGTGCAGGTAGGCCGAGACCGGGGTGGGCGCCGCCATCGCATGCGGTAGCCAGAAGTGGAACGGGAACTGCGCACTCTTGGTGAAGATGCCGGCCAGCACCAGGAACAGCGCATACGGGTACAGCGCACTGGCGCGGATCTGCTCGCCGGCGGCCAGCACCACGTCCAGGTCGAAGCTGCCGACGATGCGGCCGATCAGCAGCACGCCACCAAGCAGCGCCAGGCCGCCGCCACCGGTGATCACCAGCGCCATGCGCGCGCCTTCGCGGGCGTCCTGGCGGTGCGACCAGAAGCCGATCAGCAGGAACGAGCTGATGCTGGTCATTTCCCAGAAGATCATCATCAGCAGCAGGTTGCCCGACAGCACCATGCCCAGCATGGCGCCCATGAACAGCAGCAGGTAGCAGTAGAAGCGGTGCGCGTTGTCCTGCTGGCTCAGGTAGTAGCGTGCGTACAGCACCACCAGCGCACCGATGCCCAGCACCAGCCCGGCGAACATCCAGGCCAGCCCGTCCAGGCGCAGGGTGAAGTCCAGCCCGATCTGCGGCAGCCAGGGCACCAGGGTGCGGACCACCTGGCCATCGAGCACGGAGGGGGTGAGCCAGCCGAGGATGGCCAGCCCGCCCAACGGCGCCAGCGCCGCCAGCCAGGCAGCAGTCGAGCGCGAACTACGGGGGAAGGCCGCAACAGCCGCTGCCATCAGGAACGGCAGGGCCAGCAGCAGGGGCAGGCTGGGGAGCATGCAGGGAATCCATGATTCACGAGCAGGTCAGGGAGGATAACAGGCTGCGAAATGTCGCCGAAACCCATCGAACAGCGATCAATTGCATGTAACGTTCGCTGATTCATTTTTTCTGCGGCGCAGCATCACGTTCCAGCAGTCCCTCCCCGGTTGCCCTCGGGGACACCCTACGCCCACGCAGGGAGACCGCAGGCCCTGTCGCACAGGGGCTGCCGTCGACGGGCGGGAGGTGGGGAACGGATCACCGGTGCAGGCTGGCAGGGCCGTCGTGGAGTGCGGGTGACGGAATCTGCCCGTTCAGGAAACGGTGGCCGCCGTCGGCCACCAGCACGTCAGTAGCGCCAGTCGAGCTTGCGGTAGAACTTGGCCATCACCCAGGCCGGCCCGATCAGCAGGTAGGTCAGGTAGGTCAGGTCGGTCAGGAAGCTGGGTTTGCGGCCCTCGAACTTGTGGCCGATGAACTGCGCGATCCAGGCCACCACGAACACGCCCACCGCCAGCCAGAACAGGTTGTGCAGGCCGATTTCGGCCTCGAGCAGGCGGCACAGGCAGCCGAACACGAAGAACTGGATGAGCATGCCGATGCCCAGCGGGCGCGACAGCTTGTTGTAGAAGCACCAGGCGCTGAACATCGCGAACGCCGACCAGATGCCGTACTGGAACCAGGTGATCAGCGGCGGCAGGCACCACAGCAGGGCCACCACCGACCACAGGATCGCCGGTACCGCCACCACATGGATGCGCTGGTTGATCACATTGCGGTGGTCGTCGGAATAGCTGGCGAAGTAGCGGTCGATCGGCCGCGCAAGCTCGGTGGATGTCTGCATGCGGCCAGCATACTCCGCCGGGGCCAGGCGGTGAGGGCGCGTCGAATGGGGGGGGGCGACGGCTGGGGCCGACCGGCTGGGACTGACTGGGTGGGACTGACTGGGTGGGCGGACCGGCGGGGACCGGCCGGGTAGAGTCGACTGTTAGTCGACTAACGCGCGCAGCGCGGGGATTTTCGCCGTCGGAACGAAGAGCAGTCGACCAACAGTCGACTCTACCCAGTCCACCGCATTCCAGCAGTTTCCATCCCAGCCGATGCTTCCCGACGTCTGTCGCCGCCTTCAAGACGCCCCCAGCCTTTCCGGCCGGGGGCGCAGGTGGATCAGTCGACGCTGATCCCGGCCAGGCGCTGCAGCGCCTCGGCGTACTTGGCGCGGGTGCGCTCGATGATCTCGGCCGGGATGGTCGGGCCCGGGGCGGTCTTGCCCCAGTCCAGCGTCTCCAGGTAATCGCGCACGAACTGCTTGTCGTAGCTCGGCGGGCTGGTGCCCACTTCGTACTCGTCGGCCGGCCAGTAACGCGAGGAATCCGGCGTCAGCATCTCGTCCATGATGTACAGGCGGCCATCGGCGTCGGTACCGAACTCGAACTTGGTATCGGCCAGGATGATGCCGCGCTCGCGGGCGTAGTCGGCGGCGAACTTGTAGATGCGCAGCGTGGCATCGCGCACGCGCTCGGCCAGGTCCGCACCCACCTGCTTCACCATCGCATCGAAATCGATGTTCTCGTCATGGTCGCCGACGGCGGCCTTGGTCGAAGGGGTGAAGATCGGCTCGGGCAGCTGCTCGGCCTGGCGCAGGCCGTCGGGCAGGTCGATGCCGCTGACCTTGCCGGTGCGCTGGTAGTCCTTCCAGCCGCTGCCGATCAGGTAGCCGCGGGCGATCGCTTCCACCGGCACCGGCTTCAGCTTGCGGGTGACCACCGCGCGCTTGGCATACAGGGCGGGGTCCACGCCTTCGGGCAGCACGCTGGCCACGTCGATGCCGGTCAGGTGGTTGGGCATCAGGTGCGCGGTCTTGGCGAACCAGAAGTTGGACACCTGGCAGAGCATCTCGCCCTTGCCCGGGATCGGGTCGGGCAGCACCACGTCGAACGCCGACAGGCGATCGGTAGCCACCATCAGCAGGTAGTCGCCCGGCGGGGTCCCTGCAGGCAGCCGCTCGCGCGGGATATCGAACACATCACGCACCTTGCCGCGATGGCGCAAGGGCAGGCCGGGGAGATCGGATTGCAACAGCGTGGTTGGCACGGGCACTCCTGGGGCGTTGTCGATACGGCTGCCCAGCGGACCCGGCGGGCCCGCTGACCAGCGGGCGGCCTAGTGTAAAGCCGTCCGGGCCCGCTGTGACGTAAAATGAGCGTCCATTTCGTCGGTCGACCCCGGAGCGCCATGCGCTGGTACGGAAAACTGCTCGGATTCATCGCCGGTGCCCTGCTGTTCCGGCCCAATCCGCTGTTCGGCGCGGTGATCGGCCTGTTGATCGGCCATGCCTTCGATTCGGACTGGTTCCGCCTGAACAAGGAGAACCCGTACCGGGAGCTGGGGCTGACCTCCGAAGCCACCGATGCCGAGGTCGAGCGCGCCTATCGCAAGCTGATCTCGCAGTACCACCCCGACAAGCTTGGTGGCGCCGCTCCCGAGCTGCAGCAGCAGGCCGAGCAGAAGTCGCGGCGGATCAATGCCGCCTACGACCGCATCAAGACCCTGCGCAAGCGCTGACCCTCTTTCCCCTCGTTGCAAGGCCCGGCCATGCCCAACTGCCTCATCGCTCCGTCCATCCTGTCCGCCAACTTCGCCCGCCTCGGCGAGGAAGTCGACAACGTCCTCGCCGCTGGCGCCGACTGGGTCCATTTCGATGTGATGGACAACCACTACGTGCCGAACCTGACCATCGGCCCGATGGTCTGCCAGGCGCTGCGCAAGCACGGCGTCACCGCGCCGATCGACGTGCACCTGATGGTCGAGCCGGTGGACCGCATCATTCCCGATTTCGCCGAGGCCGGTGCCACCTACATCAGCTTCCACCCGGAAGCGAGCCGCCACGTGCACCGCACCATCCAGCTGATCCGCTCGTTGGGCTGCAAGCCGGGCATCGTGCTGAACCCGGCCACCCCGGTGGACATCCTGGACTGGGTGCTGGACGACCTGGACCTGGTGCTGCTGATGTCGGTCAACCCGGGCTTCGGCGGCCAGGCGTTCATTCCCTCGGCGCTGGACAAGCTGCGCGTGGTGCGCCAGAAGATCGATGCCAGCGGCAAGGACATCCGCCTGGAGATCGACGGTGGCGTGAAGGCCGACAACATTGGTGAGATCGCCGCCGCCGGCGCCGACACCTTCGTTGCCGGTTCGGCCATCTTCAACGCCAGGACCAGCTACCAGGACGTGATCGCGCAGATGCGCGCCAACGTTGCCGCCGCCCGCTGACAAAAAGGGACGGAGGGGATTAGTCTCGTTTGATTCCCCCCGTCCCCTTTATCTGCGCATGGCACTGTTGAACATCCGTCCGGCCACCGTGGCCGATGCTGGCCTGATCCTGCATTTCATCCGCGAACTGGCCATCTACGAGAAGGCCGAGCACGCGGTTCAGACCGACGAGATCGGCATTGCCGAGAGCCTGTTCGGCGCCGATGCGACCGCACGCGCGCTGATCTGCGAAGCCGACGGCGAAGCCATCGGCTATGCGGTGTACTTCTACAACTATTCCACCTGGCTTGGCCGCAAGGGCATCTACCTGGAAGATCTGTACGTCAGCCCGGAAAAGCGCGGCGGCGGCGCCGGCAAGGCACTGCTGAAGTACATCGCGCGCCAGGCCGTGGCCGAAGGCTGCGGTCGCTTCGAATGGTCGGTGCTGGACTGGAACACCCCGGCCATCGAGTTCTACACCGCCGCCGGCGCGAAGCCGCAGGACGAATGGACGGTGTACAGGTTGCAGGGCCAGGCGCTGCACGATTTCGCCAACGGGTGAGGCGTGTGGTGGGGCAAACCCAACCCGGTGGGTGCGAACCTTGGTTCGCACGATCCCCGTGCACAAAAAAAGGCCACGCCAATCACTGGCGTGGCCTCGCTGCATGCGTGGGAGGCTGATCCTGCCTCCATCCGTCGTCCCTGCTATGGCCTTCCATTCTCCAGCAGCTGAATGACACCTGCGTGACATTCACCGCGGGCAAACAGCACGTTGCTAGCCTGTGCAACCCCTTCACGGAAGCACCGCATGACCACCCCGCGCTGGCGCCTGATCCTCAACGGCAAATCCGCAGGCAACGATGACCTGCGTGAGGCCGTTGGCCACTGGCGCGGGCAGGGCGTGCAGCTGGAGGTGCGGGTGACCTGGGAAGACGGCGATGCTGAGCGCTACGTGGCCGAGGCGATCGATCATGGCGTGGATGTGATCGTTGCCGCCGGTGGCGACGGCACGCTCAGCGCGGTGGCCGAGACACTGGCGCATCGTGATGAACCGGCAGATGTACTGCCCTCGCTGGCGCTGATCCCGATGGGGACCGCCAACGATTTCGCTACGGCCGCTGGCATTCCGAGCGAGCCGAAGGAGGCTTTCGCGCTGATCGGCCATGTGCCGGCACGGTCGATCGATCTGCTGCGTGTGGACGCCGATGGAACGCCGTGGTGGTGCGCCAATCTCGCAAGCGGTGGTTTCGGTACGCAGGTCACCGTTGAGACCGATGCCGGCCTGAAGAAGATGCTGGGCGGGCTGGCCTATGTGATCACCGGCATCGCAAAACTGGGGCGCATCGAGCCGATCAACGCACGCCTGTCGGGGCCGGACTTCGCCTGGGAAGGTGACTTCATCGCGCTGGGCATCGGCAACGGTCGCCAGGCCGGTGGTGGCCAGCAGCTGTGTCCGCAGGCACTGATCGATGATGGGCTGCTGGATGTGACGGTGCTTCCCGAGCTGGAAGGCGAAGTCACCGCCACCCTTGGCCAGATGCTGAAGTCCGGTACCCAGGCCGCGCTGGAGCAGCTGGCCACGCGTGCGCGCCTGCCGTGGCTGCAGATCGAATCGCAGCGTTCGTTGACCCTCAACCTGGACGGCGAGCCGGTGCAGGCCCGCCAGTTCCGCATCGAGTGCGTGGCAGGCCGGGTGCGCATGCATCTGCCGGACGGTTGCCCGCTGCTGGGCGGGCAGGGGTAGCGTCGACTGGGTAGAGTCGACTGTTAGTCGACTAGCGCGCGTAGCGCGGGCATTTCCGGCAACTGATGGAAGAGCAGTCGACTAACAGTCGACTCTACCGGTTTCCGCGCCGATCGCCGCCGCGGTCCCCATCACCGGCCCCGCCGCCGGCCCGGCGCTTGCCGTGGTTCAGGTTCACAGGGTTTCCCTCCCGCCGATCCTGCGATACAGTCAAGGGGTGTCCAGCCTGACGACCCCGCATACCCTTTCTTCCGCACGCCGTTGGTGGCGATGGTGGCCCGTTGCCGTCGTCCGCCCCCATAACGCTGTGTCCCGGAAGGAAAGTCGTCTTGAATTCGCACGCTCAGTTTCAGCTGCAGGCCGCTGAAGGCCACACCCATATCCCCGTTGTCCGCGAAGTGCTGTCCGACCTGGACACGCCGCTTTCGGTCTATCTGAAGCTCGCCGACGGCCCCAATACCTACCTGTTTGAATCCGTCGAAGGTGGCGAGCGCTTTGGTCGCTACTCGATCATCGGCCTGCCGGCACGTCGCGTGTATGCCTTCCACGGCCACACGTTGACCGTGCGCGAGGACGGCCAGGTGGTGGACACCCGCGAGGTGGCCGACCCGTTCGCCGAGGTCGAGGCGCTGCGCAGCGCCCACTCGGTGCCCAAGCTGGAAGGCCTGCCGGGCTTCACCGGTGGCCTGGTCGGCTGGTTCGGATTCGAGTGCATCGGCTACATCGAGCCACGCCTGGCCCCGCCAGCGGGCCGCGATGAGCTGGGCACCCCGGACATCCTGCTGCTGGATTCCAACGAGCTGGCGGTGTTCGACAATCTCAAGGGCCGCCTGTACCTGATCGTGCACGCCGACCCGCGCGTCAAGGGCGCGTTCGAGCAGGCGCAGGCGCGCCTGGATGCGCTGACCGCCAAGCTGCGTGCACCGGGTGCCGGTTATCCCGCTCCGCTCAACAGCGACGTGCTGGATGAATCCGATTTCGTCTCCGGTTTCACCCGCGAAGGCTTCGTCGATGCGGTCCAGCGCAGCAAGGAATACATCCGCGCCGGTGACATCTTCCAGGTGGTGCTGAGCCAGCGCCTGAGCGTGCCGTTCAAGGCGCGCCCGGTGGATGTGTACCGTGCGCTGCGCGCATTGAATCCGTCGCCGTACATGTATTTCCTCGATGTCGGCGACCTGCAGGTGGTCGGCTCGTCGCCGGAGATCCTGGTGCGTCTGCAGGACGGCGAAGTCACCGTGCGCCCGATCGCCGGCACCCGCCCGCGCGGCGCCACCGTCGAGCAGGACCTGGCGCTGGAAGCCGAGCTGCTGGCCGATCCGAAGGAGCGCGCGGAGCACCTGATGCTGATCGACCTCGGCCGCAACGATGCCGGCCGCGTCTCGAAGGCCGGCACCGTGGAAGTGGGCGAGCAGTTCGTGATCGAACGCTACAGCCACGTCATGCACATCGTCAGCGAAGTGACCGGGCAGCTGCAGCCGGGCCTGAGCTATGCCGACGTGCTGCGCGCCACCTTCCCGGCCGGCACGGTCAGTGGTGCGCCGAAGATCCGCGCGCTGGAAGTGATCCGCGAGCTGGAACCGATCAAGCGCAATGTCTACGCCGGCAGCATCGGCTACATCGGTTGGCATGGCGATGCCGATACCGCGATCGCGATCCGCACCGCGGTGATCAAGGATGGGCGCCTGTATGTGCAGGCCGGCGCCGGCATCGTCTACGACTCGGACCCGGACAAGGAATGGGACGAGACGATGAACAAGGGCCGTGCGCTGTTCCGCGCCGTCGCCCAGGCCGCCAAGGGCCTGTAAGCCTGCCTCGCCACGGCCACCGCGCCGTGGTCGTTCCGCTGTTCCCGTTCAAGACAAGGAGTACTGCATGAAGCTGCTGAGCGCATTGCTGTGGTCGTCACTGCTGGCCACGATGGCCCCCTCCGCATTGGCGCAGGCAAATACCATTCCCTCGCAGCCGCACCTGCTGGTGAAGGGCGAGGCGCGCCGCGTGGTGATGCCGGACCGGTTCGGCCTGCAGTTGAACATCGAAGAGACCGACATGGATGCCGACGCCGCGCGCCGCCGCGTGCAGGACAACGTTGCCCGCGTGCTGGCGGTGTTCAAGCAGAACAAGGCGGTGGACGGCAGCGTGCGTGCCGACAACCTGCGGATCGGTCCAGCCCATCGCTATGACAATGGCAAGCAGGTTTTCATCGGTACCCGCGTGGCGCGCCAGCTGCGTGCGAGCTTCGCCAGCGTGCAGGCCATGCAGGCAACGCTGGGTGCACTGAAGGCCAATGAGCACCTGCAGGTCAGCAGTGTCGCCCCGACCTACTCGGGCGAAGTGGCGCTGCGCCGCGAACTGAAGGGTGAGGCGGCAGCGAAGACCCGCGAGTCCGCGAAGGGGCTGGCCAAGGCCTACGGCACCCAGCTGCGCGGCCTGTACAGCATCTCCGACGTTGCCCCGGACTTCGCCTATGGCATCCAGGCCGGCCGATGGCCGCAGCCGGTCGAGGATGACGTGAGCGGTGTGCCAGAGGCGCGCCTCACCGATATCGTCCTGACCGGCAGCGCTGCAGCGCCCGCACCCATGGCGCCGGAGTCGATCGAAGCCGGCCCCATCACCTACGCCGAAAACGTGTACGCCATTTTCCTGATAAGCGACGGAACCTGACCATGTTGTGGATGATCGACAACTACGACAGCTTCACCTACAACCTCGTGCAGTACCTGCAGACGCTGGGCGCCGAAGTGAAGGTGGTGCGCAACGATGCGATGAGCGTGGACGAGATCGCCGCGCAGAAACCCGAACGCATTGTCATTTCGCCCGGCCCATGCACGCCCAACGAAGCGGGCGTGTCGCTGGAACTGATCCAGCGCCTGGGCCCGACCACGCCGATCCTCGGCGTGTGCCTGGGCCACCAGGGCATCGGCCAGGTCTACGGCGGCACGGTCATCCGCGCCGGCAACATCATGCACGGCAAGACCTCGCCCATCCGCCATGAAGGCAAGGGCGTGTTCGCCGGCCTGCCGGACCGCTACCAGGCCACCCGCTACCACTCGCTGGTGGTGGACAAGAACAGTCTGCCGGACTGCCTGGAAGTGACCGCCTGGACCGAGAACGACGACGGCTCGATCGAAGAGATCATGGGCCTGCGCCACCGCCAGTTCCCGGTGGAAGGTGTGCAGTTCCATCCCGAATCCATCCTCACCGAACACGGCCACGCCCTGCTGCGCAATTTCCTGCAGCGCCCGGCGGCCTGATCCAAGGAGCATTCCCATGAGCTTCTCCCCCCAGGAAGCCTTGCATCGCACCATCGAACACCGCGAAATCTTCTTCGACGAAATGGTCGACCTGATGCGCCAGATCATGCGCGGCGATGTCTCGCCGATGATGACCGCCGCCATCCTCACCGGGTTGCGCGTGAAGAAGGAGACCGTGGACGAGATCGCCGCGGCGGCCACCGTGATGCGTGAATTCGCCCGGCCAGTGCCGGTGGCCGATACCTCCAACCTGGTTGATATCGTCGGCACCGGTGGCGATGGCTCGCACACCTTCAACATCTCCACCTGTTCGATGTTCGTGGCCGCCGCCGCCGGTGCGCGCGTGGCCAAGCATGGCAACCGCAGCGTGTCGTCCAAGTCCGGCAGTGCCGATGCGCTGGAAGCGCTGGGCGCGGTGATTGAACTGCAGCCGGATCAGGTGGCAGCGGCCATTGACCGGACCGGCATCGGCTTCATGTTCGCGCCGATCCACCATCCGTCGATGAAGGTCGTTGCACCGGTTCGCCGCGAAATGGGCGTGCGCACCATCTTCAACATCCTCGGCCCATTGACCAACCCGGCCAGCGCGCCGGCGGTGCTGATGGGCGTGTTCCATCCCGATCTGGTCGGTATCCAGGCACGCGTGCTGCGCGAGCTGGGCACCGAGCGTGCCATGGTGGTCTGGGGCCGCGACAACATGGACGAGATCTCGCTGGGTGCCGGCACGCTGGTCGGCGAGTTGCGCGACGGCAAGGTGCGCGAGTACGAGATCCATCCCGAAGACTTCGGTATTGCCATGTCGGCCAGCCGCAACCTGCGCGTGGACGGGCCGGAGCAGTCCATCGCCATGCTGCGCGCGGTGCTGGACAACGAACCCGGCCCGGCGCTGGACATCGTTGCTCTGAACGCCGGTGCGGCCCTGTACGTGGCCGGCGTGGCCAGCGACATCGGCGACGGCCTGGCCCGTGCGCGTGCCGCCATCGCCAATGGCAGCGCCCGCCAGCGCCTGCAGCAGTATGTTGAGACCACCCGCGCGCTGGTTGCCTGAGCGCGCGGTTCAGCCTGATCCCCTCGATGGCCGATAATGGCCGTCCTCACCGCCCCCGCACCGAACCGACGACGATGAGCGACATCCTGCAGACGATCCTGGCCCGCAAGGCCGAAGAAGTGGCCCAGCGCCGCGCCCAGCGCCCGCTGGAGGCGCTGCAGGCCGCGCTGGCCAGCGCCCCGCCGGTACGTGGCTTCGTGCGCGCGCTGCAGGCGGCGGTGGCCAACGGCGACCCCGCGGTGATTGCCGAGGTGAAGAAGGCCAGCCCCTCCAAGGGCGTGATCCGCCCGGATTTCCGCCCGGCCGACATCGCGGTCAGCTACGAGTTCGGCGGCGCCAGCTGCCTGTCGGTGCTGACCGACGTGGACTTCTTCCAGGGCGCCGACGCCTACCTGCAGCAGGCCCGCGAGGCCTGCACGCTGCCGGTGCTGCGCAAGGACTTCGTGATCGACGCCTACCAGGTGTATGAAGCGCGCGTGCTGGGCGCCGACTGCATCCTGCTGATCGTCGCCGCGCTGGACGACACCCAGCTGGCCACCCTGTCCGAACTGGCGCTGTCGCTGGGCATGGACGTACTGGTGGAAGTGCACGACATCGACGAACTGGAGCGTGCACTGCAGGTGCCGGCGCCGATGATCGGCATCAACAACCGCAACCTGCGCACCTTCGAGGTCTCGCTGCAGACGACCCTGGACATGCAGAAGGCGGTGCCGCGCGACCGTCTGCTGGTGACCGAGAGCGGCATCTTGGGCCCGCAGGACGTGGCGCTGATGCGCGATGCCGGCATCCATGCGTTCCTGGTCGGCGAGGCCTTCATGCGCGTGGAAGAGCCGGGCGAGGGCCTGCGTCAGCTATTCTTCGCGGCATGAAAACGCACTATCCGACGCCGCGCGACGATGCGCCGCTGGTGGTCTTCGATTTCGACCACACCCTCTACGACGGCGATTCGGGCACCCATCTGTTCGCCTCGCTGATCAAGCGCAACCCGTTGCGGATGCTGGCGGCGCTGCTGGTCACGCCGATCGCCGGGCCGATGGTGGCGCTGCTGCCGACCCGTCGTGCCGGTATTTCGGTCTATGTGTGGATCGGCAGTTTCGGCCTGCACCGTGCGCGCGATTTCAACAAAGTCATCGACGCCTATGTGCTGCGCAATGAGGCGCAGATGCGCGCCAAGCTGCTGCCGCAGGCGCTGGAGGTCTTTGCGGCGCATCGCGCCAAGGGCGACCGCGTGGTGGTCGCCACCGGGGCGCCGCCGGAGCTGGCACGTGCGATCCTGGCCTTTGTCGCCCATCAGGACGTACCGGTGATCGGCACCGAGGTCGGCCCGCGACTGGGCGGCGTCGGCCCGACGCGCCACTGCCACAACGAAGAGAAGATGCGCATGCTGCGTGAGCGCGGCTATGGGCAGATCGACATCGCCTACTCGGACAGCACGGCCGACCTGCCGCTGCTGCTGGCTGCCAAGGCGCCGGTGGTGGTGAACCCGAAGCGCTCCAAGGTGGATTTCTTCCGCAGCGTGCTGCCGGCCGGCACCCGCATCCTCAACTGGGGCTGCGTGGACCGCGGTGGCGACAAGGCCTGATCCGGGCCTGTTGTAGAGCCGAGCCATGCTCGGCTGCACTTCGTTGCGGTATACGTGCGCCATCAGCCGAGCATGGCTCGGCTCTACAGGGGATGCTTCAGCGGTACAGGTGCCCGTACACCGCGTGCCCGATCTGGAACAGACTGATGCCCAGCACCAGCACGCCGACGGCCACCAGTACCCAGCGCTCCTTCACCCGCTTGACCAGGATGGCCGCCACCGGCGCGGCCATCATGCCGCCAATCAGCAGGCCGGCGACGATCTGCAGGTGCTGCACGCCCATCGACAGCAGGAACGTGGCCGAGATGGTCAGGGTGACGATGAACTCGGCGGCATTGACCGTGCCGATGGTGGTGCGTGCCTGGCCACCACGGGCGAGCAGGGTGGAGGTGGCCACCGGGCCCCAGCCGCCACCGCCGCTGGCATCGAGCAGGCCGGCGAAGAAGCCCAGCACCGGGACCCGGCGGATCTCGCCCTTGGGCATCCAGCGTCCCGCGGCGCGGGCCAGGATGATGATCGCCAGCACCAGCAGGTACAGGTAGATCAGTGGGCGGATGATCTCGCCAGGGATCTGGGTGAGCACGTAGGCACCCACAGCACCGCCTACCGCGCCGGGCAGGGCAAGGCGCAGGAACAGGCGTTTATCGACATTACCGGCAGCCAGATGCGACACCCCGGACGCTCCGGTGGTGAACACTTCCGCGGTGTGGATGCTGGCGCTGACCTGTGCCGGGGGCAGGCCCATGCTCAGCATCACCGAGGAGGACACCAGGCCGAAGGCCATGCCCAAAGCGCCATCCACCAGCTGTGCGCCCAGGCCGATGAGGATGAACCACCAGAATTCGCTGCTCAGTTCCATGCACCGAGCCTAGCGCGCGAAGGAGTGCGGACCAAGGTCCGCACCCACCGGCGATCAACGGGTGCCGTACAGCACCACGGTCTTGCCTCGAGCATGCAACAGGCCGTCGGTCTGCAGCTTCTTCAGCACGCGGCCGGCCATCTCGCGCGAGCAGCCGACCAGGCGGGCCAGTTCCTGGCGCGAGACGCGCAGCTGGCTGCCCTGCGGGTGGCTCATGGCCTCCGGCTCCTGGGCCAGGTCGTGCAGAGTGCGCACGATCCGGTCGGTAACGTCCAGGAATGCCAGGCGGCTGGCCTTGCGGCTGGTGTCGAGCAGGCGCTTGGAGATCTGCTGGCCCAGCGCGTACAGCAGGCGTGGGGCATCGGCCGACAGCGGGCCGAGGAACAGCTGATGCAGGCGCTCGTAGCTGATTTCGGCCAGCTCGCAGGCGGTACGGGTCCTCAGGATCACCTCGCGGCGGTCCGATTCAACGAACAGGCCCATCTCGCCGACGAACTCGCCAGCACCGAAGTAGCCCAGTACCAGTTCGCGGTCGTCATCTTCCTCGGCCATGATCGAAACCGAGCCGCTGATGACGTAATACAGGGTTCCCGCCGGGTCACCGGGTCGGAAGACGTCGGTACGGGTGGGGTATCGCCGCCTGTGGCTGTGCGCCAGGAAACGATCGATTGTGGCGATATCCAGGGCCAGTGGACTGCTAGCTAGGCGCACGGTTGACACGATAGGAGCGCTCCCTCTGCGCATGAACGGATTCACGGGGTCGATAACGGAGCTTAACCAGCGCAATTGTTAAGGGCAAACAGTGTGCCAGATGTGAGCGATCTTCACGTTCCCCCCGGGGGCGGTTTGCCCCATAATTCCCCCTTTCCCTTCTTACACAGGAATCGACCGCCGTGGTCAAGCCGTTGCCTCGCCTGAGGCTGCAGGGTTTCAACAACCTCACCAAGGCGCTGAGCTTCAACATCTATGACGTGTGTTACGCGCGCACCGAAGAGGAGCGTCAGCGTTACATTGAATACATCGATGAAGAGTACAACGCCGACAGGCTGACTCAAATCTTGACCGATGTCGCCGAGATCATCGGCGCCAACATCCTGAACGTGGCCCGCCAGGACTACGACCCGCAGGGTGCCTCGGTGACCATCCTGATCTCCGAAGAACCGGTGATCGACAAGAAGCTGGCTGGCAAGGAGCTGATCTCCGATGCCGTGGTCGCGCACATGGACAAGAGCCACATCACCGTCCATACCTACCCGGAAACCCATCCGCAGGAAGGTATCGCGACGTTCCGTGCGGACATCGACGTGGCCACCTGTGGCGTCATTTCGCCGCTGAAGGCCCTGAACTACCTGATCGAGAGCCTTGAGTCGGACATCGTGATCATGGACTACCGTGTCCGTGGCTTCACCCGCGATGTGAAGGGCAAGAAGCACTTCATCGACCACAAGATCAACTCGATCCAGAACTTCCTGGCCAAGAACATCAAGTCGCGTTACGAGATGTTCGACGTCAACGTCTACCAGGAAAACATCTTCCACACGAAGATGCACCTGAAGGACTTCGATCTGGACCAGTACCTGTTCGAGGAAAAGGCCAAGAACCTGTCGTTCAAGGAACGCATGAAGATCGAAGCGCTGCTCAAGCGCGAGATCGAAGAGCTGTTCCACGGACGCAACCTGTCCGAGTAAGCCTCATGCGCGATGCCCACAGGCATCGCCACCCAGGCGGGACGACCCGCCCCGTGGAACCTGTGTTGCGCAAGCGGTATAGTTCCACGGTGATGTACCGACCCACGGCCCGGTGTGAAAACACCGGGCCGTTTCGTTTTTGTCAAAAAAGGTAAGGAGCCCCCACCCATGCCCTGGATCTACCTGTTGCTGGCCGGTCTGTTCGAGATCGGTTTCGCGCTTGGAATGAAGTACTCCGAAGGCTTCAGCAAACCCCTGCCCACCGTTGCCACGGTGGTGTCCGCACTGATCAGCCTGTACCTGATGAGCCAGGCGATGAAGAGCATCCCGGTCGGTACGGCCTATGCGATCTGGACCGGCATCGGCGCCCTGGGCGTGGCGGTGCTGGGCATCTACCTGTTCAACGACAGCGCCTCGCCGGCCCGCCTGGCCTGCGTGGGCCTGATCGTGGCCGGCGTGATCGGCCTGAAGCTGGTGTCGCCCAACTAAGGGGTAGTGCCGGCCGCTGGCYGGSAATCC
>NZ_RAUX01000055.1 GCF_013464485.1 Stenotrophomonas maltophilia
CCCACCCCACCCGGCCCCTGACAGTTTCCTGCGGGGCCCACCACGGAATGGAAGAAGAAAAGCAAGGCAAAAGCGGGTCGCGCGCTGCGCTTGCTCGTGTAGAGCCGAGCCCATGCTCGGCTTGCCGTTGCCTATGCGAAAGGCAGTCGAGCACGGCTCGACTCTACAAAAGAGCTCAAAACTAAAGAGGGACGCGGCGAAGCCGCGTCCCTCTTTCAAATTCCGTCCCGACACCCCAACGCTCTTCGATCCGTCACCGGGAATCTGTCAGGGGTGGGGCGGGTTGGGTTMGCGGGGGTGTCAGCCGCATGGATGCGGCTGCCAAGCCTCCACGGACGGATTCACGGCATCCCCCGCGAATCCAACCCGCCCCGCCAATCCCAACAAAAACCCAGAGCCGCCTTTGACGTTGCCGTTGCTGTTGCCTGCCGCAGGCAGCGCTCGCGGCCGCCGCCGCAAAAGGAAACCCCTTAGATCTTCTTCGCCAGCGCCTCGGCCAGGCCGGTGTAGCTGCCCGGGGTCATCTCCAGCAGGCGCTGCTTCGCCTCCGCCGGCAGCTCCAGCCCCTGCACGAACGCACGCATCGACTCAGCGGTGATGCCCTGGCCGCGGGTCAGCGCCTTCAGCTGCTCGTACGGGTTCGGCAGGCCATGACGGCGCATCACCGTCTGCACGGCTTCGGCCAGCACTTCCCAGGCCGCATCCAGATCGGCGTCCAGGCGCTGCGGGTTCACCTCCAGCTTGCCCAGGCCCTTGGCCAGCGAATCCAGCGCCACCTGACTGTGGCCGAACGCAGTACCCAGCGCGCGCAGCACGGTGGAATCGGTCAGGTCACGCTGCCAGCGGCTGATCGGCAGCTTCGCGCTGAAGTGCTCGAACAGCGCATTGGCAATGCCGAAGTTGCCCTCGGCATTCTCGAAATCGATCGGGTTGACCTTGTGCGGCATGGTCGACGAACCGACTTCGCCTTCCTTCAGGCGCTGCTTGAAATAGCCCAGCGAGATGTAGCCCCAGATGTCGCGGGCCAGATCGATCAGGATGATGTTGGCGCGGCGCGCGGCATCGCCGATCTCGGCGACGTTGTCGTGCGGCTCGATCTGGGTGGTGTACGGGTTGAACACCAGGCCCAGGCCGGTCACGAAGCGCTCGGCGAAGGCCGGCCAGTCCACGTCCGGGTAGCTGGCCACATGCGCGTTGTAGTTGCCCACCGCGCCATTGATCTTGCCGGTCAGCTCGACTGCAGCGATCTGCCTGCGCTGGCGTTCCAGGCGGGCCACCACGTTGGCCAGTTCCTTGCCCAGCGTGGTGGGCGACGCGGTCTGGCCATGGGTGCGCGACAGCATCGGCTGGCCGGCCTGGGCGTGGGCCAGGGTGCGCAGCGTGGTGGCGATGCCGTCCAGGGTCGGCAGCAGCACCTCGCGGCGGGCCTGTTCCAGCATCAGGCCGTAGCTGAGGTTGTTGATGTCTTCGCTGGTGCAGGCGAAATGCACGAATTCCAGCGCCGGGGCCAGCTCGGCGTCGTCCTTAAGCTGTTCCTTGATGAAGTACTCCACCGCCTTGACGTCGTGGTTGGTGGTGCGCTCGATTTCCTTCACGCGTGCGGCCTGTGCAGGGCTGAAACCGGCGGCCAGCCCGCGCAGGCGGGCGATGGCGCCGTCGGAGAACGGGGCCAGCTCGACGATGCCCGGTTCGGCGGCCAGGGCCAGCAGCCATTCCACCTCGACCACGATGCGGGCCTTGATCAGGCCGTATTCGGAGAAGATCGGGCGCAGGGCGTCGACCTTGCCGGCGTAGCGGCCATCGAGCGGGGACAGGGCGAGCAGGGCGGAATCAGACATGTCGGCAGGGCGGGGACGAGCGGCGGGGGCCATATTCTACGACGTGCCGGTGAGGTAGTGCCGGCCGTTGGCCGGCAACCCCTGCAATCGCCGGCGTGGCGCCGTTGCCGGCCMGCGGCCGGCACTACCTACCCGTGCGCGCACACAACGGCCCTGCGGATGAAACGATCTGGCCCGCGCTCGTCATCCCACACTGCAGGCAACGGAGTATCGTTGTCACCGCCGCCAGCCCGGGAAGCGACACCCTGCCAGCCGCCGCTTCCCTTTCCCCAACTGAAGTAGTGCGGAGTTGATGCAATGAGCAAAGCTGCAAGCAAGGGTGGAACCAGCGGGTTCCGGATCGAACACGACAGCATGGGCGAGCTGCAGGTGCCTGCCGATGCCCTGTGGGGCGCGCAGACCCAGCGCGCCGTGCAGAATTTCCCGGTCTCGGGCCAGCGCATGCCGCGCGGTTTCATCCGTGCGCTGGGCCTGGTCAAGGGCGCGGCCGCCGGCGTGAATGCCGAGCTGGGCCACCTGCCCAAGACCGTGGCCAAGGCCATCCAGACCGCCGCCGCTGAAGTGGCAGCCGGTGACTGGGATGCGCATTTCCCGATCGATGTCTACCAGACCGGCTCGGGCACGTCGTCCAACATGAATGCCAACGAGGTCATCGCCACCCTGGCCAACCGTGCCGGCAAGGCGGGCAAGACCGTGGTGCACCCCAACGACCACGTCAACCAGGGACAGAGCTCCAACGACGTGGTCCCAACTGCGCTGCGCGTGTCGGCGGTGCTGGCCACGCACGAACAGTTGCTGCCCGCGCTGGTGCACCTGCGCAAGACCCTGGACAAGAAGGGCCGCAGCCTTCGCAAGGTGGTCAAGACCGGTCGCACCCACCTGATGGATGCGATGCCACTGACCTTCGAGCAGGAGTTCGGCGCGTGGTCGGCACAGCTGGCCTCGGCGCAGGAGCGCATCGAGGACAGCCTCAAGCGCGTGCGCCGCCTGCCGCTGGGCGGCACCGCGATCGGTACCGGCATCAATGCCGATCCACGCTTTGGAGCACAGGTCGCCAAGGCGCTCAAGCAGCAGACCGGTTTCAAGTTCGACAGTGCGGAGAACAAGTTCGAAGGGCTGGCCGCGCAGGACGATGCGGTGGAACTGTCCGGCCAGCTCAATGCACTGGCCGTGGCACTGATCAAGATCGCGAATGATCTGCGCTGGATGAACGCCGGTCCGCTGGCAGGGCTGGGTGAGATCGAGCTGCCGGCGCTGCAGCCGGGCAGCTCGATCATGCCGGGCAAGGTCAATCCGGTCATTCCGGAAGCCACCGTGATGGCCTGTGCGCAGGTGATTGGCCACCACACGGCGATTACCGTGGCCGGGCAGACCGGCAACTTCCAGCTCAACGTCACCCTGCCGCTGATCGCGGTAAACCTGCTCGATGGCATCGGCCTGCTGGCCAATGTGTCCACATTGCTGGCCGACAGTGCCATCGCCGGCCTGAAGGTGCGCGAGGACCGCGTGGCCGAGGCGCTGGCGCGCAACCCGATCCTGGTCACCGCGCTGAACCCGATCATCGGCTATGAGAAGGCCGCGGCCATCGCCAAGCGCGCCTACAAGGAACAGCGCCCGGTGCTGGATGTGGCGCTGGAAGACAGCGGCCTGGACGAGGCCGAGCTGCGCCGGCTGCTGGATCCGACCGCACTGACCGCCGGTGGCATCCAGGCCGGTGGTGGCGGCGCCGGCGGTTGATCTGCTGGTTGTAGAGTCGAGCCATGCTCGACTCTACAGAATGCAGGAACGCCGCCCTTGGGCGGCGTTTCTGCTTCAGCGACGGTCGGCGACGATGTTGCCGAAGGTGTCGGTGTAATCCTTGAACTCGGGGATGCGCTGGATCAGGTCGGCCGGGATAACCTCCATGCCTTCCGGCGGCTGGATCTTCACCGGCTGCATGTTAGGGTCTGCCGGCGCGGCCACCAGCGTGTTCTGGCGCAGCACCTGCAGCTTGCCGAACATCGTCTGCAGCATCTGCTTCTGCCCGTCATCCAGCGGAATCTGGATCTCGTCCACCTTCATCGTGCCGTCAGCCAGGATGATGATGTTTGGCGCCGGTTGGCGGCGCACGGTCACCATGTTCTCACTGACGGAAATCTTCGGCTTGCCCCTTTCGGCGCGGTGGTTGCGGTAATCCTTGTCACAGCCGGCCAGACCCAGGCAGAGCAGGGCGGCCAGTAGCAGGATGAATTTCTTCATGGCGTTCGGTTCGGGGGCATCCAGGGCCTCCATTGTAAGCGGGTCAGTGCAGGACGGCCGGCTCCGGGAGCCCGCTGCTGGCAGGGTGCGCTGAAATGTCTCAGTCGTCGAACGGGATCGAGAGTGAGCTGTCGCCCTTGCCGCAGGTGTCAACGTCATTCTGCGTCATCGTCGCGTAGGCCTTGAAGGCCGGGATGTCGCGCGCCAGTGCCTGCTGGCTGGCCAGCAGCGCCGGCATGCGGCCACAGATGCGTTTGAGCTCGTTTTCGAGGCGGTCGTACTCATCGCCTACCTGTTTCCTGACGTCGCCACCGCCGCCGAAGAGGCCCTTCAATGTGGCGTCGGCGGCATTGACGTACGTTTGATCCGCATCCAGGCGGTCGGAGGCACTGGCGATCAGCAGGCCGCGATGATCCAGCAGCTGGCGGCGCTGAGCCGCATCGGTGGGGACCTGCCTGCCGTCGATCAACAGCTGGCCGTCGGGGGTGATCGCCGCGCGCGGTTGTCCCTTGGCGTGGAGCGCGGTGTTGTCCCGGACGAGGCTCCTGCGGGCTTCATCGGTGGCGTCCCTGGCCTTCTGGCCAAGGCCGCCGGAGATCTCGGCCGCGCGCGATCCGAGTGCCTTGCCGGTGCTGTCGGCGCTGCCGTCGCAGGCCAGCAAGGGCAGGCACAGCAGGGCGGCCAGCAGCAGCGGCTTGATCATGGCTTCGTGTCGTCGGCGTCCGGGGCCGTCATTGCAGGCCCGCCGGCCGGCAGCGCGATGGCACTGCCGGCCGGATGCGCAGAGCCGCCACAGGCCTAGCGCAGGACCACGGTGTCCTTGCCGCAGTCGTCCACGTCGCTCTGGTCCATCGTGGCGTAGGGTCTGAACGCAGGCAGTTCACGCGCCAGGGCCTGCTGGCTGGCCAGCATTGCCGGCAGGCGGTCGCAGATGCGCTTGGCCTGGGCTTCGATCTTTTCGGCTTCGGCATTGATGCGCTTTTCGACACCTTCGCTGTCACCGCTGAAAATGCCCTTCAGCGCTTCGCCGGCGGCGCTGGCGCCCAGCTTGGCGCCAGCCAGGCCGACGTCCATGCCATCCATCGCGATGGCGACCACATAGCCGCGGTACGTCTGCAGATGGCGGCGCTGGGTGTCATTGGCCGGAATCTCCTTGCCGGCGATCAGCAGGTGGCCATCCGGCGTGATCTCCGCCCGCGGCTGCGCGTCGGCGGAAATCTTGATGTTGCCCTGGGCAATTTCCTTGCGGGCATCATCCATGGCGTCCTTGACGGTCTTGCCGACGCCACTGGTGGTGTCGGCGACGCTCCTGCCCACAGTCTTGCCGGTCGAGGAGGAGGTACCGCCGCAGGCAACCAGCGGCAGGCAGAGCAGGGTGGCAGGCAACAGGCGCAACAGGTTCATGATGTTCCCCTGGACGTGTATGGGAGGGAGTTACTTGCCGCGCGGCAAGGTGACCTTGCCGCTGACATTGCGATGGCCGACGTCGCCGCTGCCGCTGCGGTCCACGCTCAGGCTGCCGCGTACGCCGTCGACCTGGATGTCGCCCGAACCATGGCTGCGTACATGCACGTTGCCGCCGATATCGGTCAGGTCGACGCCACCGGAGCCGACCACGCCCACTTCGACGCTGCCCTGCACGCGCTTGAACTCGATGTCACCCGAGCCGACCGTATCCAGCCGTGCATTGCCACGTACGTCGGTGATCTTCAGGTCGCCCGAACCGACGGTGCCGGTAAGGGCATCGCCGCTGATGTTGCGGGCGCTGACGTCGCCGGAGCCCAGCGACAGCAGGTTCAGCGAGCTGCCGCCGTCGATGTTGAGGTCGCCCGAGCCCACTGCGGCGTGGATGCTGCCGCGTGTGCCGCGGACGACGGCGTCACCGGAGCCGACGTCCACGCTGAGCGACTGCGCGTTCTCCACGCTGGCGTCGCCAGAGCCGACCTTGAGCTGTAGCGGCAGGTTGTCCGGCACGCTGCCGTGGATGTCCAGCCAGGCGTAGCTGTTGCCGAGGCTGATGCCGTGGTTGCGTCCTTCGCGGCGCAGGCTCACCACGAGTTTGTCACCCTCGCGGTGCTGGTCCAGCACCAGCTGGTCCAGCCATTCCTGGCTGGAGGCACAGGCGCGGCCATCCAGCTGGCCACCGCCCTTGCTGGCGACCACCTTCAGGTCGTGCTGGTTGACCTCGATCACGACCGCCCTGGCACCGGCCGCATCAAGTTTCAACGTGCGCGCAGCAGTGAACTTGCAGTTCGGGGCATCGGCAGCAAGTGCCGACAGCGGCAACAGCAACAACGCGGAACAGGCGAGCAGGGAACGCATGGGTGGTGCCTCCGGGTGGATGGAATCAGATCTCGCCAGCGCGCTTGCGCAGGCGGATGGCGAGCAGGATGAACACCGCACCGACCGCCGCGCCGATCCACAGTTCCGGCATCGCCAGCGACTTCAGCTGCGAGGCGGGGGACATCAGGCTGACGACCGAGTCCAGATCGCGGCGGGAAGCTTCGTCGGCACCGAGGCGATACAGCAGATCCATGCCGGGTACGCCACCCAGCAGCAGGCGGCCGACGATGTTCTGCCAGAACCAGCCGGTGGTCAGGCCGAACAGCGGCATCATCTTGGTGGAGCTGACAATGATGCCGGCAAACAGCGGCAGCATCACCGCCCACAGGAACGGCTTGGTACGGGCCCAGGCCGAGCACAGCAGCAGCCAGCCGGCGGTGGGCAGCGCCCACAGCGCGTAGACCGGAATCCAGGCGAGGTGGCCGGCGGCCAGGGTCAGGGGGCTGGCCGGGCCCCAGATCAGGGTCATCGGGCTGCCGCCGTGCATCAGCGCGACGAGGCTGATGATCAACATGAAGCCGAACATGGTGATGATTCCGGCGACGACCGCGATCAACGGTGCCACGATCAGTGCGCTGATCACCTTGGACAGCACGGTCTGCGTGTCCGACAGCGGCAACGACTTCCAGAACAGGATGCTGCGGTCCCGGCGATCGTCGTACAGGGCGCCCAGGCAGTAGAAGAACATCACGAAGGCCAGCACCAGGAACGGCCAACCCGAACTGAGCACCAGGGTCAGGTCCAGGCCGTTGCCAAGGTCAGCCAGGTCCTTGGCGCTGATGTCACGGGTCAGCAGAGCCAGGTTCAGGCCATTGATGTTCACGCTCTCGCCATCGATGTGCAGGCCGCCGTCGCGCGCTGCACGGTTCAGTGCGAAGAGGCCGAACGCAATGCCGGCGATGCTCATCACCAGCGAGATCAGACCCGCAATCAACGGGGCATACAGGAAACCGCCGCGGTTCTCCCAGTACTCGCGCTTGAGCAGCCAGCGCAGGGTGCCGATCGGGCTGACGGGGTGGTTGACGGCATTCATGCGTAGGTCCCCTTCATGATGGCGACGAACAGGTCGGCCAGGCCCGGGATGCGGGTCTCGCCGAGGGAGGAAAGCTGGGCGCGCGGCACGCCATCGAACAGCATCACGGTCTTGCCGAACGCCAGGCTGCGCTCGTCGATTGGCTTCAGGGCGCGCGCAGTCTCCAGCTGGTCGGCGTTGACCAGCAGTTCGGTGTAGCGCTGGCCGACATCATCCATCTCCGCGTCAAGCACGATGCGGCCGTCACGGATGAACATCACATCACTGAGGATGTGCTCGATCTCTTCCACCTGGTGGGTGGTGACGATGATGGTTTTCTGCTCGTCGAAGTAGTCCTCCAGCAGGCGCTGGTAGAACTCCTTGCGGTACAGGATGTCCAGGCCCAGGGTCGGCTCGTCCAGCACCAGGATGCGGGCATCGATGGCCATCACCAGTGCCAGGTGCAGCTGCACGATCATGCCCTTGGACAGCTCGCGCACGCGCTGCTTCGGCTGCAGCTTGGTGTTGGCCAGGAAGCGCTCGCAGCGGGCGCGATCGAAGCGTGGATGGACGCCAGCGACGAAGTCGATCGCTTCGCGGACCTTCAGCCAGCGCGGCAGCACGGCGACGTCGGCGATGAAGCAGATGTCATTCATCAGTTCGTCGCGGTGCAGTCGCGGGTCTCGGCCGAGTACGCTCAGTTCACCCTCCACCGAGGTCAGGCCAAGAATGGCCTTCAGCGCGGTGGTCTTGCCGGCGCCATTGGGCCCGATCAGGCCGACGATGCGCCCGCTTGGAATGCTGAAACTGGCATTGTCGAGGGCGACCGTGGTCTTGTAGGCCTTGCGCAGGCCGCGGGCGGTGATGACCGATTCACTTGCAGTGCTATTCATCAGACTTTCCCCTGGGGCAGCAATTCGTCGAGGCTCAGGCCCAGGCGCTGGATGCGCTCGAGGACGGCCGGCCACTCTTCGTTGAGGAAACGATCGCGCTCGCTGCTGCGCAGCTGCGTCGCCGCCTGCTCGGTCATGAACATGCCCAGGCCGCGGCGCTTCTCGACCAGGCCTTCATCGGCCAGTTCCTGGTAGGCGCGCGAAACGGTGATGGGGTTGAGCTGGTAGTCGGCGGCCACCTGGCGCACCGAAGGCAGGGCGTCGCCTGGCTTGAGGATTCCGTCGAGCATCATGGCGATCACGCGCTCCTTCAACTGACGGTAGATGGGAGCGCCGTCGCTCCACTGGATGTCGCTCATATTCAGCTCCGTGGGGTCAGCGGCTGGGCGAACGAGAAGTACGGCATGGACAGCGCGCTGTGCAGCCGACGCGGGGGAGGGGGGGAAGAGGGGGCGGCGTTCCCTGCCGAGGAGAGGGGGGTGTCCTGCGCCCTGTCAGCAGAGGCGGAAGCGGGGGCGCTGGGCGTTGCCCACCAGGCCAGCACGAGCAGGGTCGAGACAGCGACGGCCGCGGGTGCGGTGAGGTTGCGACGGATCCGGGCGTTCATGGCTTCCCCCTGTCTCGGGTGACTGGTGTTGTATGCAACTATAACACCGGCACGCCTAGGTGCAACCCTTTGTCGTGCCCAACTGATGGCAGGGGTGGTCAGATTGCTGAAATATTCTTTTACGCGATTGATTTAAAAGGGAAATAAGGCTTCCGCAGGACTCGTTCCAGGGCCGCGCTACGTTCAGTGTTGTCCATGCTATGTCATCACTGCGCCGTCGATGGCGCCCGGGCAGCGCATTCGCCACGCCGCGCAAAGCCGGGGGGGCTGTGCCATCAGGGGGGCCGGAGCCCGGTGCTATAGTTCGGCCGATTCCCGGCCCGCGCTGGCCGGGCCTTGTGAATGGCTACCGCGGACCGCCTCTGATGCCCCTGCCGACCGTTTCCCTGTGCCGCCTGCGCGGCCTGTCCCTGCTGGCCCTGATGGTGGCCGGTGCCGCCTGTTCCGCCAGTGCGCTGGCGGCCGACCTGCTCGATCTGGAATACCGGCCGTTGGCCAGCAAGCAGCAGGTGAATCTGCAGCAGCGCTATCACGGGCAGGTGCTGCTGGTGGTCAACACCGCCAGCAAGTGTGGCTACACGCCGCAGTACGAAGGGCTGGAGGCGCTGCAGAAGCGCTATGCCGGCCGCGGTTTTGCGGTGCTGGGCTTCCCTTCCAATGACTTCAAGGGCCAGGAACCGGGTGACGAGAAGCAGATCCAGGACTTCTGCACCCTGACCTACGGCGTCAAGTTCCCGATGTTCGAGAAGGTGCATGTGGTCGGTACGCAGGCCACGCCGCTGTACCAGCGCTTGACCGCAGCGACCGGCGTTGCGCCAGCCTGGAACTTCCACAAATACCTCGTGGGCCGCGATGGCAAGGTCATCGCCCAGTTCGCCAGCAAGGTGACGCCGGACGATCCGCAGCTGACCGCGGCCATCGACAAGGCGCTGGCGGCAGCCGCCACGCATTGATATCCGGCACGCATGCCTCGACATCGACGGCATGCGTGCGACAATGCTTCTTTTCGCGCCGACGTCGGCGCCCAGACACTTCCAGGAATGCAGCGAATGAAGATGGGAATGCGCGGCGCCGCGGCGTCGGTTCTGATTCTGGCGATGGGCACTTCGGGTGTCGCTCTGTCGCAACAACCGGCTGCCCCCGCAGCCGCCAAGGAGACCGCAACCTTGAATTCCCCCAAGCAGAAGCTCGGCTACGCCATCGGCCTGGACGTGGCCAAGTCGTTCACCCCGATCGCCGATGAGATCGACGTGGCAGCGCTGCGCACCGCCGTGGAGCGTTCGTTCGAAGGCCTGCAGCCGCAGATCACCCAGGAACAGGCCAAGGCCACCGATGCGGCCCTGCGCCAGGTCGTGATGGCCCGCAGTGGCCAGCAGGTGCCGGGCGTGGCGCCGGGTTCGCAGCCGCCGAAGGTCGACCGCGTCAAGGTGTCGCAGATGATCGGTTCCTACTCGGTGGGTCCGTCGCTGGCGCAGCTGAAGGACGATATCGACGTCGCTTCGCTGTTTGACGCGATCAGCACCGGCCTGACCAAGGGTCAGCCGAAGATGACGGAAGCTGACGCGACCGCCACCATCCAGGCCTTCATGGGTAGCAAGCAGGCTGAAATGCAGGCCAAGGCCGCCGCCGCCGCGCAGACCAACCGCGAGGAAGGCAATGCGTTCATGGCCAAGAACAAGACCCAGCCGGGCGTGGTGACCACCGCGTCGGGCCTGCAGTACCAGATCATCCGCCCGGGCAGCGGCGAGCGTCCCCTGCCGAGCAGCAAGGTGCGTGTGAACTACGAAGGCAAGCTGCTCAACGGCACTGTGTTCGACAGCTCCTACGGTCGTCAGCCGGCAGAGTTCGGTCTGGATCAGGTGATCAAGGGCTGGACCGAAGGCGTCGCGCTGATGCCGGTCGGTTCGAAGTACCGCTTCTGGATTCCGGGCAATCTGGCCTATGGCGAGAACGGCACCCCGGGTGGCCCGATCGGCCCGAACGCGACTCTGACCTTCGACGTCGAGCTGCTGGGCGTCCTGCCGTAAGCGACCACGGAGCCTGCACGGACATGCGCGTTGCGATTTTTGGTACCGGCTACGTTGGGCTGGTGACCGGGACCTGCCTGGCCGACGTCGGCCATCAGGTGGTCTGCGTCGATATCGACCAGGCCAAGGTCGATGGCCTCAACCAGGGCATCATCCCGATCTATGAGCCGGGCCTGGAGCCGATGGTGAAGGCCAACCATGCCGCCTCGCGGCTGGCGTTCACCACCGATGCCGCGGCCGCGATCGGTCACGGCCAGGTCGTGTTCATCGCCGTCGGTACGCCGCCGGACGAGGATGGCAGCGCCGATCTGCAGTACGTGCTGGCTGTGGCCCGCACCATCGGCCGGCACATGAGCGTGCCGACCGTAGTGGTGAACAAGTCGACGGTCCCGGTCGGCACCGCCGACAAGGTACGCGCGGCCATTGCCGAAGAGCTGGCCGCGCGCGGTACGGACATCGCCTTCGACGTGGTGTCCAACCCGGAATTCCTGAAGGAAGGCGACGCCGTCGCCGACTGCATGCGCCCGGATCGCATCATCATCGGTGCGACCAGCGCCGAGTCGGTGGCGGTGATGCGGCGCCTGTATGCACCGTTCAACCGCAACCACGACCGCGTGGTGGAAATGGACGTGCGCTCGGCCGAGCTGACCAAGTACGCCGCCAACGCGATGCTGGCGACCAAGATTTCGTTCATGAACGAAATCGCCAACATCGCCGAACGCGTGGGCGCCGACGTCGAGCAGGTCCGCCAGGGCATCGGTTCGGATCCACGCATTGGTTGGCATTTCATCTACCCGGGTGCCGGTTACGGTGGCTCGTGCTTCCCCAAGGATGTGCAGGCGCTGGCCCGCACGGCGCAGCAGTACGGTCTTGAACCGAAGCTGCTGAACGCCGTGGAAGCGGTCAACGATGCGCAGAAGGGCCACCTGTTTGCGCTCATCCAGCGTCATTACGACAAGGGCGAGGACGAAGGCGTGCGCGGCAAGACCTTTGCCGTGTGGGGCCTGGCATTCAAGCCGAACACCGACGACATGCGTGAAGCGTCCAGCCGTCGCCTGCTGGCGCAGCTGTGGGAAGGTGGCGCCAACGTGCGCGCCTATGACCCGGAAGCGATGCATGAGTCGCAGCGCATCTTCGGCGAGCGCGATGACCTGGTGTTCTGCAACAGCGCCGGCGAAGCGTTGCAGGGTGCTGATGCGCTGGTCGTGGTGACTGAGTGGAAGCAGTTCCGCAGCCCCGATTTCCAGCAACTGCGCGAGCAGCTGAAGGACGCGACGGTGTTCGACGGGCGCAATCTGTACGATCCGGCCGAAGTGGAAGCTGCAGGCCTGGCGTACTACGGCATCGGCCGGGGGCGTTCGTTGCATGTCTGACCTGCTGCCGACCGAACGCGAGCAGGCGCTGGAAGCGCGCCTGGTCGAACTGGAAATGCGCGTGTCCTTTCAGGAACAGGCGCTTGCCGAATTGAGCGATGCGCTGGCCGATGCCCGCATGCAGGGCATGCGCAACGCTGACGTGCTGCGCGTGCTGCTGGAGGACCTGGGCAAGGTCCGCAACGCACTGAATTCTTCCGATCCGGCGAGCGAACCGCCGCCGCCGCACTACTGATCCGAATCCTATGAGCGATACCCTCCGCGACCAGCTGATGGGCCTGGGCTTCAAGCCCGCGCCCAAGCCCGAGCGCAAGAATGATGGCCCCCGCCGTGAAGGCCGCCCGCAGGGCAAGGGTGGCACTGGCAATGGAAAGCCGCAGGGCGCAGGCAAGGGCGAGCACAAGCCCGGCGAGCGTCGCGGGCACGGTCATGGTGGCGCGGGCAAGCCCGGCGGGCATGCGCGTGGTGGCCAAGGACAGCAGGGCCCGCGCAAGCCGCGCAGCGCCGAAGAGATGGACCTGGCCAAGGCCTATGCCATCCGCGCGCAGCGGGAAAAGGAAGAGCGCATCGAGACCGAGCGCCTGAAGCAGGAAGAAGCACGCGTGCGCCGCGAGGCGAAGGCGAAGCTGGAAGAGCTGCTGAAGGACAAGAGCCTCAATTCGGAAGCGGCCGATATTGCCCGCCACTTCCCGTATGGCGGCAAGATCAAGCGCATCTACGTGACCGCTGAGCAGCTGACCGCGCTCAATGCCGGTGAACTGGGTGTGGTGCAGCTCAATGGTCGCTACCTGCTGGTGACTGCCGACGTGCTGGCACAGTCCGAAGCGGTGTTCGCCGCCTCAGTGGCGCTGAAGGTCGATCCGGATGCGCCAGCCGAGGAAGATCCGTACGCGGACCCGCAGTACCAGGTGCCGGACGACCTGGTCTGGTAAACGGGTGACCGCCGCGGGCCCGCTGCCATCGCGGCCGTGGGGGAAAGGATGACCACTGATCCAAGCCGTGGCTACGTGCCGCACATTGACGGCCTGCGCGCGATTGCCGTGCTGGCCGTCATCGTGTTCCACCTGGACCCGGCCTGGTTGCCGGGTGGGTTCACCGGCGTAGACGTGTTCTTCGTCATTTCCGGCTTCGTGGTCAGCGCGTCGGTGCACCGGCTGCCGCCGTTGTCGCTGTCGCAGTCGATGCTGCGTTTCTATTCGCGCCGCGTCCGTCGCATCGCACCCGCGCTGATCAGCTGCCTGCTGTTGACCGCCGTCGTCAGCGTACTGTTCATTCCCGAGTCCTGGCTCAGCGAGGCCAGTGACAAGACCGGGCTGATGGCATTCTTCGGCTTCAGCAACTGGGTATTGGCGCTGATCGGCAACGATTACTTCGCGCCCAAGGCCGAATTCAATCCCTACACCCATACCTGGTCGCTGGGCGTGGAGGAGCAGTTCTACCTGCTGTTCCCGCTGCTGTTCCTGGCCTGGGCGCGCGGCGCGCGTGGGCGTTGGATGAGCCTGGGACTGTTTGCCGTGGTCAGCGCGGCGTCGCTGCTGCATGCGGCGGTGCTGGGCCTGCGCGAGGCGCCGCCATCGTGGGCGTTCTACGCCACCACTACGCGGCTGTGGCAATTGGGTGTTGGCGTACTGTTGTTCCAGATGCTGCACGTTCGCGCATCGCTCGATCAAGCGATGGGGGCGACATTGAAGCGCGCTGCGCCCGTGTTCTCGCTGCTCGCGGTGGTGGCGTTGGCTTTGCTGTGTTGGGCGTTGTGGAGCGCACGGGCCGGCCGTTCGCCGTGGCCTGATGGCTTGCTGCCGACCTTTGCATCGGCAGGCCTGCTATGGGCGCTGCATCATCATCCGCAGGCTTGGGTGGCACGCCTGTTGGCCAGCAGGCCGATGCGCACCATCGGCCTGCTGTCGTACTCACTGTATCTTTGGCACTGGCCGGTGTTCGTGCTGATGCGCTGGACCGTGGGACTGCAGACGCCCCTGCAGATGACCGCTGCGATGGCGCTGGTGCTGCTGCTGTCGTGGGTGTCGTGGCGATGGGTGGAGCAACCGTTCCGAGGCCCATTGGCGCAGCGTCTGCACCCGGGCCGCTGGGTGCTGGCAGGTGCCGCTGTACTGCTGGTTGCTGCCGGCATCCAGACGGTGCTGTACCTGCAGGCACCGTGGATATCGCTGAGTACGGTCAGTCGGCACCCGGCTGATTGGTATCCCGACGGCAAGAGTGTGGCGGGTGATTATCCCCACTGTGCACTGGTGACGGACAAACAGCGCTTCGCAGGGGGAAGCATGCGCACGTATACACCTGGCGCCTGCGGCCGACCGGTCTTGTCCGGTACGCCGAAGCGGGTGTTCGTTGCAGGTGATTCGCATGCGATGGCGTACATCGAACTGCTGCAGCGGCTGGCGCTTGAGACCGGTTCGAAGGTCGTCCTCTACGGCCGTGGCGGATGCCCGCAAGTGAGTCTGCAGAAGTGGCGTGGGGCGGGCGCCGGATGCAGTGATTTCAATGCGGCGGTGATGGCCGACATCATGCGACGTGCGCAGCCAGGTGATGCTGTGGTGCTGGTGTCACTGCGGATGCCACGGCTGTCCGATCAGTTCGTGCTGTTCGATGCACAGGCGCAGCTGGCCGGTGAGCTGGCCGCGGAAGCCGCAGTGGGGCGTGAGGCCGAAGTGACGGAGGCGATTGCCCAATGGCAGCCGTTGGCCGAGCGCGGTGTACGGATCGTGCTGGAGGCACCCAAGCCGGTGCTGCCGGCGCCTCCCTACCGCTGCTCGGATCGTTTCAATGCCCGCAACGCGGTCTGCCGCAATGGCCTGGACAGTACGCGCGAGGCGATGGAAACGTTGAGGGCACCGATGCTGGGCAGCCTGCAGCGGGTGGTCGATGGCCTGCCAGGTGGCGTACTGTGGGACCCGATGCCGGTGCTGTGCGATGACGTGCTCTGCCCGGCGCAACGCGACGGCCAGCCGCTGTTCTTCGATGGCGACCACCTCAGCGCGCATGGCAACCGTGTGCTGCTGCCTTCGCTCCAGCAGACGCTGATGCAGAAGTAGGATCAGCGCTGGAGTCCGGCCTCCGCGCGGTTCCGGCGTGCGCGGATCAACGGCAGGCTCAGCGCGAAGAAGCACAGCAGCGCGCCGATCAGAGCGGAACCGCTTCCGGCCAGAAAGGCCGTGCGACCCTCGTCGATCTTCCACAGTTGACCGGCGATGAGCGCGCCCAGCACGCCGCCGACACCGGACGAGAAGCCGTACAGCAGACCCTGGCCATGGCCGTTGAGACGCCCCGGGAAGTAGGTCGCCAGCATCTGCATCGCTGCGGCGAAGAAGGCGGCGAATCCCAACGCATGCGCGGTCTGCGCCACCAGCATCACCGGCAGGTATCCAGGGAACAGCGCGGTGACTGCCCAGCGCAGGCAGGAACTGACCAACGCGATCAGCAGCATCCAGCTGGCGTCATAGCGGCGGAAGAAACGTCCGATGGTGAAGAACACGCCAACCTCGAACACCACGCCGATGGTCCAGAGCAGGCCAAGCGTGGACGTGCGGTAGCCGTGGTGGTCCATGTAGACCGAGAAGAACGTGTAGTACGGACCGAACGAGAGCTGTTCCATGAACGCGGCCAGGAAGAAGGCCAGCACCTGCGGGCGCCGCACGATCTGCCAGAAACCGCTGGCATCGCCGCCCGTCATGCCGATGTCGCGCGCGTAGTGGTTGCTGAAGGCCGAAGCCACCAGCAGAGCGAACAGTGGCAGCATCATCCACGGTAGCAGGTCGGCGCGGCTGCGCGTGCCGTCGCCTTCGATCAACCAGCCGAACAGGGTGACGATGGCGATGAAGCCCAGCGAGCCCCAGACCCGGATCAGCCCGTAGCGATGGCTGTCATTGCCAAGATGGGTGAGGGTGATCGACTCGAACTGCGGCATTACCGCGTTGTAGAAGAAGCAGAACACCACCATTGCCGGATACATCCAAGGCTGTGGCAGGGGAAGCAGGAACGCGGCGAAGCTGATCAGGGTCAGCACGCAGCCGATGCGCAACAGGCGGATCGGCCGCGGTGAAGTGGCCGCCAGCGAAGTCCAGGCACTGGGTGCAACCGCGCGAGTGGCGTACCACAGGCCCATCATCACGCTGATGGCGGTCACGCTCATCCCGCGTGCAGTAAGGAACAGGCTCCAGTAGGGCGTAAACGCACCGAGCGCCGCGTAGTAGAACAGGTAGAAGCTGGAAAGGCGGGCAACAGGAACGGTCATCGTGGCATGATGAAGCAAAAAAAAGGGGACGGAGGGGATTAAGTCGCTTGTGCCACAAACGACTTAATCCCCTCCGTCCCCTTTTTGTGTCATTCGGGATCGTAGTCGAGGTTGGAGGCCAGCCAGCGCTCGGCCTGGGCACGGTCCACGCCCTTGCGACGGGCGTAGTCGCTCACCTGTTCGCGGCTGAGGCGGCCGACCACGAAGTACTGGCTCTGTGGATGACTGAAGTAGTAACCCGACACTGCGGCGGTGGGCAGCATCGCGAAGCTCTCGGTCAGTTCCATGCCGGCGTTGGCCTCGGCCTGCAGCAGGTCGAACAGGCGGCGCTTCTCGCTGTGCTCAGGGCAGGCGGGGTAGCCGGGCGCCGGGCGGATGCCGCAGTACTGCTCGTCGATCAGTGCCTCGTTGTCCAGCGTCTCGGCGTGGTCGTAGCCCCAGAATTCCGTGCGTACGCGCTGGTGCAGCCGCTCCGCCAACGCTTCGGCGAAGCGGTCGGCGAGGGCCTTGAGCAGGATCGCGTTGTAATCGTCATGGTCGGCCTCGAAGCGCGCCACGTGGGCGTCGATGCCGATGCCGGCGGTCACCGCGAAGGCGCCGATCCAGTCCTGCTGGCCACTGTCGGCCGGCGCGATGAAATCGGCCAGGCAGAAATCGGGGCGCTCGGCCGGCTTGTCCACCTGCTGGCGCAGGAAGTGCAGCGTGGTCTCGCCCTGCGGGTGCTGCACGCGCACGTCGTCGCCGACGCTGTTGGCCGGCCACAGGCCGAACACGGCCTTGGCGGTCAGCCACTTTTCGCCGACGATGCGCTCGAGCATCGCGCGGGCATCCTTGTACAGATCGCTGGCCTGAGTGCCGACGATCTCGTCGGTGAGGATGGCCGGGAACTTGCCGGCCAGCTCCCAGGCCTGGAAGAACGGCGTCCAGTCGATGTAGTCGACCAGTTCGGCCAGCGGGTAGTCGTCGAATACGTGCAGGCCGGGCTGGTTCGGTGCCGGCGGCGTGTAGCTGTCCCATCCTCCCTGGAATTTCTGCCCGCGTGCATGTTCCAGCGTGACCAGGCGCTTGGCATCGCCGCGATTGCGGTGGCGCGCGCGGATCTCGGCATAGTCGGCCTCGTTGGCGGCAACGAAGGCTTCACGCAGGTCACGCGAGATCAGCGACTGGGCCACGCCGACCGCGCGCGAGGCATCTTTCACCCACACCGTGGGGGCCTTGTAATGCGGGTCGATCTTCAGCGCGGTATGCGCACGCGAGGTAGTGGCGCCACCGATCAGCAGCGGCAGCTCGAAGCCCTGGCGCTGCATCTCGCGGGCGACGTGGCTCATCTCCTCCAGCGACGGAGTGATCAGCCCGGACAGACCGATCAGGTCGGCGTTGTGTTCACGGGCGGCATCGAGGATCTTCTGTGCCGGCACCATCACGCCAAGGTCGACTACTTCAAAGTTGTTGCAGGCCAGGACCACGCCGACGATGTTCTTGCCGATGTCATGCACATCGCCCTTCACCGTGGCCATGATGATCTTGCCGTTGCTCTTGGCGGTGTCGCCGCTGCGCGCCTTTTCCGCTTCGATGTACGGCAGCAGGTAGGCCACTGCTTTCTTCATCACGCGCGCGGACTTCACCACCTGCGGCAGGAACATCTTGCCGGCACCGAACAGATCGCCGACCACGTTCATGCCGTCCATCAGCGGGCCTTCGATCACATCCAGCGGGCGGCTGGAGGCCTGCCGGGCCAGTTCGGTGTCCTCTTCCACATAGGCGTCCAGGCCATGCACCAGCGCGTGCGCCAGGCGCTGCGCCACTGGCTTCTCGCGCCAGGCCAGGTCCTCGGTCTTTGCCGCGCCCTTCTTGCCCTTGTAGCGCTCGGCGATTTCCAGCAGGCGCTCAGTGGCGTCGCTGCGGCGGTTGAGGATCACATCCTCCACGCGCTCGCGCAGTTCCGGCTCCAGCTCGTCGTAGATCGGCATGGCGCCGGCGTTGACGATGCCCATGTCCATGCCCGCTGCAATGGCGTGGTACAGGAACACCGAGTGGATGGCCTGGCGTACCGTTTCATTGCCACGGAACGAGAACGACACATTGGAGACGCCGCCGGACACATGGCAGTGCGGCAGCGTCTGCTTGATGATGCGGGTGGCTTCGATGAAGTCCACTGCATAGTTGTCGTGCTCTTCGATACCGGTAGCGACGGCGAAGATGTTCGGGTCGAAGATGATGTCCTGCGGCGGGAAACCGATCTCATCGACGAGGATGCGGTAGGCGCGGGTGCAGATCTCGACCTTGCGCGCGCAGGTATCGGCCTGCCCGCTTTCATCGAAAGCCATGACCACCGCGGCGGCGCCATAGCGCAGGACCTTGCGTGCGTGTTCGCGGAACAGTGCCTCGCCTTCCTTCAGCGAGATCGAGTTGACCACGCTCTTGCCCTGCAGGCATTTCAGGCCGGCCTCGATCACGCTCCACTTGGAGGAGTCGACCATCACCGGGATGCGCGCGATGTCCGGCTCGGACATGATCAGGTTGAGGTAGCGGGTCATCGCCGCTTCCGAATCGATCAGGCCCTCGTCCATGTTGACGTCGAGGATCTGCGCACCGCTGGCCACCTGCTGGCGGGCCACGTCCACGGCTTCCTCGTAGCGGCCTTCCTTGATCAGCTTGCGGAACTGCGCGCTGCCGGTGACGTTGGTGCGTTCGCCGACATTGATGAACAGCAGGTCCGGGGTGATGACCAGCGGTTCCAGGCCGGACAGCCGGGTGAAGGGCGTGCTGCTCATGCGGCGTGCTGCTCCTGTGCGCCTGGCAGGGCGCGCGGTGCAAGCCCTGCGACGGCCTGGGCGATCGCGCGGATATGGTCGGGGGTGGAGCCGCAGCAGCCACCGACCAGGTTCAGCAGGCCGTCCTCGGCGAACCCCCGCAGGGTGGTGGCCATGTCCTCGGGGGTTTCGTCGTACTCGCCGAAGGCATTGGGCAGGCCCGCGTTGGGGTGCGCGCTGACGTAGCAGCCGGCCACCTGCGACAGGGTTTCAACGTGCGGGCGCATGGCATCGGCGCCCAACGCGCAGTTCAAGCCGATCGACAACGGGCGCGCATGTGCCAGTGATGCATGGAACGCTTCTGCCGTCTGCCCCGACAACGTGCGTCCCGACGCGTCGGTGATGGTGCCGGAGATCATCACCGGCAACCGCGCGCCACGTGCATCGAAAGCCTCCTCCAGCGCATACAGTGCGGCTTTGGCATTGAGCGTGTCGAAGATGGTCTCGACCATGATCGTGTCGGCACCGCCGTCAATCAGGCCGTCGATGGCTTCGCGGTAGGTGTCGCGCAATTCATCGAAGCTGGTGTTACGGAAGCCTGGGTCGTTGACATCGGGGCTGATCGAGGCGGTGCGGCTGGTCGGGCCGATCACCCCGATCACGAAGCGCGGCTTGCCCGGCGTGGTCGCCTCCACCGCATCGCAGCAGGTCCGTGCAACCGCAGCACCGGCCTTGTTCAACTCGTATACCAGGTGTTCGAGGTGATAGTCGGCTTGGCTGACCGAGGTGGCGTTGAAGGTGTTGGTTTCGACCAGGTCCGCACCGGCATCCAGGTAGGCAGTGTGGATGTCGGCAATGATCTGCGGCCGGGTCAGCAGCAGCAGGTCGTTGTTGCCCTTCAGGTCATGGCCTTCCGGCGCCGCGTGGTCACATCCCGGGCCGTGCGCGTGGTCGTAGCCATCGGCGAAGCGCTCGCCACGGTAATCGTCTTCCTGCAGGCCATGGCGCTGGATCATCGTACCCATCGCGCCGTCGATGATCAGGATCCGCTCGCGCAGGGCGTCGAGCAGGGCGTTGGCACGATCAGGATGCAACCAGGGCAGGGCAGGCATGGCGGTCTCGGCTCAGGGCTTGTTGGCGATCAGTGAAATCACTTCGAAGTGCGGCGGACGCTTTTCGCGGGTGACCGTCTCCAGGCTGGACACCTGCAGGCCGGCCTTGTCGACGAACCTGCGCAGTTCCTTGTCACTGAAACCGAGGTTGACGTGGCCGTAAGCCTCCACTGCTGCCTTGTGCTCGTGGCGGGCGAGGCTGCACAGCAGCAGACGGCCACCGGGGCGCAGCACGCGTGCGGCTTCGGTCACCGCCTGCGCCGGTTTGCTGGCGTAGGTCAGCGCATGCATCAGCACCACCAGGTCGAAGCTGCCGTCCTTGAACGGCAGGGCATGCATGTCGCCCTCGCGCACTTCCACATTGGGCAGGCGGCGCAGGCGCTCGCTGGCGGCGGCGACCACGCGTGCGCTGGTGTCGATACAGATGTAGCGCTTGGCATGCGGGGCGACGAGTTCGGCCAGCACGCCATCACCGGAGGCGATGTCCAGCACGTCGCCGGTTTCCAGCAGTGGCAGCGCGGTGCGCGCAAGGGCCTCCCAGGTCCGGCCTGGAGAATAGTGGCGCTCCATGTCGCCGGCCACGCTGTCGGCCCAGTTCTGGTCGGAGGCGCGGTGGGCCAGCACGGCGGCGACGCGTTCGGCGTCCTGGCGAAGCAGCGGGTCGTCGCTTCCATTGCTCAAGGCATGCCACAATGCACGCTGCGCCGGGTCCAGCTGGGCCTCGTCGAAGCGGTAATAGGCCGACACGCCGGCACGGCGGTCGCGAACCAGGCCGGCTTCCTTCAGGCGCGCCAGATGGGTGGACACCCGCGGCTGTGCCAGCCGGGTGATCGCCGACAGTTCGGCCACGGTCAGTTCCTCCTGCTCCAGCAGCGCCAGCAGGCGCACGCGGGTCGCATCGGCGAACACCTTCAGGCGGGTCGACCAGTCTTCAAGATCCATAAATATCTACCTATCGCGATATAGAGATATATTCGCTGAGAAGGCCTGCCGCGGTCAAGTCGCTGGCGTACGGAAGCCGCCGGGCCCCGGTACAATCGAGGCACCTGGGCACGCCGTGCGCGGCCCATAACATCATGTACCCGGGAGGGTGTTGTGGATTTCAGCTTTACTGAAGAGCAGTTGATGTTGCAGGACGTGGCGCGGCGGATCGCGCAGGAGAAGATCGCTCCGAGCGCGGAGCACCATGACCGTACCGGCGAGTTCCCGCTGGACAACATCCGCCTGCTCGGCGAGAACGGCCTGATGGGCATCGAAGTGCCGACCGAATACGGCGGCGCGGGCATGGACCCGATCGCGTACGTGCTGGCGATGGTGGAGGTCGCCGCCGCCGACGCAGCCCATTCGACCATCATGTCGGTGAACAACTCGCTGTTCTGCAACGGCATCCTCACTCACGGTACCGAAGCGCAGAAGCAGACCTACGTGCGTGCGATCGCCGAAGGCGAGGCCATCGGTGCATTCGCGCTGACCGAGCCGCAGTCGGGTTCGGACGCGACCGCCATGCGCTGCCGCGCGGTGAAGCAGGCCGACGGCACCTTCGTGATCAACGGCAAGAAGAGCTGGATCACCTCCGGCCCAGTGGCCAAGTACATCGTGCTGTTCGCGATGAGCGAGCCGGACAAGGGCGCGCGTGGTATCACCGCCTTCATCATCGATACCGACAAGGCGGGTTTCGGCCGCGGCAAGACCGAGCCGAAGCTGGGCATCCGTGCTTCGGCCACCTGCGAGATCGAGTTCAACGATTACGTGGCGCAGGCCGAAGACGTGCTGGGCCAGGAAGGCGAGGGCTTCAAGATCGCCATGAGCGTGCTTGATGCTGGCCGCATCGGCATCGCCTCGCAGGCCATCGGCATCGCGCGTGCCGCCTATGAAGCGACCCTGGAATACGTGAAGGAGCGCAAGGCGTTCGGCGCGGCCATCGGTACCTTCCAGATGACCCAGGCCAAGATCGCCGACATGAAGTGCAAGCTGGACGCAGCGCTGCTGCTGACCCTGCGCGCCGCATGGGTGAAGGGCCAGGGCAAGCGTTTCAGCACCGAAGCCGCGGTGGCCAAGCTGACCGCTTCGGAAGCCGCGATGTGGATCACCCACCAGGCGGTGCAGATCCATGGCGGCATGGGTTATTCGAAGGAAATGCCGCTGGAGCGCTACTTCCGTGATGCCAAGATCACCGAGATCTACGAAGGCACCTCGGAAATCCAGCGCTTGGTGATCGCCCGCAACGAGACCGGACTGCGCTGAGTGGCAAGGGCCGCGCCGCTGCAACGGCGGCGCGGCCGGTAGATCCACGCCATGCGTGGATGTGCTGTTCTCTGGCCATCTGTAGAGCCGAGCCCATGCTCGGCTCCGGTACAAGCAGCCGAGCATGGGCTCGGCTCTACAGGGCGGCAACCCGCGTAGCGCCATCGGACCTGTCGTTGCTTGGGTGGATGCCAACCTTGGTTGGCATGGATTCAGAAGCGGCAAAAAAAGGCCCCGGATCGCTCCGGGGCCTTTCTCGTTTCAGCTCACCACCGGATCAACGATCCGGGCGGTGTGCAGCATCCGCATCACGCTGGCGTTCCATGAACTCCTTGGACGGTTGATCCAGCTTGTCGCCCAGCATGCGGCGCACGACCACGAAGAACACCGGGATCATCAACAGGCCGAGCAGGGTGGCGAACAGCATGCCGCCGATCACGCCGGTACCGATGGCGTGGCGGGAGTTGGCGCCGGCGCCGGTGGAGATCGCCATCGGGATCACGCCCATGATGAACGCGAACGAGGTCATCAGGATCGGTCGGAAACGCAGGCGTGCCGCCTCGATGGTGGCATCACGCAGGGTCTTGCCAGCTGCGCGCTGCTCCACCGCGAACTCGACGATCAGGATCGCGTTCTTCGCCGCCAGGCCGATCACGGTGATCAGGCCGATCTTGAAGAACAGGTCGTTCGGCAGGCCACGCAGCATGGACAGGCCGAGGGCGCCGAGCACGCCCAGCGGCACTACCAGCAGCACCGCCACCGGGATCGACCAGCTTTCATACAACGCGGCCAGGCACAGGAACACCACTACGATCGACAGCACCAGCAGCAGCGTCGCCGCGTTGCCGGCCAGGATTTCCTGGTAGGACATGCCGGACCAGTCGTAGCCGAAACCGGCCGGCAGGTCGTCGTTGACGATCGCCTCCATGGTCTGCATCGCTTCACCCGAGCTGGTGCCCGGTGCCTGCGAACCGACGATGTTGATCGCCGAGTAGCCGTTGTAGCGGCTCAGCGACGGCGGTGCCGACACCCATTCGGACTTGACCACCGTGTTGAGCGGGATCATCGCGTTGGTACCGTCGGCATTGGTGGTGAGGCTGGACGGGCTGTAGAAGCTCTTCAGCGACTCCTGGCCGGTGCGGTACGGGCCATCGGCCTGCATGGTCACGCGCTTGATGCGGCCTTCATAGAAGAAGTCATTGACGTACACCGGGGCCAGCATCAGCTGGATGGTGCTGTACACGTCCGACACCGACATGCCCATCGACTGCGCCTGCACGCGATCCACGTGCAGCTGCAGCTGCGGCGCGTTTTCCAGGCCGTTCGGGCGCACACCGACCAGGTGGTCCGGTTTCTGCGCGGCCTGGCCGAGCAGGATGTTGCGGGCCTGGGTCAGCTGCTCGTAACCGGCACCGCTACGGTCCTGCAGCCACATGTCGAAGCCACCGAACTGGCCAAGGCCCTGCACGGTGGGCAGGTTGACCACGAAGATCTGCGCTTCCTTGATGCCATAGAACGCGCCGTTCATGTTCTGGATGAACTCCGGCGCGGTGAACTTGCGTTCCTCCCACGGCTTCAGGCGGATGAAGCCCATGCCCACGTTCTCGCCGGAACCGACGAAGCTGAAACCGGCCACCTGCAGCATGCCTTCATAGCCATCCTGCTTTTCCAGGATGCCACGCATCTGCGCGAACACTTCGTTGGTCTGGCCCTTGGTCGAGCCCGGCGGCAGCTGCACGATCGCCAGCGCATAGCCCTGGTCTTCTTCCGGCAGGAAGCTGCCCGGCATGCGGGTGAACAGGAAACCGCACAGAGCGGTCAGCACCACGAACAGGATCATCCAGCGCGGCGCATGCCGCACCGCCGAGGTGATGTGGCCCACGTAGGTGTGGCTGATCTTGTCGTAGTACTTGTTGAAGGTGCGGTAGACGATGTTCGGGTTGTCGTTGTGCGTCGGCTTGAGGAAAGTCGCGCACAGCGCCGGGGTGAAGCCCAGGGCCAGGAACGCCGAGAACGCCATCGAGATGGCGATGGTCAGCGCGAACTGCTTGTAGATCTCACCAGCGGCGCCGCCCTGCAGGGCGGACGGAATGAACACCGCAGCCAGTACGACGGTGATCGCCACCACCGCGCCGGTGATCTGGGTCATCGCCTTCTGCGTGGCCGGCTTCGGCGCCAGGCCCTCCTCGGTCATGATGCGTTCGACGTTCTCGATCACCACGATCGCGTCATCGACCACGATGCCGATCGCCAGCACCATCGCGAACAGGGTCAGCTGGTTGATCGTGAAGCCGATCATCCACATGCCCAGGAAGGTACCGAGCAGGGCCACCGGGATGACCAGGGTCGGGATCAGGGTGGCGCGGAAGTTCTGCAGGAAGATCAGCATCACCAGGAACACCAGGAACACGGCTTCGAACAGTGTCTTGACCACTTCCTGGATCGAGATCTTGACGAAGGTGGTGCTGTCGTAGGGCGAGAACCAGGTCACCCCGGACGGGAAGCTGGGCTGCAGCTCGTCCATCTTGGCGCGCACCGCATCGGCCACGTTCAGGGCGTTGGCGCCCGGCAGCAGCTGGATGGCGAAGGCACCGGTCGGCTTGCCGTTGTACTGGGTGTCGAAGCCGTAGTTGTTGGCGCCGAAGGCAACGCGGGCGATGTCCTTCATCAGCACCCGCGAGCCGTCAGGATTCGCGCGCAGGATGATGTTCTCGAACTCCTGCGGCGAACTGAAGCGGCCTTCAGCCGAGACCGTGGCAGTGAAGTGCTGGCCTTCCGGCGACGGGTCCGAACCCAGCGCACCGGCGGCGAACTGCACGTTCTGCGCGCGCACCGCGGCCAGCACCTGGCTGGCCGACAGGCCGTAGCCCTGCATTTTTTCCGGGTTCAGCCAGATGTTCATGGCGTACTCGGAACCGAACTGCTGGGTGCTGCCGACGCCGGGGATACGCGAGACCTGGTCGAGCACGCGCGAACCGACGATGTCGTTCAGAGCGTCACGGTTGATGGCCGGCGTATCGGACTGCAGCGCGATCACCATCAGGAAGCCGGCGTTGGCCTTGGCCACCACCACGCCCTGCTGGGTTACTTCCGAAGGCAGTCGTGGCGTGGCCAGCGAGACCTTGTTCTGCACCTGCACCTGGGCGATGTCCGGATCGGTACCGGTCTCGAAGGTCAGCGTGATCTGTGCACGGCCATTGGACGCGGACGAGGAGCTGAAGTACAGCAGATGATCGATACCGGTCAGCTGCTGCTCGATCACCTGGGTGACCGATTTCTCGGTGGTGTCCGCACTGGCGCCCGGGTAGGTGGCCGACACGGTGACCTGCGGTGGGGCGATGTTGGGATAGGACTCCACGCCCAGGTTGAGGATCGCGATCACGCCGCTGAGCGAGATCAGGATCGCAACCACCCAGGCGAAGACTGGATGTTCGATGAAAAATTTAGGCATGACGGAAGGTTCCCGTTACTGCTTGTTCGAATCGGTGGCGGCCGGCTTGGCCGCATCGGCCTGCTCGGGCTTGGCCGCGTCGGCCGGTGCCTTGCCTGCGGCCGGTGCGGCGCCCGTCGGAGCGGCGCCGCCCGCGGCAGGCTTGCCGTTGGCGTCCTGTCCCGGCGTCCACGGCTTGGCCACGGCCGGTGCACCTTCCTTGACCTTCTGCACGCCGGCCACGATCACCTTGTCACCGGCGGCCAGGCCGTCGCTGACCAGCCAGTTGCCGTTCTGCGCGCCGTCGGTCTTGACGTTCTTGCGGATGACCTTGCCATCGGCGCCCACCACCATCACGTAGCCGCCGGTGGTGTCACGCAGCAGCGCCTGCTGCGGCACCAGGTAGGCGTTGTTGCGCTCGCCCAGGTTGGCCTGGAAGCTGACGAAGGCGCCCGGCAGCAGGATCTGCTGCGGGTTGGGCAGCAGGGCACGCAGCGACACCGCGCCGGTGGCCGGGTCGACCGTGGTCGAAGAGAAGTCCAGTGTGCCCGGCTCGCTGTAGGTGCTGCCATCGGCCAGTTTGACGCTGACGGTGGCCTTGCCGTCACCGGACAGTGCCAGCGCACCCTTGGCCTGCTGGGCGCGCAGCTGGCTCAGTTCGTCCACGCTCAGCGAGAAGTTCACGTACAGCGGATCGAGCTGGTCGACGGTGGTCAACAGGGTCACGTCGCCTTGGCCGACCAGCGCGCCCTCGGTGACCTGCTGCTTGTTGGCCACGCCGCTGATCGGTGCGGTCACTTCGGTGTAGCCCAGGCTGATGCGTGAAGAGGTCACCGCCGCCTCGGCCTGCTTGACCGCGGCCAGCGCGGTGCGCTCGGCCGATTCAGCGTTGTCCAGGTCGGACTTGGAGACGAACTGCTGCGGCGCCAGGGAGCGGGCGCGATCAGCAGCCACCTTGGCATTGGCATAGGTGGCACGGGCCGAGGCCAGCTGTGCTTCGGAGGCGTTGAGCGAGGCGCGCAGCGGGGCCGGGTCGATCAGGAACAGGGTCTGGCCCTGCTTGACCTGCGAGCCCTCCTGGTAGACGCGCTTGAGCAGCACGCCCGGCACGCGCGCGCGCACGTCGGCGCTGCGGAACGGCGACAGGCGGCCGACCAGCTCGCGCTGCAGCGGCAGGGTCTGCGGCTTGGCGTCGATCACGCCCACCTCCGGCGGCGGGGGCGTCTGCTGTTCCGGCTTCTTGCAGGCAGCCAGCGCGACAGCAACGGCGCACGTCAAGGCAAGGGTGCGGAGTGGGGCGGTCATCAGGAGGAACTCCGGGGTTGGTTTGTAGACGGGGCCGGCGACGGCTGAGGCGCGAAGGCGCGCAGGAAGCTGTCGACGGAGAACTCTGCCCAGCGCCGACGCAAGATCGCGTCATCACGATGGGGGGTATGGAAGCGCTGTTTGTCGAAATCCTGACCGGCGATCATGCTCAGCAGCAGTTCGGCCATGAAGTGCGGGTCGTCATGCCGGAGCCGATCGTCCCTGCAAACGGTTTCAATCCATTCAGCAAGATGAAGCGTCAGCGCGCCGGCCCCATGCCGGTACAGCGTACGCGCCTCTTCGGGAAACTGGGCCGCGTCGGCAGCGATCAGCCGGCAGGCCTGTCCTACGTGCGGTTGGTTGAAGTGCTCCAGGAAATCGGTGGCGAACTGGAGCAGGCTGGCACGCAGGTCGTCAGTGCGGAGTGCACGTACCATGGCCCCCGTCGCTTGGCCGACATGGCGCTGCACCACCCGGCGCAGCAGCTCCTGCTTGCTGCCATAGCGCGAGTACAGGGTCTGCTTGGAGCAGCCGGCCTGCTGGGCCACTGCGTCCATGCTCATCTGCATGCCCTGCTGGGCCAGCAGTTCGCGCACGGCATCGAACACGCGCTCATCACGCGCGTCGAGGGCAACGGGGAGGTAGGCCGGGTTCACGCGGTGGACTATACCGTCCAGTTCAGGATTGTGGAATCGCATCGGCGTTGCCGCGTGTGTCTTCCGGTAACACGTTTTGCCGATCCTGTCGGCAGTGCTGAAACCGACGCCAGCACCATACCGGTGCGAACTGAATAGGCGTCTAAACCGCAGCAAACCCGAATCTGCTTATTCCGTCCTGCAGCAAGGCCTTTTCGTGCGGTAGGGCTACAATTTCATTTTCCCAACTGAGCAAGCGCATCGCTCTGCCATGAAACCGCAAAAAACCGCAGCCAAGACCGTGAAAAACAAGACCAAACCAGCAGAGTCGGAGGTCGCAGTGACCGCTGGTTTCTCCCTGGAGCCGGTGTACACGGCATTGCGCAAGCGCTACCCCGCGGCCGCACAGGCCGAAGCAGTGGCATTCGCCACTGACTTCTACAAGCGCATGGAGTCGGACGAGTTCCCGCACCACAGCGCTGAAGAGTGGGCCGCTCTCGCGGCTGAGACGCTGGAATTCGCCCGTGCCCGCAAGGCCGGCAAGGCCAACGTCCGCGTGTTCAATCCGACCGCGAAGGCCAACGGTTGGGAATCGCCGCACACCGTGCTGCAGATCGTCAACGACGACATGCCGTTCCTGGTTGATACCGTCACCATGTCGTTGGCCGAACAGGGCGTGGGCGTCCACGTGCTGGGTCACCCGGTGCTGCGCTTCACCCGCGACAAGGCCGGCAAGCTGGTCAAGGTCGGCGAGGGTGATGCCGAGTCGGTGATGCTGCTGGAGATCGACCGCCAGCCGGCCGAAGCCATGGCCGCCATCGAACAGGCCATCAACAAGGCGCTGGACGAAGTGCGCGCGATCGTGCGCGACTGGCAGCCGATGAAGGACAAGGCGCTGGCGCTGGCCGACGATCTGGGCAGCCGCCAGCTGCCGGTTGACGATGCCTCGCGCAAGGAAGCGCAGGAATTCCTGCGCTGGGCCGCCGACAACCACTTCACCTTCTTCGGCTATCGCGAGTACCGCGTCGAGAAGCAGGGCAAGGAAGACGTGCTGGCGCCGCTGAACGACACCGGCCTGGGCCTGATGCGCGGCAAGGACAAGTCCGCCGCCCGTCCGGTCAAGACCCTGGCCGCGCAGGGCCTGAATGCCACGTCGGGTCTGAAGGATGCGCTGATCCTGACCAAGACCAATGCCCGTTCGCGCGTGCACCGCGCCGGCTACATGGACTACATCGGCGTGCTGGAATTCGACGCCAAGGGCAAGATCATCGGCGAGCAGCGCTTCCTCGGCCTGTTCACCTCCAGCGCCTACAACCGTCGCCCGTGGGAAATCCCGCTGGTGCGCCAGCGCCACGAGCACGTGATGAAGCAGTCTGGCCTGGCTGCAGCCAGCCACAGCGGCAAGGCTCTGCGCCACATCCTGGAAACCCTGCCGCGCGAAGAACTGTTCCAGTCCAGCGAGGACGAACTGTTCCGCACCGCGATGGGCGTGCTGGGCCTGCAGGAGCGCGTGCGCAGCCGCCTGTTCCTGCGCCGCGACAAGTACAGCCGTTTCATTTCCGCACTGGTCTACCTGCCGCGCGAGCGCTTCAACACCGACGTGCGCCTGCGCATCGAAGCGATGCTGAAGGACGCGCTGCACGGTGAGTACGTGGACAGCTCGGTGGTGCTGGGCGAATCGCCGCTGGCCCAGGTGCACCTGATCGTGCGCCCGAAGCCGGGTGAAATGCTTGACGTCGATACCGCAGAACTGGAGCAGAAGCTGGCCCAGGTGCTGCGCAACTGGCAGGACGACCTGCGTGAAGCGCTGGTGTCCCGCCATGGCGAGACCGAAGGCCTGCGCATCGCCGCCCGCATCGGCAAGGCGCTGCCGGCCGGCTACATCGAAGACAACAGCACCGCCGTTGCCGCCAACGATGTCAGCCAGCTCGACGCGCTGACCGGCCCGGACGACCTGCGCCTGAGCCTGCAGGCCGTGCCGCGCGAAAGCGGCGATGGCCTGCGCCTGAAGCTGTACCGCCAGCTGGACGACATTCCGCTGTCGGACGCGCTGCCGATGATGGAAAACATGGGCCTGCGCGTGATCGCCGAGCGTCCGTACCGCCTGTCGGTCGACAATGCCCCGGTGTACGTGCAGGACTTCGAGGTCGAATCGACCGCCGGTGCGATCGATGCCGCCAGCGTCGATGAAGCCTTCGGCGAAACCTTCGCCCGCGTCTGGCACGGCGATGCCGAGAACGATGGCTTCAACCGCCTGGTGCTGGCCGCCGGCCTGCACTGGCGCCAGGTCGCCATGCTGCGTGGCTACTGCAAGTACCTGCTGCAGACCGGCGTGCCGTTCTCGCAGGCTTATGTGGAAGGCACCTTCGCGCGCTACCCGCTGCTGGCCCGCCTGCTGGTGGAACTGTTCGAAGCGCGCTTCGATCCGGCCACCGGCCATGAAAGCAAGGAAGACATCGCGGCCGGCCAGGCCCAGCTGAAGGCCCACCTCGATGTGCTGGCTGCCGGCGACGAGGCCACCCTGAAGGTGCTCAAGACCGTGGTCGACGCCCGCAAGGGTGACCGCGACGCGCAGATGCAGGCCGCGCGCGATGCGCTGCTGAAGCTGATGGACCGCGTGTCCAGCCTGGACGAGGACCGCATCCTGCGCTCGTTCATGGGCGTGATCGACGCGACCCTGCGCACCAGCTACTACCAGACCGATGCCAACGGCCAGCACGGCCATGTCATCAGCTTCAAGTTCGATTCGGCGCTGGTGCCGGACCTGCCGAAGCCGCGTCCGTACCGCGAAATCTTCGTCTACGGCCCGCGCGTGGAAGGTACCCACCTGCGCTTCGGCGCCGTGGCCCGTGGCGGCCTGCGCTGGTCGGATCGTCGCGAAGACTTCCGCACCGAAGTGCTGGGCCTGGTCAAGGCGCAGATGGTCAAGAACACCGTCATCGTGCCGGTCGGCGCGAAGGGCGGCTTCTTCGCCAAGACCCCGCCGGTGAACGGCGACCGAGATGCGATCTTCGCCAACGGCGTGGCCTGCTACAAGCTGTTCATCCAGGGCCTGCTGGACATCACCGACAACATCGTCAACAACAAGATCGTGCCGCCGGTGGACGTCGTGCGCCACGACATGGACGATCCGTACCTGGTGGTGGCGGCCGACAAGGGCACCGCGACCTTCAGTGACATCGCCAACGGCCTGGCCATCGCCCACGGCTTCTGGATGGGCGATGCGTTCGCCTCCGGTGGTTCGGTCGGTTACGACCACAAGGGCATGGGCATCACCGCACGCGGTGCGTGGGAGTCGGTCAAGCGCCACTTCCGTGCGCTGGGCCGTGACAGCCAGACCCAGGACTTCACTGCGGTCGGCGTTGGCGACATGTCCGGCGACGTGTTCGGCAACGGCATGCTGCTGTCGCGCCACATCCGCCTGGTGGCTGCCTTCGACCACCGCCACATCTTCCTGGACCCGAACCCGGATGCGGCCACCACGTTCGTCGAACGTGAGCGCCTGTTCACCGTGCCGCGTTCGAGCTGGGCGGACTACGACGCCAAGCTGATCAGCAAGGGCGGCGGCATCTATCCGCGCAGCCTGAAGTCGATCGAGATCACTCCGCAGGTGCGTGAAGCGCTGGGCCTGGACGACAACGTCAAGGCGCTGTCGCCGAACGACCTGATGAGCGCGATCCTGAAGGCACCGGTCGACCTGCTGTGGAACGGCGGCATCGGTACCTACGTCAAGGCCGCCAGCGAGCAGCACAGCGATGTCGGCGACCGCGCCAACAACGCGCTGCGCGTGAACGGTGGCGAGCTGCGCTGCAAGGTGGTGGGCGAGGGCGGCAACCTGGGCATGACCCAGCTGGGCCGCATCGAAGCCGCCCAGGCCGGCGTGCTGCTCAACACCGACTTCATCGACAACTCGGCCGGTGTCGACACCTCCGACCACGAAGTCAACATCAAGATCCTGCTCAACGATGTGGTGCGGGCCAAGAAGCTGACCGTCGAGCAGCGCAACAAGCTGCTGGCCTCGATGACCGACGAAGTCGCCGAGCTGGTGCTCAACGACAACTACCGCCAGAACCAGGCGCTGAGCCTGATGGAGCGGATGGCGGTCAAGCGCCTGGGTTCCAAGCAGCACTTCATCCGTACCCTGGAGCAGCAGGGCCTGCTTGATCGCCAGATCGAGTTCCTGCCGTCCGATGCCGAGCTGTCGCAGCGCAAGGCACGCGGCCAGGGCCTGACCCGTCCGGAGCTGTCGGTGCTGCTGTCCTACTCCAAGCTGGTGGCGTTCGCCCAGCTGCTGGATTCGGACATTCCGGAAGATCCGTACCTGTCCAAGGAGCTGCAGCGCTACTTCCCGACCCCGCTGCAGAAGAAGTACGCCGACGCAATGGAGCGTCACCGCCTGAAGCGCGAAATCATCGCCACGGCCGTGACCAACCAGACCATCAACCGCATGGGCGCCACCTTCCTGATGCGCATGCAGGAAGATACCGGCCGTTCCATCGCCGAGGTCGCCAAGGCCTACACCATCAGCCGTGAAACGCTGGATGCACGCGCGCTGTGGGCGCAGATCGATGCCCTCGACGGCAAGGTGCCGGAGTCGGTGCAGATCGACGCACTGGAAGTGATCTGGAAGCTGCAGCGCTCGTTCGTGCGCTGGCTGCTGTCGCGCCCGGGCGCGATGCCGGGCATCACCGAAGCGGTCAACCGCTACCAGGGTCCGTTCAACGACATCCGCGTTGCCTCGGGTGTGCTGCCGGATTCGCAGCGTCCGACCTATGAAGCCCTGGTGGCCGAGTGGAAGGAAAAGGGCCTGCCGTCCGCGTTGGCGCAGCAGCTGGCCGAACTGCACTTCCTGGAGCCGGCGTTCGACATCATCGAACTGGCTCGTACCCGCAAGCTGAAGCCGGTGGACGTGTCCAAGGTCCACTTCCGCCTGGGCGATGCCCTGCAGCTGCCGTGGCTGTTCGAGCAGGTCGATGCGCTGGAGGTCAACGGCCGTTGGCACGCCGTGGCACGTGGCGTGCTGCGCGACGAGCTGGCCGCCAACCACCGCAACCTGGCGGGCCAGGTGCTGGGCACCAAGGGTGGTAGTGCCGAAGCCAAGGTTGCCGCATGGATGGGCCGCGATGACAACAGCCTGCGCTTCACCCTGGCGATGCTGGCCGAACTGGCCGAGCAGAAGACCCTGGACTACCCGACCGTCTCGGTCGCGGTGCAGCGCCTGGGTCAGCTCGCTGCCCACGGCGCGTAACTGAAGTAGTGCCAGGCCACGCCTGGCATGCGTGAACCGGAACGGCCCCGCGAAAGCGGGGCCGTTCTGCATTGCCTGGTAGTGCCGGCCMGCGGCCGGCACTACCCGGTATTTCCTGCGCACAAAGAAAAACCCCGCTGCGTGAGCAGCGGGGTTTTGGGTGTAAACCCTGGCGATGACCTACTCTCGCATGGCTTGAGCCACACTACCATCGGCGCAGCTGCGTTTCACTTCCG
>NZ_RAUX01000056.1 GCF_013464485.1 Stenotrophomonas maltophilia
TGGTGCGCCCGGAGAGATTCGAACTCCCGACCGCCTGGTTCGTAGCCAGGTACTCTATCCAACTGAGCTACGGGCGCGCGGTACACAATCAAATTTTAAAACATTTCCAGCGGCGGATGCTGGAAACCTGTCGAGTGGTGCGCCCGGAGAGATTCGAACTCCCGACCGCCTGGTTCGTAGCCAGGTACTCTATCCAACTGAGCTACGGGCGCCCTGCGACAGGAGCGGAATTATGCGGATGTCGGCGCGGACCGTCAACAGTTTTGTGAAAATTTTCACTCAACTGAATGAAAAAGCGCTCCGCTACGGCCTCCGGGGCCTTCAGCCACGCGAAATGATCGGCGCGCGTGCCCAGTTCCTGCGCGGAGAGCACGTGCAGCTGTGCAGCGACATTCGGCAACTTCGCCAGCAGCGTCTGCATCGATCCGGTCGGTGCCAGCCAGTCGTTCTCCATCAGCACCGTCTGTGCGCTGCCGTGCACGCGCGCCATCTGCGCATCCAGATCTTCGTTCATGCCCACGGCGGCATAGTGGTTGTTCAGGCCCACGCGCGCCCAGTCGGCAATCAGCCCGCGTGCTTCGGTGCCACCAAAGCCGAGGCGACGGCCATGCAGTACACCTTGGCGCTGCGCGATCCACGGCAGGAAGCGGTAGACCAGTGGCAGCAGCCAGCCCCGCGGTGGCGGGAACCCGCGCCAGAACGGTGAGCCGCTGGCCGCCAGCCACAGCCGGTTGAAGTGCTGCGGATTGCGGCCGGCATGCACGCAGGCCAGCTGCCCGCCAAGGCTGTGGCCGCCGATGATCCAGGGCAGGGCGCCGGCTTCCTCGTCCGCTGCGACAAGGGCCGCCTGGCTGGTCGGCAGATCCTGTTCCAGTACTTCCCGATAGCCCCAGTCCTGCGTGCGCGATGGCCGCAGCGAACTGCTGCCGTTGCCGCGCCACTCATGCAGGTAGACCGCCACGCCCTTCGCTGCCAGCGCCTGTGCCAGCGGCAGGTAGTGACGGGCAGCCACGCCCAGCGCGGGCAGCCACAGCAGGCGCGCGATGGGCTGTACGGGCACGCAGGCGATCACTTCGTAGCGATGGCCGTCTTCGCACTGCACGGCGAGGATGCGCGGCGTCTGGTTCATGCGTGCGGTGCGGCGCCGAAGTGGTCGAGCACCAGCACCTCGCTGCGGCCTGGCGCATAGCCTTGCTGCAGCCCACGTGCGACGTAGTCGATGCCGGCTTCGCAGGCATTGGCCAGGCTCAGGCCATTGCACAGCTGCGCAGCAATGGCCGAAGCCAACGTGCAGCCGGTACCGTGCGCATCCAGTGGCAGGCGCGCGTGGATGAATTCTTCGCTGCTGACACCGTCGAAGTAACGATCGATCACACGATTGCCCTCCTGCAGGTGCCCGCCCTTCAGCAGCACGGCGCCGGCACCGAAGTCGAGCAGGGTGGAGGCAGCCTGTTCGGCGTCATCGCCGTTGCCGATCTTCCGGCCGATCAGGAGCTCTGCTTCCGGCGTATTCGGTGTAACCAGTGTCGCCAGCGGCAGCAGGCGTTCACGCATGGCCTTGAGCGCACTCTCTTCCAACAGGCGTGCGCCGCTGGTGGCGACCATCACCGGGTCCAGCACCACGTGCGGCGGGCGATGCCTTTCGAGTGCATCGGCGACGGCATGGATCACTTCGGCGTTGGCCAGCATGCCGAGTTTCACGGCATGGATGTCGAAGTCATCGAAGCAGGCTTCGATCTGTGCCTGCAGGAAGGCGATCGGTGGAACGTGCACGGCGGTGACGCCACGGGTGTTCTGTGCGGTCAGTGCGGCGAACACGGCCAGGCCATGCACGCGGTGCGCGGCGAAGGCCTTGAGGTCGGCGGGGACGCCAGCGCCGCCGCCGGAGTCGGAGCCGGCGATGGTGAGGGCGGAAACGGGAGTGGTCGGGCTCATCAGGCGATTGTGCCGTGGTCCCGCAGGGGAAGGTAGATCCACGCCATGCATGGATGCGCTTCACCTCAATGCCGCCAGCGTGCCCACTGCTGGTACAGCACATAGCCCAGCCCGGTCAGGCCGGTCAGCAGGGCAGGGGCGAGCAGGGCGTCGTACTGCCAGCGCACGAACAGCCAGGCGCCGATGATGCCGCCGGCGAGGAAGCCGCTGATGATCAGGCCGCTGAGCGTCAGGCGACGTACCTGCAGTGGCAGCCCACGCAGCAGGTGCCCGAGGCCGATACCCAGGTCCGTGAACATGCCGCTGAGGTGGGTAGTGCGCACCACCGCGCCACTGAAGGTGGTGGCCATCGCGTTCTGCAGGCCGCAGGCCATGGCGGCGGCCAGCGCGCCCCAGATCTGGTGCTGTTCGAACAGCGGAATGGCGATCAGCAGCAGCGCCGATTCCAGCGCCAGTGCCACGCCATAACGGCGCCCCAGTTGCAGGGCGCTGTCCTGGATCAACAGGCCGCTGAGCATCGCGCCAAGCGAGAACGCGATCAGCAGTCCCCACAGGTGCCCGACTGCGCGCCAGTCACCTTGGGCCAGCGCCATGCCGAGCTGGCTGGTGCTGCCGGTCATGTGGCTGACCGCCTGGTGCTCGAAGCCGAGGAAGCCGACCACGTTGACCATGCCGGCCACGCACGACAGCGCGACCGCGCCGATCCAGACCCAGGTGGGCAGGCGTATTCCCATCGGCAGGGCCCCTCAGGGCCCGCCGAAGCCGCCGTTGAACTGCAGCTCGCTGAAGGTGCTGCTGGCCGGATCGAACACCGCACCCCAGAACTGTGCGCCACCGTCACAGGCGCGGATCGCTTCCCGAGCCGGATTGATACCGCTGTCGTCGGGCAGGTGGAAGGCGTTGATGTAGATCAGCCGCTTGCCGGCACTTTCGATGCCGACATACTGGCGGTCGAAGTCCAGCACCTTCGGTACCTGCGCTTCAAGCGATGACAGCTGCGCTTCCAGCTGGTCGACCTGCTGCCGGCTGGGTGCCCAGTAACCCGACACCCGCCCGGCCTCGCGGCCGGGGCTGGGTCGCGAGCAGGTGTCGAGTACCTGCGCGGCGATGATCGGGCGGGTGACCACCCATGACTGGCCGGTACGTTCGGTGGTCGGCACGCTGGCCGGGCCGCGCGTAGTCGTGCAGGCGCCGAGTACGGCTGCGAGGGTGATCGCAGCCGTGGGCAGCAGCAGGCGGGTGCAGCGGTTCACAACACCTCCGAAGCGTAATCGGCCAGGCGCGAACGCTCGCCACGGCGCAGGGTGATGTGTGCACTATGCGGCCAGTTCTTGAAGCGATCCACCGCGTAGGTCAGGCCCGACGTGGTTTCGGTCAGGTACGGAGTGTCGATCTGTTCGACGTTGCCCAGACAGACGATCTTGGTGCCGGGGCCGGCACGGGTGATCAGCGTTTTCATCTGCTTCGGGGTGAGGTTCTGCGCCTCGTCCAGGATCAGGTAGCGCGACAGGAAGGTGCGGCCGCGCATGAAGTTCATCGAACGGATCTTGATGCGGCTGGCGAGCAGGTCGTTGGTGGCCTGGCGGCCCCAGGTGCCGCCTTCCTGGTTGTGCGTGAGCACTTCCAGGTTGTCGGTCAGCGCGCCCATCCACGGCGTCATCTTCTCTTCCTCGGTGCCGGGCAGGAAGCCGATGTCCTCGCCAACGCTGACCGTGGCGCGGGTCATGATGATCTCGCGGTAGCGCTGCTGGTCCATCGTCTGCGCCAGGCCGGCGGCCAGTGCCAGCAGCGTCTTGCCGGTACCGGCGGTGCCCAGCAGGGTGACGAAATCGATCTCCGGGTCCATCAACGCGTTCAGTGCGAAATTCTGCTCGCGGTTGCGCGCGCTGATGCCCCACACGGCGTGGCTGCCATGGCGGAAATCATCGACCAGCGACAGCACCACCTTGCCATCGCCGACCACGCGGCTGACCCGCAGCTCGACTTCATCTTCGCCGGGCAGGTAGACGTACTGGTTCGGGTACCACTCCTCGCCGTCCTGCGCCTGGATTTCGTAATGGGTGCGACCCTTGTCGCTCCAGCTGCGCAGGTCGTCGCCGTGGCGCTTCCAGAAGTCTTCCGGCAGCTCGGTGGCGCCGGTGTAGAGCAGGCTGAAATCGTCCAGCGCGCGGTCGTTCTCGTAGTCCTCGGATACGATGCCGGCGATGGCGGCCTTGATCCGCAGGTTGATGTCCTTGGATACGAACACCACCGGCAGGTCCGGAGTTTCTTCCTTCAGGGCCAGGATCGCGCCGAGGATGGCGTTGTCCGGAATGACCTTGCCGAAGCTCTTGCCGGCATCGAAATGGCTGGTCTGGAAGCGCAGCTTGCCCGCGCTCTGCTTGCCGCGCAGCTGCAGGCCATTGGGCCGCTGCAGCGGAATGCCGTCAGCCAGGTTGTCCAGGCCCGACGCCTGCACCAGTTCGTTGAGGAAGCGGCTCACCTGGCGGGCGTTGCGGCTCGCTTCGGAGGTGCCCTTCTTGCCGTTGTCCAGCTCCTCGATCACCTGCATGGGCAGGTAGACGTCGTGCTCCTCGAATTTGAACAGCGCGGTGGGATCGTGCATCAGCACGTTGGTATCCAGCACGTAGATGCGCTTGCCTCGGGTCATCGTCGATTCCTGGTTACGGACAGGGGAAAACCACCACGGCCTGCTGCGGGGCAGGGTGATGGCAGACACAGTAGGCAGTGGGACTCACTTGGACTGGGAGGCCTTCAGTTCGGCGAGAACAGCATCGGCATGGCCGGCAACCTTGACCTTGCGCCAGGACTGCACGATGCGGCTGTCGGGGGAAATCAGGAAGGTGCTGCGCTCGATGCCACGTACCTGCTTGCCGTACATGTTCTTCATCTTGATCACGTCGAAGGCGGTGCACAGCGCTTCGTCGCCATCACTGACCAGCGGGAAGCTGAAGCCCTGCTTGGCACAGAAGTTGTCGTGCGACTTCACCGAGTCGCGCGAGACGCCGAGCACGACCGCACCGGCCTTCCTGAACTTCGGCAGCAGTGCGTTGAAGTCGATGCCTTCGGTGGTGCAGCCGGGGGTGCTGTCCTTGGGATAGAAGTACAGCACCAGCCAGTGGCCGGCGTAGTCGCCGAGAGTGGCCTGTTCGCCACCGGACAGCGCCAGCGGCAGGGAGAGGGTGGTGCTGTCCAGGGTATCGCCGTTGTTCATGAGGTCCTTCTGTCGAGCCTGGGTTCTTTCTACGACAATTGCATGAAACGCCACGCGCCTGTGAGAGACGCGCGAAAAAATCAGGAATTCATTCAGAACTTCATCGGATCCATGATCGCGTCCAGGTTCAGGTGGTCGCAGAACTCAAGGAAATCGTCGCGCAGCGCGGCAATGTGCATGTTGGCCGGCACGCCGATGGTGACCTGCGCGCTGAACATTTCCGCACCGGTCTGCATGGCGCGGTAGCGCGTGCTCTGCAGGTTCTCGATGGTGATGCCCTGGCGGTCGAAGAAATCGGCCAGCTGGAACAGGATGCCCGGCTTGTCGGCGGCGATCACCTCGACGATGTACGGCAGCAGGTTGGACTGCGCCTGCTTGGCGGCGGTGCGGTACCAGACCAGCTTCAGGCCTTCCTCGCGCTCGAGCCGGGTCAGCATCGCTTCCAGCTTGGCCACCGAGTCCCACGAGCCAGTGGCCAGGGCGGTAACCGAAACATCGCGGCCGACCGTGGCCAGGCGTGCGTCCACCAGATTGCAGCCACTGTCGGCAATGCGGCGGGTGACGGACAGCAGGGGGGACTCCGGATGCGTCGTGTAGGCGTTGATCAGGAGGTGGTTTTCGCTCGGCGCGGGGCGCGGGGGGGTGTCGGTCAAGGCGATTCCGGGTAATGCATGCGTTAGTCTGAATGCCCGCCAGAGGCGGGGATCCACCGGTGTCCAGCATACTTGCCCGTGCTTTCGCGCCGCAAGTAACATTCAGGTCACCCCCGGCCTCTCGTGGCGGGCGTTTTCCCTTTCCAGCCAAGAGCAGCACGTCCTTGTCCCTTTCCGGCCTCATCACCGCGCTGGCGACCCCGTTCCGGGCCGACGGTGCCCTCGATCCCGACGGTTGGCAGCGCCTGCTGCACCTGCAACTGGAAGGTCGCGTCCATGGCGTTGTCGTTGCCGGCTCGACCGGCGAAGCGGCAACGCTCACCGATGCCGAGTACGACCTGCTGCTGGCCAGCGCGGTCGAGCGCATCGGCGGCCGTATCCCGGTCATCGCCGGTACCGGCCTGTCGGGCACCGTCAAGACCATCGAACAGACCCGCCGCGCCGCTGCACTCGGTGCCAGCCACGCGCTGGTGGTCACCCCGCCGTACGTGCGTCCGACCCAGGCAGGCCTGATCGCGCACTACCGCGCGGTGGCCGACCAGGGTGGGTTGCCGGTCGTGCTGTACAACGTGCCCGGCCGTACCGGTTGCGACATGCAGCCGGAGACCGTGGCCGAACTGGCCAGCCATCCCAACATCGTCGGCATCAAGGAGGCGGTGGGCGACACCGGCCGGGTGCAGGCGCTGCTGGCCCTGCGCAGCCCGAAGTTCGCCGTGCTCAGCGGCGACGACGGCACAGCAGCGCGGTCGATCCAGGCCGGCGTCGATGGCTTGATCTCGGTCGGTTCCAACGTGCTTCCGGGCGCCTACCGCCGGATGTGCGAGCTGGCCGCCGCCCACGACCATGAAGCCACCGGGTCCTGGGACGCGCGCCTGCAGCCGTTCCATGACTTCTGCGGTGTCGAGCCGAACCCGATTCCGGTCAAGGCGCTGCTGCGCCGTATCGGCATCGGCCACGACCTGCGCCTGCCGCTGCTGCCGCTGTCGGCGCCGCACCATGCGGCTGCCGATCATCTTGCCGGCGACATCGCCGCCCTCGAAGCCCTTTCCAGCCACTGACCTTTCGTCTTGGTCTGACCCAGGAGATTCACATGCGTCAATCCGTTTCCACCGTCCGCGTGCTGTCCTACGCCCTGCTTGCGGTGGCCGTTGCTGCCGGCACCACCGGCTGCTTCAAGCGCGGCGTCAAGGGCGACTACGCCCTGGCCCCGGAAATGCGTCCGCTGGAAGTACCGCCGGACCTGAACGTGCCGGCTACCACCGGTGACAACAAGGTGCCCACGCTGGCTTCGGCGATCAAGCCGGCGGCCCCGGCAGCTGCGGCCCCGGCCGTCGGCAACACCGGTTTCACCATCGCCGGTGGCAAGGATGAAGCCTTCGCCAAGGTCGGCACCGCGCTGGAAGGCGTGGAGGGCGTGACCATCGCCAGCCGTGCGCAGCTGCTGGGCTCGTACGACGTGGCCTACGAAGGCAGCAACTTCCTGGTCCGCGTGGTCGCCGTCGATGCTGGTGCCTACATCTCCGCGGTTGACCCGCGTGGCCTGCCGGCCACCGCCGAAGCGCCGGTGAAGCTGATCGCCGCGCTGAAGGCGAAGCTGGCACAGTAAGAGCCAGCCGGCTGGGGGTGGGCCTTGGTCCGCACCCGCTCTGGTAGAGGCCGACCTTGGTCGGCGCTTGTGTGCCAACCAAGGTTGGCACCTACCAGATGGCGTGGGTGTGCCAACCGACGAGGTTGGCACCTGCCGGAAATGAAAAGGGCGCCGACGGCGCCCTTTTCCATTTCCGGCAGCAGGCGCTTCTCAGCGCTCCAGCAGCTTCAGCTTGTCCGGCTTGCCATCCCACTCGCCGGCATCGGCGGGCGGATCCTTGCGCACGGTCAGCACCGGCCACTCGCGCGACAGCTCGGCGTTGAGCGCGACAAAAGCTTCCTGGCCGGCCGGGACATCGTCCTCCGGGAAGATCGCGTTGACCGGGCACTCCGGCTCGCAGAGGGTGCAGTCGATGCACTCATCCGGGTCGATCACCAGGAAGTTGGGGCCTTCGTGGAAGCAATCCACGGGACACACTTCCACGCAATCGGTGTGTTTGCACTTGATGCAGTTTTCGGTAACGACAAAGGGCATGGGCTGGGGGTGGATCGATTCCTGAACCCGCCAATTCTAGAACAGGTTGGCCCCCGGTGTCGGCGCGGGGCGGAAAACGGGCGTCTGGCAGGCTCGGCTGCGCCCCCGTTGGCGGCAGGGCGGGGCCTGTGCGACGCTTCGGGCGCCCGGTCGCCGCAGGTGGCCGCACTCCCTTCCCAGCAGGATCGTCCATGTCCCAAGCCCAGCCCGGCACCGCCTCCCATGGCGGAGAGAACACTGCCTTCATCGTCCTGATCAGCTGTGTGGCCACCCTCGGTGGATTCCTGTTCGGCTTCGATAGCGGTGTCATCAATGGCACGGTCGACGGCCTGCGCCAGGCGTTCAACTCCAGCGAGGCGGCACTGGGATTCGAAGTCGCCTCGATGCTGCTGGGCTGTGCGATCGGCGCGTTCCTCGCGGGCTGGCTGGGTGACCGGCTGGGCCGTCGTGGCGTGCTGATCGTGTCGGCGCTGTTGTTCCTGGTCTCGGCGCTGGGCGCCGGGGCCGCCCATGCCTCCTGGTTGTTCATCGCGGCCCGGGTGCTGGGAGGATTTGCGGTGGGTGCGGCCAGTGTGATGTCGCCGGCCTACATCGCCGAAGTCGCCTCGGCACGCTATCGGGGGCGGTTGGCCACGGTGCAGCAGATGGCCATCATCTGTGGCCTGTTCGCTGCCTTCCTCAGCAACTACCTTCTGGCGCGTGCCGCCGGCGCGTCAACCGAGCCCTTGTGGTTGGGTCATGAGGCCTGGCGCTGGATGTTCTGGATGCAGGCAGTGCCGTCCGCATTGTTCCTGGTGCTGTTGCTGGTGATTCCGGAAAGCCCGCGGTTCCTGGTGCTGAAAGGCCGGCAGGCGCAGGCGAGGGCGGTGCTTTCGCGCTTGTACGGTGAAGCGGCAGCTACCACCAAGCAGGCCGAGATCGAAGCCAGCCTGGCCCAGGACCAGCACAAGCCGCGCTTTGCCGATCTGCGCGACAAGGCCACCGGCAAGCTGCGCCCGATCCTGTGGGTGGGCATCGGCCTGGCGATGTTCCAGCAGCTGGTGGGCATCAACGTGGTGTTCTACTACGGTGCGGTGCTGTGGCAGGCCGTTGGATTCTCTGAAGGCGATGCGCTGCTGATCAACGTGCTGTCCGGCGCACTGAGCATTGGTGCCTGCCTGCTGACAGTGGTGCTGATCGACCGCATCGGCCGCAGGCCTCTGTTGTGGGTCGGCTCGGTCGGTATGTCGGTGGCGCTGGTGCTGATGGTGGTGGCCTTCGCCAGCGGCAGCCTGGCCGACGGTCGCCTGCAGCTGTCCGATGGCATGGGGCGGCTGGCGCTGGTCGCGGCCAATGTCTACGTGGTGTTCTTCAACATGTCCTGGGGCCCGGTGATGTGGGTGATGCTGGGCGAGATGTTCCCCAACCAGATCCGCGGCCCGGCGCTGGCGGTGGCTGGCGCCGCGCAATGGACCTCGAACTTCGCGATCACCGTGACCTTCCCGATGCTGCTGGCCGGCATCGGCCTGGCCGGCGCCTACGGCATCTATACGGTGGCGGCCATCCTCTCGATCTTCTTCGTGGTCCGCTACGTGCGCGAGACCAAGGGCAAGGAGCTGGAGCAGATGGAAGGCTGACGGCGACTGGCTTCGGTTGTGTTCCGTTGGCGCCTCAGTGGCATCGAGGGCGAAGGCGGGGCAGCCCAATCCGGGACACGCCGTAAACCCTTCCATGGGGGCTCGATGGCGCCATCCATGGCGCCAACGGTCCCGGCTTGAGCTGCCCCGCCTTCGCGTCAGGCATTGCGGTTCCGGCGGATTTTCCGAAGCGCGTCGTCTGGGTGGTTGCGACCGCCGTCGCGGGAAACTGTCAGGAGGGGGCGGGTCACCCTTGACTGGACCGTTGGCGGCATGGATGGCGCCATCGAGCACCATGGATGGGCTTTTGCGTGTCCAGGCAAGGGTGACCCGCCCCCTCCCGCGCAGGGACAGGCAGGCGCCAAAGCGACCAAGCCGATCGATGCCATTGCAAGCCCCGGAAAACAGAAAAGCCCGCACGAGGCGGGCTTTTTCGGTTCCTGCTGCGGCGACTGGCGCTCCCTAGGGGACTCGAACCCCTGTTTTAGCCTTGAGAGGGCCACGTCCTAACCACTAGACGAAGGGAGCGTAACTGTGTCGCTGCCGAGGCAGGAGCGCTAGTATATGCACCTCGATGCCATTGGGCAATCCCGAAACTTCAACCGGAAGCGCCAACATCATTTCCCCTGCTACATCACCGTTCAGCCTGCGCGTCATCCCGCGCGACCAGCACACGATCTCCCGCAAGGACATCAGCCCGAACGCCCTGCGCGTGCTTTATCGCCTGCGCGATGCCGGCTTCGGCGCCTACCTTGTCGGCGGCGCGGTGCGCGACCTGCTGGTCAATGGCCAACCCAAGGATTTCGACGTGGCCACCGACGCCACGCCCGAACAGGTCAAGCAGCTGTTCCGCAACTGCCGCCTGATCGGCCGCCGCTTCCGCCTCGCCCACGTTGTGTTCGGCCGCGAGATCATCGAAGTCGCCACCTTCCGTGCCAACAGCGATGACGGCAGCGGCGACCGCGAGATGGAAAACGGCATGCTCGTGCGCGACAACGTGTACGGCACCATCGAAGACGACGCAGTCCGCCGCGACTTCACCTGCAACGCCCTGTATTACGCCATCGAGGACTTCTCGGTGCGTGACTACACCGGCGGCTTCGAAGACGTGCAGGCGCGCCTGATGAAACTCATCGGCGACCCGGTACAGCGCTACCAGGAAGACCCGGTACGCATGCTGCGCGCCGTGCGCCTGGCGGCCAAGCTCGGCTTCCAGATCGAAGAGGGCACCGCCTCGCCGATCCCGCATCTGGCCGGCCTGCTCAACGAAGCCGCGCCGGCACGCCTGTTCGAGGAAGTGCTGAAGCTGTTCCTGTCCGGGCACGGCGTGGCCAGCTTCGAAGGCCTGGAACGCTACGGCCTGCTCGACGTGCTGTTCCCGGAAAGCGCCAAGGCGTTGAAGTCCAACCGCACCGGCGCGCTGCGTCGCATGCTGGTCGAGGGACTGGCCAACACTGATGCACGTGTGGCCAACGACGAGCCGGTCTCGCCGTCGTTCCTGTTCGCGCTGCTGCTGTGGCCGGCGTTCTGCCGCGCGCAGGCAACCCTGCTCAAGCAGGGCGTGGCACCGGAGGAGGCACAGCGCCGTGCTGCCGACCGTGTGACGGTGCAGCAGCTGAGCACCATCGCACTGCCGCGCCGCTTCTCGCTGCCGATGCAGGAAATCTGGCTGCTGCAGTCGCGCTTCGGCTCGCGCCAGCGCAAGCGCGTATTCCGTACGCTCACCCACCCGCGCTTCCGCGCCGCGTTCGACTTCCTCAGCCTGCGCCAGGTGGCTTCGGCAGAGCACGCCGCCGATGTTGAATTCTGGCGTGAGGCACAGGCCCAGTCCGGCCGCGAGCTGGAATCGTCGCTGGATGCGATGCACAGCGAAGAGGGCGATGACGAGAGCGGAGCACCGCGCAAGCGGCGCCGTCGCCGCCGCCGTCCGGGTGCCTCGGCCGGTGCAGCGGGCGAATAAGCCATGACGCCTGCGTGGATCGGCCTCGGCGCCAACCTCGGCGACGCGGCCACGACCGTCGGCGCGGCGATTGCCGCGCTGGACGGCCTGCCCGGGACCCGTGTGCTCCAGGCCTCGCGCCTGTACGCAACGCCGGCCTGGGGCAATGAAGACCAGCCACCGTTCGTCAACGCGGTGGCCGCGGTCGAAACCTCTCTGCCGGCCAACGAGCTGCTGCAGGCGATGCTGGCGCTCGAGCAGCGCTTTGGTCGCGTGCGTGACGCGGCGGTGCACTGGGGGCCGCGCGCGCTGGACCTGGACCTGCTGCTGTATGGCGCGCAGGTGCTCGATCAGCCCGGCCTGCAGGTGCCGCACCCCTACATGCATGAGCGTGCTTTCGTCCTGGTGCCGCTGGCCGAAATCGCGCCGGATCTGGCTATTCCCGGCCATGGCCGCGTGCGGGATGCAGTGATGCGGGTGGATGCCTGCGGGATCGCGCCGATAGGGTGATAATGGCCGGGTTATCTCCCCCGGTTATCAGCACATGAGCACCCACGCAGACAGCAAGCCCTGGACCGTTCCCGCCCTGGCCGAGGCCAAGCGCAATGGCCAGAAGCTGGTCATGTTGACCGCCTACGACGCTGGCTTCGCCCGCACCTTCGATGCCAATGGCGTCGACCTGATCCTGATTGGCGATTCGCTGGGCATGGTCGTACAGGGCCATGATTCGACTCTGCCGGTGACCGTGGCCGACATGGTCTACCACACCCGTGCGGTGTCCCGCGTGCTGCAGCGTGCGCTGCTGGTGGCCGACCTGCCGTTCGGTGCCGATGCCACCCCGGAACGCGCGCTGGATGCCTCGCTGCAGCTGCTGCAGGCCGGTGCCGAGATGGTCAAGATCGAAGGCGCGGGCTTCAAGGTCGACATCATCCGCTACCTGGTCGAGCGCGAGATTCCGGTCTGTGCGCACCTGGGCCTGACCCCGCAGTCGGTGCTGCGCCTGGGCGGCTTCAAGATCCAGGGCCGTGGCGATGCCGCGCGCCAGCTGGTGGAAGATGCCAGGGCCGTGGCCGCCGCGGGCGCCAGCATCATGGTGCTCGAATGCGTGCCGACCCCGGTCGCCGCGGAAGTGACCGCGGCGGTGGATGTACCAACCATCGGCATCGGTGCCGGCCCGCAGTGCGATGGCCAGGTGCTGGTGCTGCACGATTTCCTCGGCCTGGACAGTGGCCATCGCCGTCCCAAGTTCGTCAAGGATTTCCTTGCCGAAGGCGGCTCGGTGGCCGGTGCCACCCGCGCCTATGCCGACGCCGTGCGCGACGGCAGCTTCCCTGACGAACAGCACGCCTACGCCCAATGATCCAGACCTTCAACGAGCTCGGCGCATTGCGCGAGCAGATCGCCCAGTGGAAGCGCGAAGGCCTGCGCGTGGCGCTGGTGCCGACCATGGGCAACCTGCATGGTGGCCACCATTCGCTGGTGAGCCTGGCCCGCCAGTACGCCGACAAGGTGGTGGCGAGCATCTTCGTCAATCCGACCCAGTTCGGGCCGAACGAAGACTTCAGCCGCTACCCGCGCACGCCCGAGGCCGACGTGGCCGGGCTGGAGCAGGTCGGCTGCGACGCGGTGTGGCTGCCCAGCGTCGAGGCCATGTACCCGCTGGGTGTGGACAGGACCACGCAGATGCACGCGCCGGGTGTCAGTGAAGTGCTTGAAGGCGCCAGCCGCCCGGGCCATTTCGATGGCGTTTGCACGGTGGTGGCGCGCCTGTTCCTGCAGGTGCAGCCGGATGTGGCCGTGTTCGGCCGCAAGGACTACCAGCAGTTGGCGGTGATCCGGCAGATGGTGGCCGAACTGTCGTTCCCGATCCAGATCGTCGGCGCCGAGATCGTGCGCGACGAGGACGGCCTGGCCAAGAGTTCGCGCAACCAGTACCTCAGCGCCGAACAGCGCCCGGTCGCGACGACCATCCACCGCACGCTGCTGGGCATGCGCGAAGGCTACGTTGCCGGGTACACGCGGGCGCAGATCGAGGCCGACGCCACGGCCGCACTGCAGGCGGCCGGTTTCCAGGTCGACTACGCGGTGCTGCGCACCCCTGAGCTGGCCGAACCGACCTTCGACGGTGGTGGCCGCGTGGCGCTGATCGCCGCACGACTGGGCACGACGCGTCTGATCGACAACCTGGAGTTCTGAGCCGCATGCGGCTCCGGGGCGCCCGCAAACGGCGCCTCTCCACTTTCCAAGGACGGGAGACGGGAAGTGAAGACCCCCAGCACTGATACCGGCGGTCTTGTCCAGGCCTCGATCCTGGCCGTTCTGGCGGCCGGCATGCTGCCAGCGCAACTGTTCGGCGGTCTGTTGTTCGCACTCGAGTTCACGCGCACGCCGGTACCTGCGCTCACCGGTGGGGGGCTGATGTTCGTGCTGGCGGCCTGCAACGCGATTGCCGTGCTGCTGCCGATGGCGTTGATCCAGCAGTCTCAGCGACGCCTGCGCCGGGTCCGTTTCCTGCTGGTCGGATTTGGGCTGGGAGCGCTGGCGATGGCCACCTGCGCCTGGCCGGGTGAAACCCAGGGCCCTCTGCTGCACCGCCTGCGCTATATCGACACCTTCGACGTGATCGGCTACGCCCTGCAGGTGCTGGCCGCGGGTGGCTTCGGTCTGGTCGCCGGGCTGGCCTTCCATACGGTGTTCCGCCTCTCGCTGGAGGATGGCTCCAGCCGCGTTCCGGCAGCGCCGCCGGGCGAGGGCACCTGAACGGCCTTCAGCGTCCTGCCGCAGCCCCCTGACGATGGCCAAGCGGGTGCTAGAATCCGCTCTTTCCTTTGCCGTTGCAGCGCCCCCATGCACCTGTCCCTGCTCAAGACCAAGATCCACCGCGCCACCGTCACCCATTCCGAGCTGAACTACGAAGGCTCGATCGCCATCGATGACAACCTGCTGGCTGCCACCGGCATCCGCGAGTTCGAGCAGGTGCACATCTGGGACGTGACCAATGGTGCGCGCTTCTCGACCTATGCCATCCGCGCCGAAGCCGGCAGCGGCGTTGTCTCGCTCAACGGTGGCGCTGCGCGCCACGTGCAGGTCGGTGACATCATCATCATCGCCGCGTTCGCCAGCATGACCGAGCAGGAAGCCGACAGCTTCAAGCCGAAGCTGGTGTACGTTGATGGCAAGAACCAGATCACCCACACCAACGACACCATCCCGACCCAGGCCGCATGACAACGAACAACGGATTCGACTCGCTGCATTCCCACGCCCAGCGCCTGAAGGGCGCAAGCATCCCCAGCCTCCTCGCCGCCGAACCTGGCCGCGTGCAGGACCTGGCGCTGCGGGTCGGTCCGTTGTACGTCAACTTCGCCCGGCAGAAATACGATGCCGCGGCGTTGCAGGCCCTGCTGGCATTGGCCGCCGAACGTGATGTCGGTGGTGCCATCACGCGCCTGTTCCGTGGTGAGCAGGTCAATCTGACCGAAGGCCGCGCCGCACTGCACACCGCACTGCGCGGCGACGTGGTCGATGCACCGGTTGCAGCCGAAGCCTATGCCACCGCGCGCGAAATCCGCCAGCGCATGGGCGTGCTGGTGCGCGCGCTGGAAGACAGCGGCGTGACCGATGTGGTCAGTGTCGGCATCGGTGGTTCCGACCTTGGCCCGCGCCTGGTCGCCGACGCGCTGCGCCCGGTCAGCGGTGCGCGCCTGCGCGTGCATTTCGTGTCGAACGTGGACGGCGCCGCAATGCAGCGCACACTGGCCACGCTGGACCCGGCCAGGACTGCCGGCATCCTCATTTCCAAGACCTTCGGCACCCAGGAAACCCTGCTCAACGGGCAGATCCTGCACGACTGGCTGGGCGGCAGCGACCGCCTGTATGCGGTCAGTGCCAATCCGGAACGTGCCGCCAAGGCCTTTGCCATCGCCGCCGATCGTGTGCTGCCGATGTGGGACTGGGTGGGTGGTCGTTATTCGCTGTGGTCGGCGGTCGGTTTCCCGATCGCGCTGGCGATCGGCTTCGAGTGCTTTGAACAGTTGCTGGAAGGCGCGGCGCAGATGGATGCGCATGTGCTGGATGCACCGCTGGAGCGCAATCTGCCGGTGCTGCACGGCCTGACCGACATCTGGAACCGCAATCTGCTGGGCCATGCCACGCATGCGGTGATGACCTACGACCAGCGCCTGGCGTTGCTGCCGGCCTACCTGCAGCAGCTGGTGATGGAAAGCCTGGGCAAGCGCGTGCAGCGCGACGGCCAGCCGGTCACCACCGATACCGTGCCGGTGTGGTGGGGCGGGGCGGGTACCGACGTGCAGCACAGCTTCTTCCAGGCGCTGCACCAGGGCACCAGCATCGTTCCGGCCGATTTCATCGGCTGTGTCCACAACGATGATCCGTACACGATCAATCACCAGGCGCTGCTGGCCAACCTGCTGGCACAGACCGAGGCATTGGCCAACGGACAGAGCAGCGACGATCCGCACCGCGATTACCCGGGTGGCCGCCCGAGCACGCTGATCCTGCTCGACGCGCTGACCCCGCAGGCGTTGGGCGCACTGATCGCCATGTACGAACACGCCGTGTACGTGCAGTCGGTGATCTGGAACATCAACGCCTTCGACCAGTTCGGTGTCGAGCTGGGCAAGCAGCTGGCCAGTGGCCTGCTGCCGGCGCTTCAGGGTGAGGATGTGGCGGTTGCCGATCCGATGACCCGCGAGATTCTTGCGCAGCTGAAGGGCTGACCCGGCCTGCGGATGTGCCGGCGCCGGCCGGCCATCCCGTGTCTTTCCGGCTGCCTTCGATCCGGTCGCGCGTGAATGGCTGCGCGGCCACTCGTTCCGTGTCGCTTCTGTGCTGCACATGCAGCGCTTTCGCGTGCCTGCCGCAGCGCAGCTTGACTGCACTTCAAGTACCGATGCACTGTGCACGGGCGGCTGTACCTGTCATCCAGTATCGCTCGCAGCATGATGTTGATGCCAGGGACTGGCCGTATCCGAAGGAACGTGGAATCGATCCACGTTCTCAACGCCTCATGTTGTGAATGACAGGAGATTGCGAATGGATCTGAATGACGATGTTGTGTCCGGCTGGCTCAACGGCTCGGACGATGTGGATGGGTGCGCCAATCCTGCGGGTTCGCTGTTCATCTATGGCGCTGGGGCCACCGAGTCCGCGCTCACGTCGGCCTCTGACACCCTGATCACGGGTGGCGGTACCGAGTGCACCACCACGATGTCGGTGGTCAATCACTGCCTGTGCTGTTGATGTAGCCCGAGCCGGCACGCAGCGGCDTGCGCKGCGTGCCGGCGACTGGAACAGACTCTGGACACTTTGCAGGGGGCGTAATGACCGCTTCTCCGGCTGCGGCCGCGTTTGCGCGCATCACCGAACATTTTCTTGCCGAGGCGCGCGCCGCGTTGGCGGCTGGCCTGCACGACCCCGCCATCGATCTGCGGCCGGACGAGCGCGCACTCCTGCATGAGCAGGGCGATGCGGCGCTTCGTGAACATGCCCAGCTCAAGCTCAACCGCGTACTGTTGCTGGAACTGCATGCGGCCGCGCGCGGTGGTGACATCGGCCCGCTTGAGAGTGCCGGTGCGCTGGACGAATTCGTAGCCCTCGCCATCGGCGAGGGCTTCCATGAGCATCTGCAGCGACGCTACCCGGTGCTGCTGCCGCGGCTGTCGCGCATGCTCGAAGGACAATGTGCGGCCGTGGTGGAGCTGGCCGCGCGCATCGGCCGTGATCGTGCGCTGCTGACGGACCTGCTCGGCAGTCCGGCAGAATCGCTGCGTGCCGTGTCGCTGGGGCGCGGTGACCTGCACGGTGGCGGCCGGACCGTGGCGCGGTTGCAGTTCGACGGCGGTACGCTGATGTACAAGCCGCGCTCGCTGCGCATCGATGCCACGCTTGATGGCCTGCTTGCCGCCGTCTTCGGCGAGGGCCCTGGCCGGGTACGCGTGCCGCGTGTGGTGGATCGTGGCAGCCACGGCTGGGCCGCATTTGCCGAGCACCGTTATTGTTCCGGTGACGAAGAGCTGCGGGCCTATTACCGCGGTCTCGGTCACTGGCTGGCCATCCTGCGCCTGGTGGGCGGGACCGACATCCATCTGGAGAACCTGATCGCGGTCGGGCCGGTGCCGGTGGTGGTCGACGCCGAAAGCGTGTTCTCGCAGGTCATCGACGTCGAACCATCAGGTCTGGGCGATGCCTACGACACGGCCGTCAAGCTGATGCGCAATTCGGTGCTGCGCACCGGTATCGTGCCGTTCCGCACCACCGGCCTCGGCATGGAAGGCGTGGACCTGTCCGCAGCCGGCGCACTGCCTGGCGAGCAGCCGCGCGTGCAGGTGCCGGTGATCATCGAAGACGGGACGGCGCCGGCACGGCTGGGCCTGGTCGAGGCAGAGGTCGCCGTCGCACAGAACCATCCGAGCCCGCAGCCGGATGTTTCGTTGTACTGGGACCACATCAGCGAGGGTTTCGTCGACGCCAGCGGGCGCCTGCGCGCGCTGGATGCCAGGGGGGAACTGATGCAGTTGCTGGCGGGCTTCGAAGGATGCCAGGTGCGGGATGTGCGGCGGCCCACCATGGCCTACGCCGAGCTCGGCCGGATGCTCTGGCATCCGGCGTCGCTGCACAAGGAAGCCCCGGCGGTGGAACGCGCGATCGATCTGCTGGTGCGGAATGCGGCGGTGTCGCCGGCTGCGCCATCGGATCTGGAAACCGTGCGCGGCGAAGTGGATGACCTGCGCCACGGGGATATTCCAATCTTCACATCGCAGCTGGATGCGGCCCGCATCCGCTCCATCGCCGACAACTGGCGCGCAATGCGCATCGATCTGGAAGACGTGACCATCCGCAGCACGCTGGTGGCCACCGACCTGAACCAGCATGCGCTGGCACGTGCCGAGGCCCGCTCCGGCTACAGTTACGCGGCGCGGCAACCGCGCGCGGAGGATCTTGACCCGCGCCGACGTACGCTCGCGGCACATGCGGTGGACAATCTTCTGCGGCTTGCCGTGCACGGTGAAGACGGTTCGATGACCTGGATCACGCCCGAGGTGACCCGTACCGGGTGGACGGTCCAGCCCGTGCAGCCTGACCTGTACTTCGGACTGGGGGGCATTGCCTTCGCGCTGGCCGCCTACCGTCGCGAAGTAGAGCAGGGGCGCGCCGATGCCGTAGCGGGGCTGGATCCGGCCATCGAGGGCGCCATCGCGGTGTTCCAGACCATGTGCGAGCAGCATCCCGCCGAGATTGATGGCGGATTCGTCGGTACAGGTTCCCAGATATGGACACTGCTGGCGTTGCACGATCTGCTGCAGCGGCCGGCATTGCTGGCATTGGCCGAGCACTGTGCGGAAGCGGCGGAACGCCGGGGCTTCCAGGGGCCGGTGAAATTCGAACTGATTGATGGCGTCTCGGGCATGATCCTGCCGTTGCTGGCGCTGGCCGAGGCCACCGGCAATGCGCGCTGGCTGGAGCTGGCGGCTGCGGCAGGGCGCCGCATGCAGGATTCGGCGATTGTCGACGCTGGCGGGGCGCGCTGGCCAACGCCACAGTTCAGGGAGCCGATCGGTGGCTTTGGCCATGGCGCGATGGGCATGGGGTGGGCATTGGCGCGTCTGGCGCGCTCGGAGGCCGGCAGCGCGGCCGAGCGCATGGCCTGGCGACAACTGGCAGAGGATGCGTTTGCGTTCCAGGCAGCACTGTTCGAACCGCACACCGGGCACTGGCGTGACATCCATCTCCAGGACGGGCAGAAGAACTTCCCGACCTGGTGCCATGGCAGCGTCGGCATCGGTCTGGCTGCTGCAGATCTATACGCCCGTACCGGCGATCCGGCGCAGCTGCGTGACATGCGCCGCGCCGTTGCCGATACGCGTGGCAAATGGGGGTTCAGCCACACCCTGTGCCACGGCGATGTTTCCAGCCGGGAACTGCTGGTGCTGGCAGCTGCGCTGGATCCGGTCGGCTGCCCTTATCCCGAAGACGAAGCGGCCATCGAAATCGTGTCGTCGATCGAAGAGCACCAAGGCATGGTCGGCGGCTTGACCCGCGCGGCCTTTACGCCGGGCTTGATGATCGGGCTGGCAGGCGCGGTGTACGGCTTCCTGCGCATGCATCCGGCCTGTGTGCTGCCCTCGCCGCTGCTGCAGGAGACCATGGCGGCGCGGGCCAATGCGATGGCGCCGCCGCGTTCCAACGCGGTGCAGGACAGGACGGCACTGGCCGAGGCCTGAGCCGGCGGGGGCGGCAGCGATCACCGGCTCGGATCGCGCTCCGGGCTGGGCCGCTTGGCCAGCTTGCGCTGCAGCGAACGCCGGTGCATGCCGAGCAGGCGCGCTGCCGCAGAGACATTGCCGCCGGTCTCGTGCATTGCCTGCTGGATGTGTTCCCACTGCAGGCGGCTGATCGGTGTCATCGCATCGGGCACTTCCATTTCGCCATCGTCGGCCGGGCCGTCGTCTTCCTCGCCCAGGGCGCGCAGGATCATCGGTACCGTGGCCGGTTTCGGCAGGTAGTCGTCGGCGCCGAGCTTGATCGCTTCCACAGCGGTGGCGATGCTGGCGTAGCCGGTCACCAGCAGGATGCGCATGTCAGCGCGCAGCGCGCGCAGCGGTTGGATCAGGGCCAGGCCGGAATCGCTGCCCAGCTTCAGGTCGATCAGCGCGAACGCCGGCGGATGCTGGCGGGCCAGTGCCAGTGCACTGGCGGCGTCCTGCGCGGTCTGCGTTTCAAGCCCCTTGCGGGCCAGGCTGCGCTGCAGGGTACGCAGGTACAGCTCGTCGTCGTCGACCAGCAGGCCCAGGGTGGAGTGGTGAAGGCTCATGGGGATTCCTCGCGTGGGGCCAGCGGCAGGCGGAAGCCGACGCAGCTGCCGGCCCCCTGGGCCGGGCGCATCCACATCTCGCCGTCGAGGCGTTCGATGGTGGCATGGGACAGGGCCAGGCCGACCCCCATGCCTTCACTCTTGCTGCTGCCGAACAGCTTGCCTGGCAGCACCGCAGCGCGCGCGTTGAAACCGTGACCGTAGTCGCGCACCTCGCCGATCAGGTCGTCGCCTTCGATACGCAGGTCCAGGTCCACACGCGGCCGGCCGGCCTGTTCGCCGGCATCGGCGGCATTGTTGAGCAGGACCATCAGCAGGTGGCCCACGCCGGGATCCAGCGGCAGCCGCAACGGCGCATCGTCGTTGCGATGCAGATCGATGGTCGGCCGCACCAGGCGCCATTGTTCCAGCACCTGCTGCGCGCTGGAGTGGCTGCGCCCCGGTGCATCGGCCGAGGCTGGCGCAGCCAGCGCCAGCACGCGCTCGCGGCACTGCACCAGCAGCTCGCGCAGGGTTTCCATGTCCTCGCGGACTTCAGGCTCTTCGCTGCGCTCGGCCACATCGTCGGCGAGCAGGGTCATGGTCGCCAGCGGCGTGTTCAGTTCATGCGCTACCGACGCGGCGTGGGTGGCCAGGGCAACGATGCCCTCGTTGCGGGCGAAGCGCTCGCGCAGCGCCGACAGTTCCAGTTCGCGCTGGCGCAGCGCCAGCGCCAGCCGGGTGGAGAACGCCAGCACCACCGCCGCGGAAATCAGGAAGTTGGCAACCACGCCCCAGCGGTTGAGATCCTGCGCGCGGAAGTAGCCGTCCGGCAGGGACTGGCCGAAGATGCCGCTGCTGGCGTAGCCAAGCAGGCAGGCCAGCGCCACCGCCAGCGCCCAGCGCAGGGGCAGGGCAAACGCCGCCAGTGCGATCAGGATCAGGAACAGCGAGCTGAACGGGTTGGCCATGCCACCGCTCCAGCCGACCATCCAGGTCAGGATGATCACGTCCACCAGGATGTGGCCGAACGCGGTCAGTGGTGCGGTGTCAGCTGCTTCCGGGCGCAGCTGGGTATAGACGTTGAACAGGGTCAGCACCGCCACGCCGGCCCACAGCGGCAGCTGTGGCAACGGCAGGCCCAACACCCAGGTGGCGACCAGGATGGTGGCGGCCTGGCCGCCTACGGCAAGCCAGCGCAGGCTGCACAGGGTTCGGAGAAAAGGGGCGTCGGGACCGGTCATGCACGCTCATCGTATGCGTTCACGCGCAGGCGTGCCTGCGACAATAGGCCGCAGCCGTGCCGCCGGCTGAATGCGAGTCACCCCGAATGCGGGGCCGGGCGGTAGAATGCGCCCATGCACGACGCCGTCACCCGCCCGACTCCCCCCTCCGATGCCACTACCTGGCCGCGCCGCCAGACCCATGCCGTCCAGATCGGCGGGGTCACCGTTGGTGGTGGCAAGCCGGTGGTGGTGCAGTCGATGACCAACACCGACACATCCGACGTTGCCTCCAGCGTGAAGCAGGTGGCCGATCTGTGGCGTGCCGGTTCGGAGATGGTGCGGTTGACCGTCAATACCGTTGAAGCCGCCGCGGCGATTCCGCGCATCGTCGACAAGCTGGCGATGATGGGCATCGACGTGCCGCTGATCGGTGACTTCCACTACAACGGCCACCAGCTGCTGACCGCCGAACCGGCGTGTGCCGAAGCGCTGGCCAAGTACCGCATCAATCCCGGCAACGTCGGCTTCGGCAAGAAGAAGGACCTGCAGTTCGCGCAGCTGATCGAGTTCGCGATCCGCTACAACAAGCCGGTGCGCATCGGCGCCAACTGGGGCTCGCTGGACCAGGCACTGGCGGCGAAGCTGATGGACGAGAACAACCTGCGTGAACAGCCCTGGGACGCCGGCCGCGTGCTGCGCGAGGCGCTGATCCGCTCGGCGCTGGATTCGGCCGAGCAGGCGGTGGAGCTGGGCCTGCCACGCGACCGCATCGTGCTGTCGGCCAAGGTCAGTGGCGTGCAGGAGCTGATCGCGGTGTACCGCGACCTGGCCCAGCGCTCCGATTTCGCCCTGCACCTGGGCCTGACCGAGGCCGGTATCGGCAGCAAGGGCATCGTGGCATCGTCCGCGGCGCTGAGCGTGCTGCTGCAGGAAGGCATCGGTGACACCATCCGCATTTCGCTGACCCCGGAACCGGGCCAGTCGCGCACACAGGAAGTGATCGTCGCCCAGGAACTGCTGCAGACCACCGGCCAGCGCGCCTTCACGCCGCTGGTCACGGCCTGCCCGGGCTGCGGCCGTACCACCTCCGAGTTCTTCCAGGAACTGGCCAAGGTGGTGCAGAACCACGTGCGCGAGAAGATGCCGCTGTGGAAGATCCAGCATCCGGGTGCGGAAAACATGACCCTGGCGGTGATGGGCTGCATCGTCAACGGGCCGGGCGAGTCGCGTCATGCCAACATCGGCATCTCGTTGCCGGGCACGGGTGAAACGCCTGCTGCGCCGGTGTTCGTCGATGGCGAGAAGAAGGTGACCCTGCGCGGCGACAACATCGCCCAGGAGTTCGTTGCCCTGATCGACGACTACGTCGAACACAAATATGTCCGAAGCGCCGGATAAGCCTGCCATCCTCGCCGCACCGGAGTCCGCCTCCGGTTTCCGCCACTGGATGGCGCGCAACGCCTGGCGCCTGGTCCTGTTGTTCGGTGGCGTGCTGCTGCCGTTGGCAGGCTTCGTCGCCCTGGCGGACGAGGTGCACGAGTTTGAATCGTTCCATTTCGATGCGCCCCTGCTGTGGCAGATGCATGGCCTGCATTCGCCATGGCTGGACCGCTTCTTCGTGCTCATCTCGAAACTGGGCTACGAGTGGTTCCTGATCCCGGCCGACGTGCTGATCATCGGCGTGCTGCTGGGCTACCGGCGCTGGCGCGAGGCGACCTTCGTCGCAGTCAGTTTCGTGGGATCGGCGCTGCTGAACATGGGCAGCAAGCACTTCTTCCAGCGCCAGCGCCCCAGCCTGTGGGAGTCGATCGCGCCGGAATCGACGTTCAGCTTCCCCAGTGGGCACGCCATGGGTTCGATGACCCTGGCGGTGACCCTGGTGCTGCTGGCCTGGAACACCCGCTGGCGCTGGCCGGTGCTGCTGCTGGCACCGGCATTCAGCCTGCTGGTCAGCGTGTCCCGGGTCTACCTGGGGGTGCATTACCCCTCCGACATCCTGGCCGGATGGTGTGCCGCGCTGGTTTGGGTGGTAGGGTGCTATCTGGTCATGTTCAGTCGCCGGCACCCCTGGCGACGTCACGGCCCGCCGCCAGCGAAGGCCAGCGAAGCACCAACACAGGGGGTTTGACGTGGATGGCCCTTGAGGGACGTCTACGTGATAGATCAGTTGTTTCGTTGCAGCAGGTTCTGCAAGACAGGGGGCAAGCACAACGCACGGTTATGTGATGCGCAAGGCAGATTGCCGGCGCCGCATTCCGGACGCGCTTGCAGGGTATCGGCACCCTGCCTAGCTTGACCTGCAATGGCCGCATTCGAAGAGGTACGTGAATGACGATTCGAGTCTACCTGGTGGATGACCACGCGCTGGTCCGCACCGGTATGAAGATGATTCTGTCGGGGGAATCCGACATCGAGGTGGTGGGCGAAGCCGAGACGGGCGAGGACGCGCTGCGTGAGGTCCGCCAGCTGCTGCCGGACGTGGTGCTGTGCGACCTGCATCTGCCGGGTGTGAGTGGCATGGAAGTGACCGAGCGCATCGTCCGCAGCCATCGCAATACCCGTGTTGTGATCGTGTCGGTACTGGAAGACGGCCCGCTGCCGAAGCGGCTGCTTGAAGCTGGCGCGGCCGGCTACATCGGCAAGGGCTGCGATGCACAGGAGCTGTTGCGCGCGGTGCGTGATGTGGCAGGTGGTCGGCGCTACCTGGGCACCAGCATCGCCCAGAACCTGGCATTGTCGACGGTGGAAGGCAACGGTTCGCCGTTCGACAGCCTTTCGCCGCGCGAGCTGGAAGTGGCGTTGCTGCTGACCCAGGGCCTGCGCCAGGAAGACATCGCGCGGCGCCTGAGCCTGAGTGCGAAGACGGTCAATACGCACAAGGCACGTTTGTTCGAGAAGATGGGGATCCACGACAACATCGCGCTGGCGCGGATGGCGAGCCAGTACGGGCTGGTGGACCCGGCGCGGCCGCTGTAAGGGTTTCGGCCAACGGCTGAGCCCCTCGCGGTGGTGGTGCGGTTGGATTCTGGAGGGTGGCCCTGCGGAGGGATTGCGCAGGGGACGCCGTGAATCCATCCCTGGAGGCTCGGTCGCGCCATCCATGGCGCTCACGCCCCTGCGCAATCCCTCCGCAGGGCCACGGACAGTTTCCGTGCGCCGCCACCGCGGAATGAAGAAGGAAGAGCGGGAGCGGGTCGCGCGCTGCGCGCGCTCTGGATGCTGGTTCCGTAGAGCCGAGCCCATGCTCGGCTGCTTTCCATTCCGCTGGCGTGGAGCCCAGCATGGGCTCGGCTCTGCAATTGCGTTGGACTCAGTGGCCGCGTACGCGCTTGATGATCTTCGCGGCGTCAGCGGCGCTTGCGCGCACCTTGTCCCATTCGCCGTCGGCGATCCAGTTGCCCGGCACCATCCAAGAGCCACCGATGCAGACCACGTTCTTCTGTTCGAGGTACTCGGCAGCGGTGTTTTCGGTGATGCCACCGGTCGGGCACAGCTTCAGGTCCGCCACCGGGCCGGCCAGGCCCTTGATCATCGCCAGTCCGCCCACAGCCGTGGCCGGGAACAGCTTGCACACGCGGAATCCACGCGCGTACAGCGACAGCAGCTCGGTCGGCGTGGCCGCACCCGGCACCACCGGCAGCGGCGCAGCGGTCAGTGCATCAGCCAGCGCTGGCGGGGTGCCCGGGGTCACCAGGAAATCCGCACCCGCGTCGATGGACTGCTGCATCTGCTCCACGGTCAGCACCGTGCCCGCGCCCACCACCACATCCGGCAGCTCGCGCTTGAGCATCGCCAGCGCTTCCATCGCCACCGGCGTCCGCAGCGTCAGCTCGATGGCCGGCAGACCACCTTCCAACAGCGCCGCACTGACCGCACGCGCCTGGTCCAGCGTATGAACCGTCACCACCGGCAGGATGCCCGCCGCATGCAACAGCTCCGCCGCCTTCACCTGATGTTGTTCGATACCCATAGCTCTGCTTCTGCCTTTGCTTTCGAATTTGATTTTCAATGATCACTTCGCGGCGCGAGGGCGCCGGGAAACTGTCCTGAGGCGGCGGGTAGCCCCCACCAGGACCGTGAGCAACATGGATGCCGCGACCGAGCCCCCATGGATGGGTTTACGGCGTGTCCTGGTGGGGGCTACCCGCCGCCTCAACCAGGACACTCATCGCCAACGCACACCCGCAGCGCTCTTCAACCCTCAGGCGTCCTTCGCCTCATGCGGCGCCGCCGCAGCTGCCGCATCGTGCCCCAGCTCATACTCCGCATCGTAGTCCCACGGCCCGCCATCGGCCGCCGCCGGCCCGCACGAAATCGAAATCGCCCCCTGGTCGGCCGGACCCACCACGCGACGGTTGATCGCGAACAGATTCCGGCCCAGGTCGTGCGCGGCCGGTGCAGTGTTCGGCGCCAGCGGACGCGCGGCCCATTCCGCCGCATCCACCAGCACCTCCAGCGTGCCGGCCTCGCCATCCAGGCGGATCATGTCGCCCTCGCGCACCTTGGCCAGCGGGCCACCGCGCGCCGCTTCCGGCGTCACATGGATGGCCGCCGGGAACTTGCCCGAGGCGCCGGACAGGCGGCCGTCGGTGACCAGCGCCACGCGCCGGCCCTGGTTCTGCAGCAGGCCCAGCAGTGGCGCCAGCGAGTGCAGTTCGGGCATGCCGTTGGCACGCGGGCCCTGGTATCGCACCACCGCCACGAAGTCCTGCGGCAGCAGGCCACCGGCGTGCAGCTTGTTCAACACCTGCGGTGCATCCACCACCACCGCCGGTGCTTCGATCGTGCGGTACTGCGGCTTCACCGCCGACAGCTTGATCAGCGACTTGCCCAGGTTGCCGCGCAGCAGGCGCAGACCACCCTGGCGCTCGAACGGGTTGTCGACGCCACGCACCACTTCGTCATCAGCACTGCGCTCCAGGCCAGGCAGGTACACCAGCTGGCCATCGCGCAGCTGCGGTTCGCGCGCGTAGTCGGCCATGCCGCCGCGCGCCACGCTCACCAGGTCGCCGTGCATCAGGCCGGCCTTGATCAGCTCCCCGAACACGAACGCCGGGCCGCCGGCCGCAGCGAAACGGTTCACGTCGGCATCGCCGTTCGGATAGACGCGGGCCAGCAGCGGGATCAGCTGCGACAGCTCGTCGAAATCGTCCCAGGTCAGCACGATGCCGGCCGCACGTGCCACCGCGATCCAGTGAATGGTGTGGTTGGTCGAACCGCCGGTGGCCATCAGCGCGATGACCGCGTTGATGATCGCGCGCTCGTCGATGATCCGGCCGAGCGGACGGTAGTCATCGCCCAGTGCGGTGATGTCCAGCGCACGTTCGGTCGCTTCGCGGGTGAGTGCATCGCGCAGCGGCGTACCGGGATTGACGAACGACGCACCCGGCAGCTGCACGCCCATCGCTTCCAGCAGCACCTGGTTGGAATTGGCGGTGCCGTAGAAGGTGCAGGTGCCGGCGCCGTGGTACGAGGCGGACTCGGCTTCCAGCAGTTCTTCGCGGGTGGCTTCGCCGGCGGCATAACGCTCGCGCACTTCGGCCTTCTGCTTGTTCGGGATGCCCGGGGTCATCGGGCCGGCCGGCACGAACACGGCCGGCAGGTGGCCGAAGGCCAGTGCACCGATCAGCAGGCCGGGCACGATCTTGTCGCACACGCCGAGGTAGACGGTGGTGTCGAACATGTCGTGGCTGAGCCCGATTGCGGTGGCCTGCGCGATCACGTCGCGCGAGAACAGCGACAGCTCCATGCCGCCGCGGCCCTGGGTGACACCGTCGCACATCGCCGGCACGCCGCCGGCCACCTGTGCGGTGGCGCCCAGTTCGCGGGCGATCTCGCGGATCTGCTCGGGATAGGTCTCGAAGGGTTGGTGGGCCGACAGCATGTCGTTGTAGGCGGTGATGATGCCCAGGTTCGGCGTCACGCCGCCGCGCAGGCGGCTCTTGTCGGTGCCGCCGCAGGCGGCGAAGCCGTGGGCGAGGTTGCCGCAGCTCAGGCGGCTGCGGAACGGGCCGTCACGCAGGGAGGCATCGATCGCGGCCAGGTAGGCGGCGCGCGAGGCGGCGCTGCGGCGGATGACGCGCTCAGTGATGGCGTGCAGTTGCGGATGGAGGCTCATTGGCTACCGGCGTTCGTGGTGGCGAGAGGCAAGCGGCGGCAGTGCACCGCCGCCGACATCAATCAGCCCAGTGGACGCGCAGGCGCGCGCCGTCCAGGTTGATCGCATTGAGGATCGGGTACTGCTGGGCATCGTTGCTGTCCAGCGCCTGGCGCAGCACCTGCAGCTTCTGCTTGCCGCGCAGCAGCAGCAGGCGCTGGCGGCACTGGCGCAGGCCAAGCGGGGTCAGCGTGATGCGCAGCGGCCACTGGTTCGCGCCGGGGCAGCCGGTGGCATCCAGCGCTGCGTAGGGCAGGGTGCTTTCCAGTGCACGGGCAAGGTCCTTCGAACCCGGGAACAGCGAGGCAGTGTGGCCGTCGTTGCCCATGCCCAGCGCCACCAGGCTCGGCGGCTGGCTGTGCTGGGCCTGCAGGTTGGCGGTGTAGACGCATTCCGGCAGCGGCTTGCCGATCCGCACCAGCGGATCGAAGTGGGCACCCTCGGCGCGCTTGAGCAGGTGCTCGCGCACCAGCCAGGCGTTGCTGTCGCGATCCTGCGGCGACAGCCAGCGCTCGTCGGCCAGGCTCACCTCCACGCGGTCCCAGTGCACGTCCAGCTCGGCCAGTGCCTGGTACACCGGTGCCGGCGTGGTGCCGCCGGACAGCAGGATGCGCGCACGGCCCACTTCATTGATGTCGTGGTTGAGGGTCTGCGCCATCTCGGCGGCTACCGCCTCGATCCAGCCATCGGCATCGCCATGCTGGATGAACTCGATGCGATCGTCGTGGAAGGTGGGGCTCATGCGGCAACTCCTGGTGCGTCACGTTCGGCGTCGGCGGCATAGGCTGCGGCGCCCAGCAGCCCGGCGTGGGGGTGCATCACGGCCAGCGACGGCACCCGCGCCATGATCGAAGAGAACCGCCCCTTGTGTTCGAAGCGCTGGCGGAACCCGGAGTGCTGCAGGGAATCGAGCATTTTCGGGGTCAGTCCGCCGGTGAGGAACACGCCATCCCAGGCGCCCTGGGTGAGGACCAGGTCGCCGGCGATGGCGCCGAAGACGGCGCAGAACACATCGACGGTGCGCATTGCCTGCGGATCGCCATGCAGGGCACGGGCGGTCACGTCCACCGGTTGCAGCTGGCCCGGGTCGATACCGGCCATCTCGCACACTGCGCGATGGATGTTGACCAGGCCGGGGCCGCAGATCAGCCGCTCGTTGGAGACGCGGCCGAACTGCTCGGACAGGATCTCCAGGATGCGGATCTCTTCCGGCGTTCCCGGCGGGAAGCTGACGTGGCCACCTTCGGTTTCCAGCGGATAGCAGCGGCCGTGGCGCAGGATCAGACCACCCACACCCAGGCCGGTACCCGGGCCGATCACCGCGTAGTTGCGCGGCTGGCCCGGCTTGCCCGGTACCCAGGCGGCACCGCCGACCTGGACCACGTCATCAGGCTGCAGCAGCGAGATCGCCATCGCCTGCGCGGCGAAGTCGTTGATCAGGTGCAGTTCGTTGAAACCCAGCATCGCTGCGGTGCGGCTGCGCGAGATCACCCACGGATGGTTGGTGATGCGGGCTTCATCGCCATCGACGCGGCCGGCCACCGCGAACACGCCGCGGTTGGCGGCAGCGCCGATCTGCTCAAGGTGGTGGCGCGCCGCATCGCCGAGCGACGGGAACTCCGCCACTGCGTACTCGCGGATGCTCTCCTTCAGCAATGGCGCGTCCAGCGAGGTGTCGGCCAGGGCGAAGCGGGCGTTGGTGCCACCGATGTCGGCGACCAGCACCGGCTGCGAGCTGGCACTCATGCCGAGGCTCCGCTGTCCGGTGCGTCCACGCCCTGCGGCAGGAACTCCGTTGCGTTGCTTGGGCCCCATTGGCCAGCGGGGTAGGGTTCGAGCGGCAGTTTGGCTTCCTTCCAGGCGTCGGCCACGCTGTCGATCCAGGCCCAGGCGGCACGTACTTCGTCGTCGCGCACGAACAGGGTGTGGTTGCCGTTGAAGGCATCCAGGAACAGGCGTTCGTAGGCGATGCGGCGGTGCAGGCCGGTCGGCACCGACAGTTCCAGTTCCAGCGGATGCAGTTCCAGCGCACCCCATTCCGGGCCGGCCAGGCTGCTCATCAGGCCCAGTTCGATGTTCTCCTGCGGCTGCAGCTGGAACACCAGGCGGTTCGGTGCGGCCTGCGCACGCTGCGGGCGCTCGAACAGCCAGTGGGTGACCGGCTTCAGCGTGACCACCACGCGGGTGGTGCGTTCGGGCAGGCGCTTGCCGGTGACCAGGTGGAACGGCACGCCGCTCCAGCGCCAGTTGTCGATGTGCGCGGTGACGCCGGCGAAGGTTTCCACGTCGCTGCCTTCCGGCGGCTGGTAGGCCTGCGCCGGCTGGCCGTTGATGGTGCCGGCGGTGTAGCGGCCACGGATGCTGTCACGCGCGGCGTGCCTGGCATCGAGCGGACGCAGAGCGCGAAGCACCTTGACCTTCTCGTCGCGGATGCGATCAGCTTCCAGCGAGGCCGGCGGCTCCATGGCCACCATGCACAGCAGCTGCAGGATATGGCTCTGCACCATATCGCGCAGCGCGCCGGAACGGGCGTAGTAGGCGTCGCGGCCATCCACGCCTTCGCTCTCGGCCACCAGGATGTGCACCGATTCGATGTAGTTGCGGTTCCATACCGCTTCCAGCAGCGTGTTGCCGAAGCGCAGCGCGATCAGGTTCTGCACCGCCGCCTTGCCCAGGTAGTGGTCGAGGCGGAACACGCGGTCCTCGTCGATCCACTGGCCGATGGTGCTGATGATCTCCTCAGCGCTCTCGCTGTCGCTGCCGATCGGCTTCTCCAGCATCAGCCGTGCCGGGGCGGCGAGGGCGCCGCCCTTGGCCAGGCCTTCGCAGGTGGAGATGTACAGGCCCGGCGGGATGGCCAGGTAGCTGACGCACTTGCGGTGCACCAGGTCGGAGACGGCGGCGGCGACCGAGTCGACATCGCGCAGGTCGACCGAGCGGTAGTCGATGCGGCGCAGCAGGCCGTTGATGTCGTCCTGTGAGGCCATCGGCATGGCCTGCTGCAGGCGCGGCCGCAGGATGTCATGGAAGGCTTCGGTGTCATGCCCGGACAGGGCCAGCGCACGGATGCGGAAGTCCTCCGGCAGCAGGCCGTCGCCGAGCAGGCGAAGCAGCGAAGGGAACAGGTAGCGCTGGGCCAGATCACCTGTGGCACCGAACAGGAAGAGGGTGTCGTGCATCGCTCGAGTTTCAGATCCGGGTGACATCGTTGTCAATCGCTTCATGGCTGGGTTCGGGGGACATCCGCGCAACTGCCTGTCCGAGGTTCGTCAGGGGCGTTCTACCGGGCACCGGAAGACCGTTCCATTCGAAACCACTGCCCCGGCGGAAGCTTCGTTCTTCCGCCGACGCAGATCGGTGCGCACCGATCATCGGATAGTGCCACGTGAAAACGTTTACATGGCAGAATGCGCAACTGTATTCGATTGCAGTGCTCGCCGTCATGCGGCAAGCGCGCAATCATCGCTGCCATCGGGAGGGCCGAGGCAGTCCCAAAAGACAGCCCGGCTTCGGGCGGACCGGATAGGTGATATGGCAAAAGTGCAGTTGCAGGGTGTGCGCAAGGTCTATGACAACGGCCAGGTCGCGGTGAAGGACGCCACCTTCGAGGTCGCCGACGGCGAGCTGATGGTGCTGGTAGGCCCGTCCGGCTGTGGCAAGTCGACCCTGCTGCGGATGGTGGCCGGCCTGGAAGAGATCAGCGGTGGCACGCTGAGCATCGGCGACCGCGTGGTCAACGACGTGGCGCCGAAGGACCGCGACATCGCCATGGTGTTCCAGAGCTACGCGCTATATCCGCACATGACCGTGGCCGAGAACCTGGCGTTCGGCCTGAAGCTGCGCGGGCATGACAAGGCGACCATCGACAAACGCATCGCCGAAGCGGCGCAGACGCTGGGTCTGACCGAGATGATGGACAAGCTGCCCAAGGCGATGTCCGGTGGCCAGCGCCAGCGTGTTGCGCTGGGCCGGGCGCTGGTGCGCGAGCCGGCGGTGTTTCTGCTGGACGAGCCGCTGTCCAACCTGGATGCCAAGCTGCGCCACAGCGTGCGTACCGAAATCGCGCAGCTGCACCGCAAGCTGGGCACCACCATGATCTACGTGACGCACGATCAGGTGGAAGCGATGACCCTGGGCCAGCGCATCGTGGTGCTGAAGGACGGCATCATCCAGCAGATCGATACGCCGATGGCGCTGTACGACCGCCCGGCCAATCTGTTCGTGGCCGGTTTCCTCGGCAGCCCGGCGATGAATGTACTGCGCGGGACGCTGCAGGGCGATGCCGGTGGCGTGACCGTGGTCGACGGGCAGTGGCGTGCACCGCTGGGCCAGACCACGATTGATCCGGCGTGGCTGCAGAAGCCGATCGCGGTGGGCGTGCGTCCGGAGCACCTGCAGCCGGCGGCTGCAGACGATGCGCATGCGTTCAGCGCGCGCATTGAAGGCATTGAACCGGTCGGCAACGAGATCTTCGTCAACCTCAGCAGTGGCCAGCATGCGCTGACCATGCGTGTGGCGCCGCAGGCGCTGCCGGCGGTGGGCGAGGACATCCGCGTGGCGATCCATCCGCAGGGGCTGCATTTCTTCAATGCGGAAAGCGGCGAGCGGCTGTAAGGGGTAGTGCCGG
>NZ_RAUX01000006.1 GCF_013464485.1 Stenotrophomonas maltophilia
GTGCAGGTGTTCTGCGCGCCGGTACCGGAACGGCAGGCGATCCGCGTGTGGTGCGAGTGCGCCAGCGAGGCGCGCACTGGCGTGGAGATGGAGGCACTGGCTGGCGTCAACGCGGCGCTGCTGACCCTGTACGACCTGAGCAAGCCGGTGGAACCGGCGCTGCGCATCGAAGGCATCCGCCTGCTGTTCAAGGAAGGCGGCAAGCGCGGTGTGTGGCTGCACCCGGATGGCATGGACGATGCCGAGCGTGCACGCTTCAAGCCGCGTGCGCCGAAGGGGTTGGAGGGCGCGGCCTGCGCGGTGATCACGCTGAGCGATCGCGCCAGCGAGGGCACCTATGAAGATGTGTCCGGCCCAACCCTGGTGAGCGGCCTGAAAAAGCTGGGCGGTGAGGTCGTGGCCGCCGAGATCTTGCCCGACGGCATCGAGCCGTTGGCTGGCCGCCTGCAGGCACTGGCCGCCGAGGGCGTGCGCCTGTGCCTGTGCACCGGCGGTACCGGGCTGGGCCCGCGTGACCTGACCCCGGAGGCGCTGCGTTCCTTGAACGCACGGCCGGTGCATGGCCTGGCGCAGATGGTGCGGGCACTGAGCGCACAGCACACGCCGATGGCCTGGCTGAGCCGCGCCGAGGTGGTGCAGCTGGGCAACATGCTGGTGTTCGCACTGCCGGGCAGCCCGAAGGCGGCGGCGCAGTGCCTCGATATTCTGGCGCCGGTGCTGGGCCACGCTTTGGCGATGGTCGATGGTGGTGGCCACTGATGATTGCCTACAGCGAAGCCCTGCAGCACCTGCTGGATGCGGCCACGCCGCTGCCGGCCGAGCGCCTGCCGTTGCATGAGGCCGGCGGCCGCACTCTGGCCAGTGACATCATCAGTGGGCAGTCGCTGCCGCCGTTCGACAATTCTGCGATGGACGGTTTCGCGCTGCGCGCCAACGGCACGACGTTCGAAGCCGGTACCGAATTCGCGGTGCAGGGTTGGCAGGCGGCCGGCGATGCCGGCGCCGAAGGCGGCGAGGGTGCCTGGGAAATCATGACCGGTGCGCGCATGCCGGTTGGGTTGGATACGGTGGTGCCGGTCGAGAACGTGGAGATCCTCGCCAGCGAGGAGGGCCGCCCGACCCGCATCGCCTTGAAGGGCACGGTGAAGCAGGGCCAGAACGTGCGCCTGCGCGGCCAGGATGTACGCGAAGGCGAGCGCGTGCTGCAGGCCGGGCAGGTGCTGGATATCAATGCGCGGACCCTGCTGCATGCCATCGGCGTGGGCCAGGTGGCGGTGGTGGCGCGGCCGAAGGCGGCAGTGATCGCTACCGGCAAGGAGTTGGTGACCGAGGCGGCGCAGACGCTGGAGTCCGGCCAGATCCGTGACAGCAACCGGCCGTATCTGGTTGGCCGCCTGCAGGCCGCCGGTGCCGAAGTGGTGTGGCAGGGCACGGTGGGTGATGACGTGGCGGCGTTCAATGCGGTGCTGGATGACGCGCTGGCTGCCGGCGCGCAGCTGCTGATCAGCACAGGCGCGGTGTCGGCCGGCCGCTACGATTTCGTTCCCGATGCGCTGCGTGGACGTGGTGCGCGCATCGTGTTCCACAAGGTGGCGATCCGCCCCGGCAAGCCGCTGCTGTTTGCAGTGCTGCCCAATGGCGCGCTGTATTTCGGTCTGCCCGGCAACCCGGTCTCGGCCGCCGTGGGCCAGCGCTTCTTCGTCGAGCCGGTGCTGCGCCGCCTGCTGGGGCTGGCACCGGAAGCCGTGTTGCAGCTGCCACTGCAGGCCGACGTGCGCAAGCCGCCGGGCCTGCGCTTCCACGCGCGTGCGCGGGTGGAAGTGGACGGTCAGGGGCGCCTGAGTGCGCGCGTGCTGTCCGGGCAGGAGTCGTTCCGTTTGATGTCCATGCTGCAGGCCAACGCCTGGGTGGTGCTGGAGGCCGAGGGCGACCTGGCCAACGCTGGCACCTACGTGCGCGTGCAGGGCTGGGGTCACCATGACCCGGTGCAGCTGGCGAGCCAGGAGTCATGATGAAACAGGTGAATCTGCAGTTGTTTGGTGCGTTTTCCGATCTGGATGCCAGCCGCGAGATCGCGGTGGAGGTAGCCGGTGGCACTGTGGCTGATCTGCGCCAGGCGTTGCGCGAGCTGCTGCCTGCGCGCTGGCCGGGCTTCCGCGCGGGCCTGCTGGACTACTCGGCGTTCGCCGACCAGCAACGCGTGCTGCGTGACCACGAGGCGCTGCCCGACGATGGCCGGGTGGCGATCCTGCCGCCGGTAAGCGGGGGCTGAGCCATGAGCGAGAAGATCATCGCCAAAGTGGTGGATCGCGCGCAGGCGTCGATCGATCCGGCCGAGGGCATCGCTGCGGTGTCCGATCCGGGTTTCGGTGGCATCGATGTGTTCATCGGCAAGGTGCGCGACGTCAACATCGGCCGGCCGGTGAACGGGATTACCTATGACCTGTTCGAGCCGCTGGTGCTGAACGAGTTCAAGCGCTTGGCCGCCGAGGTCGAGGCGACGTTCGGTCCGAAGCTGAAGCTGTATGTGGCCCATGCAAAGGGCCGGTTGGGCATTGGCGATGTGGCGGTGGTGGTGGCTGCGGGCAGCCCGCATCGAGACGAGGCATTCAGGGCCTGCCGGCAGTTGATCGAGGTGGTGAAGCACCAGTGCCCGATCTGGAAGCAGGAGCATTACGAGGACGGCGACAGCGAGTGGAGCGAGGGTTGCAGCCTGTGCCATGCGGACAGCGAACCCGCACATGCCCATGACCATGCGCACGACCACCAGCATTGAGCCCGCTGCAGCCACGCATGGCGTGGCTCTACCATGAATGGAACCATCAACGGCATCGTGCTGGCCGGTGGCCTGTCCAGCCGGATGGGCCGCGACAAGGCGCTGCTGCCGTGGCAGGGGCGCACCCTGCTGGAGCACATGCGGGGCCTGTTGATGCAGGCTGGCGCGCGCGCGGTCTGGGTGAGCGGAAATTACCCGGCCTTCGGCGGCGTGCCGGACCGCGTGGCACGTTGTGGGCCGCTGGGCGGGCTCTACAGCGTGGCGATGCGCATGCCCGATGGCCCGGCCTGGGTAGTGCCGGTGGATACGCCGTTGCTGCCGCCGCGATTGCTGCAGCAATTGCGTGACGGCCATCGCGGTCCATGCACGATCTTTGCCGGTCACCCCCTGCCCATGCTGGTGGATATAGACGATGCTTGTCGCAACGTACTTGGATCGATGCTGGACGACGCGGACGGTCCGCGCTCGCTGCAGGCCCTGCAGCGTCGTCTTGGTGTGAATTCAGTGGCCCTGGCGCCGGTTGACGAGGCCGGGCTGGTCAACTGCAATACCCCCGAACAATGGGAGGATGTTGCGTCATGAAAGTGCAGTTGCAGGATCAATCAGTACGGCTTCGCCTGGACGAGGCCGAACTGGCGCGCCTGCTGGCCGGTGAATCGGTCGAGAACATGACCCGCTTTGGCGGCATCGAGGGCTGGGGCATGGCGGTGTCGCTGCATGGCGGCGATCAACCGGTGCTGCTCGATGGCGGCACCTTCTGCCGCCTGGTACTGCCGCGCCCGGCAGTCGAGGCTTTGGCGGCGCGGCTGCCGTGCCGGGATGGGCTGCCATTCGACATTGCCCTGGAAGATGGCGGCCAGCTTCAGCTGCAGTTCGATGTGGACGTGCGCGACAGCGTGCGCCAGCGCGGGGTGACCCGCCGCAACACCGCTTCACCGGTTTGACATTTGTCAGGGGCACGGCGGAAACCGGCCCCTGATTGATCCAGATCAACCCCGTCGTTGTTGCTGCGCGGCCTAATGGCTGCATGACGACGGGTCACAACTTGAAACGCAGTACCCACGTCATTCCACAGCCTTGGAGCCATGTATGACCGTCGGTAGCGATCCTGTTGTCCGCAGCACTGCCCGTCCGGGTCGCGTCATCAGCGACTGGACGCCGGAAGATCCCGGCTACTGGGAGCGCACCGGCAAGCGGGTCGCCACCCGCAACCTGGTCATCTCGATCCCCTCGCTGCTGCTGGCCTTCTCGGTCTGGGTGCTGTTCTCGGCGGTGTCGATCAGCCTGCCGAAGATCGGTTTCAACTTCAGCACCGACCAGCTGTTCTGGCTGGTGGCGCTGCCCAGCCTGTCCGGCGCCACGCTGCGCATCTTCTATTCGTTCGTGATCCCGATCTTCGGCGGCCGCCGCTGGACCGCGCTGTCCACGGCCTCGCTGCTGGCGCCGACGCTCTGGCTCGGCTTTGCGGTACAGGACCCGGCCACGCCGTACGGGGTGTTCGTGGCCATCGCAATCCTGTGCGGCTTCGGTGGCGCGAACTTCTCCTCGTCGATGTCCAACATCTCCTTCTTCTACCCCAAGCAGAAGCAGGGCCTGGCGCTGGGCCTGAACGCCGGCCTGGGCAACGTGGGCGTGTCGGTGGCGCAGGCGGTGATTCCGCTGGTCATCACCGTGGGCGTGTTCGGTGCGCTGGGTGGTGCACCGCAGCCCACGGCGGAGGGCGGGGCGCCGTTGTTCCTGCAGAACGCCGGCTTCATCTGGGTGCCGGCCATCGCGCTGTGCGCCATCGCGGCCTGGTTCGGCATGAACGACCTGACCAGCGCCCGCTCGTCGTTCTCCGAGCAGGCGGTGATCTTCCGCCGCAAGCACAACTGGCTGATGTGCTGGTTGTATATCGGTACCTTCGGTTCCTACATCGGTTTCTCGGCCGGCTTCCCGATGCTGGTGAAGAGCCAGTTCCCGGATGTGAACCCGCTGGCCTACGCCTTCATCGGCCCGCTGCTCGGTGCACTGATGCGCTCGGTGGGTGGCAGCATGGCCGACCGCTGGGGCGGCGCACGCCTGACCTTCTGGGTGTTCGCGCTGATGATCGCGGCGGTGTTCGGCGTGCTGCACTTCCTGCCCAGCCACGGCCAGGGCGGCAACTTCCATGGCTTCCTGCTCAGCTTCATGGCGCTGTTCGTGCTCAGTGGCATCGGCAACGGAACTACGTTCCGCATGATCCCGGTGATCTTCCGCACCCTGCATGAGCGCTGGTCGGCCAACGACAACGCCGAGGGCAAGGCTGCTGCTGCCCACCAGGCCAGCATCGAGTCGGCCGCGGTGGTCGGCTTCTCCGGTGCGATCGGCGCCTATGGCGGCTTCTTCATTCCCAAGAGCTACGGCTCGTCCATCACCTTGACCGGCAGCCCCGACATGGCGCTGTACGGATTCGTTGTTTTCTACGTCACCTGCCTGGCCGTGACCTGGTGGTGGTACTACCGGCGCGGTGCCGAGACACCCTGCTGACGACATGAAAACGCACCGCAGCCAGATGACACACACAGCCACGATGCCGATGTCCGCAAAGGGAGACCCCCGATGAGTTATTTCCTCGACCGCTTGCAGTTCTTCAAGCGTGACCCCCAGACCTTTGCCGATGGCCACGGATTCGCCAAGAGCGAAGGCCGCGACTGGGAAAACAGCTACCGCGCCCGCTGGCAGTACGACAAGATCGTGCGTTCCACCCACGGCGTGAACTGCACGGGTTCGTGCAGCTGGAAGATCTACGTCAAGAACGGCCTGGTCACCTGGGAAACCCAGCAGACCGACTACCCGCGTACGCGCCCGGACCTGCCCAACCACGAACCGCGTGGCTGCCCGCGTGGCGCCAGCTATTCCTGGTACCTGTACAGCGCCAACCGGCTGAAGTACCCGCTGATCCGCGGCACGCTGCTGCGCCTGTGGCGCGAAGCGCGCAAGAGCAAGGCTCCGGTCGATGCCTGGGCCAGCATCGTGGAGGACAAGGAGAAGGCGCGTTCGTACAAGACCCGCCGCGGCATGGGCGGCTTCGTGCGCCTGCAGTGGGAAGAGGCCAACGAGATCATCGCCGCCTCCAACCTGTACACGGTGAAGCAGTATGGCCCGGACCGCGTGGTCGGCTTCTCGCCGATCCCGGCGATGTCGATGGTGTCCTACGCGGCCGGTGCACGCTACCTGTCGCTGCTGGGCGGCGCCTGCCTGTCCTTCTACGACTGGTACTGCGATCTGCCGCCGGCCTCGCCGCAGATCTGGGGCGAGCAGACCGACGTGCCCGAATCGGCCGACTGGTACAACAGCCGCTACATCATCGCCTGGGGCTCGAACGTGCCGCAGACGCGCACGCCCGATGCGCACTTCTTCACCGAGGCGCGCTACAACGGCACCAAGACGGTGGCGATCTGCCCGGACTATTCCGAGCTGGCCAAGCTGACCGACCATTGGCTGCACCCCAAGCAGGGCACCGATGCGGCGCTGGCCTTCGCCTTCGGCCATGTGATCCTGCGCGAGTTCCACGTCGATTCGCCCTCGCAGTACTTCCAGGACTACTGCCGCCAGTACTCGGACATGCCGATGCTGGTGCGCCTGGAACGCCGCGACGACGGCCGCCTGGTGCCGGGCCGCTTCCTGCGCGCCAGTGAACTGGGCGGGCTGGGCGAAGCCAACAACCCGGACTGGAAGACGCTGGCCTATGACGAGACCAGCGGCCAGATCGTGGTGCCCAACGGCTCGATCGGCTTCCGCTGGGGCGAGAAGGGCAAGTGGAACATCGAGGAGAAGGAAAGCAAGGGCGCCGATACACGCCTGCGCCTGAGCCTGGCCGATGGCCATGAGGGCATCGAAGCGGTGAGCTTCCCGTACTTCGGTGGCATCGAGACCGATGGCTGGACCGCGGCGCCGGCCGACGACGTGCTTGAGCGCAACATCCCGGTGCGTCGCCTGGCGCTGGCCGACGGTGGCGAGACCCTGGTGGCCACGGTCTACGACCTGCTGCTGGCCCAGTACGGCGTGGACCGTGGCTTTGGTGGCGGTAACGTGGCATCGAGCTTCGACGACATGGTGCCGGGCACCCCGGCGTGGCAGGAGCGCATCACCGGCGTGCCGCGCGCCGAGGTGATCGAGATCGCCCGCGAGTTCGCGCGTACCGCCGACAAGACCCACGGCCGCTCGATGATCATCGTCGGCGCGGGCATGAACCACTAGTTCCACAACGACATGAACTACCGCGGCCTGATCAACATGCTGATCATGTGCGGTTGCGTGGGCCAGACCGGTGGCGGCTGGGCCCACTACGTGGGACAGGAGAAGCTGCGCCCGCAGACCGGCTGGCAGCCGCTGGCGTTCGGCCTGGACTGGAGCCGGCCGCCGCGCCACATGAACGGCACCTCGTTCTTCTACTTCAACACCGGGCAGTGGCGCTACGAGAAGCTGCAGGTGGACGAGCTGCTGTCGCCGCTGGCGGACGCGAGCAAGTACAGCGGCAGCCTGGCCGACCTGAACCTGCGCGCGGTGCGCATGGGCTGGCTGCCGTGTGCGCCACAGCTGGACCGCAACCCGCTGCAGCTGGTACGCGAGGCGGACGCGGCGGGCGTTGCCCCGGCCGACTACGCGCTGGGCAAGTTCAAGGACGGCTCGCTGGACTTCGCCTTCGCCGATCCGGATGCACAGCAGAACCACCCGCGCATGATGTTCATCTGGCGCTCGAACCTGCTGGGTTCGTCGGGCAAGGGCCACGAATACATGCTGCGGCACCTGCTGGGTACGCGCCACGGCCTGCAGGGCAAGGACCTGGGCGAGATGGGGGCGATCAAGCCGGAGGAAGTGACGTGGCGTGACGAGGCACCGGAAGGCAAGCTGGACCTGCTGGTCACGCTCGACTTCCGCATGTGCACCACCGCGCTGTACTCGGACATCGTGCTGCCCACGGCCACCTGGTACGAGAAGGACGACCTCAACACCTCGGACATGCACCCGTTCATCCACCCGCTGTCGAAGGCGGTGGATCCGGCCTGGGAATCGCGCAGCGACTGGGAGATCTTCAAGGAGGTCGCCCGCACCGTAAGCGAGATGGCGCCGGGCGTGCTGGGCGTGGAGAAGGACCTGGTACTGGTGCCGACCCTGCACGACACCCCGAACGAACTGGGCATGCCGTTCGGCGTGGCCGACTGGAAGAAGGGCGAATGCGAGGCCATCCCGGGCCAGACCATGCCGTCGATGACGGTGGTGGAGCGCGACTACCCGAACCTGTACCGCAAGTTCACCTCGCTGGGCCCGCTGCTGGACAAGCTGGGCAACGGCGGCAAGGGCATGAATTGGGACACGAAGCACGAGGTCGAATTCCTCGGCAAGCTCAACCACACCGTGCACGACGCGGGCGTGAGCCAGGGTCGCCCGGCCATTTCGACCGCGATCGATGCGGCCGAGGTGATCCTGCACCTGGCGCCGGAAACCAATGGCCACGTCGCAGTGAAGGCCTGGGAATCGCTGGGGACCTTCACCGGCCGCGAGCATACCCACCTGGCGGTGGGCAAGGAGCACGAAGCGATCCGCTTCCGTGACATCCAGGCACAGCCGCGCAAGATCATCTCTTCGCCGATCTGGTCGGGCCTGGAGGACGACAACGTCAGCTACAACGCCGGCTACACCAACGTGCACGAGCTGATTCCGTGGCGCACGGTGACCGGTCGCCAGCAGTTCTACCAGGACCACGAGTGGATGATCGACTTCGGCGAGGCCTTCATGGGCTACCGGCCGCCGGTCAACACGCGCACGGTGGAGCCGCTGCTGAACCAGCGCCCGAACGGTAACAAGGAGATCGTGCTGAACTGGATCACGCCACACCAGAAGTGGGGCATCCACAGCACCTACAGCGACAACCTGATCATGCAGACGCTGTCGCGCGGTGGCCCGATCGTGTGGATCAGCGAGGACGACGCGCGCAGCGCCGGCATCGTCGACAACGACTGGATCGAGCTGTTCAACGTCAACGGTGCGATTGCCGCGCGTGCGGTGGTCAGCCAGCGCGTGATGCCGGGCATGGCGATGATGTACCACGCCCAGGAACGCATCATCAACGTGCCGGGTTCTGAGATTTCCGGGACCCGCGGCGGCATCCACAACTCGGTGACCCGCATCGTGCTCAAGCCCACCCACATGATCGGCGGCTACGCGCAGCTGGCCTATGGCTTCAACTACTACGGCACCTGCGGTACCAACCGCGACGAGTTCGTGATCGTGCGCAAGATGGACAAGATCGATTGGCTTGATGGTGAGGCTGTTCCTGCGGCCAGCAAGGAGGTGGTGTGATGAAGGTCCGTGCACAGATCGCGATGGTGCTGAACCTGGACAAGTGCATCGGCTGCCATACCTGCTCGATCACCTGCAAGAACGTCTGGACCTCGCGCGAGGGCGTCGAGTACGCCTGGTTCAACAACGTGGAAACCAAGCCGGGCATCGGCTACCCGAAGGAATGGGAGAACCAGGACAAGTGGAACGGCGGCTGGGTGCGCACCCGCGCCGGCAAGCTGGTGCCGCGTGCCGGTGGCCGCTGGCGGATGCTGGCCAAGATCTTCGCCAACCCGGACCTGCCGCAGATCGACGACTACTACGAGCCGTTCGATTTCGACTACCAGAACCTGCACACCGCCAAGGACAGCCAGCACCAGCCCACCGCGCGGCCGCGCTCGCTGATCAGTGGCGAGCGCATGCAGAAGATCGAGTGGGGCCCGAACTGGGAGGAGATCCTGGGTTCGGAGTTCAGCAAGCGCTCGCGCGACTACAACTTCGACCAGGTGCAGAAGGAGATCTACGGCGCCTTCGAGAAGACCTTCATGATGTACCTGCCGCGCCTGTGCGAGCACTGCCTGAACCCGGCGTGCGTGTCGGCGTGCCCGTCGGGTGCGATCTACAAGCGCGAGGAAGACGGCATCGTGCTGATTGATCAGGACAAGTGCCGCGGTTGGCGCATGTGCGTCTCGGCCTGCCCGTACAAGAAGATCTACTACAACTGGAAGAGCGGCAAGTCGGAGAAGTGCATCTTCTGCTACCCGCGCATCGAGATGGGCGAGCCGACCGTGTGCTCGGAAACCTGCGTGGGCCGCATCCGCTACCTGGGCGTGATGCTGTACGACGCCGACCGCATCGCCGAGGCGGCTTCGGTGGCCGCCGAGAAGGACCTCTACCAGGCCCACCTGGACATCTTCCTGGACCCGAACGACCCGGCGGTGATCGCCGCCGCGCGCAAGGAGGGCATCCCGGACAGCTGGCTGGATGCGGCCAGGCAGTCGCCGGTGTACAAGCTGGCGATCGACTGGAAGCTGGCGCTGCCGCTGCACCCGGAATACCGCACGTTGCCGATGGTCTGGTACGTACCGCCGCTGTCGCCGATCCAGTCCGCCGCCGAGCGTGGCCGGGTGGGGATGAGCGGCGAGCTGCCAGACGTGGCGTCGCTGCGCATTCCGATGCGCTACCTGGCCAACCTGCTGACGGCCGGTGACGAGGCACCGGTGGTACGCGCGCTGGAGCGGCTGATGGCCATGCGTGCCTGGCGCCGGGCCAAGAACGTGGACGGGGTGGAAGACATTGCGGTACTGAAGCAGACCGGGTTGAGCATCGCCCAGGTGGAGGAGATGTACCGCTACCTGGCCATCGCCAACTACGAGGACCGTTTCGTGATTCCGACCGGCCACCGCGAGTATGCCAACGACGCCTTCGGCGAGCGCGGCGGCTGCGGCTTCACCTTCGGCAACGGCTGCAATGGTGACAGCCCGGCCGACCTGTTCGGCCAGCGCAAGAGCACCACCTTCGTGGTGGACAAGGGGCCGAACCACCGTCGCAAGGAGGTGGTGTGATGAGCGTGCTCAAGCTGGTCGGGGTGTTGCTGGACTACCCCCGCGAAGAACTGTGGGAGCACGGCGAGGAACTGCTCGCCGCCTGTGACGACCCGGCGTTGAACGCCGCCCGCCGCCAGCAGCTGCGCAGCTTCGTGCAGCAGCTGCTGGCCACCGATGCGCTGGACGCACAGGCCGCCTGGCTGGCCAGTTTCGATCGCGGTCGCTCGATGAGCCTGCTGCTGTTCGAACACATCCATGGCGAGTCGCGCGACCGCGGCCAGGCCATGGTCGACCTGGTCGAGACCTACCGCCGCAACGGCTTCGAACTGGATGCCCGCGAGCTGCCGGACTACCTGCCATTGCTGCTGGAGTTCCTGGCCCATCGCCCCGGCAGCGAGGCCCGCGAGTGGCTGCACCACATCGGCCATATCGCTGGGATGCTGGCGGCGCGTGCCGCCGAGCGTGAGCTGCCGCACCGGGTGCTGTTCGAGATCCTGGTCGAAGCCGGTGACGGCAAGGCCGATCTGCAGGCGCTGCGCCAGCGTGCCAGCGAGGAAGTCCGCGACGATACCGCCGAGGCCATGGACCGTTTGTGGGAGGAGGAGGCGGTGCGCTTCGGCGCCGAAGCCCCTGCCGAAGACTGCAAGCCGCCCGTGCGTTCGCCGGCCCGTCCTTCGCATCGAGAGGTCCAGCCATGAGTTACTCCCTGCATCAATTCGCCTTCCAGTACTACCCGTACATCGCCGTGGCGGTGCTGCTGATCGGCAGCTGGGCCCGCTATGACAAGGCCATGTACACCTGGCGCACCGGCTCCAGCCAGATGCTGTCGGACAAGGGCATGCGGATCGGCAGCAACTGCTTCCACATCGGCATCCTGGCCATCCTCGGTGGCCACCTGGTCGGCCTGCTGACCCCGCATGCGGTGTACGAGCACTTCATCACCTCGTCGCAGAAGCAGATGCTGGCGATGGTGGTCGGTGGTGTGTTCGGCGCACTGTGCTTCATCGGCATCAGCATCCTGCTGGTACGCCGCCTTTTCAATGCGCGTATTCGGGCTACCGGCAGCTTCGGTGACACCCTGGTGCTGGTACTGCTGTTCGCCCAGCTGTGCCTGGGCCTGTACAGCATCCGCATCTCGTCCGGCCACCTGGACGGCGGGGTGATGGTGCAGCTGGCCGAGTGGGCGCAGCACATCGTGACCTTCCGTGCCGGTGCCGCCGACTACATCGAGGGCGTCAGCTGGGTCTACAAGATGCATATCTTCCTGGGCCTGACCCTGTTCCTGATCGCGCCGTTCACCCGTCTGGTGCACGTGTGGAGCATTCCGATCAGCTACCTGTGGCGGCCCTACCAAGTGGTGCGCCGCCGCCAGGCCACGCTGCGCTACGGGCCGCGGGAGTAAGCCATGGGCAGCCTGCCGAAGTTCCTGCCGATCACCGTGATCGACTCCGCCGCACCGGTTCCCGCCGAGGCGCATTCGCACCACCATGACGCGGCAGTGCAGGGGCCGCGCTCACTCGGGCAGCCGGCACCGTGCCGGCTGTTCGTGGACGAGACCGCGATCAGCGAGGCCGACATCGCTCGCGAGATGCAGCACCACCGGGCGATGCGCCCGGAACAGTCACGTGCCGAAGCGGCACGTGCACTGGTGGTGCGCGAGCTGCTGCGCCTGGAAGCGCAGCGGCTGGGCCTGCAGGCGCCGGAGGGCAACCGGGTAAGCGACGAGGAAGTGCTGATCCAGCAACTGCTGGAAGATGCGATCGAAGACCGCGTGCCGAGTGATGAGGACTGCCGCCGCTACTTCGAGCAGAACCCGGAGCGCTTCCGCTCGCCCGATCGCGTGCGCCTGCGCCATATCCTGCTGGCTGCGCCGGCCGACGACGTGGCCGGGCGCTTCGCCGCACGCACCGAAGGCGAGCGGCTGGTCGGGCTGCTGAAGGAATCACCGCACCTGTTCGCCGATTTCGCCCTGCGCCATTCGCGCTGCCCGTCCAGCAGCGAGGGCGGCGACCTGGGCTGGTTGCAGCGCGGGCAGACCACGCCGGAGTTCGACCGCCAGGTGTTCCGCCTGCGCGAGGGCCTGGCTGGTTTCCCGGTGGAATCGCGCTGGGGCTACCACGTGGTCTGCGTCGATGCCCGCGAGGACGGGCAGCCACAGCCGTTCGAGGCGGTGCTGCCGCAGCTGCGTGATTACCTGGAGCTGCAGGTACGCCAGCGCGAGGTGCAGGCCTACCTGCTGCAGCTGCAGGAACGCTACCCGGTGCGCGGGCTGGACGAGATCGAAGCCGAAGCGGATATCGGCTGACCCCCATTGAACGAGGAGACCCCATGAACCAGGCCCTTGCCCCCGCCAGTGCCGGGCAGCAGCGTGCGCTGTGGCTGAGCACGTTCGCCTTCACCGTGTGCTTCGCGGTGTGGATGATCTTTTCGATCATCGGTATCCAGATCAGTCAACAGCTTGGGCTGAATGACACCCAGTTCGGCCTGCTGATCGCCACGCCGGTACTGACCGGTTCGGTCAGCCGGGTCTTCCTCGGCATCTGGTCCGATCAGTTCGGTGGCCGCAAGGTGATGGTGCTGGTGATGCTGTGTGGCGCAGTGGCCACCTGGATGCTCACCTATGCACAGACCTACACCCAGTTCCTGATCGCCGCGCTGTGCGTGGGCATCGCCGGCGGCAACTTCTCGGTGGGCGTGGCCTACGTATCGAAGTGGTTCCCGGCCAGCAAGCAGGGCACCGCGTTGGGCATCTTTGGTGCCGGCAACATCGGCTCGGCGGTGACCAAGCTGCTGGCGCCGCTGGTGATGGTGGCCGCGGGCTGGACCATGGTTGCCAAGGTATGGGCGGTCGCGCTGGCGGTCACGGCGGTGCTGTTCTTCCTCTTCAGCAAGGAAGACCCCTCGCTGGAGCAGCGTCGCCGCGAGGGCGTGAAGCCGGTGCCGTTCGCCGAGCAGATGGCGCCGCTGAAAAACCTGCAGGTGTGGCGGTTCTCGCTGTACTACTTCTTCGTGTTCGGTGGCTTCGTGGCGCTGGCGCTGTGGCTGCCGCACTATCTGGTGGGCGCCTACGGCATGGACGTGGGGCACGCCGGCATGCTGGCGGCGTGCTACTCGATCCCGGCCAGCCTGTTCCGCGTGGTCGGTGGCTGGATGTCGGACCGGATGGGTGCGCGCCGGGTGATGTACTGGACCTTCGGCGTGTCGGCCATCTGCACCTTCCTGCTGGCCTATCCGGATACCGAGTACGTGGTGAAGGGCATCCATGGCCCGATCCACTTCCATCTGGCCATCGGTGTGGTGATGTTTACCGTGCTGGTGTTCGTGCTGGGCTTCTTCATGTCGCTGGGCAAGGCCGCGGTCTACAAGCACATTCCGGTGTACTACCCGCAGCACGTGGGTGCGGTGGGCGGTGTGGTCGGCATGATCGGCGGCCTGGGTGGCTTCATCCTGCCGATCGTGTTCGGCGCGCTGAATGACGCGGTGGGCATCTGGAGCAGCTGCTTCATGCTGCTGTTCGTGCTGGTGGCGGCTGCACTGGCGTGGATGCACTTTGTACTCCGCCGCATGGAACGCCGCCACTTCCCGCAGATCGACCACGAGACCGATCTGCCCGAAGCCATCGATGCGGCCGCCGCCGAGCGGTTGCGTGGCGGGTGATGGGGTAGCGCCGGTCGCTGGCCGGCAGGAACCTTCAGATGCGCCACGCTTGATTTCAATCAGAGCCACGCGAAGAGGAACGCGCGAAGATGTCTGCCATGAGCTTCCACGTTGACGAGAGCGAGGACACTGCGCTGCAGGCGGCATTGCTGCGGCAGCCGCGGCATGTGCTGTTTCCGCCGGCTGACCAGTTCAGCACCGGCTTTGGCGAAAGCGGTTGGCGCGCCGCCGTGCGCGCCAGCAACGAGCACCTGATCCCGCGTGGCTTGACGCTCGGCTTCCAGGCCGGTCGTGGCGGGCGCGATGTGCCGCCGCAGGCCTATCTGGACACCCTGCTGCTGGCGCTGCGCCTGCAGGCCGACACGCTGGCAGAGGACCGCGAAGTGGTGGCGATGGTGCTGCAGCTGGGGCTGGCCGAGACGTTGCCGCCGCCGCAGCTGGGCCAGCTTCTGGATGCGGTGCCGCAGCACCTGCGTACCGTGGCGCGGCCGCAGGTGGAGGTGCGGCTGGACGCAGGCAGCGCGCTTGCCCCGGCACAGCTGCGCGCGGTGGGCTGTACCCGCTTGAATGTGATCGATCGCGCCGATGCACCAGGGCCGACCCTGCTGGCGCACGCGCGTGATGCTGGATTCACCGCGCGCTACTACCAGTTGCGGGTGCCGGGCAGTGAGGACAACGGCTTCATTGAACGGCTGCTCGAGGTGCTGGCCGAAGCACCGGAGCGCGTCCTGCTGCCGGCGCCATGTGCGTTGCCGGAACATCCCTCGGCCGTCCATTGGCTGCAGGCCTGGCGCCTGCTGCGCGCAGCGGGTTATGAACCGATCGGTGGCGATCACTATCAGCGCGGCGATCTGCCCAACCCGCATGGCCCGGGCGATGGCCAGCGTCATTGCGATCTGGCCGGCGTGCCACGCCGCGACCGCAGTGATTTCATCGGCCTCGGCCTGTCCGCCTGCAGTCAGATCGGCGAGGTGTTCTACAGGCTTGAGGACGAACTGGGTGAATGGCGTGCGCGGCTGCAGGCGGGTCACATGGGAGTCTCCGCCGGGCTGATCCTGTCCGAGGACGAGCGGTTGGTGGCCGAAGTGGCGCAGAGCATCGCCTGTGACCACGCCCTCGATGCGGCTGCCTTCGAGTGGCGCAACGATGAACCGTTCGAGGAATGTTTCGCCGGACAGCTGCCCGCGTTGTCGCCGTTGCTGGCACGCGGCTGGGCGCAGTGGGATGCGCGCGTGCTGCGCCTGGCCGAAGAAGGGCGCCTGCTGTGGCGTATGATGGCCGCATGCTTCCGGCCGGCGGCCGCCATCGCTTGAGTCTTGCCCCGATGTCTTCGAATCCGCCTTCGCAGGGCCGTCTCGGCCGGGCCACACCCAACCCCGCCGCCGCCGATGATGGCGACGCACTGCACTTCTGCAGCACCTGCGCGTTCTCCGACGCATGCATGTCGCAGGGTTACGACAAGACCGCGCTGGGCGATCTGCACGTGCTGGTCGACCATGTCGGTCCGTTCCATGCGGGCGACTACATCTTCCGCGCCGGCGAATCGTTCGATTCGATTGCTGCGGTGCGCGCCGGCATGGTCAAGACCTTTGTCGATGACAGCCAGGGCAACGAGCAGGTGCTGGGCTTCAGCCTGCCGGGCGAAGTGATCGGCCTGAATGCGATCCATGGTTCGCGCTTCCCCTGCAATGCGGTGGCGCTGGATACCGTGCACCTGTGCCGCATTTCGTTCCCCAAGCTGAGCTCGCTGGCCACGCGCATGCCAGGGCTGCAGGCCAAGCTGTTCAGCCTGCTCAGTGCGGAGATCGGCAAGGTCGCCACGCTGGCCGCCAACCACCGTACCGAAGAGCGCATGGCCGCGTTCCTGCTGGACATGTCCGAGCGTTACGCGCGGCGCGGTTTCTCCGCCACACGCTTCAACCTGACGATGGCGCGTACCGAGATCGCCAACTACCTGCGGATGGCACCGGAAACCGCCAGCCGCGTGCTGCGCCGCCTGAGCGATGATGGGATCATCGCGGTGAAGCAGCGCGAGATCCTGCTGCTGCAGCCCGAGCGCCTGGCAGCGCTGGCGGTGGCCGACGAATCCGATCCGAACTGAACCTGGCCGGGAGCCGACGATGAAGCGAGCTGGACTGTTGTTGCTGGGACTGCTGGCCACGGTGCCGGCCTGGGCGGCCGAGCTGACGGTGTCGGCGGCATCAAGCCTGACCGAGAGCTTCCGCGAGCTGGGCACCGCCTATGAGAAGGCGCACCCGGGAACCAAGGTGGATTTCAACTTCGCCGCGTCCGGCGTGCTGCTGCAGCAGATCAGCCGCGGCGCGCCGGTGGATGTGTTCGCGTCGGCCGATGAAACCACGATGGACCAGGCCCAGCAGCAGGACCTGCTGGCGGCCGGTACCCGCGAGGTGTTCGCGGCGAACGCGCTGTGGGTGGTGGTGCCGCCGCAGGCCAAGGCCGCGCCGCGTACCCTGAAGGATCTGGCCGGTGCCGGCGTGCAGCGCATCGCGCTGGGCAATCCGGACAGCGTGCCGGTCGGACGCTATGCCAAGGGCGCGCTGGAAGCGGCAGGCCTGTGGAAGTCGGTGCAGGGCAAGACCATCACCACGCAGAACGTGCGCCAGTCGCTGGATTACGTGGCGCGCGGTGAGGTGGATGCCGGCTTCGTCTATGCCACCGATGCGCAGGCGATGCCCGATCGGGTGCGCCGTGCCTTCGCGGTGCCGGTGGCGGGGCGCATTGCCTATCCGTTGGCGGTGACCAAGGCCAGTGCGCAACCGGCTGAAGCCAAGCGCTTCACCGCCTTCGTGCGTTCGGCACAGGGCCAGGCGATCCTGGCCAAGCATGGGTTCGGCAAGCCCTGAGGCATGGATCTCGACTGGAGCGCACTGTGGTTGTCGCTGAAGGTGGCCGGCTGGGCCACCGCGATCAATCTTGTGCTGGGCGTGGCACTGGGCGCGCTGCTGGCGCGTCGGCGGTTTCCCGGCCGTGAGCTGCTGGATTCGCTGCTGACCCTGCCGATGGTGCTGCCACCGACGGTGCTGGGTTATTACCTGCTGGTGCTGATCGGTCGCAACGGTCCGATCGGCGCGTGGCTTCAGTCGTGGTTCGGCATCAACCTGGTGTTCACCTGGCAGGCTGCAGTGATTGCTGCGGCGGTGGCCTCGCTGCCGCTGGTGTTCAAGCCGGCACGCGCGGCGTTCGAGGAAGTGGACGGTCAGCTGGAGCAGGCCGCACGAACGCTGGGTGTGTCCGAAGCGGCGGTGTTTTTCCGCATCACGCTGCCACTGGCCTGGCGCGGCATACTCGCTGGCCTGTTGCTGGCGTTTGCACGCGCGATGGGCGAGTTCGGCGCGACACTGATGGTGGCCGGCAGCATTCCGGGCCGTACGCAGACGCTGTCGATCGCCATCTACGAGGCGGTGCAGGCCGGCCAGGATGGCAAGGCCAATGCGCTGGTGATCCTGACCTCGGTGGTCTGTATCGTGATCCTGTTGCTGGCCGCTCGGCTGGTGGGCGGACGTCGCCGGGAGCTGCGCGATGTGGCTTGACCTGCAGGTGCAGCGCCGCCTGCGGGCGGCCGGCCAGGATTTCGTGTTGGACGTATCGCTGCAGTGCACGCAGCGGCAGGTGGTGCTGTTCGGACCCTCAGGCGCGGGCAAGAGCCTGACCCTGAAGGCGGTGGCCGGGCTGCTGAAGCCGGGCCAGGGCCATGTGCGCCTGCAGGGACAGACCCTGTTCGATGCGAGCACCGGCGTGGATCTGCCGCCGCAGCGCCGCCGGTTGGGCTATGTGTTCCAGGACTACGCGTTGTTCCCGCACCTGAGCGTGCGACAGAACGTGGCATTTGGATTGCTGAAGGGTTGGCGCAATCCGCGCCCCGGCCAGCGATTCGACGCGGTGGAGCAGTGGTTGCACGCATTCCGTATCGACACGGTAGGCGATCTGCTGCCCTCGCAGGTCTCCGGTGGCCAGCGCCAGCGCACGGCATTGGCGCGCGCGCTTGTCACGCAGCCACAGGCGCTGCTGCTGGATGAACCGTTCTCCGCGTTGGATCATGACCTGCGCCAGCATCTGCGCCAGGAGCTGGAGACGGTGCTGGACAAGACCGGAATCCCGTTGCTGTTGATCAGCCACGACCCGCAGGACGTGGCCGTGTTCGGCCAGCAGGTAGCACGCGTGGTGGATGGTCGCATCGTCGGCGGTTGACCCGCGATGGACGCACTGGCGATGAATGGCTACATCTGATGGTAGTGCCGGCCGCWGGCCGGCAACCAWGGATTMCGGAGCCACCSGCCAGCGGCCGGCTCTGCCGGTTCAGAGGTTCTGCGACGCTCAGGCGATGAATGGTTGCATCTGATGGTAGTGCCGGCCGCKGGCCGGCAACCACGGATTMCGGAGCAGCCGGCCMGCGGCCGGCTCTACCGATCCAGGGTCCGTTCAATCAAGGGGCATGGATCAATACAACTCACAGTGGGTGCGGCCTTCGCCCCGCAGCGCGTCCCAGCGCCCTTCGCCACCGATGGCATCGATGGCCTCGCGCACCGCGCCTTCCAGGTGGCTCTTGTTGCCGCACAGGTACAGATGCCCGCCGCGGGCCAGTACATCGCGCACGTCATCGCCGCGCTGCTGCAGCACATGCTGCACATAGACCTTTTCGGCGCCATCGCGCGAGAACGCGGTATGCAGGCCGGCCAGCACACCGCGCGCGTGCCAGTCCTGCAGCTGTTCGCGGTACAGGTAATCGTGCTGGCTGTGCTTCTCGCCGAACACCAGGTGCACTTCGCGTTCGCAGACACCGGCCTGCAGCTCCTGCATCAGGCCCATCAACGGTGCGATGCCGGTGCCGGTGCCGACCAGCAACAGGGGGGCTTCGCCGGTATCGGGCAGGTGGAAGCCGGGATTGGAGCGGCAGTACACCCGAGCGGTATCGCCGCCGTGCAGCAGACTGCCGGTGGCGGTGCCAAAGCGCTCGCGACCGCGCAGGGTGTAGCGTACTTCGCGCACGCACAGGCTCAGCTGGTCGTTGCAGGGGTGCGAGGCGATCGAGTAGGCGCGCGGCAGGCGCGGTGACAGCAGCTCGCGCAGGCGGGCCAGCGGCACGCTGGCCGGCGTGGCGTGGTCCTGCAGCACGTCCAGCAGGTCCAGCCCGTGCAGGTAGGCTTCCAGCTCGCGCTTCTGGCTGACCTTCAACAGGCCCTTCAGTACCTCGCTACCGCCGAGCTTGGCCAGTTCGCGCAGCACACTCTTGCTCAGCAGGCGCAGCTCGCGGTCGTGCAGGGCGGCCACGGCGGCGGTGTCGCCGTACCAGGTCGCCAATGCCTGCAGCAGGGCGGGGTCGTTCTCCGGTACCACGTGCAGGGTGTCGCCCGCGCGGTACGCCATGCCACTGCCGGCAATATCCAGCTGCAGGTGCCAGGCGGCGGGGTCGCTGCTGTTCAGGCGGCGACGTTCGAGAATGGGGGCGGCAAAGGCATTGTCTTCGCCATACGCGGTCACCTGCAGGTGCAGGTCCTGGCCAGCGTTCACGTCGCCATCCAGCACCTGGCCCAGCACCGGCTGCCATTGCTGGAAGAACTGCTCGTAACCCAGGTCGGCATCCACGCGGTGCAGCAGCGGCTGCGCCTGGCGCTCGCTCAGCGCGGCATCCAGCGCCTTGGTGAAGCCGCAGAAGCTGGGGTAGCCGGTGTCACCGAGGCCGAACACCGCATAGCGCAGGCCGCTCAACGTCGGGGTCTGGCGCAGCGTTTCGAAGAACTGCTCGCCGTTGGCTGGCGGTTCGCCGTCACCGAAGGAACTGGAGATCGCCAGCAGCACATCGCCGTGGCCGAGGCTGGCCACGTCGATATCGTTGAACGGGAGCACCTGCGGCGCGTGCGGCTGCAGGTCCGCGCCCAGGCGCTGGGCCAGGGCGCGGGCATTGCCCGACTCGGACGCGAAACCCACCAGCAGGCGGCTGAAGGGCGTACTGGTCGGGAGGGCGTTCACGCGGCCTCGTAGAAGTCGTCGAACTTTTCCTTGCTGAACTCGACCAGGTCGTAGTTCTGCATCAGGTCGTTCACCACGCGGCGGATGCTGATGTACGAGGTGATGTTGCCGTCGGCGTCGAACAGCGGCTGCACGGTGGTGTCCACCACGTAGAGCACGCCGCCCTTGCCGAGGTTGGGCACGATGCCGGTCCAGGTCTTGCCAGCCTTGATGGTGTCCCACATGTCCTTGTAGACCGCCTTGGGCACGTCCGGATGACGCACGATGCTGTGCGGCTGGCCGATCAGCTCCTCGCGGGCGAAGCCGGTGAGCGTGCAGAACAGGTCGTTGGCGTAGGTGATGTTGCCCTGCAGGTCGGTGGTGGAGATCACCATGACGTTCTGCATGGCATTCAGCAGCTGGGCGTTGTCGGGGGTGTAGCTCATCGCAGGGTCCTTGTGGATGCCGGTAACGCCGGCGTGTTCGGGTCCTGCATAGAAATACGCCCGCACGGCGGCGGGCGGTTTGACATTGATCAAGCGGGTGGCGCGATGACCTGCGACCGGGTGTCGCATGGACGCGCTCGAATTGTAGAGCCGAGCCCATGCTCGGCTGTCGTTGGCACAMGCCGAGCGTGGGCTCGGCTCTACAAGTGGGGTGAGGGCCTTAGCCCATCAGGTAGCGCAGCACCCCGGCCGAGAGCACGCCGATCAGCACCGTCGGCAGCATCGACAGCCGCGTGGCGGCCAGCAGGGTGATCGCCAGCGCGGCCAGATCGGCGGGCTTGTCGGCGACGAAGTCCGGGGCGATCACCGAGATCAGCACACAGCCCGGCGCGGCTTCCATCACCGTCACTGCGCGTTTGCTCAACGTGCGGTTGCGCAGCGCGAGGAAGCCGACGATGCGGGTCAGGTAGGTGGCGGCGGCCATCAGCACGATGGTCAGCACCGAGGTCCAGTGGATCAGGCCGTTGAAGATCATGCTGCGTCCTCTGCCAGCAGCCAGGCAGCCGTCAGGCCGGCCAGTGCGCCGCTGGCCACGTACCACGCGCCCGGGACCAGCAGGTAGGTGGCCGCGGCCACGACCAGGCTGACCAGCCACGGGCGCGCGGCCTTCATGCCCTGCCACATGCCGCGCAGCAGCACCAGGAACACGGCGGGGAAAGCCATGTCGAAGCCGTAGGCGTGGATGTCGCCCAGCATCGGCCCAACGATCGCGCCCAGCGCGGTGCAGGCCACCCAGACCGTGTACAGGCCTGCCGACACGCCCAGGTAATAGGCCAGGCTGAAGCCGAGCGCACGGCGGCGCGCATCGGCCACGCCCATCGCCCAGCTCTCGTCGCACATGAAGAACAGTGCCGGCAGCACGCGGCGGCGCGGCAGGTGCTGCAGCAGCGGGGCCAGGCTGGCGCCCATCAGCAGGTGGCGGCTGTTGACCAGCGCGGTGATCGCCACGATCAGCGCGATATGCGGCGGCGAGGTCCACAGTTCGACGGCGGCGAATTCCGAGCCGCCGGCGAAGTTGAGGCCGGTCATCAGCGGCACTTCCAGTGCGCTCAGGCCCTTCTGCGCGGCCTGGGCGCCGAGCACCAGGGCAAAGGGAATGAAGCCGATCATCACCGGCACGGCAGCGCGCAGTCCGCGCAGGAATTCGGCACGCGGCGCGGTATCGCAGGTGTCGGGCAGGGGGAGGGTGGTACGGGCGTCCATGGAACGGCACAACGATGTGGGGGTGGCCCATGCTAGCGGTCCAATCGCGAAATCGGGTTGCGTTGATGCCATTCGATTCGGGAATATTGAGATTCCATGCGGCCAAGGTCGCCAAAGGTGAAATTCCATGCAGTACCAGCTCGACAACCTCGATCGCCGCATCCTCGATGCCCTGCAGCGTGATGGTCGCCTGCAGAACCTGGAGTTGGCCCGGCTGGTCGGCCTTTCGCCCTCGGCCTGCCTGCGGCGGGTGCGGCTGCTGGAGGAGGGCGGCTACATCGACCGCTACGTTGCCCTGCTGAATGAGGCCAAGGTGGGCCGTGGCTTCACGGTGTTCGTGCGGGTCTGGCTGCGCGGGCAGGACGAGGACACCACCAATCACTTCATCAACAGCATCAAGTCGTTCCCGGAAGTGCTTGAATGCCATCTGATGGCCGGTGACTGCGATTTCCTGCTGCGGGTGGCGGTGGCCGATCTGGATGCCTACCGGCAGTTCCAGATGCAGCACCTGAACCGGATTGCCGGGGTGCAGAACACCAAGACCGAGATTCCGATGCAGCGGATCAAGCAGACCACCCAGCTGCCGCTTTGAGGATGGGTGGTTCCGGCCGGGTTGCACCCGGCACCCGCGGTAGTGCCGGCCGC
>NZ_RAUX01000057.1 GCF_013464485.1 Stenotrophomonas maltophilia
CCGGCACTACCAATGGGGTCAGAGCCCTTTCCCATGGGAAAGGGATCCGACCCCGGGCTGGGTTTACAGACGGTAGGCGATGGTCTTCATCACCTTCGATGCCAGTGCCATCACCCCTGGAATCGGGAACGGCAGGCGGCGTGCGCCGGCCTGCTCGGCATGGTCCGCATGGCGGGCCTCGTCCTCCTTCATCACCGCAATGACCGCGCGGCTGCGCAGGTCGCCGGCCGGCAGGTCGACCAGGTGCTCGTCCAGGTGGGCCTCCACCTGGCGCTCGGTCTCCACCACGAAGCCCAGGTTCCAGCCGTCGCCACGCAGGCCGGCCAGGGTGCCGATGGTGTAGCTGCCGGCGTACCACAGCGGGTTGAACAGGCTCGGACGGCTGTCCAGCTCGCCCAGCCGGGTGGCACACCAGGCCAGGTGGTCGGTCTCTTCCTGTGCTGCTTCCAGCAGATGTTCACGTGTGGCCGGGTCGCGGGCCACCGCGGCTTGACCGAAGTACAGGCCCTGCGCGCAGACTTCGCCGACGTGGTTGATCCGCATCAGGCCGGCCGCGTGCCGGCGCTGGGCGTTGTCCATGCCTGGCTCGTCGGTGTCCGCGGCCGGGTAGGGGCGCGCGGCTGGCGGGTTGCCGAATACCGTGTCCAGGGCGCGCTGCGCCTCGGTCAGCAGGTGGTCCAGCGGGGTGGTCTGGCGGAGCACGGTCATGGCGGTACGGGTGGGGCGGAAGACCCCTCGATTCTCGCCCGGCCCCGCGCCCCTGCCAACCCGGTGCCTGGGGGCGGCTTGCACCTGCCTGCCAAGGTGAGTACAATTCCGCCTCTTACGCTTCACCTTTTCACAACGCGTGGCAGAGTTCCGGCGAGCCTTTCGCCGCAATGAGCCCGACCTAACCTAGAGTTCTTCATGAGCACTTTCACTGCCAAGAACGAGACCGTCCAGCGCGACTGGTACCTCGTCGACGCCGAGGGCAAGACCCTGGGCCGTCTCGCCACCGAGCTGGCCCGCCGTCTGCGCGGCAAGCACAAGCCGGTCTACACCCCGCACGTTGATACCGGCGACTACCTGGTCGTCATCAATGCAGAAAAGATTGCCGTCACCGGCAAGAAGCTGCAGGACAAGATGTATCACCGTTTCACCGGTTACATCGGCAACCTGAAGACCGAATCCCTGGCCCAGGCGCTGGAGCGCCACCCGGAGCGCGTGATCGAGATCGCCGTGAAGGGCATGCTGCCGAAGGGCCCGCTGGGTCGCCAGATGTACCGCAAGCTCAAGGTCTACGCCGGCACTGAGCATCCGCACGCCGCACAGCAGCCGCAGGTTCTGGATATCTAATCATGGCTATCACTCAAAACTACGGCACTGGCCGCCGCAAGTCCTCCACCGCTCGCGTGTTCCTGCGCAAGGGTTCGGGCAACATCACCGTCAATGGCCGTCCGCTGGACGAGTTCTTCGGTCGTGAGACCGCGCGCATGATCGTGCGCCAGCCGCTCGAGCTGACCAAGAACACCGAAAGCTTCGACATCCTGGTCACCGCCGCTGGCGGCGGCACCACCGGCCAGGCCGGTGCGATCCGCCTGGGCATCGCCCGTGCACTGGTCGAGTACGACGAAACCCTGAAGTCCGAGCTGCGCAAGGCTGGCTTCATGACCCGTGACGCCCGTGAAGTCGAGCGTAAGAAGGTCGGTCTGCACAAGGCCCGTCGCGCCACCCAGTTCTCCAAGCGCTGATCCACTGCGCTTGGTTGGGCTCCTTCGGGAGCCCGCTGGTTGGAAACGCAAAAGCCCGGCTTCGGCCGGGCTTTTGTCGTTCTGGGGTTCTGCATTTCCAGGTTGCCGGCCAGCGGCCGGCACTACCCGTGGTTCCGCATACCCGGCCTCAGTCAGGCGCGGGGATAGGGAGGGATGCGTGACCAAACAAAAAAGAAAAAAGCCTGATCTTTCGATCAGGCTTTTTTCTTTTTTGTTTGGCTGCCCCGGATGGATTCGAACCACCGAATGCCTGAGTCAGAGTCAGGTGCCTTACCGCTTGGCGACGGGGCAAAACGTGCAACTATTTTCTCACTTTTCACACTGGAAAACAACTTGATTTTCAGTGTGGTGGCTATGGGTGGACTCGAACCACCGACCCCAGCATTATGAGTGCTGTGCTCTAACCGGCTGAGCTACATAGCCTTGGTGAGCCCGCTATTCTGCGGATGTGTATCGCCCCTGTCAACACTTTTGTGCCGTGCTTGTGGGCTGACAGGCGGCATGGGATAGTCCCGACCAGTAGATTTTTTAGGAGTCCGCATCGTGATCGATCCGGACGGCTATCGACCGAACGTCGGCATTGTGCTGATGCGGCAGGACGGCCAGGTGTTCTGGGCACGACGCGTGCGCCGGGACGGTTGGCAGTTCCCGCAGGGTGGCATGAATACCGACGAGACGCCTGTCGAGGCCATGTATCGTGAACTGCAGGAAGAGACCGGCCTGCTGCCTGAGCATGTGGAAGTGCTCGGGGCAACGCCCGGCTGGCTGCGCTACAAGCTGCCGGCACGGGCCATCCGCCGCAACGAGCGGCAGGTCTGCATCGGCCAGAAGCAGGTCTGGTTCCTGCTGCGCCTGACCGGCGACGAATCCCACGTGAAGCTGGACCACACCGACTCGCCCGAGTTCGACCACTGGCGGTGGGTGGACTTCTGGTACCCGGTGGAGCATGTGGTGATGTTCAAGCGCGGCGTCTATGCACGTGCATTGCGACATCTGGCGCCACTGGCGCGTGGGGTGGCCGGGCAGGGCGTCACCGCCATGCCCAAGAGCGCGGCCGAGGCCTGGATGCCGGGCCACACCGCCGGCCATGACCGCCCACGCAAGCGCCCGAGGACACGGGGCTACTGGCCGAAAAAGGCCACAGGCGACGGTCCGGTCAGCTGATCGGCTGAACGGTATCGAGAATGGTTCAGGTCCTTGATTGACAACCATTCTCGTTTCCATTGGAATAGCCAACAGGCCACTTCTGGCCTGTCAGCCCGGTTCCCGCCTGTGTACGTCTGCATCTGCAACGGAGTCACCGACCACCAGATCCGCGAAGCCGCCAGCAATGGCGTCACGTCGGTGGCCGAACTGACCATGCGTACCGGATGTGGCGCCACCTGTGGTTCCTGCCTGGACATGGCCGGCGACCTGCTGGCGAAGGCGCGCGCCACCCACGACCTGCCGCTGCCGGTGCTCGGTCTGGCACAGGTTGCCTGATCAATCTGCCGTTCGCGGCGCGTTGACGCCGCACTCTCGCACCCTTCACGCTTGGCCGCACAGGCCAATGCGCACGATTCGCGTTCCTTCACCGCTGCGCACAAGGCGCTAAAGTGCCTGCGTTTTCAGCGTGCAGGAGCATCCCCATGAAGGGCGACACCAAGGTCATCGAATTCCTCAACAAGGTCCTCTACAACGAGTTGACCGCGATCAACCAGTACTTCCTGCACGCCAAGATGCTGAAGAACTGGGGCATCAAGGAGCTGGCCGAACACGAGTACAAGGAATCGATCGACGAGATGAAGCATGCCGACATGCTCGCCGACCGCATCCTGTTCCTCGAAGGCCTGCCGAATTTCCAGGCGCTTGGCAAGCTGCGCATCGGCGAGAACCCGACCGAAATCCTGCAGTGTGACCTGTCGCTGGAACGCGACGGCGTCGTCACCCTGCGCGAAGCCGTGGCCTATGCCGATTCGGTTGGTGATTACGTCAGCCGCCAGCTGTTCGTGAAGATCCTCGACTCGGAAGAAGAGCACATCGACTGGCTGGAAACCCAGCTGGACCTGATCGAGCGCATCGGCGAGCCGAAGTATCTGCTGAGCAAGCTGGAAGAGTGAGTCAGCCGGCCTGGCCGGCGCGATGCTGTGCCAGATAGCCCGTCAGTGCCACGCGCGCACGGGCGAATTCCGCAACCAGCAGCGCCACCGCAACCGCGGGGCGCTGCAGGCTGCCGCTGCGGGCCTCGTGCTCGATCCGTTGCGCGACCGCCGACAGCGACGATGCACCTACGTTCGCACTCGATGATTTCAGGCTGTGAGCGACCGCCTGCAGGCGTGCCTCGTCGCCGCTCTGCGCGGCCTGCTGCAGCTGCTGCACCATCGCCGGCGCATCCTCCAGGAACACCGTGATGATCTGGATGGCGGCCTCGCCGATCACCGCGTGCAGTTCGTCCAGCACATCACGATCGAGCACCGGTTGCACCACCGCTTGGCTCTTCGTTTCTTGTAGAGCCGAGCCATGCTCGGCTGGCGAAATTCGACTGGCCCCGGATGCATCGCCGTCGAGCAAGCTCGACGCTACGCCATCGCGTGATCGCGGCCCCCAGCGCTGCAGCAGCGCATGTAGGGTGGCGCGTGCGATCGGCTTGGACAGATAGTCGTCCATGCCAGCCTGCAGGCAGCGCTCGCGGTCACCGGCCATGGCGTTGGCGGTCATCGCGATGATCGGCAGGCGCGGGCGCCCGTTCTCCACTTCCTCGGCGCGCCAGCGGCGGGTGGCGGCATAGCCATCCAGCACCGGCATCTGGCAGTCCATCAGCACCACATCCAGGCCGCCCTCGCGCAGGGCAGGCAAGGCCTGCTCGCCATCGGCGGCGTTGCGCACCTCGCACTGGAACACGCGCAGCAGCTGCTCGGCCACCATGCGGTTGACCGTGTTGTCTTCCACCAGCAGCACGCGCAGGCGCAGTGGCGGCAATGCCGGCGCGGGCAATCCATCTTCGGCGATGGCCAGCAGCGCGGCCGGACGCGCATGCGTGGCGGGTGGGGCCAGCAGTGCATGCAGGGCTGCGTCATCGAAATGCGAGGGTAGCTGCCGCTGGCGCGGGCGTGCCGTAAGGGCATCGTCCTGCAGCCACAGCACCTGCAGCGCGTCGTCCTCGCCACGTTCGGCCAACGCCTGTTGCAGCGTCGCTTCACCAATGCGACGTGCACGTGCATCGACCAGCAGCCAGGCCGGCGCCGGTTGCCCCGGCCTCGGCACCGCGCGCAGGCGCTCGACCACGGCATCGAACTGCGCCATGGCGTGCACCAGCAGTCCATGATGGGCCGCGATGCGCTCGATGCGTGCCTGCAGGATCGCATCGCTGCTGAACAGCAGCAGCGAGGCCGGCGTGCGCGCCATGGCCGGCAGGTCGCCGGGCACCTTCAGCAACGGGATCTCGAACCAGAACGTTGCGCCCTGGCCAGGCGTGGACTGCACGCCGATGCGCCCGTGCATCAGGTCGATGATGCGCTTGCAGATCGCCAGGCCCAGGCCGGTGCCACCGTAGATGCGGGTGGTGGAAGCATCAGCCTGGCTGAAGGACTGGAACAGGCGCGCCTGCAGTGCCTCGTCAATGCCGATGCCAGTGTCGATGATCTCGAAACGCAGCTGATGATGTGCCGCACCTTCGCCCAGGCGCTGTACGCGCAGCTGCACCTGGCCGCGCGCGGTGAACTTGATCGCGTTGGCCAGCAGGTTGCTCAGCACCTGGCGCAATCGTACCGGGTCGCCACGCACCGGCAGGCGCACCGACGGGTCCAGCTGCAGCCCCAGCGACAGGCCCTTGGCATCGGCGGCGCGCTGCATCAGCTGCACCACGCCATCAAGCAGGTCGCGCAGGTTGAAACTGGTGATCTCCAGTTCCAGTGCCTGCGCCTCCAGCCGCGAGTAGTCGAGGATGTCGTCGACGATGCGCAGCAGCTGCTGCGAGCTGGCCGAGGCAGTCGCCAGCATTTGCCGTTGGTCCTCGCCCAGCGGGCCGCGCGCGATCAGCTCCAGCATCGGCAGGATGCCATTGAGCGGCGTGCGGATCTCGTGGCTCATCGTGGCCAGGAACTCACCCTTGGCCAGTACGGCCGCCTCGGCGGCCTGCTTGGCCTGCAGAAGCTGCTGCTCCAGCTGTCCCTGGCGTTCGGTGGTGTGGCGCAGCTGGTCGCGTTCGGTGGTCAGTGCGCCGTGCGCGCGCTGCAGCTGTGCCAGCGCACGGTTGCGTGTACGCAGGCGCAGGCCGGTCAGCAGCAGCGCAATGGCTGCCGCGGCAAGGGCAACCAGCAGCACGGCCCACAGCGGCACGTCAGAGCACCGCGTTGTGGAAGTCGAAGTTCAGGTCGCTGCCGGCCGACTGCACCATGTTGCCCTGGATGTAGTCGACGCCACCGACCCACATCGCAGCGGCGGCCTGCGGGTCCTCGATCTGCTGGCCGATGATCTGCAGCCCTGCTGCGTGCGCCTGCTCGATCGCCTTGCGCAGCTCCTCGCGCGTGGCCGGGTTGGAATGGCTGCTGGAAAACCGTGCCGCCATGCGCACGAACGACAGCGGCAACTGGGTCAGCAGTGCATCGGCTTCGCCGCTGGGCTCGAACTGGCTCAGGCAGAAGCGCACGCCGGCGCCGGCCATGCGCTGGCAGAACTGCTGCAGCGGTACGGTGTGGATCAGCGCGTCGGGCAGGCGCACGTCGATCACCAGTGCGCTGCCAGGCAGGTCGCGCTGCTGCAGCGATTCCAGCAGCCAGTCGGCGAAGGCATCGCGTTGCAGGGTACGCAGCGACTGCGAAACGAACAGGTTCAGCGGCTGCGTCGCGTGCCGGTACAGGTCCAGCAGACCCAACGCGTGGTCCATCACCTGCTGGTCGAGGTCGGCGATGCGGCCCGCCGCTTCTGCGGCCGGGATCACCTGGCCAGCCGCCAGCACCGTGCCGTCGGCCTGGCGCAGGCGTAGCAGGAGCTGGTACTGCGCCGTGTTGCCGCCGGCCACGGCGACGATTGGCTGGTAGGCCAGTTCCAGCTGGCCCTCCAGCAGCGCCAGGTGCTCCTGTTCGGTCACGGCCTGGCGGTGCACATGGCCCGCCACGCCGGCGCTGAGCAGGCGCGCCTGCAGGGTGGTGCGTTCCACCGCCTCCAGCGCGCTGGTGGCATCGTCGAAGCCCGGCGACAGTGGGGCGTAACCCACCACGCCGCGCAGGTGTACCGACTCATCGTCGCGGATGACGAAAGCGCGTGCCGACAGCTGCTCACGCAGGGCGGCGGCGACGCCTTCGAGGCTGTCTTCGTCGGCGTTGCGTGCCAGCAGCAGGAAACTGTTGTCGTTCAGCCGCGCCAGCAGGTGCGGATGGCCGGCCTCGGCCAGGCGCTGCCCGGCCTGCACCATCAGGCGCTCGAAGGCGGCGTAGCCATAGCGCTCGCGCAGGCCCAGCGCACTGGCCACTTCGATGAAGAACACGCCACCCCGGTCGCCATGGGCGAGGGTGGAGTTGAGCTGCTGCAGCACGTGGTGGCGGGTCGGCAACCCGGTCTCCGGATTGCTGGTGGCCGGCGCTCCGCCTGCGCCGGGCAGCGTCGCTGCCTGCGCCCGTGCCCGGCGGATGCGGTTGGCCACGGCGGCAATCAGGTGGCGCGGGCGGATCGGCTTGCTCAGGTAATCGTCGGCGCCGCTGTCGAGCACCTCGAACTGGCGCTCCGGATCGGGGTCGCCGCTGAGGAACACGATCGGCAGCAGCTGCAGCCCCGGTTGCTGGCGGATCAGCGCGGTCAGGCGCATGCCGTCCAGGCCGGGCAGGTGCAGGTCCATCAGGATCAGATCGGGGCGATGCTCCTTGATAGCCTGCAGTGCGCCATCGGCGTCGCTGTGCACGATGGCCTGCATGCCGGCGCCATGCAGCACGCTCTGTGCGAACAGGGCCTGGGCGCGGTCATCCTCGACGATCAGGATGCGATACGGCGAATCGGAGGGCGGCGGCGCCTGGTCGGTGTTGCCAGCCTCGGCCAGCGTGGCCGGGCCCGGCGGCAGCGGCGGCGGAGCGCTGCCGATCGAAGCGGGCGTGTCGGCAGCGGCCTGCGGCTGGGCCACGACCGGTGCTGTTGCGGCCGCGCCCGCCGGCTCAGCGGTCCAGCGTTGCCAATGATCGGCCGGAGGGGTTTCAGCGCGTCCCGGGCGGGCGCCCGCGGGGGATTCGTTTGCGGCCATCGGTGCTCCTGGTGTTCGCGTCCATTATGCGACAAGCCCGGCGATCAACCGGCACCGGGCTGGCGTGTACTGTCGGGCGACGCACTTCGTGCCAGCCAGCGCACACCCTTCCACAGGGCGCGCCAGACCAGCCACACCAGAAGCGCACCGGCCAGGCTGCAGGCCAGCACCACCACCAGTGCAATCCAGGGATGTGCCAGCGCCAGGGCCAGGCCGCCCACCACCACGGTGTCCTCGGCAGCGGAGGCGACCCAGTTGCTGGCGGGCTCGGGCGACGTATTGAGCAGGGCTCGGGTACCGGCCTTCAAGCCATGGCTGGCCAGCGCCACACCGGCGCCGGCAGCAAGTGCACCGGTGCCCAGTTGCCCATCCGGCGACAGCGTGGCGGCGGCAAGGAAGGCACCCGCAGGCACGCGTGCCAGGGTCTGCACCAGGTCCCAGGCCGAGTCCACGCCGGGGATCTTGTCGGCGAAGAATTCGGTCACCGCCAGTGCTGCCGAGGTGCCCAGCACCCACCATGATTCGGTGGCCTGCAGGGCGGGCGGCAGGTCGACCCAGCCGAGCAGGCCGGCCAGGCCGACGCCGAACACGGTGAGGTAGACGCGGATGCCGGCCAGCCAGGCCAGCAGGATGCCGATCACGAACAGGTGGGCTTCGGTCATGGCGGTGCTCCGGCGACGGAACTGTGCAGGGGGCCACACTATCGACGATGGCGTGCCTGAACGCCACAGACCGCGGGCAGGCACCGCGCAGGAAACCCACCCGTCCTGTCATACACTAGCCCGTCGTTTGCCACAGGGGCCGTACCGGTGTCGCCCTCGCGATGCCCCGGAATCCACCCATGAACAACCGTCCTCCCATGCGCGTGCAGGTACGCCTGCCCGGCGCACCGCAACCGCCGATCGACCGCCGCCGCCTGCTGGTGATCGGTGGTATCTGGTTGCTCAGCCTGGTGCTGGCAGTACTTGGTGGCTGCTGGATGGCCACCCCGCGCGACGCGCAGGGCCAGCGGCTGCAGGCTGCCGAGAAGCGCGCCGAGACGCTGCAGGCACAGCTGACCGAACTGCGCCAGAAGCAGGCCACGCTGGAAGCCTCCGACCGCATCAGCCGCGCCGCCAATACCGAGGTGCAGTCCTCGCTGGCCGAGCGCGACGAGGAAATCGCCGGCCTGCGCGCCGACGTCGCCTTCTATGAGCGCCTGGTCGGTTCGACCAGCCAGCGCAAGGGCCTGAACACCCATTCGATCGAGTTCAGCCCAGAAGCGGCCGGAACCTGGCAGTACACCGCCGTGCTGACCCAGAACCTCAACCGCGGTGCCATCAGCCAGGGGCAGATGCGTTTCACCGTGGAAGGCGTGAAGAACGGCAAGCTGGCCACGATCAGCTGGGATGATCTGCACCAGCGCAGCAAGGTGCCGGGACAGGATTACTCGTTCCGGTACTTCCAGCAGATCACCGGCAGCGTGATGCTGCCGGCTGACTTCACCCCGCAACGCGTGCGGGTGACATTGGGGAGTGGTACGGGGGGTACCACCCAGGTATTCGACTGGAAACAGGCCGGTGCACCGGCCAGCAAAGGGGAGTAGGCAGATGTTCGGAAACAGCAAATCCAACCGTGACGGCCAGCTGGTGGTGGATGCCCTGATCGGCAACCAGGTGGTGATCCGCGGCGATGTGGAATTCAGTGGTGGGCTTTATGTGGAAGGCCGCATCCACGGCAAGGTGATCGCCGCCGAAGGCGCCAGTGGCGCGACCCTGACGGTCGCCGAGCATGGCGTGATCGAGGGCGAGATCCGTGCCCAGGTGGTGGTCATCAGCGGTCGCCTGGACGGCGACGTGCATGCCACCGAGAAGGTCGAGCTGACCCCGAGCGCGCGGGTCAACGGCAACGTCCATTATCAGGTGGTGGAGATGAATGCGGGCGCCCAGCTGAACGGCCGCCTGATCCATGCCAGCGCCCCGGTCGCGGCCCTGCCCGCCCCGGAAGGTGATGAGGCCAATGGTGGCAAGGGCGACACTGCCGCACGCCGCAAGCTGGCTGAGGCGATGGCTTGAAAGCCATCGTCAGCGCCCCCATGCTGATGCCATGAGCACGCTAGTCTCCCTGCCCAGCACCGCCCCGGTTGCTGCGCCCGATTACCAGTCGCTGGAGCGCCCGCTGAACTTCACCGAGTCGGCGGCCGCCAAGGTCAAATCCCTGATCCAGGAAGAGGGCAACCCCGACCTGGCCCTGCGCGTGTACATCGAAGGCGGTGGCTGTTCGGGCTTCCAGTACGGGTTCGAGTTCGACGAGAACCGTGCCGAGGACGATCTGGCGGTACAGACCAGCGGGGTGACCCTGCTGGTCGACCCGCTGAGCCTGCAGTACCTGATGGGTGCCGAGGTGGACTACACCGAGAGCCTGACCGGTGCGCAGTTCGTGATCCGCAATCCGAACGCGAAGACCACCTGCGGCTGCGGCAGCAGCTTCAGCATGTAAGCAGGGCGCGGGGCCTGCCCCCTGCGTGACAAGGTGTGTGGAGCAAGCTCCACACCCACAGCTGGTTTGCGCAAAGCCTGCGGCTTGCCACCTGCATCGATTGGCGGCACGCTTGCCGGATGCCCAATACTCCTTCGCCGCTTTCAGGTTTCGCCTTCGTGGGCGAACCGCTGGAGCGCGCCGATGCCCTGCGCGACGATGCCGATGTACTGGCGCGCCTGTGGCCGGGTGCGCGCATTCTCGTGCTTGATCAGGACGGCAGCGCCTTCATCGGCGATGACGATCAACCCCTGGCGCTGACCGGCGCCGACATCGACGGCGGCCCCGGTGCCGCGATCTTCCTTGGCCTGCGCGGGGAACAAGCGTGGTTCTCGGTTGAAGCCGCCAGCGTCACCGTCACTGCACCACGTCGCCTCGACCTGCGCCAGGCCGCCCTGCTGTGGTCGATGGCGGATGCGACCGCCTTCAGCTACGCCCGTGGCATGTCCTACTGGCACTCACGCACCCGCTTCTGCGGCGTATGTGGTGGCGCCGTGGCGTTCGCCCGCGGCGGTTTCGTCGGTCGTTGCGCGCAGTGCTCCACCGAGCACTACCCGCGCGTCGACCCCGCCGTGATCGTAGCCGTGGAAAACCAGGGCCGGCTGCTGCTGGGCCGGCAGTCGAACTGGGCGCCGCGGCGTTACTCGGTGCTGGCCGGCTTCGTCGAACCCGGCGAGACCTTCGAACAGACCGTGGTGCGCGAAGTGCACGAAGAGAGCAAGGTGCGGGTGACCGCGTGCCAGTATCTGGGTTCCCAGCCATGGCCTTTCCCCGGCGCGCTGATGGTCGGCTTCCGTGCGCAGGCGCAGGACGACGTGCCGGCGGTGGACGGTGAGCTGGAAGATGCGCGCTGGTTCAGTGCCGAAGAGGTGGGCGCTGCGCTGGCGCGTGATGTCGAGGACGATGGCGAGGGCATCCGCCTGTCGCCACCGATCTCGATTTCGCGCGGCCTGATTGAGCACTGGTACCGGCAGCAGAAGGGGTGAGGCGGGCGGATTGCAGCGCCTGTATTGCCGCCACCTGAACACGGCCCGGTTTACAGTCCGGTTCACCGCTGAGGGTGCCGCTGCGACAGGTAAGGTAGCGACGCCGAGCGATCTGTTTCGTAGGGAGACCCGCCATGTTCACCACTCTGGCCGCCGTGCTGGTCGCACTGGCCCTGGGCCATGTCGCTCCGGCCGCTGCTGCCTCGCTGCGCCGCTTCGACGGCTTCCGGCGCTGGTTGGGCTGGCTGGATGCGCATGGTGGGAAGGCTTGGCAAGGCCCGGCCGGCGTGGCTCTGGCATTGCTGCCGCCGTTGCTGCTGATGGGCCTGCTGGCCTGGTTGCTGCGCGGGGTCCTGTTCGGCCTGCCGTCGCTGCTGCTGGGTGTGGCCGTGCTGGCCTGGTGCTGGGGACCCCGCGACCTGGACCGCGACATTGAAGCGATCATCGACGCGGATGATGCGGCGACACGGCAGGCGGCGGTGCGCAACCTGCAGTCAGCCGGGGGCAGCCTGCGCGAGGACGTGCCATCACTGGTCGAGGCGACCGTGCTCAACGCGTTGCGGCGCTGGTTCGCGGTGCTGTTCTGGTTCCTGCTGCTGGGCCCGGCCGGTGCGCTGGGTTACCGGCTGCTGGCGCTGATGGCGGAGAGCCCGATGCGCGCACGCGTGCCGGTGGAGCCGCTGGCGCTGGCGCAGCGCCTGCTGGGCTGGATCGAGTGGCCGGTGGCACAGCTGATGGCGTTCTCGATGGCGCTGGTCGGCAACTTCGATACGGCATGGAAGGCCTGGCGCCAGGCCCATGGCGAACGCCTGGCGGGGAACATCGGGTTCCTGGGCGCGGTGGCGCGGGCCAGCGTCAACGCCGAACTGCGCGAGGATGCGCACGACTACACCGAGGCGGGGCTGTTGCCGGTGTGGCAGCGGTTGCCGGACCTGCGCGATGCGATGAGCCTGGTGTGGCGGATGCTGCTGCTGTGGCTGGCGATCCTCGCCCTGCTGGTGATTGCAGGCTGGGTGACGTAGGTGCTTTGCAGGGCTTGCAGCCCTGCACCTGCAGAAGCAACAGCAGCTCTGGATTGGTGATGGTTGGGCGGGGCGGTGTGGGGCTGCAGGACACGCCGTAAACCCGTCCATGGGGGCTCGATGGCGCCATCCATGGCGCCAACGGTCCTGCAGCCCCACACCGCCCCACCCCCAACACATTCCCGGTGACGGTGGATGAACTGCGATTGCCGGTAGGTGTCGACCTTGGTCGACACGGTAGATCCACGCCATGCGTGGATGCGGAGCGAAGCGATCCGCTTCCGCTTTTGATCTTCTCTTTCTCTTCCGTGGTGGACGCACACGGAAACTGTCCGTGGCCGGGTGGGTGGGCTGCGCAGGGGCGTGAGCCGCATGGGCCCGAGGCATGCCTCGGGCGGGTTGGGCAGGACGCCCAACCCTGGCCTTGCCGTGCGTGCAGGACTGCGCGCACGAGCAAGCGGCGACCGAGCTTACATGGACGTACTTGCAGCGCCCCCTGCGCAGCCCACCCGCCCGGCCAACCCCAAGGCTTCTACCTTCAAACGCCGCCCACCACGAGGGGCTGCGCCGTTGGCTGGAAACCTAGATCGGCGCCAGCGCGGTAAACGGTGCCCACGGCAGGTTGCGCAGCAGCGCATACCCGGGCAGCACCCAGAGCCAGAACACGGGGTTGGCCAGTACCCGCATCAGCGGGTCGAGCACGCGTGGGCGGATGCCGGCGATGTTCAGCAGCATCAGCAACAGGAACGGCAGGCTGATGACCAGCAACGGGTTCATCGCCATCGCGCCGGGCAGGTCGAAGTGGACCAGGGAATACAGGCAGCGCGTGCTGCCACAGCCCGGGCAGTACAGGCCGGTCAGCGCGTACAGCGGGCAGCTCGGCAAAGGATTGCCGGCGACGTACGGATTGACGTTGCGCAGGACCGCCGTGGCACCGACGGCCAGGCCGGCCGAAACCAGCAGCGGCGCCCAGCGGGCGAGTCGGGAACGGATGGGAAGTGCGGACATGCAACAACGGATCCGGCGCAGGCGCCGGATCCGTCCAGGCGTATCAGTAGCCGCTGTTGCTCATCGCGCCCATGCCGCCGAGCACAACGAAGAACAGCACGTACAGCACGACCAGCACGGCCCAGGCGATGGCCGACCAGATGGCCCACTTCTTGGCCTTGGCGGCCGAATCCTGGGCGCCGGCGATGTCGCCGGCGGCCAGCTTGCCGTTGACCTGGGCGGCATAGACGATCGACACGATGCCGGCCGGCAGGCAGCAGAACAGGGTGGTCAGGATCGCCCAGACCAGGTTGTTCGGGACCTGCGGAGTAGCGGTATTCATGGGTTCAAGCTCCTTGATGGGTGGTGGTGGTGAATCATTGGTCGGAAAGAGCGCCCAGTACGGCCAAGCCGCCGAACAGCCCGAACCACAACAGCAACAGGACCGGCAGGGCCACGGCCGAAGCCACTGCCCACCAGCCCGCCTTGCGCGACGCACTGTAGGCCCCCGGCAGGTCGCCGGCCGCGCGGCGGCCATCGACCTGGGAGGCATAGACGATCGACACCACGCCCAGCGGCAGGCAGCAGAACAGCGTCGTCAGGATCGCCCAGACCAGATGGTTGGGGATGTAGACCGGACGGCTGAGCGGTGGTGGTTGATTCAAAGCGAGACTCCATTCCTTGGTGGCCAGCCGCGATGTACCGGCCGGACCTCCCCCCTGTGGGTGCGTAATCTACCGCAACCTGCGTTGCATGTATGCGTTTACACGTACGGCATGCCGTGTTCGCCACTGGACGGTGGCGTATGCGGGGCAGGTCGCAGGGCCGTCTGGCGGACCGATTCCGTCAGGCGTGATCGCCGCGCAGGGCCCGCACCAGGGCCTCCAGTGCGGGCGCGTTGGTGCTGCGGCCATCCACGGCCGGCGCAGCCACCACCTCGATCGTGGCGCGGAAACGGCGCGGTACGCGCATGCGGCCGAGGCGGCTGTCGCGCCGGCTCCACATGCTTGACCACATGCCGCGCAGGGCCATTGGCACCACCGGTACCGGCCGGCGTTCGAGGATCTTCTCGACGCCGGACTTGAACGGTGCCATCGCGCCATCCTTGGTCAGCGCACCTTCCGGGAAGATGCAGACCAGCTCACCTTCGGCCAGCGCCGCATCGATCTCGTCGAACGCGCGCTGCATCAACGCCGGGTCTTCGCGTGCACCGGCAATCGGGATCGCCTTGGCGGTACGGAAGATCCAGCGCATCACCGGGATGTTGAAGATCCTGTAGTACATGACGAAGCGTACCGGGCGCGGGATCGTCGCCGACAGGATCAGTGCGTCCATATAGCTGACATGGTTGCAGACCAGCAGCGCGGCGCCCTCGTCGGGCACGTTCGCTTCGATGCCGTGTGGGCGCAGCCGGTACAGCGTGCGCACCATCAGCCAGCTGAGGAAACGCATCAGGAATTCGGGAACGATGGTGAAGATGTAGATCGCCACCAGGGCGTTGGCGATGGCCAGCGCCAGGAACAGCTGTGGAATGGTCCAGTGCAGCAGCTTGTGCGCCGCCAGCGACAGCAGGGCTGCGCCCACGATGAAGCCGGAATTCTGGATGTTCAGCGCGGCGAACACGCGCGACATCTGCGCCTTCGGCGTGCGGCTCTGGATCAGCGCGAACAGCGGCACCACGAAGATACCGGTGAACAGGCCGATGCCGATCAGGTCGATGACGATGCGGATGCTGCCCGGCTGCTGCAGGAACGTCCCGATGGTGAGCCCGTGCACCGTCGCTTCGCCACTGCGGGCGAAGTACAGGTCGAGCAGGAACGCGGTCATGCCGAACGCACCCAGCGGCACCAGGCCGATTTCCACCGTGCGTGCCGACAGCTTCTCGCACAGCAGCGAGCCGATGCCGGTGCCGACCGAGAACAGGGCCAGCGCAAAGATGTACAGGGTCGGCTCGCCACCGAGGTTGGTCACCGCGTAGGCTGGCAGCTGCGAGGTCAGCACGGTGCCGACGAACCAGAACCAGGACACACCCAGGATCGAGTTGCGCACTGCCTTCTGCTGGCGTGCCATGCGCAGCACTGCCAGCGATTCCGGCAGCGGGTTCCAGTTGATCTTCAGGTTCGGGTCGCCGGCATCGACCTTGGGAATCAGTCGCGCAGCGATGTTGCCGCAGATCGCAAGCCCGATGATCGCGCAGGCGGCCACCACGGTGCCGTGGCTGCCGGCCACGGTGAACACCAGGCCGCCGACGATCATGCCGGACAGGATCGACATCGACGTACCCATCTCGACCAGGCCGTTGCCGCCGGTCAGTTCCTCCGGCTTCAGCACCGACGGCAGCACGGAATACTTCACCGGGCCGAAGAGAGTTGACTGCATGCCGGTACAGAACAGGGCGACCAGCAGTATCGGCAGGTTCTGGGTGAGGAAGCCGGTGGCCGCCAGCGACATGATCACGATCTCCATGCTGGTGGTGATCACGATCAGCCGCGATTTTTCCAGTTTGTCGGCGATCTGCCCGGCCAGTGCCGAGAACAGGAAGTAGGGCAGGATGAAGATGGCAGGCGCCAGGGTGGCGTACAGCCCCAGTTCTTCCTCTGGTACCGCCATGAACAGCAACATGCTGATGATCGCCTGCCGGTACACGTTGTCGTTGAACGCACCGAGCGCCTGGACGACGAAGAACGGCAGGAAACGGCGCTGGCGCAGCAGGGCAAACTGGTTGTGACCGGACATGGAGCCTCCTTGACCGGCGCAGCCTAGCATTCCTGCCCATCTGCTGTGGGTGCGGACCGTTCGTCCGCACACCTGCCGGCGTACTCAGACGATATCGTCCACCACGCCACCATCCACGCGCAGTGCCGCACCGGATGTGGCCGAAGCCTGCGGGGACGCCAGGTACACCACCATGTTGGCCACTTCCTCGACCGTGGCGGTGCGCTGGATCACCGAAGACGGCCGATGCGCCATCACGAACTCGCGGCCGATCTGCTCCAATGGCTTGCCACTGCGTTGGCGTTCATCTTCGAACATCGCGGCAAAGCCGTCAGAGAGTGTCGGCCCGGGCAAAACTGCATTGACGGTGACACCGCTGCCGGCCACCCGCTTGGCCAGGCCGCGCGACAGCGACAACTGCGCGGTCTTGCTGACCCCGTAGTGGATCATGTCGGCGGGAATGTTGCGTGCCGATTCGGAGGAGATGAACAGCACGCGGCCCCAGCCGGCGTCGACCATCGCTGGCAGCAGCGCCCGCGACAAGCGCACGCCGGACATCACGTTGGTCTGCCAGTAGCGCTCCCAGGTGGCGTCTTCGGTCTCGAAGAAGTCCTCGGGGCCGAAGATGCCGGCGTTGTTGACCAGGATGTCGACCATGGGCAGGCCGGCCAGTAGGGTTTCGACACCGGTCGCATCGGACAGGTCGGCGGCCACACCGAGCACGTCCGCAGCCGGGACGGCGGCGAGCAGGCGCTGGCGGGCACGTTCGACGCTGTCGCTGCTGCGGCCATTGAGGATGACCCGCGCTCCGGCTTCGGCCAGGCCTTGGGCGATCGCCAGGCCGATGCCGGCGGTGGAAGCGGTGACCAGTGCGGTGCGGCCGTTGAGTTCGATCTTCATGGAAGCGTCCGGGAGCAGGGGATCACTCAGTATCCGCGCGGGAACGTGATCGGGATGCAGTGCCAGACGCAACGCGCTGTTGCACATGACGCAGTACATCCACGCCATGCGTGGATGGGATGTCCGATCAGCGATGGGGGATCAGGTCAGACCCCGCACCGCTTCATTGGCTGCCGCCCGCACTTTCGGCAGCAGCCGCAGCACCAGCGCCATCTGCGTGCGGATCAGCTGCAGCTTCGGCGGCATGGCCTCGTCGATCTGCTCCAGTTCGGCCGCTACCGCGCGGTCGGCATCGTTGTCATCTTCCGCCACTGGAAGCCGTGCGGTCAGGGCCGTAGCCAGCTGCTGCAGTGCCTTTCGCACGCGATCACCGGCCGCCATGGCCAATTGATCACCGGCGTAGCTGTCCACCTGGTCGCGGTGCGCGCCCAGCGCCGACAAGTGCCCAAGCAGCGTGTTGGAGAGCGCCAGGAAGTGGAAGCCGGCATCCAGGTTGCGGCGCACGTGGCCGGGTTCGCGCAGCATGTTCGACAGTGCGGTGGACAGCGCGGCGTCGGCGTTGTGCATGTCGCGGCGGGCGATGCGATAGGCCAGGTCATCGCGCATGCCGCTGCGGTACTGGCCCAGCACCGAATCGAGGTAGCGCGCGGCGGTATCCAGCACCCGCGCCAACACCCGATGCAGCTGGCGGCCCTGCCAGTCGGGCAGGATCAGGAACGCGGCTGCAGCAGCGATGGCGCAGCCCAGCAGCGTATCGACCATGCGCGGGACGATCAGCACGAAGCCATCGCCGATCAGGTTGAAGCAGGTCAGCGCCATCACAGTAATCGCCGCCGACGCCACCAGGTAGCGGTCGGTACGGGTGAAGAAGAACAGCAATGCCGACAGCAGTGCGATCAGCAGCTGTACGTGCAATTGCGGGAACAATTGCAGCAGCGCCCAAGTGAACACCAGGCCGGCCACGGTACCGACGATGCGCTGTGCCAGGCGCTGGCGCGTGGCGCCGAAGTTGGGCCGGCACACGAATACGATCGTCAGCAGCACCCACGAGCCGTTCTGTGCGTTGAACAGCCGGATGGCCGCGAAACCGGCGATCAGTGCCAGCGCCATGCGCAGGCCATGGCGGAACAGCACCGAGCCGGGCGTGAGCTGCTGGCGCAGGCGCACGCCCATCTCGCGCAGGGTGTGCGGGTTGCTGTCGCGCAGGCGCGTATCGACATTGTCGAGGCTGGCCTCGGAGCGTTCGGCGTCCAGCAGGCGGCGCTCGATGCTGCGCAGGTTGTGCACCAGCAGGTCCAGCGAACCCAGCAGGCGCTGCCATTGCGGGCGCTGCTGGTCGCGCAGGTAGGCCAGCGCATCGGCCAGGTCGCGCCCGGCCTGCTGGTTGCTTTCGCCATACACGAACGGGCGGCGCAGGCGGATTGCCTCGCCCAGCCGCGCGCAGGCCTGGCCCTGCAGATCGAGCAGGCGCTGGCAGCGGTACAGCACGTCACTGTGGAAGAAGGCATCGACCAGCGCGCCATACGGGTAGTGCGAGGAGCTGGCGCGTTCGTGGAAATCCTGCGCCATGTAGTACAGGCGCAGGTACAGGCCGGAGTTCACGCCCGGCCGGCCGGAACGGCCGAAGCGGGCCAGGATGGCGGTCTTGGCCTCGTTCAATGCACCGACCACGCGCCGGTTCTGCTCGGCCAGATCGAGCTGGCGGCGTTGCAGGTCGGCCTCACGTACCGGTTCGAACAGGGCGGCCTTCAGCTGCAGGTAGCGGCCCAGTTCGATGTAAAGCCGCGCCACGCGCTCACGCACCGGGCGGTTGGCGAACAGTGCGGTCCACAGGATCGACAGCAGTCCGTACCAGACGGCACCCGCCAGCAGGTGGCTGACGGCGTCCAGCGCGCTGTGCAGATCGGTGGCGCCATGCTGCTCCAGGCCGATCATGGTGTAGATCGCCAGCGTTACCGTGGCCTGGGCGATGGATGCGTAGCGCTCGCCGAGCGCGCCGAGCAGGGTCAGGCAGAAGGTGGATAGTGCCAGCGCGCCGATGAAGATCCACGGCCAAGGGAACAGCCAGATCACCGAAGCTGCGGCAATGCAGAAGCACAGCAGCGACAGCGCCACGGCCTTGGTCCGGCCCCACCAGTTGTCGTCGGTCTCGGCGATGGCGCTGGCGATGATGCCGAGGAAAACGCCGGGCAGGGCGGTCAGTGCATCCAGCTGCCAGCACACGGCAAGCGCTGCGGCCAGGGCGATGAACACGCGCAGGCCGTAACTGGCCTTCTCATGGGCCCACAGGCGGCTGAGGCGGGATTGGCGGGCGGGCATGCAGGCTCGGTGGAAGGATCTCCCACCATTATTGCGGGCTGCGCGTGAAATATGGAGTGCGGACCAACGGTCCGCACTCACGGTAGTGCCSGCCGCWGGCCSGCAGATTMGCDGCACCSGGGRAGCCGGCCMGCGGCCGGCTCTACCCCCGTAGATCCACGCCATGCGTGGACGGGCCTTTCTACGCCCGCTGCGCGCGCTTGAGCAGCTTCGCTTCGCGCTTGCGTGCGCGCCGTGCCCGCCAGCGTTCGGCCAGGCAGGAGAAGATCACGTACAGCGCCGGCGTGCTGAGCAGGGTCAGGCTCTGCGAGAACAGCAGGCCGCCGATCATCGCGATACCCAGTGGGCGGCGCAGTTCGGAACCCTCGCCCAGGCCGATCGCCAGTGGTACCGCTGCCAGGATCGCCACCATCGTGGTCATCATGATCGGGCGGAAGCGCACGATGCTGGCCTCGCGCGCGGCCTCGCGTGGTGCCAGGCCATGCTCGCGCTGCGCCACCAGCGCGAAGTCGATCATCATGATCGCGTTCTTCTTCACGATGCCGATCAACAGCACCAGCGCGATCATCGAGATCACCGACAGCTCGGTGTTGGTGCCGAACAGCGCCAGCAGCGCGCCCACGCCCGCCGCCGGCAGCGTGGACAGGATGGTGACCGGGTGGATCAGGCTCTCGTACAGCATGCCCAGTACCAGGTACACGGTCAGGATCGCGGCGAACACCAGGATCAGCATGTCGCTGGGATCGGAGTTGAACCCGAAGCCCGCATCGTCGGCCAGGCGGATGTCGCCGGGCATGCGCATGCCGGCCACCGTGGCATCGATGATCGCCTTGGCTTCGCCCATGCTCACATTCGGGGCAAGGTTGTAGCTCAGGTCCATCGTGGTGTACTGGTTTTCATGGGTGATCTGCGACGGCGCCAGGCCAGGCACCTGGGTAGCCACCGCAGTGATCGGCACCATGTCGCCGTTGCGTGCACGCACGTACACCTCGTCCAGTGCCGCCGGGGTGGCGGTCTGCGAGGGCAGGGCGTTGACCACCACGCTGTACTGGTTGATGTCTGAGTAGATGGTCGAGATCTGGCGTTGGCCGAACGCACCGTACAGCGCACCGTCGATCGCACCGACCGAGATTCCCAGGCGGGCGGCCTTGGCACGGTCGATCTCGATGTTCTGGCGCAGGCCGGCATTGTCCACATCGGTACCGACGTCGCGCAGCTTCGGGTTCTTCTTCAGCTCCGCCTGAAGCTTGGGCAGCCATTCCTGCAGCGAAGCCAGGTCATTGCCCTGCAGCGAAATACGGTACTGGGCACCCTGGCTGGAACCGCCGCCATCGTTGCTGGGCAGGTCCTGGATCGCGCGCAGGCGCAGCTGCAGGTCTGGGTAGCGGTCGGCCTTGGCGCTCAACCGGGCCAGTGCGTGTGCCGTGGTTTCGCGACGGCCTTCCTTGCGCGATTTCAGCTCAACGTTGAACTGTGCACTGGAGCCCTGACGACCACTGCCCAGGCGCACGCCCACGGTCTTCACCGCCGGGTCGGCCATCAGCATGTCGGTGATGCGGCGCTGGCGGCTGACCATGTCTTCGAACGAGACGGTGGCGCTGGAATTGGCGCGGCCCCAGATCAGGCCGGTGTCCTGTGGCGGGAACGCACCCTTCTTCACTGCACCGAACAGGAAGATGGTCACGCCGATCAGGATGAGCGGGGTGAGCGAGAGCAGCAGCGCATGGCGCAGCGAGAAGTCCAGGAACACGGTGTAGATGCGCAGCATGCGCTCGTGTCCGGCATCGAGCCAGCGGCCGAAGCGCGACGGCGCGGCGTTATGGTCGTGCGCGCTCAGGAAGCGGCTGCACAGCGCCGGGGTGAGCGTCAGCGAGACGATCATCGACACCACGATGGCCGCCACCAGGGTGACGGTGAACTCGCGGAAGAAGGCGCCCATCATGCCGCTGGCGAACAGCAGCGGAATGAACACCGCCACCAGCGAAGCGGTGATCGAGACGATGGTGAAGCCGATCTCGCGCGCACCGGTGAAGGCCGCCTGCAGGCGTGGCATGCCCTCGTCGAGGTGGCGCATGATGTTCTCGATCACCACGATCGCATCGTCCACCACAAAACCAATCGCGATCACCAGCGCCAGCAGGCTCAGGTTGTTCAGGGTGAAGCCCAGCGCGTACATCACCAGCGCGGCGCCGGCCAGCGACAGCGGCACGGTGACCGCAGCGATCAGTGTGGGCGCCAGCCGGCGCAGGAACAGCGCCATGGTCAGCACCACCATGGCCAGGCTGATCAGCAGGGTGATCTGCACTTCATGCAGCGACGAGCGGATGGTCGGCGTACGGTCGAAGTACGGGGTCATGGTGGTGCCGGGCTGCAGGTAGTCGCGCAGCGCGGGAATCTGCGCCTTCACCCGGTCCACGGTTTCCACGATGTTGGCGCCGGCACGGGTGAACACGTACATCACCACGGCCGGTTTGTGGTCGAACCACGCGGCCTGGTAGGCATCCTGCTGGCCGTCGTAGACGTTGGCGATGTCCTTCAGGCGGATCACCCGGCCATCGCCCTGGGTCTTGACCACCAGGTTGGCGAAGTCGGCCGCGCGCGCGACCGAATCGTTGGCGATGATCGCGGTGGTGGTGTTGCCGTCGCTGAGGAAGCCGGTGGGCGAGGTGACGTTGGCCGCGCGCACCGCATTGCGCAGGTCGTCGGCGGTCAGCCCCAGCGCGTTCATCAGGCGCAGGTTGACGTCCACGCGTACCGCTGGCGTCGAGGCACCGGCGATGTCGACCGAGGCGACGCCGCTGATCTGGCGGATGCGCTGCGCCAGCAGCGAGTCGGCCACGTTGTACAGCTCGTCGGCCGACTGCGTCTGCGAGGTCAGCGCGATGGCGATCACCGGGTCGTCGTTCGGGTTCGCCTTCTGGTACATCGGCGAGCCCATGCCCGAAGGCAGGTCGGCCTGCGCCGAGTTGATCGCGGTCTGCACGTCCAGCGCGGCCGAATCGATGTTGTGGCCGCTCTGGAAAATCATGAACACCAGCGAGCTGCCTTCCGAACTCGACGAGCGCATGCGGTCGATGCCCGGCAGCTGGCCAAGGTGGCGTTCCAGCGGCGCGGTGACCGTGGACGCCATGGTCGCCGCATCGGCACCGGACTGGCTGGCGTGCACGAAGATCACCGGGATCTCGATGTTCGGCAGCGCCGACACGCCCAGGCGCAGATAGCAGATCAGGCCGACCATGAACAGGCCGATGGCCAGCAGCGCGGTGCCGATCGGGCGGCGGATGAAGGGACCGGACAGGTTCATCGTGCGGCCCCCCGCAGCAGCGGGGCGTGGATCATGCCTGCGGCTCCTGCAGCGAACCGTCGCGCAGCGCACGCTGTTCGCGGCGGCGCGCCAGCCATTCGGAGAAGCGTTCCATGTACAGGTAGATCACCGGCGTGGTGTACAGGGTCACCAGCTGCGATAGCAGCAGGCCGCCGACGATGGCGATGCCCAGCGGGCGGCGCAGCTCCGAGCCGATGCCGGTACCCAGTGCCAGCGGCAGCGCGCCGAGCATCGCCGCAGCCGTCGTCATCATGATCGGGCGGAAGCGCAGCAGGCAGGCGCGGCGGATCGCTTCGTGTGCGTTGGCACCGGCGCGGCGGGCCTCGATCGCGAAGTCGACCATCATGATGCCGTTCTTCTTGACGATGCCGATCAGCAGCACGATGCCGACGATGCCATCCACCGACAGGCTCAGCCCGCACAGCATCAGCGCCAGCAGCGCGCCGACACCGGCCGGCGGCAGCGTGGAAATGATCGTGATCGGGTGGATGTAGCTCTCGTAGAGCACACCCAGCACGATGTAGATCACCACCAGCGAAGCCAGCAGCAGCCACACCACGTCGGTCTGGCTGCCGGTGAACTCGGCGGCCTTGCCGATGAATTCGGCATGCAGGTGGGCCGGCATGTCCAGACTGGCCTTGGTCTCTTCGATGGCCTTGACCGCATCGGACAGCGAGTAGCCTGGTGCCACGTTGAACGAAACGGTCACCGCCGGCAGCTGCTGCTGATGGCTGACCACCAGCGGCGCGCTGGTCACCTTGCCTTCGGCCAGCGCCGACAACGGAATGATGTTGCCTGCGCCCACGGTGATGCCGGTGTTCTGCGCGCCGATGCCGGTGGCGGTGGACGAGTTGGACGAGGTGACCTGACCGAAGCTGGTGGCGTTGGTGCCGGTCAGCGCGCCGGCGCCGTTGGACGCCACGGCCAGCTGTTCCATCAGTGCGGTGCTGGTGCGGAACTCCGGCGCCACTTCCAGTACGACGCGATACTGGTTGAGCTCGGTGAAGATTGTCGAGATCTGGCGCTGGCCGAACGCATCGTAGAGGGTGTCATCGATGGTCTGCATCGGCACGCCCAGCACGCTGGCCTTGTCGCGGTCGATGTTCAGTTCCAGCGCGCGGCCCTGGTTGGACAGGTTGTTGTCCACGTCCGCCAGTTCCGGGCGCTTGCGCAGCGCCTCGGTCAGGCGCGTGGCCTGGGTGGCCACGGTCGCGCTGTCCACGTCCGACAGCGAGTACTGGTACTCGGTGGCGGCCACGCGGGTATCCAGGGTCACGTCCTGCACCGGCTTCAGGTACAGCGCCACGCCCGGAATGCCGGCCACCGCCTTCTGCAGGCGCGGCAGGATCTTGTCCAGGCCGTCGCGCTCGCCGCGCTCCTTCAGCACGATCGACAGCTGGCCCTGGTTGAGCGTGGGATTCATGCTGCCAGCACCGATGAAGGCCGACACGCCGGTCACGTCCGGGTCCTGGCGCAGCGCCTCGGCCACCTGCTTGGTGCGCTGCTCCATCTGCGGGAAGGCAATGTTCTGGTCGGCCTGCACCACGCCGGTGATCAGGCCGGTGTCCTGTTCGGGCAGCAGGCCCTTGGGAATCAGCACGTACAGCAGCACGGTCAGCACCAGCGCGCCGCCGGCCACCGCCAGGGTCATGCGCTGGTGGTCCAGCACCCAGTCCAGGCTGCGTTCGTACAGGCCCACGGTGCGCGTCCACAGGTTCTGCTTGCCGGCGGCCGCTGCGCGCTCATGCGCGTCTTCGCCCTCGGGCAGCGCGTCGGGCTTGAGCAGGTAGGCGCACATCATCGGGGTGAGCGTCAGCGAGATCAGCATCGACAGCACCACGGCGATGCTGAGCACCCACGCGAACTCGTGGAACAGACGGCCGGTGACGCCGGGCATCAGCAGCAGCGGCAGGAACACCGCCACCAGCGAGACGGTCAGCGACAGCACGGTGAAGCCGATCTGGCGGGCGCCGATCTCGGCCGCTTCGCGGCCACTCTTGCCCTGCTCGATGTAACGCACGATGTTCTCGATCATCACGATCGCATCGTCCACCACGAAGCCGGTGGCCACCACCAGCGCCATCAGCGAAAGGTTGTCCAGCGACATGCCGGTGAAGGCCATCACCGCGAAGGTGCCGGCCAGCGACAGCGGGACCGCCACCGAGGGAATGATGGTGGCCCACAACCGGCGCAGGAACACGAAGATCACCGCCACCACCAGGCCGATGGTGAGGATCAGGGTGAACTGCACCTCATGCACCGAGGCGCGGATGGTCTCGGTACGGTCGTTGAAGATCTCCAGGTGCACGTCGGCCGGCAGCACGCCCTGCAGCTGCGGCAGGATGGCGCGGATGCGCTCGACGGTCTGCACGATGTTGGCGCCGGGCTGGCGGCGCACTTCCAGCAGCACCGCCGGCTTGCCATCGGCCCAGGCGGCCAGCTGGTCGTTCTCCACGCCATCCACCACTTCGGCCACGTCGGACAGCCGCACCGGACGGCCGTTCTTGTAGCTGATGATGGTGTCGCGGTACTCGGCGGCACTGGTGAGCTGGTCGTTGGTACCGATGCTGTAGGACTGGGTCTTGCCGTTCAACGAGCCCTTCGGCGCGTTGACGTTGGCCTGGGTGAGCGCGCTGCGCAGCTCTTCCAGGGTCAGGCCCATGTTCGACAGTTGCGCAGGATTGACCTGGATGCGCACGGCCGGGCGCACGTTGCCCGCGATCGAGACCAGGCCCACGCCCTGCACCTGCGACAGGCGCTGGGCCAGGATCGAGTCGGCGTAATTGTTGACGTCACGCAGCGGGCGCGTGTCAGAGGTCAGTTTCAGGGTGACGATGGCCGCGTCGGCCGGGTTCACCCGGTTGTAGACCGGCTGGTAGGGCAGCGACGAGGGCAGGGTGGCCTGGCGGATCGCCGCCTGCACGTCCTGCGCGGCGATGTCGATGTTCCGGTCCATCGAGAACTGCAGGATGATCGTGGACAACCCGGCCGACGAGTCGGAGGTCATCAGCTCCAGCCCGGAGATCTGACCGAACTGGCGCTCCAGCGGCGTGGTGACCAGCGAGGCCATGGTGGTGGCGTTGGCGCCAGGGTACTGGGTGGTGACCACCAGGCTGGGCGCATCGATTTCCGGCAGCGCCGACACCGGCAGCTTGCGGTAACCGAGGATGCCCAGCAGCAACAGGCCCGCCATCAACAGCGAGGTGGCGATGGGACGGCGGATGAAGATCGTCGAAAAGCCCACGGACTGATCCTTGCTGGCACTTCAAAGGCAGCGCCGGCAGGCTTGCCGGCGCGGGAAGGTCAGTAGCCTGCGCTCAGCGCGGGCCACCACCGCGACGGCCACCGCCGCCGTTCTTCTGCTCGGCGGCCTTCAGTTCGGCCTCGGTCGGTGCGACCGGGGTCTCGCCCGGCTTCAATGCGGTGACCTTGCTGCCTGGCTTCAGGCGGAACTGGCCTTCACTGACCACCCGCTCGCCACCTTTCAGGCCTTCGGCAATCTGCACCTGGCTGTCGCCCACTTCCACGCCGCTGCGCACGGTCTGCATCTTCACCGTGTTGTCGCCCTGCACGACATAGACGTACTCGCCATCCGGCCCACGCAGCACGGCCTGGGTGGGGATGACCACGCCACCGGCAATCGTGCGCAGCTGCATGCGTACGTTGACGAACTGACCCGGCCACAGGCCGTTGTCGGTGTTGTCGAAGATCGCGCGTGCCTTGAAGGTGCCGCTGTCGGCACTGATCAGGTTGTCGACCACGTCGAGCTTGCCGTCGCCGGACAGAACATGCGAGTCGGCGCGGTCCAGTGCCGATACGGGTACCGCACCGGCGGCCTGCGCCTGGCGCACATCACTGAGCTGGCGCTCCGGCAGGTTGAACAGTACGTGGATGGGATGGATCTGGGTCAGGGTGACCAGTGCGGTGCCGGCGTTGACCACGTTGCCGGCGTCGACTGCACGGATACCGGCGATACCGGTGATCGGCGCGGTGACCTTGGTGTACTGCAGCTGCACCTGCGCCGAGCGCATGCTGGCCTCGTTGGCGGCCACCGCGCTTTCATACTGTGCCACTTGGTTTCGCTGTGTATCCAGATCGGTCTTGGCGACGAACTGGCGATACTCCGGCGCATTCGAGCGCTGGTAGTTGGAGCGCGCGGTGGCCAGCAACGCCTCGTTCTGGCGCTTGGATGCCACTGCCTGGTCATAGCTGGCCTGGGCGGTGCGCGGATCGATCACCGCCAGCACATCGCCCCTCTTCACTTCCTGGCCTTCGCGGAAGTTCAGGCTCATCAGCTGTCCGCCGACCTGCGGGCTGACGGTGACGGTGTTCATTGCCGTCACCGTCCCCAGCGCGCTGGCATAGACCGGCACGTCCTGGCGTGCCGCATCCACCACGGTTACCGGCACCGGGCCGGCATCCGGGTCTTCACCGCCCTGGCGCGCACCTGCCGCCGGGCCATCGGCCTTGTCCTTGCCTCCGCCGAGTACGCGCATGCCGACCACGGCCAGCACCAGTACCGCAACGACCAGCAGCACGATCTTCCAAACACGTGACATTCAAGGACTCCAAGAGGGCTGGACGGGGCGCGGCCCCGGTTGGCAATGCACAAAGCATACCTGCGCCACATCACGTTTCCTGCATGACGGATGGGACGGGCGCTAAGACCGGGTCCGGCCGCGGAGGTTCCCGTAGCGGCAGCGTTGCCCTACATTCAGCTGGAACCCCCTTTGCCGTGGAGATTGCGATGCGCCGTTCGCTGCTGCTGTCCGCCCTGCTGCTGGCCCTGCCGGCCCTTGCCCATGCCCAGGACGGGCAACGCCCCGAAGTGACCGCCGCCGCACAGCGGCTGCAGGCCAAGGTGATCGAATGGCGCCGCGACTTCCATCAGCACCCGGAGTTGTCCAACCGCGAGGTGCGAACCTCGGCCGAGGTCGCCAAGCGCCTGCGTGCGATGGGGCTGAAGCCGAAGACGGGCATCGCCCATCACGGCGTGGTGGCGATCATCGAGGGTGGCAAGCCCGGCCCCAAGATCGCCCTGCGCGCTGATATGGACGCGTTGCCGGTGACCGAGCAGACCGGCTTGCCGTTCGCTTCCAAGGTCACCGACCAGTATCGCGGACAGACCGTGGGCGTGATGCATGCCTGCGGCCATGACGCGCATACCGCCACCCTGCTGGGCGTGGCCGAAGCGCTGGTGGCGATGAAAAAGGACCTGCCGGGCCAGGTGATGCTGATCTTCCAGCCGGCCGAGGAGGGCGCGCCGCCGCCGGAAGAGGGCGGTGCCGCACTGATGTTGAAGGAAGGGCTGTTCGCTGACTTCAAGCCGGAGGCGGTATTTGGCCTGCATGTGTTCTCCAGCGTGCAGGCGGGCCAGATCGCGGTGCGCGGTGGCCCGCTGATGGCTGCCTCGGACCGTTTCGGGATCAAGGTGATCGGTCGCCAGACGCATGGCTCGGCACCGTGGAACGGCGTGGACCCGATCGTCGCCACCGCCGACCTGGTGGGCACCGCGCAGACCATTGTCAGCCGCCGCGCGAACCTGTCCAAGCAGCCGGCGGTGCTGACCTTCGGCGCGATCAACGGCGGCATCCGTTACAACATCATTCCCGATGAAGTGGAGATGGTCGGCACCATCCGCACCTTCGACGAAGGCATGCGCCAGCAGATCTTCGCCGACCTGCGCAACGTGGCTGAACACACAGCGGCCGCGCACGGCGCGAAGGCAGTGACCGACATCTACGAATCGGAAGGCAACCCGGCCACGGTGAACGACCCGGCGCTGACCGCGAAGATGTTGCCGAGCCTGCAGGCGGTGGTGGGCAAGGACAACGTGTACGAGCCGCCGCTGCAGATGGGTGCGGAGGACTTCTCGCTGTACGCGAAGGAAGTGCCGGGCATGTTCTTCTTCGTTGGTTCCACCAGCGTGGGCATCGACCCGGCGACGGCGCCGGCGAATCATTCGCCGAAGTTCCTGCTGGATGAGAAGGCACTGGATGTGGGACTGCGCGCGTTGCTGCAGGTGAGCCTGGATTACCTGCACGGTGTCGGCACTCCTGCGGGGTGAGGGTTTCCGGCAGGGCTTGCAGCCCTGCACCCGCAGAGGCCAAGGCAACAGCCGGAGCAACGGCAGAAGCCGGCTATCTGTGGGTTGGCGGGGCGGGTCCGGTGGCAGGGGACGGCGCAAGTACGTCCCTGTAGCCTCGGTCGCCGCATCCATGCGGCTCACGCCCCTGCCACCGGACCCACCCCGCCTTCGACAGTTTCCCGCGATCTGTCGGAACGGCGCTCTGCTTTGGTAGGTGTCGACCTTGGTCGACACGGGCAGACATCGAGAATGTCTGAAGGATCAGCTTTTGATTTTGATTTTCTGATCTTTTCCGTGGTGGATCGGCGGCAGAAATGTGTCCGGGGGCCGGGGGGGGGGGGGGGGGGGGGGGGGCGGGGCCGGGGGGGGGGGGGGGGGGGGG
>NZ_RAUX01000058.1 GCF_013464485.1 Stenotrophomonas maltophilia
AAGCGTGGGCGGCCATCGGCCTGGTAACCGTCGGGCAGGCAGTAGCTGCAACGGAAGTTGCAGGCTTCGGTCAACGACAGGCGCAGGTACGGAAAGCTGCGTCCGAAACCGTCGGTGAGTTGGCTCATGGCTGGTCCACCTTGTTGCTCCACCGTCTTGCCTGTGCCCGGAACGGCCCGGATACCCTCGCCTGCTGGAACGATTGCCAGAGTACGCGGCCGTCAGTTCCATGGGCATGACTTAAATCAATCGCGTTCGGCCCCGCGCGGCAGGCGTTGTGGCAGCATGCGGCTTTCCGTGCAGTAGGCGTGTGACAACCCTCATGATGATGAACGATTTCCAGCAGTTGCTGCATGTCGCCGGGCAGCAGGCTGAACCGCAACGATTGTTGTTCGTATTCGTGCGCGCCGAACTGCCCGAATCGCCCACCGACGACCAGCGCGACCGGCATGACCGTCGCGAGGGCGGCACCCTGTCGCCCGCACTGTGCGTGGACAAGCTGCCGATCGAGGTACCCGGCTTCCAGGCGCTGGCAGCCGAATCGACCACCACCGGCATCGACTGGGACCTGGTGTTCGTGGCGGCGCTGGATGGCCGTGGCGGTATCGCACCGAACAGCGATGAAGCCGCGCGCCCGCTGCAGTTGATGGTCAACGCCATCCATGACGGTCAGATCGGCCGCTTCGCCGCCTTCGACCGTGGCGGCGAGCCCGTTCAGTTCTATTGAGCCACCCGTTGCAGGGTCAGGAAGAAGATCACCAGCACGGTGTTCAGCCCCCAAGCTACGGTCAGACCGCGCGCGGCCACGCCCAGATTGGGGTTGCGCGCGGTGGGCGCCGCCCGCCAGACCGCCGTGATGATCCAGCCGGTATAAAGCAGCAACAGGGCAAATACCCCCAGCAGCAGCGTGGTGCGCTGGTTGGCCAGACCCCAGAGGGCCACCGCCCAGAGGATGTTGCTGGGAATGACGCCCTGCAGCCAGAACACACTCCAGAGCCGTGAACGCCCCGGGGTATCAGGCGCCGGGTGCAGGGAAGCGGTGGCGGTCATAAGTCTCCTTCTGGTTAGGAAACGTGCCGGACCAGCCTGCGCTTGGTGGCTGGGAACGTCAACCCGAGTCGCACGTCACGCTTTGGCGCCGGTGGGGCCCAGCCATGCTCGACTCAGGCTCGCGCGGAGCCTGTCGCCATCGCCCCTCCCGACTCACTCCCTTCCGCCCCCCATCCTCGACAGCTGTCGCAGATTGCACGGTGTGGCCGGATCACCGCGCCAGCCAGTAATGGCAGTACTTAACAACATGGGACAATGCCGAAAGCGTCTCCAATCCAGCAACATTTACAACTTGTCTGACTGGCATTGCATAGCGACGCAGGCTCAGATGGCGTGCCACCGGAAAAGGGTGGCCGGGCTTCGAATCCCGTGTTGGCTTTGAGTAAGTGCGCTTGCCAACCGGCGTCACCCTGCGTGGCGCCGGTTGGCAATCCGTCTGCCGGCTATGGCGGGCGGTGCGTTGGGGGCGTTCGCGCCCGCCGGCTTGAAGCCAACCCGGATTCGAACCACGTACCGCCCGCCACCTTTCGGGTGGCGGCTACCGATTTCCCTGCACGGAGCCTTGCCATGAACGAATCGGACTTCCCTCATCTGCACGCCTACCGCGGCCCTGCCGGCGACGAGCCACCAGCGCCCGCATCGCCTGCGAATCCCAACACCTTCATTTCCAATCTGAACCGCATTGGCACCGGTGCAGCGGCTGACGGCCAGCCCTGGCCGGAGCGCTACCTGTTGCCCGGGCGTCGCCTCGCCCTGGCCGACGCAGATTGCGCGTTGGCCGGGCTGCGCGTCGTCCATGAGCTGCTGCTTGCCGCAGAGCGCACCCGGCAGAATGGCGAGCCCGGCGAGTACGTGGGCGACCGGGTGATGGAAGGGCTGAAACTGGCGTGCCTGGCATTGGATGCGCAGGCCATCGCGCGGTTGCATGTGGATGGGCAATCCTAGCCAGGCTGCCCAGGACAAGGGGGCAGAACCCGCTCTGCCTCATCGTCCTCATCAACCAGCGCCCGGCCATGCGCTTCGCTACCTGGGCTGCTTGCTGGAAGGATCTGCGAAGCATAGTATCTGGCGGTCTTGGCAGAGCACACCCGCTTCAGACGCTCTGCGGGAAAGATGGGGACCGGCACCCGCCTGCCGGCACAGGAAGCAGCATTCCTCAAGGAAGAACCATGGCGCGTCTAGTTGCGATTTTCCTGGCTGCCCTTCTGCTTGCAGGCGGGGCTGTAGCGGTCTGGAACTACACCACGCTGCAGCAACAGGCTCAGGACGTGTGCACGGCGGATTCCCGAAATGCGGGCATCAAGGTACTCGCGCACTATGGCGGGTTCGTCAATCCGAATGTGCTCGTGTTCGACCTGCGCGGACTGTCGGGTGACAACAGCCCGATGGATGTGACGCGAACGCTGCTTCAGTACGCAGAAAGACAAAAGGATCGCAGATTCGACAGAGTGATCCTGTCTTACAAGGGCACTGCAAAGTTCGAGCTCGAAGGCGACTATTTCCGCACGCTGGGCAAAAACTACGAGCACGAGAATCCGGTCTATACCCTTCGCACGTTGCCAGAGAATGTCTACCGGCTGGACGGCTCTCCGGCATTTGGTACCTGGACCGGTGGGCTGCTGGGTGTTGTCGGCAAACAGATGGAAGATCTGAATGAACTGCACAGGCAGTGGTATCTGGAGGAGTACGCGGCCGGTGGCTGACGCCCGGTACATCCTCCCCATCCTCTGCCTGCTCGGCAGTCTGCCCGCACAGGCAGCGCAGAACGTGCCTGCCGATATCCAGGCCATCGAGCAGGTTGTCGAATCCTTCCAGACCGCGCTGATCACCAAGGACAAGCTGACCTACATGAGCCTGTTCTTCTCTGAAAAACCGGAAGACATCGGCTGGCAGTACGTTTCCGAGGATGTGCGCCTGCAGGACATCCGCAGGGCCAAGCCCGATGCGATCAAGGCACGGCAGATTCCCTCCAACAATTTCATAGCACTGATCGACGGCGTCGTTGCGTCGCCGAAGCCGAAGGAGGAGACATTCTCCAACACGAAGATCGAAACGGATGGCGATGTGGCTTCGGTGTCGTTTGACTACAGCTTCCACGACGATGGGGTGAAGACCAACTGGGGCAAGGAAATGTGGCAACTAATCCGGACCGAGCAGGGCTGGAAGATCTTCTCGGTGATCTACTCGATCCGCGATTCACGCAGCCCGGCCGAGTGAGCGATCTGTCAGACTGATGCACACCGTTCGTCCACGCCCGCCAGACCCGATGACCCGCATTGCCGACCTCAGCGCCGACCAGCTCGCGCACCATGCCCTCAACATCTTCATCGCCCAGGGCCGCCACGTGGAAGGCGCGCGGGTGATCTACCGGGCGCTGCAACTGGAACCGCACCATCCCGGTGCGCTGCGCTGCCTGAGCGATTTCCTGGCCCACGAGGGCACCGAACCGTTTGCGGCGGCCACGCTGGAACACGCGCTGTCAGGCGTGGTGCCGCTGGATGAAAACGCACGCCGCACGCTGGATGACCTGCGCTTCCTCGACATCTGGTCGTGGGGGTTCTCGCGGCACGTCTCCGGCGAAACCAACCTCAGCGGCGACGCCTTCCAGCAGCGCGAGGACTTCGTCTTCGAGGGCCCGGCCTATGCCGCCTTCCTCAACACCGTCACCGAGCCGGCCGGATCGCTGCAGGGGGCGTTCCAGGCGGCCGTTCGCATCTGCGGACTGATGTCCGGCCTGCTGCGCCATGCGGAGAAGGACAATCCGGCGTTCGACGACGTGCTGCGATCCTCTGCCTTCGTCGAGACCGAGGCGTACCCCGCATGGCTGGCCTCGCCGACGGATGATCTGGATGCCCTCGACCAGGCCATCCAGGCGCAGCGCCAGGCCGGCTGAAGGAAAATCCAACGGGCGTCCGACGCTTTCCCGACGCCCGCGTACCCATGCTCCCGTCAGGTCAATTCATGGCAGGGCCGGCATGCAGCCACCTCACCCCAGGGACAGCGGCAAGTATCCGCACGGCAAGACCGGGCTTCGCCGTATCTTCCATACGCTGATCCATTCGCGCGATGGCTTCATCGCCACCTTTCGTGGCGAAGCCGCCTTCCGCCAGCTGTTGCTGCTGCACGCGCTATTGATGGTCGCAGCGTTCTTGCTGGATATCAGCGCCGTCGAGCGCGCGGTGGCGCTGGCGGTCTGCTTCATCAGCCTGCTGGTGGAACTGCTCAACTCGGCGATCGAAGCGGTGGTCGACCGCATCTCGCTCGAACACCACCCTCTTTCCAAGAACGCCAAGGACATGGGCAGCGCCGCGCAGACCACGGCACTGCTGATGGTCGGCGCGGTGTGGGGCGTGATCCTGTTGGGCTAGGCCCTGCCCCGCTCGCCGGGCATCACCCGGCGCGACCTTGTTACTGAGCCGCCAGCGCGAAATCCAGACCCGCACACACCGCCGCTACCTGGGCGTCATTGCATTCCTGCAGGTTGGTGCGCGGGCTGTCCGGATAGACCTCGGTGGTGGTGGCAAAACGCGCATCGGTGAAGCCGGCGCAGGCGCCGATCGAGCGCGACTCGCCCCAGACCACGCCCGGTGACTGCAGCGGCAGGCCAACCAGATTGCCCTCGGCATCGGCCGGGGCAATGTGGGTGACCGGGGCCACTGCGGCAATCAGGGCTTTCTGGAACTCGGCCTGCGGATTTTCACTGTTGCCGATCACGTAGAAGCCATCCGGAATGGTGTCGCGCTCGAACGGCTTGCCGTCGCGGGCGCAGCGCGCCGGATCGAACTCGTGCAGGTCGCTGTCGGTGGTCTCGTGCAGGTCCAGGTGCACCAGCAGGTTCGGCTTGCGCTCGGCCACCCAGGCCATCAGGGCGGCGGCTTCCTCGATCTGGCCGCCGTCACGGAAGCTGCGGTTCGGGTCGATGGCATCCGGGTTCCAACGCTGGATGCGCTCGTACCCCCACGGGCTGACGCACGGCGCCACGATCAGGTTCAGCCGGCCCAGGTAGCGCTCGGCCTGCTGCTCAAGAAACTGCAGGGCGCCGTGCACGCCGCTGGTCTCGTAGCCGTGCACGCCACCGGTGATCAGCGCGGTCGGCAGCGCCGGGTTCCAGTCGTGGTTGACCACGGCGAACAGCGGGTAATGGTCCGGCGCGTAGTCCAGCTGGCCGTACTGGATCACGTCGAAGCTGTCGTCCAGGCGCTCGAGCGCGGCCACCACGTCGTCGTGGTAGCTGCGCTGGCGCTGCTGGCGGGCCCGCCACTGTGCGCGCTCCGCGTCGCCCCAGGGCTGTCCGGGGGTGCCGATCGGGTAGAACTGCGCAACAGTCATGGGGGAACTCCAGGGGGTCGAACGGATGGGTGCAGCCGGACATTCTAAGCCTTGTCGCGCCTGCGGGCGCCCCCGCCCCGCCCTCGCCTTCATCCAGCCGGGGTCATCTGGTTGTAAAATCAGCGGTTTTTGGCCCCTCACCCCTTGATGGCGAATGCAGCGCAGCCGGTCCTGGGTGGACCGGAGTTCCTCCGCCTGCTTGCCCGTCTCAGCGACGGCGCGATGCCGGCCACCAGTCCCGCCCTGACCGATCGCCTCGGCCAGTGGGTGGACTGGAGCCGTGCCGTGGCGCTGTCCGGGGCGCTCGGCGGACGCCTGCCCGCGCCCGGAGACGCCGCCGAAGCGGTCGAGGATGTGCTGGCTGACTGCGCCCAGGCCCATGCCAGCCTGCTGGCCTCGATCCGCGAGGACGCCGAAGCCGAGCGCCTGCTGGACCTGGCCGAGTCCGCTGCCGCACCCAACTTCGCCTCGCTGCGCCAGCGCTACCGGGTGCTGCAGCAGGCGATCCAGACCGCCACCGGGCGCCTGCGCGGCCGCCTGCGCGACCAGCTGGTGCAGGTTTCGCCGGAACTGGCACGGTTGGCCGAGGTCGATGCGGTGATGGAACAGACCCTCACTCCGCGAGAGCACAGCCTGCTGGCCACCGCGCCGGCGGTGCTCGGCGCCCGTTTTGAACGCGTGCACGGCCAGCCCGGCTGGCGCGCGGCCTTCCGCCACGACATGCGCACGCTGCTGCTCGCCGAGCTGCAGCTGCGCTTCCACCCGATCGAAGGGCTGCAAAACGCCCTGCGCTCCCACTGACCGGAACACCATGTCCAGAACTGCTTTCCATGTCGTTGTTTTCCTTGTCGGCCTGCTGGCCGTGTGCTGGATCGGCATTGGCTACGTTTCGGTGCATCCGCTGGGTGCAGCGGTGGCGGCGATCATCGCGGCCTGCTACATCACCGGTGGCGTGGAGCTGTACCGCTACCGCCAGGCCAGCAACGGCCTGCGCGCTGCGCTGAGCGACCTGTCCAGTGCAAAGGAAAGCCTTGCCCCCTGGCTGGAACGCGTACCGGTGGGCCTGCGCAACGCCGTGCGCCTGCGCGTGGAAGGCGAGCGCACGGCCCTGCCCGCACCGGTACTGACCCCGTACCTGGTTGGCCTGCTGGTACTGCTGGGCATGCTCGGCACCCTGCTGGGCATGATGGACACGCTGCGCGGCACCGGCCTCGCGCTGCAGAGCGCGACCGACATGGCCGCCATTCGCGGTTCGCTGGCCTCGCCGGTGCAGGGCCTGGCGGTGGCATTCGGTACCTCGATCGCTGGTGTGGCCAGCTCGGCCATGCTCGGCCTGCTCGCAGCGCTTCTGCGCCGCGACCGTCTGCAGGCCGTGCAGCAACTGGACCGCGCCATTGCCAGCGACCTGCATCCCTACTCGCAGGCCTGGCAACGCGCCGAGTCACTGCGCCTGCTGCAGGCACAGTCCGCCGCGCTGCCGGCGCTGGTCGACCGCCTGCAGGCGATGACGCTGACCTTTGAACAGCACAGCACGGCCGCCAACGAGCGCCTGCTGGCCGGCCAGGCCGAATTCCTGACGCAGAGCCAGGCCCTGCAGGAACGCCTGGCGGTCTCGCTGCAGCAGTCGCTGCGCGAAGGCGCCGAAGCCAGTGCCGCCGCCATCGGTGGCGCGCTGCAGCCGATGGCTGAAACGACGCTGGCCGGCCTTGCTCACCATGGCGAAGCGCTGCATGCACGTGTCGAGCAGGCCGTTCAGGCACAGCTGGCCGGGCTGGCCGATGGCTTCGAGCGCAGCCGCGTGGCCACCGAAGCCAGCTGGGCCAAGGTCGTGGGCGAACAGACCCAGGCGCAGCAGACGCTGGTCAGCGATCTGCGCCAGCATCTGCAGGCCTTCAGCGATGGCCAAGGTGCGCAGGCCGACGCACTGATCGCGCGCATCGGCGAGCGTCTGCAGGCCGATGCCAGCGGCAACGCCGAAGGCTGGCGCACCGCCGCCGAACAGCAGCAGGCGCTGAACACCGCGCTGGTCGAGCGCCAGCAACAGGCCCTGCTGGCCGCCAGCGAGCAGCTGGACGAGCGTGCGCAGGCGCTGCTGCAGGCGCTGGATGAACGCCTTGCCGCAAGCCAGTCGCTGCTGCAGAACCACGAACAGCAGCGCTCGCAGGACTGGCAGGCCGCGCAGGCTGCCGCCGCGAGTGCGCACGCCGAACTGCAGGCCAGCCTGGACAGCCGCGAACAGCAGCGCCAGGCACGCTGGGACGCGGTCAGCGCCGAGCTGCAGCAGGCCCACGCCACGCTGCAGGCGCAGCTGCAGGCCGGCGACGAACAGCGCCTGCAGCGTTGGAGCGATGCCCTGCAGCACGTTTCCTCCGACCTGGCCGAGCGCCTGCAGGCCAACGGCGAACGCCTGGCTGCGCAGCAGCAGCAGGTCTGCGACACGCTGGCCGCCACCGCGCAGCAGATCGGTGAGAACGGCCGCGCCCAGGCCAGCGCCACGCTGGCCGAAGTCTCCACCCTGCTGCAGACCGCTGCCGCCGCGCCGAAGGCCGCAGCCGACGTCATCAACGAGCTGCGCAGTACGCTTTCTGAAAGCCTGGTGCGCGACAACGCGATGCTGGAAGAACGCGGCCGCCTGCTGGCCACCGTGCAGACCCTGCTCGATGCGATCAACCATGCTTCGCACGAGCAGCGCACGGCGGTGGACGCGCTGGTCGGTGGTTCGGCCGAGCTGCTGGAACGCGTTGGCAACCGCTTCACCGACCATATCGCCGCTGAGACCGGCAAGCTGGATGGCATCGCTGCAGCGCTCAACGGCAGCGCCGGTGACGTCGGCCAGCTGGCCAGCACTTTCGGTGAAGCCGTCGCGCAGTTCGGCAGTGCCTCCACCGAACTCTCCGGCCGCCTGGAGCAGATTGGCGGTGCACTGGATGCCTCGCTGGCGCGCAGCGATGAGCAGCTGGCCTACTACGTGGCACAGGCACGCGAGGTGGTCGACCTCAGCCTGCTGTCGCAGAAGCAGGTGATGGAAGAACTGCAGCAGCTGGCCATGCGCCGCGGCAAGGCCGGCAGCGCATGAGCGACGAGCTGGAGGTCGATGGCGGCTCGCACGCCCCGATCTGGGCCGCCTTCGGCGACCTGATGTCGGTACTGCTGGGTGCGTTCGTGCTGATCCTGGTCGGCGTGGTCGCCGTGCAGCTGGAGCTGTCGCAGCGGCTTGACCAGGAAGTGAAGCAGCGCCAGGCCGAAGCCAAGCGCCTGCAGACCCTGGAACAGGCGCTGGCCGGCCCGCTCGCCGCCGGTCGCGTGACCCTGGTCGATGGCCGCATCGGCATCAGCGGCAGCGTGCTGTTCGCGCTGAACTCCGACCAGCTGCAGCCGGAAGGCCAGGAGCTGCTGCGCAGTCTGGCCGCACCGTTGGCCGCCTATCTGGGCAGCCGCGAAGAAATCCTGATGGTCAGCGGCTTCACCGATGATGCGCCGGTACGCGAAGGCAACCGCCGCTTCGCCGACAACTGGGAGCTGTCCGCGCAGCGCTCGCTGACCGTGACCCGCACGCTGATCGCCGACGGTGTTCCTGCCGATGCGGTGTTTGCTGCCGCGTTCGGCAGCGAGCAGCCGGTCAGTTCCAACGCCAGCGAAGACGGCCGCGCGCGCAATCGCCGCGTCGAGATCGCGCCGATTCCCAAGCCCAAGGCCCCGGATGGCAAGTAAGCCGCCCGTGCTGGAGGGCCTGCGCGCACTGGTGCGCGACCTCGATGCGGGGTCGCGTTCGCTGCCACACTACCCGCAGGTGCCGATGCTGCAGCAGGTGCAGCGCGAGTGGTCGGAGCTGCGCAGCGAACTGCAGGTGCGCCGCTCGCTGCGCACCGAGGCCCCCGCCGACGGCGGCCCGCTGAACTCGGCGGTGCTGGTGCAGCGCATGCTCGACACGATGCAGGCGACCAGCCCCGGCTACCTGCGCCACTTCATCGATTACGTGGACACCCTGTCGTGGCTGCAGGCGTTGCAGGATGGCGCTGCCAGCGGCGGTGACACCGCAAAGCCGAAGCGCACGCGCAAGCCGCGCCAGACGCAGAAGGAGTAGTGCCGTCGCGTGCCATTGTAGAGCCGAGCCATGCTCGGCTCCGGTCAAAAACAGCCGAGCATGGGTTCGGCTCTACAGGTCAGTCCCTCACAACGACTGAACATGTCACCAGACAGTCATCTGTCTAGCGCACCATTTTCACGTTGACCCACGGCACCCGCAGCGCCCGCGGTCGCATCGGCTGTTTCCCCCTTTCGAATTCCATGAGCTCCGCGCCAGCGCGGTGGCTCGTGCCTGCCTGAGTGTCCGTAACATGACGAAGACTTTGTTGGCCGCTGCGCTGTCGATCGCGCTCGCTCCCGCGGCCTGGGCGCAGGATGCTGCCCCGACCTCCAGCACACCCTCCGCCACCAACCTCGATGCAGTCTCGGTGATCGGCAGCGGTGAAGCGCGCCAGGTGCAGCGCATCACCCGCGAGAACCTCGACATCCTGCCGCCAGGTACCAGCCTGCAGAAGACGCTGAACCTGCTTCCAGGCGTCAACGCGCAGTCGGCCGATGCGCTGGGCACCAACGAGCAGTCGATGACCCTCAGCCTGCGCGGCTTCAACTCCACCCGCCTCGGTTACACGCTGGATGGCGTGCCGCTGGGCGATGGCGCGTACAACAACTACAACGGCCTGACCATCAACCGTGCGCTGATCAGCGAGAACATGGCCGGCGCGGAACTGGCGGTGGGCATCGGCAGCCTCGGCACGCCGTCCACCAGCAACCTCGGCGGCACCATTTCCTATACCTCCGACCGCCCCGCCCAGGAACTCGGCGGCCGCGTGGTTCAGACTTTCGGCAGCGATGCCAATCGCCGCACCTTCGTGCGCGTGGACAGCGGCGAGTACAATGGCTTCTCCGGTTACGTCTCCGGCATGAACGCCGTCTCCGACCTCTGGAACGACCAGACCGCCTACAACACATCCACCACCAAGCAGTTCAACGCCAAGGGCGTGTGGAACTTCGGCCGTGGGCAGATCACCGGTTTCGTCGATACGTCGCGCACCACCCAGGCCGACTATTTCTACCTGTCCAAGGACGAGATGTCGCGCGGGCTGGGCTGGGACTGGGGCGGCTACGCGCCGGACTGGAACAAGGCGCTGGCCAAGGCCTACTGCAATACCGCCAGCTTCAATGCGAAGAAGTGCGACAACAGCGGCCCGGACAAGGATGCCGACGGGGCGTTCACCGCCGGGCAGATCCTGCGCGATGACAACCTCTACTACTTGGCCGGCGACTTCTTCCTGGCCGATGGATTCAGCCTGCGGGCGCTGGCCTACCACCATGACGACCGCGGCGAGGGCCACAACTGGAACAGCGGCGCATGGTCGAACAAAGGCACCGCGCAGGAAATCCCGATCATCTTCCGCAACACGATCTATACCATCGACCGCGATGGGGGCACGCTGTCGTTCGATTGGGAACTTGGCGCGCACCGCATCGAGGGTGGCGTCTGGTACGAGCGCAACACCAGCAGCGCCGAGCGTTACCAGACCGCCGTGGATGGCCCGCGCGACCTGAGTAGCATGAATACCCTGCCCTCCGATGTCGGCGTGTTTGCCCAGCGCACGCGCTGGAAGACGCATCAGTTCTTCCTGAAGGACACCTGGCGCCTGCTCGATGATCGCCTGACCCTGGAGTTCGGCGCCAAGAGCCCGCATGCCACCTCCGACGCACAGGCGCTGCCGGGCGACGCGAAGACGCCGATCTCGCCGGCCTCCAACAACCAGTTCGCCACCGGCTCACTGAAGGCCAGCAAGAACTTCCTGCCCAGCATCGGCGCCAACTTCCGCCTGGCCGAGCATCACGAGATCTTCGCCAGCTACGCCGAGAACATCGCCATGTTCCAGGGCGGCTTCAAGCTCGGTCCGCAGGCGGTCAGCCAGGCCACCTGGAACGCACAGGGCGATCTGAAGCCGGAGGAATCGCGCTCACTCGAAGCCGGCTACCGCTTTGTCACCGATACCCTGCAGGCCTCGATTGCGGCCTACAGCATGCGCTTCGACAACCGCCTGCTGCAGTACAACCCCTGTGACTCGCGGCAGCCGGTCGGCCCGACCTGTGGCAACCGCTTCTACAACGTGGGCGGCGTCGACAGCCGCGGTGCCGAGCTGACCGTGCTGTGGACCCCGAACGAGCACTTCAGCTGGTACACCTCGGCCTCGCTGAACCGTTCGACCTACGCCTCCAACTACGTGCAGGCCGGTGTCGAGCAGCAGATCAAGGGCAAGATCCAGACCGACACGCCCAAGCAGCTGCTGGCCACCGAGATCACCTGGCGCGACAACGGCTGGTTCGCCAGCCTGCGTGGCAAGTACACGGGCGAACGCTTCTACACCTACACCAACGACCAGGGCTTCGGCGGCTTCACCGTGTTCGACCTGGCCGGTGGCTATGACTTCGGCCAGGTCGGCTTCGCCAAGGGCATGCGCCTGTCGTTCAACGTGACCAACCTGACCAACAAGCGCTACGCCAGCAACCTGGATTCGAGCGTGTTCGCGCCCAGCGACCCGGCCGGCAAGCTCTACGTGTTCCATGCCTCGGCACCGCGCCAGGTATTCGGTACGATCGACCTTCGCTTCTGATTGACCGCCTGGAGTCCACCGATGTTCGCGACCGCCCTGCTGCTGGCCAGCCTCTCCGCCAGCGGATACTCCGCTCCGCATGAGGCAACGGGTGCACCACCGCGCACCCTGCAGCTGGGCGGTCGTACTTACGTGGATAAAGGCCTGGTCGCCGCCGGGCGGCTGCCGGCGGGCACGGTGGACTTCCTCGGCGACACGCTGGGCTCGTTCTCGTCGCTGGCGGTGCAGCCTGGCACCTGGAAGCGCACCGCCAGCGGCTACGAAGGCGTGCTCTGGACCCTGCCCGACCGCGGCCGCAACGACCCCGAGGCCGGCCTGTTCTACGACTACACCGGCCGCGTGGAGCGCATGCAGCTGCGCATCGACATCTCCCCGGGCAAGCCTGCGCTTGGCGCGCTGACCATGGTGCCCGACAAAGGCGTGGTGCTGAAGGACTTCAACGGCCAGCCGTTCACCGGCGCCGACCCGGGCGACCATACGATCACCCAGCGCGAGGTGGTGCTGCCCTCGCCTACCAGCGGCGCCGGTGCAGGCAAGGTCTCGCTGGATGCGGAATCACTGCAGTTCACCGCCGATGGCCACTTCTACATCGGCGATGAGTACACCGCCAACGTCTATTACTTCGATGCAGAGGGCCAGCTGCAGGGCGTGATCGTGGCACCGCCAGCCATCCGTCCTCAGCGCGAAGGCCGGCCGGCATTCGGTTCGCTGGCGCCACCGCAGACTGGCCGCCGCAACAACCAGGGCGTGGAAGGCATGGGGCTGTCGCCTGACGGCAGCCGCCTGTTCGTGGCCCTGCAGAGCGCGACCCTGCAGGACAGCGCGCAGGGCAACGCGGCCGGTCGCATCAACACCCGCGTGCTGGTCTACGACGTGACGGCCTCGCCGACACCACAGCAGCCGATCGGCCATTACGTGATGGCATTGCCCGCCTTTGCACACGATGGCAAGGGCAAGCTGGACCGCACCGCCGCGCAGAGTGAGCTGCGCGTGCTGGATGCCAATCGCTTCCTGTTGCTGGCCCGCGATGGTAATGGACTGGGCAAGGATGGCGACGACCCGATCGTCTACAAGTCGGTTCTGCTGGTGGATGTGGCCGAAGCCAGCAATCTGGCCGGTTCCTCGTATGAGACCGGCACCGCGTCGGTACTGGCCGACCCGACCGGCACCGCGCTGAAGCCGGAGATCGTGCCCGCCCGCGGCGCCGAACTGCTGAACCTGCTCGACCGTCCGCAGCTTGCGCGTGCGGGGCTGGACCTGGACACCAAGCGCGGCCCGCATGCCGGACTGCTCTCGGAAAAGTGGGAAGCCATGGACGTGCTGCCGGCGCTGGACCCCCAGCATCCGAACGACGTGCTGCTGCTGATCGGCAACGACAATGACTTCATCGCCCGCCACTGCCGCATGCAGGGCCAAGCCTGCGACAGCCCGTACGACAACGACAACCGCGTGCTGGTGTACCGCCTGACACCGCCCTGAGCGCAAACCGATGTCACCCCCGCTGTAGAGCCGAGCCCATGCTCGGCTGCCTTCGCCCTCAGCCGAGCGTGGGCTCGGCTCTACAGAAGCTCAGGCGCGCAGGGTGGCGCCGCCGTCCACATACAGGTCGCTCATCGCCACGTGCCCGGCCTGCTCGGAGAGCAGGAACATCACCGAGTGCGCGATGTCCTCTGGGGTGGCCAGTTTGCGCAGGGGAATGCCTGCCTTGTAGGTCTCCAGATTGCCGGCGATCACCCGCTCTGCGCCATGCTCGTCCTGCCACATGCCGGTCTGCATCGGGGTCAGCGTTGAACCCGGGGCGACGATGTTGCAGCGGATGCCCAGCGGCGCCAACTCCAGCCCGAGGCAGCGGGTGAACATCGTGGCGGCTGCCTTGGACGCGGCGTAGGCCGCCATGCCGTGCCGCGGCACGCCGGCGGCATTCGAACTGACGGTGACGATCGCGCCCTGACCCCGCGGTGACATCACCCGCGCCAGCGCACGCCCGACATGGAACACGCCATCCGCATTGACCGCGAATACCCGGCGCCAATCTGCATCTGTGGTCTCCGCAACAGCTCCCACATGCAGAACACCCGCCACGCTTGCGGCTAGGCCGATCGGCCCAATGCTGGCTTCCACACGATCCACCAGGACATCCACCGCCGCGCTGTCGGTCACATCGAGGGCAAAGGCCTGTACACGCTCACTCACTGCCCCGGGCGCCTCGCGATCGGTCGCCACCACCGTGCAGCCAGCCTCAGCCAGCAATCGCACCAATGCCTCGCCGATGCCGCCGGCGGCGCCGGTCACCAGTGCCACGCGACCTTCAAAGCCGGTCAACTGCATGTTGCGATCTCCTGTTGCTCATCCCAGTGGCGCAGGCGCGCCGACAGCCACGGCGCCAGCTGCGCCACCGCATCGCGTCCGGTCAGCTCGGCGTGCAGGAACGGCAGTTCCAGTGCCTGCACCCTGCGCGCGTGCGTGCGCCACAACGCCGACTGCAGCTGCGGCCGCGCCTGATGATCCCGGCCAGCGCGCACGTGCACCAGCGTGCCGTCGAAGGGTTGATGGATGTGTTCGCGGATCAACCGGTTGGTGCCGGTCACCGCACGCACCACGCCATCGAGCACTACATCCGGCAGGCTGCCGAGCGCACTGCCGCCGCGGCGCAGAAACGCGAGAATGCGTTCACGGCTGTCCAGTTCCGGATGTGCGTCCGGGTCGTGGCCGGCAATTGCCAGCAGTGCGCGCAATGCGGCGATGGCATCGGGCTCCGGCTCGGCCCGCCAGCACTCGCTGGGATAGGCGTCCAGCAGCACCAGTTCGCCGACCTCGCGCCCGATCTCATGCAACCGCACCGCCATCGCTTGGGCGAGAATGCCACCCACCGACCAGCCCAGCAGGTGCACCGGCCCCTTCGATTGCAGCGTGACCACCCGCTGCACATAGTCATTGGCCATGGCTTCGATGCTGGACGGCAACGGCCGCTTCGGATCCAGCGCGGGCGACTGCAGGCCATATACCGGGCGTGCCGGCTGCAGGGCGCGCGCCAGCGTCCGGTAGTTCCAGGCGATGCCACCGGCCGGGTGCAGCACGAACAACGGAGTGGGTCCGTCAGCATCAGTGGCAGCCAACGAGATCACCGGGCCCAACGCGTGGTCGGCCAGCGCCGGCGGCTCGGCAATGCGCGTCGCCAACGCGGCCACGGTCGGCTGCGCGAACAAAGCGCCCAGGCCAAGGTCACAGCGCCAGCGCTGCTCGATCGCGAGCAGCAGGTGCACCGCGGACAGCGAGTCGCCGCCGAGGCTGAAGAAGTCCGCATCCACCGCCACGGGCGCATCGCGGCCCAGCGCCTGGGCGAACAGCACGGCCAGCTCCTGCTCCAGCGGCGTGCGCGGCGCCAGTCCGGCAATCTCGTTCTGCGGCGGCTTCGGCAAGGCGTTGCGGTCGAGCTTGCCGTTCGCGGTCACCGGCCAGTGATCCACGCCAACAAATGCCGAGGGCACCATGTAGTCCGGCACGCGCGTGGCCAGGTGGCTGCGCAGCATCACGGCATCGGAAAGCGCCGCTGGCACATAGGCCACCAGCCGCGCATCGCCCGGCGTGTCCTGGCGCAGCAGCACTTCCACGCGCTCCATGCCCGGCAGCTCGCGCAGTGCCGCCTCGATCTCGCCCAGCTCGATGCGCAGGCCGCGCAGTTTCACCTGATGGTCGCTGCGGCCAAGGTATTCGACCGCACCATCGGGGCGCCAGCGCGCCACGTCGCCGGTGCGGTAGATCCGCTCGTCCGGCAGGAAGGGATCGGCCAGGAAGCGCTCGGCGGTCAGATCATCGCGGCCGAGGTAGCCACGTGCCAGCTGCACGCCGCCCAGGTACAGGTCGCCGGCCACACCGACCGGCACCGGCTGCATCCGCGCGTCCAGCACGTACAGGCGGGTGTTCCAGACCGGGAAGCCGATCGGTACCGGCTGTGAGCGGTCCTGCGCAGAGGCCGGCCAGTAGCTCACGTCCACGGCCGCTTCGGTCGGGCCATACAGGTTGTGCAGTTCGGCCTGCACGCGCCCATGGAAACGATCACGCAGCGATGCGTCCAGCGCCTCGCCACTGGTGAACACGCGGCGCAGCTGCAGGCCTTCGGAGGCGTGCGCGGCAAGGAACGCGTCGAGCATCGACGGCACGAAATGTGCGGTGGTGATGTCGTGGGCACGCACAAGCCGTGCCAGCTCGGTCGGATCACGATGCGCGTCCGGACCCGCCACCACCAGCGTCGCGCCGCACAGCAGCGGCAGGAAGAATTCCCAGACCGAGACATCGAACGTGGCCGGGGTCTTCTGCAGAACACGGTCATCGGAACGGACGCCGTAGTGCTCGCGCATCCACAGCAGGCGATTGACGATGGCACGGTGCTCGATGACCACGCCCTTCGGCTCGCCGGTCGAACCGGAGGTATAGATCACATAGGCTGCATCGCTGGGCGCCGGATCGGCCCACGGTGCTGCGAAACTCAGCGCGGTCCATTGGTCGGGGGCAAGCACCGGCACACCGTCCATGCGCGCCGATACCTCTGCCGCAGCCAGTACGCACGCCGGCTGCGCCGAGGCGAGAATACGCGCGAGGCGCTCATCGGGATGGGCAAGGTCCAGCGGCAGGTAGGCGGCACCCGCACGCAGCACCGCCACCAGCGCGATCACCAGTTCCAGCGAGCGCGGCAATGCCACCGCCACCACACTGCCCGGACCGACCGCCATCGCGCGCAGTTGTGCCGCCAGCGCGAAACTCCGCGCTTCCAGCGTTGCGTAGTCCAGCGTGGTGTCGCGGAACACCAGCGCAGGCGCGTGCGGATCACGGTCCATGCCCTGCTGCAGCAGTTCAACCAACGTAGTCTGTGGCAGCGCATGCGCGGTGGCATTGAAACCATGCACCACCTGCTGCGCTTCTGCGACGGTGGCCAGCGGCACCGCCGCGATGTCTCCGGCCTCCAGCGCCGCCGATACGAAATGCAGCAACCGGGTCGCGTGCGCCTCGACATCCTCCCGACTGTACAACGCGGGATTGGCTTCGATCTCCAGATCCAGCAGGTGCTGGCCGTCGCCACGGAAGCCCAGCGTCAGATCATCCACGGGCCCGGTGCACAGCACCTCCAGCGTCGCCCGCACGCCGTTCAGTGCCAGTGGCTTGTAGAACGGCTGCACATTCACCAGCGGACCGTGCAGGCGCTGCTGGGCGCCCACCAGGCCCAGGTCGCGGCGCAACTGCTCGCCACGGTAGCGGCCGTGCTTGCGGCCCTGGCTGAGCTGCCGGCCCAATGCCCGGGTAAACGCCTCGACACTGCCCTCGCCGGCCGCCACCCGCAGCGGCAGCACATTCATCACCATCGCCGGCACCCGCGCCGATGCGTTGCCGAGCCGCCCCATGTAGGGCACCCCCAGCACCACTTCATCGGCGGCGCTCATCCGCCGCAGGTACTCGGCCGACAACGCGGCCAGCACATCCGGCCAGGGCTGCAGCCAACCTGCCGATACCTGCAGCAGGCGATCGCGGAACACTGCGTCAAGCGGCTGTACCCAGCGCAGCGCGTCGCTGCTGGCCGCGAGCGTGCCGGCCAGGCCTACGCCTGCCGGTGCGCCCTGCATGTACTCACGCCACCACTGCCCGGCCTGCACGCGGCGTGGATCGGCACGGTAGGCGGCATCATCCGCCAGCATGCCCGCCAGCCCCGGCAGTGGCTCACCCGTACGGCCGGCATACAACCCGCACACCCGATCAGTGAACAGCGCCATGCCGTACCCGTCGGCCGCCAGATGATGCACGCGCAGGTACCAGACCCAGCGCTTTCCGCCCAGTTCGAACAACACCTGCTGGCTGATCCGGTCGCGGGTCGGATCGACCGCGCTCAGCCGGTCGGCCTGCATCAGGCTGCGGGCCGCAGCGGCGGGATCCGCCTCGGCGGAAACATCACGCACCGAAAGCCGCGGCACGTGCGCCGGGTCATGCCACTGCAACGGCTGGCCGTCAGCCCCCTCGGCAAAGCGCAGTGCCAAGGCCTGGGCCTCACCCGCAGCCTGGTCCGCCGCGGCGACGAACGCGGCCACATCCAGCGGACCGTCGATCCACACCGCATGTGCGGTATTGAACGACGGATTGTCCGGTGCCAGCCGCTGCGCGAACCACAGTCCGGCCTGGGCCTCGGTCAGTGCCACCGGCGTGGCCAGCACAGCGACGTTCATGCGTTCTGCGCGGCCTGCAGCGCCTGCACCACACCCCACCACTGGCGCAGCGTGGTGTGTTCGGCCAGCTGCGAGAACTCCAGCGGCAACCCGGTGTTGCCCCAGGCCAGGACCAGGCCGAGCATGCGCATCGAGTCCAGGTCCAGGTCGATCAGGTTGTCGTCGTCACCGATCTCGGCCGGCGTGCACTCCAGCACGCGCGCAACGTCGGTACGCATCCGCTCCAGATCCAGCGCATCACCCGTGGCAGCCATCACAGCACCTCCACCAACTGATCGGTGGTCATCGGCACGCCACAGGTGCGTGCGATCCAGTGCAGCGCCTGATCGTGATCGGCACGCGAAAAGTCCGCCACCGCATCGGCGGCGATGAAGGCCTCGATGTCACGCTGGAACGCCTCCACCACGGTCGCAGTGCAGCCGATATGCGCGTACACACCGGTCACAAGCAGCTGGTCGCGGCCACGCACCCGCATCAGCGTCTCCAGGTTGCTGCGCTGGAACGCGCTGTAGCGGTGCTTCACCAGCACGTGCTCCCCCGGCTGTGGTGCCAGCGCCTCGATGATCGGCTCGTGGTCGGCACTTCGGCGCATGCCCGGCCCCCACAGGTCGGCCTGCAGGCCACGGTCGCGGCGGTCCTGGTCGCCATGCTGGGCGGTGTAGAACACCGGAATGCCGTGCGCGCGGCAATGCGCCAGCAGGCGTGCGATGTTGTCCACGGCCGGCCGCAGCGGTGCATTGCCGGCGTCGAATGCGGCCAGGAAGTAACGCTGCATGTCGTGCACCAGCAGCGCGACACGATCGCGCTGCGGGCGCCACGGTCCACGCGCCTGCGGCAGTTCGGCGGCGGTCGGCAAGGGATAGTCGGTGATACGGGGCAGCGCCATCAGCGCGTTCCTCCTGTCTGTTGCAGATGACGCGCGCGCAGCTGCGCGCGCAGTTCGCGGCGGCTGATCTTGCCGACCGCAGTGGTATCGAAACTGTCGACGAACACGACCTGGTCGGGCACCTTGAATGCGGCCAGGCCGCGCCCGCGCATCCAGGCTTTCAGTGCCGGGGCCTTGAACGGTTCGCCCTGCGGGATCACGAAGGCGCAGCTGCGCTCGCCCAGGTACTCGTCGGGAATGGAGACCACGGCCGCATCGAACACGCCTGGATGTGCCAGCAGGTGGTCCTCGATCTCCTCGGCGGAGATCTTCTCGCCGGCGCGGTTGATGTGGTCACCCGCACGGCCCTGTACCACCAGGTAGCCACCGGGCAGCTGCTGCACACGGTCGCCGGTACGGTAGAAGCCGTCGTCGGTGAACGAGCGCGCATTGGCCACCGCATCGTTGTGGTAGCCGCGGATGGTGTAAGGGCCGCGCGTCAGCAGATGCCCCACCTCGCCTTCGGCCACCGGCTGGTCATGGTCATCGACCACGCGCACTTCGTCGTCCGGGCTGATCGGCCGGCCCTGGCAGGCCACGATCAGTTCCTCCGGATCGTCCAGGCGGGTGTAGTTCACCAGCCCCTCGGCCATGCCGAATACCTGCTGCAGGGCGCAGCCGAGGCCGTCGATCACCCGCCGCGCGGCTTCCGGCACCAGTTTGGCGCCGCCTACCTGCAGTACCTGCAGGCTGGACAGGTCGTGCCTGCTGGTGGCGGCCGCCTGGGCCCACAGCAACGCCAACGGTGGCACCAGCCCACAGCAGGTCACCCGCTCCCGCGCGATCAGCGGGAAGGCTGCATCCGGGCCGGGGCCCGGGCTGAGCACCACGCGGGCACCCGCGTACAAGGCGCCGAAGAAACCCGGCGAACTCATCGGGAAATTGTGTGCGGCCGGCAGCGCGACCATATAGACACTGTCGCGGTCGATGCCGCAGATCGCATTGCTGGCGCGGAACGAATAAATGTAATCGTCGTGCGTGCGTGGAATAAGCTTGGACAGCCCGGTACTGCCACCGGAAATCTGCAGGAACGCCACCGACTGCGGATCCGGGTCGGCCGGCAGCTCGCTGCGATCGCCCTGCAGCGCCTCCAGCGCGGTGAACTCCGCCGCATCGCCGTCGATGACCACGTGGCGCAGTGCCGGCACCTCGGCCTGCAGCGCCCGCGCCAGCCCGCGATGATCGAAGCCATCGTGCAGGTCGGCAGTGATGTAGGCACTGGCCTCGGCCTTGTTGGCGAAGTGCACCAGTTCGGTGATGCGATGCGCCGGCAACGCATATACCGGCACCAGACCCGCACGGAACAGTCCGCATACGGTGGTGATGAATCCGGCGGTGTTGCCCAGCTGCACCAGCACCCGCTCACCGGGCTGCAGGCCGAGTGCCAGCAGTCCGGAACCGATGCGACCGGCTTCGTGCCACAGCTGCGCGTAGCTCAGGCGGACATCGCCGGCGACCACCGCGATGTCATCCGCATAGCGTTCCGCGCGCTCGCGCAGGAACGCCGGGAAGGTCTCGCCCCGCCAGTGGCCGGCCTCGCGATAGCGCGCCATCAGTTCATCAGGCCACACCTGCTGCAGTGGCAGGCGGGAGGAATCAGTGGAGGTAGTCATGCGGCAGGCTCGATGACGGGCGCGGATTCCTGGACACCCAGCGCGTTCAACAGGGCAGCGAACTTCGCCGCGGTTTCGGCCACCTCGGCCTCGGGTTCCGAGTCGGCGACGATGCCGGCACCTGCATACAGGCGCAGCTGCGTGCCCTGCAGGCGTGCGCAGCGGATCGCCACGTACCAGTCGCCGTCACCCTGCGCATCCAGCCAGCCCACGGCGCCGGCGTAGAAGCCGCGCGGCACCGGTTCCAGTTCGCGGATGCGCTGCAGTGCCGCCAGCCGCGGCGTACCGCAGACCGCCGGCGTGGGGTGCAGCTGTGCCAGCAGTTCGGCGGCAGACGTCTGCGGATCCTTCAGGGTGGCGTGGATGCGGGTGCCCAGATGCCACATGCTGGCGGTGGCATGCAGCACCGGCCGAGGCTGTGCATCGATGTGGCTGCAGTACGGTGCCAGGCCCTCGACGATGGCGTCCACCACATGGCGATGCTCGTCATGGTCCTTGGTCGAGGCCAGCAGCGCCTGCGCGGCACGCTCGTCCTCGGCAGCATCGGCGCTGCGGCGTGCTGACCCGGCGAGCGGATGCGACAGCAGTTCGGCACCGCGCTTGCGCAGCAGCAGTTCCGGGGTTGCCCCCACCAGCCAGGCCGGGGCCTGCCCCAGTTCGACCGGCAGCGGCACCGCATAGGTGGCCACCGAAGGGTCCGCGCCCAGCCGTGCCAGCAGTACATCCGGCGAAAGCGCCTGGCGGGTGCGTGCCAACAGGCTGCGCGCCAGCACCACCTTGTGCAGGTTCTGCTCGGGCGCACGCAGGACCTGCACCGCCGCGGCAACCGCTGACGCATAGTCCTGCGGCACAGGCTCGGCCCGCAGGGCGCCGTCCAGCGGCGGTGCGGCCTGCGGTTGCAATGCCAGCGCAGGCAACAGGCGCTCGGGTTGGTACAACGCATCGTCCGCACGCGGTTCGAACGGCACCGCGCCAACCAACAGGCCCGGACCACCGCGCTGCTGGGCAAAGAACTCCGAAACGCGCTCTGCCAGCGTCGCCAGTGCACCGACCGGCAGCGCGGCGCGGCACCCGCGTGCGTGCACGTGCTGGCCCGCATGCTGCAGCAGGAACAGCGACGCGTCGTCGGTGCTCTCCAGCGGCACCGTCGCTGCTTCCGGCCACGCCCCCTGCATCAGGGAATCGTTCATGGGGTCTCCTTCATCCGATACGCTGCGGCCAGCGCGCACAGCAACAGCAGCAGCACACCGACCAGCAGGTAAGGCAGGCTGTGCCCGCCGCGATACAACAACGTGCCGAGCATCGGCCCGGCCACCATGCCCAATCCCTGTGCGGCAGCGACGGTGCCAGCGGCAGCCCCCTGCTCGTGCGCGTCCACCGCGTCAGCGGCCAGCGCCTGGAACGAGGGGAACACGAAGCCCATGCCGAGCGCTGCCAGCGCGTAGGCAGCTGGCAACTGCCAGGGCTGCTGCACGCCTGCCACCGAGGCAAAGCCGATGCCGGAAATCAGGGCGCCGATGACGATCCAGCGGCGCGGGTGCACGTCAAGCTTCATCACCAGCGCCTGCGCCAGGATCAGGCCGACACCGACGGCTGTCAGCGCGATGCCCGCCATGCGTGCGCCGGCAGCCGCATCCAGGCCCAGGCGATCGATCGCGAAGAAGCCCACCGTGACCTGTGCGATGGTCACCGAGATCATCGCAATGAACGCTGCCAGCTGCGGCAGGCGCAGGCGCGGGTCGAGGCGACTCATCGGCGCGCGACGCTGTGCATTGCTGGCCGCCACCGGGGGCGTGGCCGGCAGTCGCCAGGCCAGCAGGACCAGCGCCACCAACGGCAGCAGGGCGGCCACGTACAGCGCCAGCGACAGATTCGTATAGGCCAGCCACCCAGCGGCAGCCGGGCCCAGCACCATCCCCAATGCATTTGCGCTACCCAGCCGCGCGAGGAAGCTGGCACGCTGTCCCGTTGGCGCCTTGTCGGCGATCAGCGCCGCAGCGGTGGGCGGCACCGCTGCGTAGAACAGGCCGATCAGGCCACGCGCCCCCACCAGCACCAGTACCGATACCAGCACCGGCGGCACCGCCTGCAGGGCAACGTCGATGAACACTGCCAGCGCGATGTACACAACGGTGTAGGCGCTCATCGCCAGCATCAACACGCGCTTGCGGCCGATGCGATCGCTGAGCTGGCCCCACGGGCGCGCGGCCAGCATCCACAACACGCCTGCAGCGGTAACCGACAGGCCGGCATGCCACTCGGACAGGCCGAGCATGCGGACCACCGGACCGATCACCGCGACGAAGGACATCATCGCCATGGTGCCGATCAGGGCAGCCAACACCAGCGCCGGCAAGCCGGGAACGACGGGACGTGCGTGCATGAAACACCAGCCGTAACAGGAAAGGATGGCCGGGCGCGTCTGTACGCCCCCGCCCGGCATCAGTCCTGCTCAGGGCCCGATGCCATCCTTAAATGATAACGGCTCGTATTTGCATTTGATACCCATTCTCTTGAATGGTCATGCAACAGTGGGTTCAGCGCATTGCACGCAGGCCCAGCAGACCACGGCGCTTGAACCACCACTCCAGCGGCAGCGTCACCAGCGGCGGGATCGCTGCCAGCAGGGCCAGGGCACTGGCCCACCACGGCCAACGCAGGCGTACTGCCGCGAACAGCGTCACCGCCACGTAGACCAGGAACGCCACGCCGTGCAGGGGGCCGAACAGCTTGACCAGCGCAACGTTGGCCATCGGGCCGTACTTCATCCACATGCCGATGAGCAGGCCGGCCCAGGTCACGGCCTCGATGAAAGCGACCACCGCGAACAGGCGTCCAGTCGGGTGCATGGGGGAACGTTGGGTCACGCGGAGCTCCGGCATCGGGGTATCAAATGCGAATGATACGCAGATGCGAACCCCATGTAGAGTCGAGCCGTGCTCGACTGCTGGAACGTGTCCACCAGGGTGGGCACCTACCGGAGCACATCCGGCATAACCTGCTCGCCGATCTCGCGCAGCACCGCGTCCATCGGCCGTCCGTTGTCGACCAGGTTGAACATCACATGTGCCACGCCCTGCGCATGCACGCGCCGCAGATAGTCACGCAGACCATCGCGGCCGACCTTCAGGCCCAGCGGCAATGGCTCGGCTGGCGCCTGGGGATCCGCCTGCAGGTCCAGCAGCATCGACTGCACGAACGGCTTGCCTGGCCCGCCGCGCTGCGCCAGTGCCTGCCGCCACAGGCCGATGCGTCCTTCCTGCGCAACCTCCTCGCGGTGATAGGTGGCCCAGCCTTCGGCCTCACGCGCGATCCATTGCAGGCTCTGTCGCGCAGTACCCACCACCAGCATCGGAATGCGCGTTGCCGGCGCCGGCAGCACGTCGAAGCCGCCGGTCGCCTGCAGTACAGCGGTCCTTTCATCGGCCTCTGGTGACAACGCTGCGCGCAACAACGTCCAGCGCTCACGGAACGCCGCCGCCCTGCCCTCCAGATCCTCGCCGAACGCGGCAAATTCTTCCGGGCGGTCACCCGAACCCAGCCCGAGCACGAAGCGCCCGCCACTGATCCGGTCCAGGCTCAGCGCCGACTTCGCCACCTGCAACGGCTGCCGCAGCGGCAGCACAATGGCTGCACTGCCGACCACGATGCGCTCGGTCGCGGCAGCCAGCATGCCCAGCCACAGGAACGGGTCATCCAGCGCGCTCGCTGTCGCATCCGGGCCCTGTGGCACCATCAATGGCACGTCGCGCGTCCATAGCGCGGCAAAGCCAAGATCATCGGCCAGCCGTGCGATCCGCCTGGCTTCATGCGGATCGGCCAGCCCATGTGCGGCGACAGGCGTCATCAGGCCCAGGCTCAGACCCTGTTGCGGAAACAAGGCAGCGTAAGCAGGATTGAAATCACTCATGCCGCCAGCTTAGCGCGCAGGCCTGCGGCGACGATGACGCGCCGCCCACCACTGGAAGAACACTGCATGCCGACGATCCGCCCTGCCCACGTCGATGACCTGCCCGCGATCAGCGCGGTGTGCCTGGCTGCGTTCACTGCAGCGGTGGCGCCTTCGCTCAGCGCTGCCGGTATCGCCACCTTCGGCAGTGTCGCAGCAGCCGACGCATTTGGTGCGCGCCTGCAGGGTGACAACCACATCCTGGTGGCCGAACAGGATGCGCGCGTGGTCGGCGTGGTCGAACTGAAGGAGGGCCGGCACCTGGCAATGCTGTTCGTCGATCCCGCCTGCCAGGGCCAGGGCATCGGCCATGCCTTGTTCGAAGCCGTGCTGCCGCAGGTACGCGAGCCGGTACTGACGGTGCGCGCCTCGCTCAATGCAGTGCCTACCTACCTGCGCTATGGCTTTGTGCTGGATGGCGAGGTCGGCGAGATCAACGGGCTGGTGTACCAGCAGATGGTGCGGGCAGCGGCCTGAAGGCATCCGCCCGGCAATGCCCGGTGGGCGTCATGCCCTGCGGCACGCCTGTCATAAGCAAACTGAATCAGCAGGCTCCCCGGCGGTTCCTACAATGACCTGTCACCCTGCCCTTCGAGATGCTGCCGATGCGCGTCGCGCTTTCCGTGTTGCTGCTGGCTTCGGCGCTGAGCGCCTGCACCCCGGCCCCGGTATCCACCGCCAACTCCGCCGAGGCACCCGCGCCGGCGTCCGCCATCGCCTGGCGCCAGGGCGATGTGGACGATGCCTTCGCCGAAGCCGCCGACAGCGGCAAGCCGGTGCTGCTGTACTGGGGTGCGGTCTGGTGCCCGCCGTGCAACCAGCTCAAGGCGGGCCTGTTCAAGGACCCGGCCTTCATCGCGCTGACCAGCAAATTCGTTCCCGTCTACCTGGATGGCGACGAGGAAGGTGCGCAGGCCTGGGGCGAACGCTTCGGCGTACGCGGCTATCCGACCCTGATCGTGCTGGACCCACAGCGCAACGAAATCACCCGCGTGGCCGGTGGCAATGACGCCACCGAACTGACCCGGGCACTGACCGTCGCCGCTGGCCGCCGCAGTGCTGTTGCGGCCACCTTGGCCACCGCGCTGGCAACGCCGGACCGGCTGGCCGCCGAAGACTGGCAGGTGCTGGGCGACTACGGCTGGGAAGTGGACGCCAACCGCCTGGCCGGCGAGCGCAGGAGCCAGGATGTGCTGCGCCAGTTGTCCAGGGCGGCACCCGACGCCGCCCTGCAGCGCCGTTTCGCCCTGCTGGCTCTGGCCACAGCCGAAAAGCCCGATACCTCGCCCACCGAAGTGCGCGAGCTGCTGCAGGCCGTACTGGCACAACCGGCGGAAGTGCGCCGCAACCGTGAGTTGCTCGGCTATGCAGGTGTGCAGCTGGTCAAGCAGGCCAGTGCCGGCCCGGCCACCAGCAACACGCTCGGACAGCAGCTGCTGGTCGCACTGGAGCGTGCCGACGCCGAGCGCGGTGACCGCGCCGACGACGCGTTGTCGCGTGCGCTGACCGAAGTATCGCTGGCCCGCCAGCAGCAGCCCAAGGACGCATTGCCCGCGGCGCTGGTCGAGCGGGTCAAGCAGCGCGTGGCCGCTGCCGATGCCGCCGCCACCGATGCGCATGCACGCCAGGCCACGATCAGCAGCGCGGTGTACGCATTGCGCGAGGTAGGTGACGACGCGGGTGCCGAGGCACTGTTGCTGGCCGAGCTGAAGCGCAGCGAGCAGCCGTACTACTACATGCCCGAGCTGGCCGAACTGGCCGAGCAGCGCGGCGACACCGCCGGCGCGCTGGAGTGGTTGAAGCGCGCCTACGATGGTGCACAGGGCCCGGCCACCCGCGTGCAATGGGGTGTGCTGTACGTGGAAGGCCTGCTGAAGCTGGCGCCGGACGATGCACCGCGCATCGAGCAGGCGACCGCGTCGCTGATCGCCGAGCTGGAGGCGCAGCCGTCGGGTTACCACCAGCGTACCCGCCAGCGTTTCGAGCGCCTGGCCGGGCAGTTGAAGACGTGGAGCGGCAAGCACCAGGGTGCGGAGACGCTGGCACGGCTGCAGCAGCGGATGCAGCAGGCGTGCGGTGACCAGGTGGATGGCGCGTGCAAGGACTGGTTGAGTTGAGTTGATGAAAGCGCTGGCGGCGGGTTCGCCTGCCGGCGCTTTTGTTGATCCGTGTGGGHGGGGGCGGGGGCCGCTGGCCAGGACACGCAAAAGCCCCTCCATGGTGCTCGATGGCGCCATCCTTGGCGCCAACGGTCCTGTCCAGCGGCCCCCGCCCCCTCCTGACAGTTTCCTGCGAGCGCGGGCAGCGCATCAGCGCGCCGGTGAGGGTTCGGAAAGCGGGTTCTGGTAGTGSCGG
>NZ_RAUX01000059.1 GCF_013464485.1 Stenotrophomonas maltophilia
GGGCACTACCGATCGACGGCCAGCCAGGCCTGAACCGTGGCCGCGTCGAACGGCCAGTCCAGCTCACGGTCGCCGCGCTCGTCGCGCAGCACCGGCACCCGCGCGCCGTAGCGCGATTCCAGCGCCGGCTGGTCATCCAGGAACACCGATTCGAACTCCGGCGCCCTGGCCTTGGCCAGCTCGGCCAGGGCCATGTCGCACAGGTGGCAGTCGTCACGCTGGAACAGAGTCAACACTGGCTGGGTCCCCTTGGCGGAAATGCTGCGCCGCAGCCATGGAAGTGCGGCGTGAACCGCTAGAATAGCGGTCTCTTCCGGTACCCGCAGTACGGCAACCATGGCTGTCAGCACGTTCGACGTTTTCAAGATCGGCATTGGCCCGAGCTCCTCGCACACCGTCGGGCCGATGAAGGCCGCCGAGCGATTCATCCACCGCTGGCTGCTCGACCCGGGCCGCCTGCACGAGGTCGCGCGCATCCGTGCCGATGTCTATGGTTCGCTGGCCTTGACCGGCCGCGGCCATGGCACCGACAAGGCGATCCTGCTGGGCCTGGAAGGGCAGCGGCCGAACCTGATCGACCCGGACATCATCCCGGCCACCCTGGAGCGCATCCGCAGCAGCAAGCGCATCCAGCTGATGGGCCAGCACGAGATCGCCTTCGACGAGAAGCGCGACCTCGGCATGAACAAACGCCAGAAGCTGCCCTACCACACCAACGGCATGCGCTTCACCGCGTACAACGCCGAGGACGAAGTGATCGCCACCCGCGACTACTACTCCGTCGGTGGCGGCTTCGTGGTCAACCAGGACGATGCGGCCGATGACCGCATCGTGCCCGATGAAACCCCGCTGCCCTACCCGTTCAAGAGCGGCGACGAGCTGCTGGCACAGACCGCACGCAGCGGCCTGAGCATCGCCCAGCTGATGTTCGAGAACGAGAAGTGCTGGCGCAGCGAGGACGAGATCCGCGCGCAGCTGCGCGAGATCTGGAGTGCGATGCAATCGTGCGTGACGCGCGGCATCCGCGAGGAAGGCGTGCTACCGGGTGGTCTGAAGGTTGGCCGTCGTGCACCGGCGCTGTACCGCGAGCTGTCGTCGAAGCCGGAAGCGGCAATGCGCGACCCGCTGACCACGCTGGACTGGGTCAACCTGTACGCACTGGCGGTGAACGAGGAGAACGCCGCCGGTGGCCGCGTGGTGACAGCGCCGACCAACGGCGCCGCCGGCGTATTGCCGGCTGTGCTGCATTACTTCGACCGCTTCTGCCCGGGTGCCAACGAGCAGCGTGTGTTCGACTTCCTGCTGACCTCGGCGGCGATCGGCATCCTGTACAAGGAAAACGCCTCGATCTCCGGCGCCGAAGTGGGCTGCCAGGGCGAAGTGGGCGTGGCCTGCTCGATGGCGGCCGGTGGCCTGGTCGCGGCGCTGGGTGGCAACCCGAGCCAGATCGAGAATGCCGCGGAAATCGGCATGGAACACAACCTCGGCCTGACCTGTGACCCGATCGGTGGCCTGGTGCAGATCCCCTGCATCGAACGCAATGCGATGGGCGCGGTGAAGGCGATCAACGCCTCGCGCATGGCGATGCGTGGCGACGGCAAGCACAAGGTGTCGCTGGACAAGGTGATCAAGACCATGCGCGATACCGGCCGCGACATGCAGGACAAGTACAAGGAAACCAGCCGCGGTGGCCTGGCGGTGAACGTCATCGAGTGCTGAGGTCGATCGGGCCCGGCGTGATAGCGCCGGGCCGCAGGTAGAGTCGACTGTTAGTCGACTATCGCGCGCACGCGGGATTTTCGCGGTCGGAACGAAGAGCAGTCGACTAACAGTCGACTCTACCCAGTCGACTCTACCCAGTCGCCCTTGCCCGCTCGGACGACACCGTCACTGCGTTCCGGTTAGGCTCGGGGCTCCCCCGCCCCCGGACTGCCCCATGCGCGTGATCGCTGCTGCCCTGCTTGCCTGCCTTCCGCTGTCCGCCCTCGCCGCGCCCACCTATGGGCCACGCTTGGAAGGCTTCGACTACGGCTATCCAGTGAAGACCTTCGCACTGGAATCGCAGCGGCAGTCGCTGGAAATGGCCTATCTGGACATCGCGCCGAAAAAGGCACCGGTCGGCGTCGTGGTGCTCCTGCATGGCAAGAATTTCTGTGCGGCCACCTGGAAAGAGTCGATCAAGCCACTGATCGCAGCCGGCTACCGGGTGATTGCCCCGGACCAGGTGGGCTTCTGCAAGTCCAGCAAGCCCGAGCGCTACCAGTACTCGTTCGCCCAGCTTGCGGCCAATACCCACGAACTGCTGCAGCAGCTGCAGATGGGTGATGTACCAGTGCACCTTGTCGGCCACTCGATGGGCGGCATGCTCGCGGTGCGCTACGCGCTCATGTACCCGCAGGACCTGCGCAGCCTGTCGCTGGTCAACCCGATCGGGCTGGAGGACTGGAAGGCGCTGGGCGTGCCTTGGCGCAGCGTGGATGCCTGGTACGCCGGTGAACTGAAAACCACGTATGACAGCATCCGCCGTTACCAGCTGGACGTGTATTACGACGGCCAATGGAAGCCGGCCTATGAGCCGTGGGCACGCATGCAGTCGGGCATGTACGAAGGCCCGGGAAAGCAGGCCGTTGCGTGGAGCCAGGCACTGGCCTCGGACATGGTGTTCAACCAGCCGGTGGTCTACGAACTGAAAAACCTGCAGGTGCCGACCACGTTGTTCATCGGCCAGAAGGACCACACCGCGATCGGCCGCGACCTCGCGCCGCCAGCGGTGAAGGCGACGCTTGGCAATTACCCGGTGCTCGGCAAGGCCGCAGCGGCCGCCATTCCCGGCGCAACACTGGTCGAGTTTGCCGAACTGGGCCATTCGCCGCAGGTGCAGGACCCGAAGCAGTTCAACAGCGCGTTGTTGAAGGCACTGAAGTCCCGCTGACCGGCAGGCATGCCCCTGTAGAGCCGAGCCCACGCTCGGCTCATCCGGCAGGATGGGGATTCTGTCAGGAGCAGCCGAGCATGGGCTTGGCTCTACAGAAGCGGTGCGATCAACCCACGATACGCAGCACGTCGTCCAGAAGCGCGGCGGCGGTGACTTCCGCGCCCGCACCCGGGCCCTGGATCAACAACGGCTGGCGCTGATAGCGATCACTGTGGATGGCCACGCGGTTGTCGGTGCCTGCACCCTGCGCCAGCGGGTGATCGGCCGGTAGCTCACGCAGGCCCACCTGCGCACCCTCGCCATCGACACGGCCAACGAAACGCAGCACGTGGCCGTTGTCGCGCGCCTGCTGCCAACGCGCCTGCAACGGTGCGTCCAGCTGTTCCAGCGCGCCCACCGCTTCATCCAACGGCAACGCTGCCAGCGCCGCAGGCACCAGCGAATCCACCTGCACCTGCGAGGCATCCAGAGCCAGGCCACTGCTGCGGGCGAGGATCAGCAGCTTGCGCCGCACATCCTCGCCGGAGAGATCCAGCCGCGGGTCCGGCTCGGTGTAGCCGGCCGCCAGCGCCTCGCGCACCGCGGCCGAGAACGGCGACCGCCCGTCATAGCGATGGAACAGCCACGCCAGCGAACCGGACAGCACGCCTTCGATGGCATGGATGTGATCGCCACCGGCCACCAACGCACGCAGGCTGCTCAGCAGCGGCAGGCCCGCGCCTACCGTCGCGCTGTCGCCATAGCACGCGCCACTGTCGGCGCAGCTTTCCGCGATGGCCTGCGCGCGTGCAAGCTGCGCGCCACGGCCCAGCTTGTTGGCGGTCACCACGTGCACGCCGCGCGCCAGCCACTGCACGTGGCGCGCGGCCACGTCTTCGCTGGCAGTGGCGTCGACCACCACGTCGCCACGCTCCAGTCCTTCGGCGCTCGCCCACGGCGGCGAACTCTGGCCATCGCGTGGTGCACGTCGTGCCAGCTCCAGCGGCAACGCCAGATCACGATCGATCTCCAGCGCAGTGCGTGAATTGGCCAGCCACTGCACGCTGGGCAGTTCCAGCCCACGCGCCCGCAATGCCTGGTAACGCTGCACGAAGGCCGAGCCGACCGTGCCGGTGCCGAGCAGCGCCAGGCGTCCCACACCCAGCGCAGGAATTTCAGCGGCGAGCGCGCTCATGCATCCACCACCTGTTTGCGGCGCGCAGCCGCATCGATCACCGCTTCGGCGCGCTGCAGCGCGGCGCCCAGATCGACCAGCAGGTCACGCTCGGCCTCGATGCCCACCGACAGGCGCAGCAGGCCTTCGCTGATGCCGGCGGCGGCACGCGCTTCGGCGGTCATCGCCGCATGGGTCATGGTGGCCGGATGCGCGACCAGGCTTTCGACGCCGCCCAGCGATTCGGCCAGGGTGAAACAGCGCAGGCCATCGACAAAGGCACGCACTGCGGCATGCGGATCATCACCTTCGCAGTCGGCCAGTTCGAACGACAGCATCGCGCCGAAACCACTCTGCTGGCGGGCGGCGATGGAGTGGCCCGGGTGATCGGCCAGACCCGGGTAATAGACACGGCCGACCGCCGGATGCTGGTCCAGCAACGCAACGATCGAAGTGGTGTTCTCCTGATGCACGCGCAGGCGCGCATCCAGCGTGCGCAGGCCGCGCAGGGTCAGGAAGGCATCGAACGGCGAGCCGGTCAGGCCCAGCGCGTTGCCCCACCACACCAGCTGCTCGTGCAGTGCCGGATCGCGCGCGACTACCGCGCCGCCCACCACATCGCTGTGGCCGTTGATGTACTTGGTGGTGGAATGCAGCACCAGGTCCGCACCGAACGACAGCGGTTGCTGCAGCGCCGGGGACAGGAAGGTGTTGTCGACCACAACCAGTGCACCGGCCTTGTGCGCAGCATCGATCACGAAGCGCAGGTCGGTGATGCGCAGCAGCGGGTTGGACGGAGTTTCCACCAGCACCAGCTTCGGCTGAGTGGCCAGCGCCTGCGCCAGCGCGCGCGGATCGGTCAGATCAGCGGTGACCAGTTCGAAGTGGCCCTTCTTTGCCAGCGCATTGAACAGGCGCCAACTGCCGCCGTACGCATCGTGCGGCACCACCAGGGTATCGCCCGGCTGCAGCAGTGCGTTCAGCACCAGGTTGATCGCGCCCATGCCAGTGGCGGTGATCACGCCGCCGGCACCGCCTTCCAGTTCGGCCAGCGCTTCACCCAGCAGGTCGCGGGTGGGATTGCCGCTGCGCGTGTAGTCGTACTGGCGCTTGTTGCCAAAGCCTTCGAAGCTGAAGTTCGACGACAGCACGATCGGCGGCGTGACCGCGCCATGCGCGGTGTCACGATCGATGCCGGCGCGGACGGCGGCAGTGGTGCGGCTACAGGACGGCTCGTTGGCGTGCAGGCTCATGCGGACTCTCCAGAGGTGCGGAAGGCGGTGGCGAGGATCGCGTCGATGCGATCGGTTTCTTTGAGGAAGGCGTCGTGGCCGTAGGGCGAACGCAGCACGCGCAGGCTGCCGCGCGGCCCCAGCCCCTCGACCAGGCCGACCAGGTCGGCCAGCGGCACCAGGCGGTCACCTTCCACGGCCACCACCACGGTCGGCGGCAGGATGGCGGCGGGGTCGACGCGGTGCAGGTCGATCGATTCGGAAAGGCGCAGGTAGGCGGTCACCGGTGTGCGCGCGACGTACTGCGCGCCTGCGGCGTCGAGATAGTCTTCGGCGGCCACGCGCACGCGGCCGTTGATCACTTCCGGCGCGGCGTCGAAGCGCTCGCCGAACTCTTCCGGGGTGCGGTAGCTGAGCATGGCGAACTGCCGGGCCAGCGCCAGGCCATGGTCTTCGCCGCACTGCAGCTGGCCCAGCGCGACGGCCCGGCGCTGCAACGCGCGCCAGGCGGCGGCATACGGGTGCGGGCGATGCGCACCGCTGGCCAGCACCAGCTGGCGCACGCGGGCACGATGACGGATCGCGAACTGCTGGCCGACCAGCGCGCCATACGAATAGCCGACGAAGGCCTTCAGCGTGCGAATGCCCAGATGATCCAGCAGCAGTGCCAACGCATCGGCCTGGTCGGCGGTATCGATCGGCACGTCCAGCGCACCGTCGGCCCCGATGAAGTCGAACGCCAGCACGCGCAGCTGCTGCGGATCCAGCGTGCGACCACTGCCGACCAGCTCTTCGGCCCAGCCCTTCTCGCTGAACTGCGGGTTGGAGGCCACATGGCGATGCGCGGAAATGCCGCCAGCCAGTACCACCACCGGCGCGTTGGCCGGACCGACCCACTCATAGCGCAGGCGCACCGGGCTGGGGCCGGCATGACGCATCGACAGCACCCCGGCGAACTCACCGCGCTCGGCATGCACGCGATCTTCGACCGGCACGCTGACGGGGACAAAGGGTTCGGGGCGAATGGCGGTACTGGCAGCGAAGCTCATGGCGGGATCCGGTTGGGGAATCGGCCATCGAGCCTTCGCGGGGCTCGCGTTCGAGATGCACGTGCGGTGCATGGTTCGAACCATCTTTCGGTGGACGCCACGGTCCCCGCAGGATTTGGCACCTACGCGGACGCTTTCGCATCCGCGGGCTGCCCCGGCTTCAAAGGGCCTGTCCCTCTGCCGGTCTCGATGGTGGGGCCACGATGCCAGCCCTTCCGGGCACTGTCAATCCTTTCATGCGGATAAAGCGATGAATATTTTCATCATGGGTATGCGAGGAGCGTCGCGGTCGTCCCGTTCAGGATCCGGTACAGTCCCGGCGGTCCCTGCCGCTGGAACCGCCGATGCCACGCCTGCCCCTGACCTGCCTGCTGCTGCCCTTGCTGGCGAGTACGACGGCCAGCGCCGGCGACTGGCGCCAGGGCTGGGGACTGGTGCCTCCTCCCGCTTCTGCCGCCCACGCAGGCGAGGCCGAGGCTGCCGCACCGATGGCCCAGCTGCGCCTGCAGCCGATCGGCGAACAGTGGCAGGCCCGCATCGACAACACCCTGGCCGGGCCGTTGCAGATCGAACTGCGCGCGGCCCCCGGGCACCCGATCGACGGCCTGCCGGTTCAATCACTGATCCAGGGAGACAGCAGCCTGGTGGTCGGCCACCTGCCCGCGCCGGTCAACGGCCGGATGCTGGACCTGCGCCTGCAGTCGGTACCGGGCAACCCCGCCGCACAGGCCGAGGATGTGGCCTACCGCCTGCCCTTCGATGATGCGCGCCCGCGTGTGGACCAGGCGCCGCAGGGCCGGTTCAGCCACGATGACGAGGAAAACCGCGATGCGGTCGACTTCGCACTGCCTGAAGGCACGTTGGTGTTGGCCGCACGCGAGGGCACGGTGATGCAGATCCAGGATGGCTTCCGTGGCAACGGCCAGGACCGCGAACGCGATGGCGGCCGTGCCAACTTCATCCGCGTGCTGCACAGCGACGGCAGCATGGCCCTGTATGGCCACCTGCAGGCGGGCGGCATGCGCGTACGCCGTGGCCAGGCGGTGGGAGCCGGGCACCCCCTCGGCCTGTCCGGCAACAGCGGCTACAGCAGCGCCCCACACCTGCACTTTGTGGTACAGATCAACCGCGGCATGGGCCTGCGCTCGGTGCCGGCGCGCATCTTCACCGAGCAAGGCCAGCTGCGGTTCGCCCGCCAGGGCGAGGCCGACGGCGGCACCGGGCGCTGACCGGCCCCGGCCGGTATAATCGGGCGCTTATCTCTTTGAAAAGCGCCCCGGGCGGGCGCCACTGCCATGTCCGAAGTCGCCAACGAAGCGTCGCGTCGCCGCACCTTCGCCATCATCTCCCACCCTGACGCCGGCAAGACCACGCTGACCGAAAAGCTGCTGCTGTTCGGAGGCGCGATCCAGATGGCCGGTTCGGTCAAGGGCCGCAAGGCCGCCCGCCACGCCACCTCCGACTGGATGGCGCTGGAAAAGGAACGCGGCATCTCGGTCACCTCCTCGGTGATGCAGTTCCCGTACGAAGGCAAGATCGTCAACCTGCTCGACACCCCCGGCCACGCCGACTTCGGCGAGGACACCTACCGCGTGCTGACCGCGGTGGACTCGGCGCTGATGGTGATCGACGTGGCCAAGGGCGTGGAAGAGCGCACCATCAAGCTGATGGAAGTCTGCCGACTGCGCGACACCCCGATCATGACCTTCATCAACAAGCTCGACCGCGAGGGCAAGGACCCGATCGAGCTGCTGGATGAAGTGGAAACCGTGCTCGGCATCCAGTGCGCTCCGGTGACCTGGCCGATAGGCATGGGCCAGCGCCTGAAGGGCGTGGTGCACCTGCTCACCGGCGAAGTGCACCTGTACGAACCGGGCCGCAACTTCACCCGCCAGGACTCGACCATCTTCCCGTCCATCGATGCACCCGGCCTGGCCGAGAAGATCGGTGCACAGATGCTGGCCGACCTGCGCGACGAACTGGAACTGGTGCAGGGCGCCAGCCATCCGTTCGACCTGGACGCCTACCGCGCCGGCAAGCAGACCCCGGTGTTCTTCGGCTCGGGCGTGAACAACTTCGGCGTGCAGCCGCTGCTGGACTTCTTCGTCGAGCATGCGCCGTCGCCGCAGGCACGCTCCACCACCGGCCGCGAGATCGCCCCGGAAGAGAACAAGCTGACCGGCTTCGTGTTCAAGATCCAGGCCAACATGGACCCGCAGCACCGTGACCGCGTGGCGTTCATGCGCGTCTGCTCGGGCCGTTTCAGCGCCGGCATGAAGACCTTCCACGTGCGCACCGGCAAGGAAATGAAGCTGGCCAACGCGCTGACCTTCATGGCCAGCGATCGTGAAATCGCCGCCGAAGCGTGGCCGGGCGATGTGATCGGCATCCACAACCACGGCACCATTTCCATCGGCGATACCTTCACCGAAGGCGAAGCGGTCACCTTCACCGGTATTCCGAACTTCGCCCCGGAGCTGTTCCGTCGCGCCCGCCTGCGTGATCCGCTCAAGCTCAAGCAGCTGCAGAAGGGCCTGGCCCAGCTGTCCGAGGAAGGTGCGACCCAGTTCTTCCGCCCGCTGACCAGCAACGACCTGATCCTCGGTGCCGTCGGTGTGCTGCAGTTCGACGTGGCCGCCTACCGCCTGAAGGACGAGTACGGCGTGGAAGCCACATTCGAGCCGGTCAGCGTGACCACTGCGCGTTGGGTCCACTGCAGCAACGAAAAGAAGCTGGAAGAGTTCCGCGAGAAGAATGCGCTGAACCTGGCCCTGGATGCGGCCGGGCACCTGGTCTACCTGGCACCGACCCGGGTCAACCTGCAGCTGGCGCAGGAACGTTCGCCGGACGTGCGCTTCTCGGCCACCCGCGAAGCGGCGCATACGGTTTCAGTGGGCTGATGCCACGGGGTCAGATCCCTTTCCGCAGGAAAGGGCTCTGCCCCCTGCAGTGCCGGGCGTTCATCCACGCATGACGTGGATCTACCATGGACCCGACGCAGGCCGGCAATTCATCGACCATACGGTGACGGGCGTGCAGACGCCGCCCATCGCGGCGATGATAGGGGGGTGCGGGTCCCCCTCCCCGCGAACGATGCCTACGCCATGTCCACGACTTCCGTTGCTTCGATCCGCGAAGAAATCGCCAGCGCCCTGACCCACGGCCTCGGTGCCGTGCTCGCTCTGGGCGCCGGTGCGGTACTGATCACCCTGGCCGCCATCTACAGCGATGGTTGGCAGCTGGCCGGCGCGATCGTATTCGGCATTGCGCTTCTGCTGCTGTACACCGCCTCCACCCTGTACCACGCCATCCAGCACCCGGTCGCCAAGGGCCGCCTGAAGGTGTTCGACCACTGCGCGATCTACGTATTGATCGCCGGCACCTATACCCCGTTCACCCTGATCGGCCTGCGCGGCCCGTGGGGCTGGGGCCTGTTCGCCGCGATCTGGACCCTGGCCCTGGCCGGGGTGGTGTTCAAGCTGTTCTACACCGGCCGCTTCAAGGCGCTTTCCACCGGCATCTACATCGCCATGGGCTGGCTGGTGATCGTGGCGATCAAGCCGATGCTGGCCTCGATCGACGGCTGGACGCTGGGCTGGCTGCTGGCCGGCGGCCTGTCGTACACGCTGGGCACCTATTTCTATCACCGCGAATCGATCCCCTATTCGCACGCGATCTGGCACCTGTTCGTGATCGGCGGCAGCGTCTGCCACTTCGTCGCGGTGACCATGCAGGTGCTTTAACGGCGCGGGTTGTGCACGCCGCGCACATGGACGCTTCGCGCCCCGTCCACGATGAAGGGGCAACCATGGCAGCGTGAATGCTGCCGCCTCCCCTACCGCAACGCGCGCTTCCCGCTGGCGCCTCCGCAGACCTGGCCCGCGCGGCCGGCGCTGGCTGACGGTCCTGGTCTTCCTGCTGGCAGTGATCCTGGTGGTGATCGCGCTGTGGGACTGGAACTGGTTCAAGGGCCCAGTCGAGCGCGCGGTGCAGGCACGGACTGGGCGCGCGCTGCACATCGAAAATCTTGATGTCGACCTCGGCCGCACCAGCACGATCCGCGTCGATGCGATCACTTTCGCCAACGCCGGTTGGGCGAAGCGGCCCAACATGGCCACGGCTGACCGCGTCGAGATCGACGTACGGGTGTGGCCCCTGCTGCGCGGCAACGTGCAGCTGCCAGAAGTCCGCCTGACCCGACCGGACGTGCTGCTGGAAACCGCCCCGCGCAAGGGCGAACCGGGCAACTGGGACTTCCTCGGTGACAGCGCTGGCGGCACGAGCCCGCAGCTCAAACGCCTGCGCATCGACGACGGCCGGCTGCAGTTCCTCGATGCACTGGGCCGCACCGACATCCGTGTGGGCGTGCGCAGCGGCCAACCGAAACAGGCCGATGCGTCACCGCCACTGCTGGTGCAGGGCAAGGGCCATTGGCAGGGCAATCCGTTCACCCTGCAAGGCGGTACCGAGTCGCCGCTCGAGCTGACCGACAGCGACCATCCGTTCCGCATCCACCTCGACGGCCGCGCCGGTGCCACCCATGCGGTAGCCAGCGGCACACTGACCAATCCGTTCCAGCTGCGTGTATTCGACCTGCAGTTCGCGCTCAGTGGCCGGGATCTGGCCGATCTCTACCCGCTGCTCGGCATCGCCATTCCGCCGTCGCCGCCTTATGCGTTGAACGGCCGTCTCAAGCGTGATCACAACATCTGGCGCTACGACGGTTTCACCGGCAAGGTTGGCGACAGTGATCTTGGCGGCAATCTGCAGTTCGAGGTGGGGCGCAACCGTCCGAGGCTGACCGCAACGCTGGAATCCAAGCGCCTGGACTTCGATGACCTGGCCGGCTTCGTGGGTGCACCGCCGCGGACCGGCGGCGGCGAAACCGCGAATGCGGAACAGAAGGCCGAGGCCGCCCGTATCGCCGTGAGCGCCAAGGTACTGCCCGACACCCCCTACAATCTGGGCAAGCTGCGCGCGATGGATGCCGACGTTCGCTGGAAAGCACACCGCATCAATGCGCCCTCGTTGCCGCTGGACGATATGGACGCGCACCTGCTGCTCGATGATGGCGTGTTGCGGCTGGACCCACTGAACTTCGGCGTGGCCGGAGGCGATATCCGCAGCACGATCCGCATGGACGCGCGCCAACCGCAGATCCGCACCGCGCTGAAGGCCAGCGTGCGCGGCGTGCAACTGGGTCAGCTGTTTCCGGATGCGAAACTGGCCGAGCAGGCCAAGGGCGGCATCGGCGGCGACGTGGACCTGAGTGGCCATGGCAACTCGATTGCTGCGATGCTCGGCAGCAGCAGCGGCAAGGTGGGGCTGGCGATGGGCCGCGGCCACGTGGGCAATCTGGTGATGGAACTGGCGGGGCTGGACATCACAGAGTCACTTAAATTCCTGGTAACCGGCGACAAGCAGATTCCCCTGCGTTGCGCCTTCGCCGACTTCGGCGTGCGCGATGGCCTGATGACCAGCCAGACGTTGGCGGTGGACACCACCGATACGATCCTCATCGGCGAAGGCACGGTCAGCCTGCGCGATGAGACGCTGGACCTGCTGCTGAAGCCACGCCCGAAGGACAAGAGCATCCTGGTGCTGCGCTCGCCGTTGCACATCGCCGGCACGTTCAAGGATCCGTCGTTCCGCCCGGACTTCAAGGCGCTGGGCATCCGCGGCGCGGTGGCATTGGCGCTGGGCAGCATTGCCCCGCCTGCGGCGCTGCTGGCGACGATCGAACTGGGGCCGGGGAAGGATGCCGACTGCGGTGGGCAGTATGCGAAGTAGGAGCGTTCGTGCGCGGCGCCTGCACTGATCGGGGTTTGAGGGGGATGGGTGACTCAGGCAGGACACGCCCATGCCCTCCGTCTCTCCGACGTATCAGGAAGGCGCTGCATTGGCTTTGGCTGTGGCTTTGAGCTTCGAAAAGCGGGCCGGCGGGCCGCAGGCCCGCCAGCGAAAAACTCACCCTGCAACGATGTACTGCTGCAGATGATCCAGCTCGCGCCGCTGCGCATCAATCACCGACTTCACCAGGTCACCGATCGAGATCACCCCCAGCACCTGCGCGCCCTCCACCACCGGCAGGTGACGGATGCGGTAGTCGGTCACCAGCTGCAGGCAGTGCTCCACCTGCTCGCCCGGAGACACCGTCACCACCTTCGCGGTCATGATCTCCGCCACCGCCGTATCGCGTGACGACCGGTCACGCAGCACGATCTTGCGCGCGTAGTCGCGCTCGGACAGGATGCCGACCAGCCGCGGGCCGTCCATCACCAGCACCGCACCGATGCCCTTTTCAGCCATCAACCGGATCGCATCGATCACCGCCGCATCCGGCGCGACCGCATGTACTTCAGGAGACTTGCCGTCCAACAGTTGCCGTACCGTGGTCATCCGTCTGCCCTCCCAGGGTGGGTTGCAGGACCGAGTCTGCCACGGCGGATGCTAGCCACGCGTCAACCAGATACAGCGGGCGCTGTTTGGACTCTTCGTACAGCCGCCCCAGGTATTCGCCGATCAGGCCCAGTGCGATCAGCTGCACCCCGCCCAGGAACAGGATCACCGCCATCATCGTCGGCCAGCCGGCAACCCGGTCGCCGTACAGGGCCGCCTTGGCGATCACCCATACGCCGAACACGAAGGCCACGGCCGCCGTCGCCAGGCCCATGTAGGTTGCCGCCCGCAGCGGCACGGTCGAGAAACCGGTGATACCCTCCAACGCGAAGTTCCATAGCCGCCACAGGCTGAACTTGCTGGAACCGGCCACGCGTGCATGGCGGTGGTAGGGCACGGCGATCCGTTTGAACCCTACCCAGCTGAAAAGCCCCTTCATGAAGCGGTGCCGCTCGCGCATCTCGCGCAGCGCACTCAGCGCGCGCGCCGAGAGCAGGCGGAAGTCACCGGTATCAGCAGGAATCGGCGTGCGTGACAGACGACCGATCACCCGGTAGAACGCCGCCGCCGCGGCGCGCTTGATCCAACCCTCTCCATCGCGGGCCATGCGTGTGCCATAGACATTGTCGTAGCCCTCCCGCCAGCGCGCGACAAACTGGGGCACCAGTTCCGGTGGATCCTGGCCATCAGCGTCAAGGATCATCGCCCCGCCTTCGCGCACCAGGTCCAGGCCGGCGGTCAGCGCTGCTTCCTTGCCGAAGTTTCGCGACAGTTTCAGCGCCGATATCCGCGCGTCGGCCTGCGCCAACCCTGCGATCACGTCCCAGGTACCGTCGTGGCTGCCGTCGTCCACATACAGGATGTGGCCATCGATGTCGGGCATTCCGTCCAGCACCGCGCACAGGCGGGGATGCAGGCACGGAAGCGCCTGCGCTTCGTTGTAGGCAGCGATGACGAAGGTAAGGCGTTCGCGGGTCATGCCCGGATTGTACGTTGCGTACGCCCGCGCGGCCTGCCAGGCAGCGCGTACGCTCACTCCTCCGAGAGGTACGCTGCCCCGCCCAATTGCCGCGCCTGGCGCTGGATCCATGCCGCACGCCGCTGCACGTACGGCCCTGGCCTTGCCGCGTTGTAGCGTCGCGGTGCCGGCAGCACCGCCGCCAGCCGCGCGCTCTCGGCCGGGCTGAGCCGCGCAGCGTCCTTGCCCCAGAACGTCTGTGCTGCCGCCTGCGCGCCATACACACCGTCACCGAACTCGGCGATGTTGGCGTACATTTCCAGGATGCGCTCCTTCGGCCAGAGCGCTTCGATCAGCACCGTGTACCAGACTTCCAGGCCTTTGCGGATCCAGCTGCGGCCCTGCCACAGGAACAGGTTCTTGGCGACCTGCTGGCTGATCGTGCTGGCCCCCCGCAGGCGCCCGCCCTTGGCGTTGTGATCGCGGGCCTTCTCGATGGCCTGCAGGTCGAAGCCGTTGTGGTCGGGAAAGCGCTGGTCCTCGGCGGCCACCAGCGAGATCGGCAGGCTGGGCGCCATCTGGTCCAGGTCGCGCCACTGGTAGTGCAGACGATAGGACCAGTCAGCCTCTCCCAATGCCTCGCCATAGCGCCACAGCATGACCGTGGATACCGGCGGGTCGATGAAGCGCAGCACCAGTACCTGCAGGCAGCTGAAAGCGGCCAGCAGCAGCGGCAGCCACAGCAGCCGTTTCCAGCGCCAGCGCCTGCGGCGCGGGCCTTCCGCCACGGCCTCCACCTTGTGCTGCTCTCCCCCTGCCCCCATTACTGGTGCATCCTTCTTGTATCTGGTTGTCGGCGCATTATCCGGCAACCGCCCCTGTTTACGCGCGATGTGAGCCGATGACCGCCAACCCCGATTCCCTTATCCGCTTCCTGCTTCCCGACGCTGGTGTCCGTGGCGTCCATGTGCGCCTTCAGGCTACCTGGCAGGAGATCCTGTCCCACGCCGAGTACCCGGATACCGCCGCCGAACTGCTCGGCGAAGCCTGCGTGGCCTCGGCGCTGTTCACTGGCCACACCAAGATCGATGGCCGGCTCTCCATCCAGCTGCGCAGCAGCACCGCCCTGCGCACCCTGTTCGCCGAATGCACCGCCGCCGGCACCCTGCGCGGCATTGCCCAGCTCAGCGAGGGCGCCGATGCGCCGCGCGACCTGTCCAGCCTGGGCGATGACGCCCTTCTCGCCATCACCATCGAGAACCCGGGCCTGGACCCGCGCGAGCCGCAGCGTTACCAGAGCCTGGTCGGCCTGACCGCGCCGGAACTGGACGAAGCCTTCGAGGACTACTTCCGCCAGTCCGAACAGCTGCCGACCCGACTGCTGCTGGCCGCCGATCGCAGCGGCGCGGCCGGCCTGCTGCTGCAGAAGCTGCCGGGCGACGAGGGCGACGAGGACGGCTGGGCACGCGCCAGCGCCCTGTTCGAGACCCTGGGCAAGGCCGAACTGCTGGCCACCCCGGCCGAGCAGCTGCTGCACCGTCTGTTCCACGAAGAGAAGCCGGAACTGATGGGCGACAAGCCTCTGTCCTTCGCCTGCTCCTGTTCCCGCGAGCGGGTCGCGTCGATGCTGCAGTCGCTGGGCGAGGACGAGGCCCGTGCCGCGGCTGCGGGCACCGGCGCCGTCGAGGTCCGTTGCGAATTCTGCGGGCGGGAGTATCACTTTCCTTTGACGGAGTTCGGCATACTGTTCCACGGTGCCGAGGGGACTGTACCGGCGCCTGAACGGCTTCAGTAAACGGCTTGTCTTGCATCTGGGGGGATCAAGGCTTGTTAAGAATTCATAAACACCCTAGGATCAAGTTCCCGTCTCTGCGGGAACTTCCGTTGTCCGTCCCTGTCTGAACTGGTCCGATGCGTACCTTCCTGCGTCTACCGCTGGCCCTGCTGATCGCCCTTGGCGCGATCACGGGCGTGCATGCGCAGAGCAAGGACACCCGGACCGTGCTGCCGGTATGGAACAAGGGCAGCGGCAAGGTGGAGGCCCTGCTGTACCTGGAGCCCACCGGCGAACAGGCTGCCGGCGCCCGCTGGCACTTCGGCCGTAACTCGCTGGATGCAGCCTTCGGCCTGTCCTCCGGCGACTCACTGGGCCTGCTCTGCAACAGCAGCAGCGGGACCAGCATGAGCGGCCTGGCCAGTCACTGCATGCTGGCCAGCCTGGGTGACGACGACGACCTCAACAGCCGCCGCTTCACCGGCACCGCCGCGCTGAACCGCGGCAGCAGCCGCCTCGGCATCACCGCCGGCACCGGCCGTGAAACCCTGCCGGCGTGGCTGTCCGGCCCGAACAAGACACCTTCGCTGCGCGCCGAGCAGAACGATCTGACCGTATTCGCGCAGAAGAACATCGGCCGCGAGGGTTTTGTCTCGATTGCCGGTACCTACGCCAAGGCCCGCCTGGTACCGCTGGCCGACGCCGCACCGTCCATCGTCGACCGCTGGGACAGCAAGAGCCTGAGCATCGGCGCCGGCTACGGCAACTTCACCGGCAGCATCATCGGCCGCGTGATCGACGTGCCGGGCAAGCCCGGCAAGTGGGAAGGCCTGGGCATCGGCCTGACCTGGCGTACCCCGTGGTCCGGCCAGCTTACCGTTGGCGCCGAGAACGTGATCAGCCGCGGCAAGAATCCGTTCTCTCCACGCAATGAAAGCAACGACGACGGCACCGTGCCGTACGTGCGTTACGAACAGGATCTCTGACCCCACCAGGCGTGGGTCCAACGATTGACTGTCCACGGGCGCCGAAAGGCGCCCGTGGCGCATGCGTGATCGCGATACAGACTGAACGCTACCCGACGCCGGAGAGACGCTGGCATGCATTTCGACATGCTGCGATACACATCTGTGAAAATTTTTTCGTCACTTTCGCATAACAAACGAGACACAGTTGGACTTGTTCGCATACAAGTCTTTGATTTTTAGCATTAAATTTCATTTTCACTAAAATCACAGACTTGATTAACGTAGCTTTAATTCTTGGCGAGCGCCCGCTACTATCGACTCAGCCTCGCGATTTGGGAGCGCTTTTCGCTCCCCCGCCGGGCAATAACCCAGCCAAGATTTCTTGGAGAGAGAGAGCCAATGAATTTCCAGTCCAACAAGCTGCGCGATGCCGTACTGGTCGCGCTCGTTGCCGGTGTGGCATCCACTGCCACCGCCCAGGCCCAGGAAGCGACCAACCTTGACCGCATCTCGGTCACCGGTTCGCGCATCAAGAGCACCGACATCGAAACCTCGCAGCCGGTCCTGAGCCTGACCCGCGCCGACATCGAAAAGCAGGGCGTGACCTCGGTCGCCGACATCCTGCAGCGCGTTGCCGCCAACGGCGCCGCCCTGAACCGTACGTTCAACAACGGCGGTGACGGCTCGGCCGGTGTCAGCCTGCGCAACCTGGGCGCCGAGCGCACCCTGGTGCTGGTCAATGGCCGCCGCTGGACCACCGGCCTGGATGGCAGCGTCGACCTGAACACCATTCCGACCGCGATGATCGAGCGCATCGACGTCCTGAAGGACGGCGCATCGACCATCTACGGTTCGGACGCGATCGCCGGCGTGGTGAACATCATCACCAAGCAGAACTTCGACGGTGCTGAAGCGAACTTCTACAAGGGCCAGTACAGCGCTGGCGACGGCGACCGCACCGCAGCCGACTTCACTATCGGCACAACCACCGATCGCGCCTCGCTGGTGCTGGGCGTGTCCTACGTCGACGAAAAGGCCGTGATGGCCGGCGATCGCAAGATCTCCGCCGGTGGCCCCCCGTTCTTCAGCGGCCAGAGCGGCACCGGCATTCCGGGCTCCTACGTCCGCAATGACCAGCGCTACATCATCATCAATGGCGTGGAGACTCCGTTCGTCTCCAACCAGCACGGCTACAACACGGCACCGGACAACTACCTGCTGACCCCGAACGAGCGCACCTCGCTGTTCGCCGTCGGCTCGTACAACATTACGGATAACATCACCTTCCGCACCGAGGCGATGTACAACGAGCGCAAGTCCGAGCAGCTGCTGGCCGCCATGCCGGTCACTGGCATGGACCTGAGCGCGGACAGCATGTACAACCCGTATGGTCAAAAGCTGACCGGTGTCAACCGTCGTTTCAATGAAACCGGTGGACGCTCGTTCAACCAGAACGTCAAGAACTGGCACTTCTACGGTGGTTTCGAAGGCTTCTTCGAGTTCGCCGGCCGCAACTTCGACTGGGATGTCGGCTACCGCTACGATAAGACCGACCAGAACGATCTGACCTACGGCCTGTTCAATGTGCAGCGTCTGGAAGAAGCCTACGGTCCGTCGGCCATCCGCGATGGCAAGCCGGCCTGTTTGAACGCGGCAGGCGATGTCATCCCGGGCTGCGCGCCGATCAATCCGTTGGGCGGCATGGGTTCCATCTCGCAGGAAGCGCTGGATTACACTTCGTTTACCGCCCATGACTCGGCGAGCCTGGTGTCGAAGAGCTATTACGCCAACATCTCTGGTGAGATCGTGCAGCTGCCGGCCGGTGCGCTGGGCTTCGCAGCTGGCTACGAAGGCCGTAAGGAAAGCGGCCAGTTCGATCCGGATGCGTTCATCGCGGCAGGCCTGAGCACCGGCAACGGTGCGGCACCCACCAAGGGTGCCTACGATCTGGATGAGTTCTTCGTGGAACTGTCGATCCCGGTGCTGGCTGACCTGCCGGGCGCCAAGCTGCTGGACTTCAGCATCGCTTCGCGCTTCTCGGACTACAGCAATTTCGGTAACACCACCAACAACAAGTTCGGCTTCCGCTGGAAGCCGATCGACGACCTGATGGTGCGTGGTAATTACTCCGAAGGCTTCCGCGCCCCGAGCATCAACAACCTGTATCGCGGCGACACTGATTCGTTCGAAACCTACGCAGATCCGTGCGCCAAGGCCAACAATCCAACCGGCGCAGTACTGGCGCAGTGTGTTGCCCAAGGTGTCCCGGCCGGCCTGGTCCAGCCGAACACCGATGGCGAAGCGGGCCCGCTGCAGACGGTTGAGCCGTTCACTTGGAAGTCGAACCCGAATCTGAAGCCGGAAACCTCCACCAGCAAGACGCTGGGTCTGGTGTGGAGCCCGAGTTTCGTGCAGGGCCTGAACGTGACTCTGGACTGGTGGCAGATCGAAATCGAAGACGCCATCACCCGTCCGGCAATCAGCGACATCATGGATCGCTGCTACGGTGGTACCGCACAGCAGCAGGCAGCCTACTGCGGCCTGATCACCCGTGACCCGAACTACGGCACCGCGAACGAACGCTACACCATCACCAACGTCGACATGCCGCTGATGAATCTGGCGTCGTACAAGGTGGAAGGCTGGGATCTGGGCGTCCTCTACAAGCTGCCGGAGACTTCGATCGGCCAGTTCACCATCAGCCTGGACGGCACCTACCTGTCGAAGTGGGAAACCAAGTCGACGGAAGATTCCCCGGTTGATGGTCGCCAGGGTCGCTACCTCGATCAGGATCCGTACTGGCGCGTCCGCTCCAACCTGTACGTCGACTGGTCCATCGGTGATTTTGGTGTCAACTACGGCCTGCGTTACAAGTCGGGGATGACCGAGGACTGCCTGCTGGGCGGTGCACTGCGCAGCTACTGCTCGGATCCTGAGAAGCGCGAGAACCACATCGGCGCCACCACTTACCACGACATCCAGTTCCGCTACAACACGCCGTGGAAGGGCACCATCATGGTGGGTCTGAACAACGCGTGGGACAAGGATCCGCCGGTGTCCTATCTGGTCCGCGCCAACATGTTCGACCCGCAGTACGACCTGCCGGGCCGCTACATGTACATGCAGTACAAGCAGAAGTTCTGATCGATCCACTGATCAGCTGATGCAGCAACGGCCCCGCAAGGGGCCGTTGTCTTTTGTGCCTTCCAGGTTGCGGCAGCATCAACGGAAAAGGCCGCGGCATTGCCGCGGCCCTCTGCACTCAACGCAGCAACAACGCTCAACCGTTCGGAATCAGCGTCTCGATGAGATGCTCGACATAGGCTTCGAAATCCTCGCGCGCCTGCTTGGGCTGCTGCAGCTGCAGGGACAGCTGCAGGAAGCCGACATAGGCGGCGTAGGCCAGGCGTGCGCGGTGGCGTGCATCGGTCGAGCTGAGCCCTGCCTGGCGGAACGAGGCGATCAGATAGTCGAGGCGGCGCTGCGACACGCGGTCGATCACCGGGCGCACCATCGGGTGATCCAATGCTTTCAGCAGTTCGCTGTAGATGATGTGCGGCTGCACTTCATGCGCCACCATCTGGAACAGCTGGCGCAGGCGCGCACGCGGGTCGGGTACGTCTTCCAGGCTACCGAACACCTGTTCCTGTTCGAACAGTTCCCATCGTTCCAGCGCGGCCTGCAGCAGCGCATCACGCGACGGGAAGTGCCAATAGAAGCTGCCCTTGGTCACGCCGAGTCGCCGCGCCAGCGGTTCCACCGCAACGGCGCCTACGCCTTGTTCAGCAATCAGATCGAGGGCCGCCTGGGCCCAGTCTTCGGCACTCAGGCGGCTGTTGCGGCCGGCGCGCGGTTCGCCGGCGGAAGCGTCAGGTTGATTCATGGTCTGATTTAACCATACGCCGGGGTTCGTTGCAGTACGCCGTTGCGGACGAAACCGTCAATGGCCTCCCCCTGGAGGCCTGTCGCACTGCACCATACGATGCAGTATTGACTTCCCTCACAAGCGATCCATACTAGCAAGTATGGTTACGTCCTCTACTCCCGCTGCGTTCCATGACCTTCGCCTTGACGCCGCCCATGGCGCGCGCCTTGCGGCTACTGCCAGCGATCATGGCCGCCGCGGCCGGGTGTTGTTCGCGCATGGCTTCGGCCAGACCCGGCACGCCTGGAACGCCACGGCCCGGGCCTTGTCCGCAGCCGGCCTGCAGACGCTGGCCTACGACGCACGCGGCCATGGCGATTCGGACTGGAATAACGCCGACCTGCCCTATCACGGTGAACAGTTCGCCGATGACCTGATCGTGCTGGCCGGTGAGCAACCGCGTCCGCCGGTGCTGGTCGCAGCCTCGATGGGCGGCCTGTTCGGCCTGCTGGCCGAATCGCGCTGGCCGGGCCTGTTCTCGGCGATGGTGCTGGTGGACATCACCCCGCGCTGGGACACCGCCGGTGTCGAGCGCATCCTGGCCTTCATGACCGCCCATCCCGACGGCTTCGCCTCCCTCACCCAGGCCGCCGACGTGATATCGGCCTACATGCCACACCGCCCGCGCAAATCCGAGCAGTCGCTGCGCGCACTGCTGCGCGATGACGGCCACGGCCGCTGGCGCTGGCACTGGGACCCGCGCCTGGTGGCAGAGCTGGCCCGTGACAGCGAGCAGCACCAGGATGCACTGGCCGAGGCCGCACGGCAGGTGAAGTGCCCGCTGCTGCTGGTCAGCGGCGGCCGCAGCGATCTGGTCACGCCACAGACCGTGGCCGAATTCCTGGCGTTGGCGCCGCACGCGCGTCATGTACAGCTGCCGCAGGCCACGCACATGGTCGCCGGCGATGACAACGACGCCTTTACCGCTACTGTGTTGGACTATCTGGACGTGTTGCCCGCAGCGGATGCTGCGGCATCGTCCGCCACAAACGAGCACGTCACCGGAGCACGCTCATGAGCATCGTTCTTCCCTTCCTCGCCCTGCTGCTGGCAGGCGCGTTCGTCGCCTACCACCGCATGCGGCTGGTTACCTGGACGCTGATCAGCGTGGCCCTGCTGGTCGCCTGCTGGTTCATCCCCTACGTCAACCAGACCGCCACGATCGTCGCGGCCGCCGTGCTGGCCGTCATCGCCGTGCCGCTGCTGCTGCCGTTCATCCGCAAGCCGCTGCTGACCGGCCCGATGATGAAGGTATTCCGCAAGGTGCTGCCGCCGCTGTCGCAGACCGAGCGCATCGCGCTGGAAACCGGCTCGGTCGGCTTCGAGGGCGAACTGTTCACCGGTGATCCGGACTGGAACATCCTGCTCAACTATCCCAAGCCGCAGCTGACCGCCGAAGAACAGGCCTTCCTCGATGGCCCGGTGGAAGAGCTGTGCACCATGGTCAACGACTGGGAAATCACCCACGTCCATGCCGACCTGCCGCCGGAGCTGTGGGCCTTCATCAAGAAGAACAAGTTCTTCGGCATGATCATCCCGAAGGAATACGGCGGCCTGGGCTTCTCCGCTCTGGCCCACCACAAGGTGATCCAGAAGCTGGCCTCGGTGTCTTCGGTGGTCAGCTCCACCGTCGGCGTGCCGAACTCGCTGGGCCCGGGTGAACTGCTGGTGCATTACGGTACCCAGGAACAGAAGGACCAGTACCTGCCGCGCCTGGCCGATGGTCGCGAGGTGCCCTGCTTCGGCCTGACCGGTCCGTTCGCCGGTTCCGACGCCACCTCCATTCCGGACTACGGCATCGTCTGCAAGGGCGAGTGGAACGGCGAGCAGGTGCTCGGCGTCAAGCTGACCTTCGACAAGCGCTACATCACCCTGGCCCCGGTCGCTTCGCTGATCGGCCTGGCCTTCCGCATGTACGACCCGGACGGTTTGATCGGCGATACCCGCGACATCGGCATTACCCTGGGCCTGCTGCCGCGCGACACCGCCGGCGTGGAAATCGGCCGCCGCCACTTCCCGCTGAACTCGACGTTCCAGAACGGTCCGATCCGCGGCAAGGACGTGTTCATTCCGCTGACCCAGCTGATCGGTGGCGCTGCCATGGCCGGCAAGGGCTGGAACATGCTCAACGAGTGCCTGGCCGTGGGCCGCTCGATCACCCTGCCGTCCACCGCCAGTGGTGGTGCCAAGGCCGGTGCCGCCGTGACCGGCGCCTATGCACGCATCCGCAAGCAGTTTGGCCTGTCGGTCGGCCGCTTCGAAGGCGTGGAAGAAGCGCTGGCCCGCATCGGCGGCAAGGCGTACAAGATCAGCGCACTGTCGCAGGCCACTGCGGCGGCGGTTGACCGTGGTGACGTGCCGTCGGTGCCGTCGGCGATCGCCAAGTACCACTGCACCAACATGAGCCGCGAAGTGATCTCGGACATGATGGACGTGATCGGCGGCAAGGGCATCATCCTGGGGCCGCGCAACTTCGCCGGCCGCAGCTGGCAGGCCGCGCCGATCGCGATCACCGTGGAAGGCGCCAACATCATGACCCGCAGCCTGCTGATCTTCGGCCAGGGTGCGATCCTCTGCCACCCGTGGGTGCTGAAGGAAATGAAGGCTGCGCAGGATCCGGATACCCGTGCCGGTCTGCAGGAGTTCGATCGCAGCCTGTTCGGCCACATCCGCTACGGCATCTCCAATGCCGTGCGTTCGTTCTGGTTCGGCCTGACCGGTGCACGCTTCGGTGCTGCCCCGGGTGACGCCTACACCCGCCGCTACTTCCGCAAGCTGGACCGTTACTCGGCCAACCTGGCGCTGATGGCCGACATCTCGATGATGACCCTCGGCGGCAAGCTGAAGTTCAAGGAATCGCTGTCCGGCCGCCTGGGCGATGTGCTGAGCCACGTCTACATGACCAGCGCCATGCTCAAGCGCTACCACGACGAAGGCGCACCGCAGGCCGACCAGCCGCTGCTGGCCTGGGCCTTCCATGACAGCGTGCACAAGATCGAGGAATCGCTGTCGGCCGCGCTGCGCAACTTCCCGATCCGTCCGATCGGCTGGCTGATGTGGGCGCTGATCTTCCCGCTGGGCCGCCGTGCCGAGGCCCCGGGCGACCGCCTGAGCCGTCGCGTGGCGGCCCTGCTGATGGCGCCGAACGAAGCGCGTGATCGCCTGGCCAGCGGCGTGTTCCTGACCCCGTGCGAGAACAACCCGGGTGGCCGCATCAACAGCTACCTGAGCAAGGCGATCATGGCCGAGCCGGTGGAACGCAAGTTCCTGAAGGCGCTGAAGAGCAAGGGCATCGAGGCACTGGACTTCAAGGCCCAGCTGGACGAAGCCGTGGCCGAAGGCGTGATCACCCAGGACGAGCGGAGCCTGCTGGAAGAACTGCGCACGCTGACCCTGGACACCATCACTGTGGACGACTTCGACACCCACGAACTGCGCGCGGCCAGCTACTACGACCGCCAGCACAAGGATCCGCATTCGCAGGCAGCCTGATCGCCCGCGACACGCGTTGCCTTCGACGGCGGGCTTCGGCCCGCCGTCGTTCTATCCGCCGACCGGAAACCGACCATGTCCACGCCCCTGCTTTCGCTCTACCACCGCCTGCAGCGCTGGCCTGCCGGCACCTGGCTGTTCTCACGCGCGGTGTGCTTCAAGGCGCCCTACTTCGCCAGCATCGCACCGCGCATCACCCGCCTGGAACACGGCCGCTGCGAGGGCACGCTGGCCGATCGCCGCAAGGTGCGCAACCACATCGGCACGGTGCATGCGATCGCGATGTGCAACCTGGCGGAGCTGACCGCCGGGCTGATGGTGGATGCATCGCTGCCGAAGGGCATGCGCTGGATTCCGAAGGGGATGCAGGTGCAGTACCTGGCCAAGGCGCGCGGCACGTTGCAGGCGGTGGCATTGCCGGCGCAGCCGATCGTGGCGGCGGCCGAGGGCTACGCACTGCCGGTGACGGTGAGTGTGCGGGATCGTGCGGGGACGGAGGTGTTCAGCGCGGTCATCGACATGTGGATGTCGCCGGCGAAGTAGCATTCCCGCGAACGGCGCAGCCCCTCGTGGGTGGACGGTTGGTCACGGAAAGCCTGGGTTTGGCTGGGGGCGGTGGGTTCGCGGGGG
>NZ_RAUX01000060.1 GCF_013464485.1 Stenotrophomonas maltophilia
CCCCCCCCCCCCCCCCCCCCCCCCCCCCCCCCGGCCCAAACACATGAACCGCGTTCCGCGACCACTCACGAGGGGCTGCGCCGTTGGCTGGAAACCCTAGGCCACCGCTTCGACCACCAGCGTGCTGCCCTGCACCGCCACCACCCGCACCTGCGTGCCGGCCGGCAGCTCCGGCCCACTCACCTGCCACGATGCATCGTCGATGCTGACCCTGCCCTGCCCGCCAACGATGGCCTGCTGCAATGGCACCACCCGTCCGACCAGTTGTTCAGCGCGCCGGTTCAGCAGTGGCGCGTCACTCTGCCGCGCACGCGGCTTGCCCCAATACCGGTAGCACTGGATCGACAGGACGCTCAGCACTACGAAGGCGACCACCTGCCACAGCACCGGGATATCGGCGAACACAGCTACCAGTGCGAACACCGCCGCCGCGCCGATGCCGATCCACAGCATGAAGGCCCCAGGCGCCAACGCCTCTGCGGCGAACAGCAGAAGTGCCAGCGCGCCCCAGCTTACGACCTCCCAGCGCATGTCAGCCTCCGATCGGCGGCGGCCGCTTGCCGGCGGCCTTGTTGTTCTGATCGCCCAACGCCTGCTTGGCCAGTTCGGCCACGCCGGCAATCGAGCCGATCACACCGCTGGCTTCCATCGGCATCAGCACCAGCTTCTGGTTTGGCGAACTGGCCAGCTCCTTGAACGCTTCCACGTACTTCTGGGCAACGAAGTAGTTGATCGCCTGCACGTCACCTTCGGCAATCGCCGCCGACACCATCTGGGTCGCCTTGGCTTCGGCCTCGGCCAGGCGCTCACGCGCCTCGGCATCCCGGAACGCGGCTTCGCGACGGCCTTCGGCCTCCAGCACGGTGGCCTGCTTCTCGCCATCGGCGCGCAGGATCTCCGACTGCCGTGAACCCTCCGCCTCGAGAATCTGCGCGCGCTTCTCGCGCTCGGCTTTCATCTGCCGTGCCATCGCATCCAGCAGGTCGCGCGGCGGCTGGATGTCGCGGATCTCGATGCGGTTGACCTTCACACCCCACGGGTTGGTGGCATGGTCGACCACGCTCAGCAGCTGGGCGTTGATCACCTCGCGCTGGCTGAGCGATTCATCCAGATCCATCGAACCGATCACGGTACGGATGTTGGTCTGCACAAGGGCGATCATCGCCACTTCCAGGTTGGCCACCTCATAGGCCGCCTTGGCGGCATCCAGGACCTGGAAGAACACCACGCCATCCACGCGCACGGCGGCATTGTCCTTGGTGATCACTTCCTGGCTGGGCACATCCAGTACCTGCTCCATCATGTTCACCTTGCGCCCCACCCCGTACACGATCGGGATCAGGAAGTGCAGGCCGGGAGTCATGGTGTGCGTGTAGCGCCCGAAGCGCTCGACGGTCCATTCATACCCTTGCGGTACCATCCGCACCGCCTTGAACAGGATCACCACGGCCACGAAGGCCAGTACCACGGTAAAGAACATGGTCGGGAACATCGTGCTTTCCTTATCGATGACGTCCAGGCCCCAGCATAGCGCGTGAGGGCGGCAGGCACAGCGAAGCTACCAGGGCACCCGCCCGCGCAGGATGTCGGCGAACATCACCCAGTCGCCCATGAACGAATACAGGGGATGCTGGAACGTGGCCGGGCGGTTCTTCTCGAAGAAGAAGTGACCGACCCAGGCAAAGCCATAACCGCAGAGCAGGGCGGCGAGCACGAGAAAGGGCTGTCCGCGCAGGATTGCCGCCGCGACCAGCAGCAACACCCCGCAGCTGCCGATGAAGTGCAGCCTTCGCGACACCGGATGGCGGTGCTCGCTGAGGTAGAACGGATAGAACTCGCGGAAGCTGGCGAAGCGGGACATGCGCGTGCTCCGGGGACCAGGGCGCCGCCATCATGCACCTTCCGGGGAGGGATCGCTGCCCTTGTAGAGTCGAGCCATGCTCGGCCCGCGCGCGCCCGCGCGGTCGGAGCGAAGAGCAGCCGAGCGTGGGCTCGGCTCTACAGAAGGCTGGAGCAGCCGGGCATGGCTCGGCTCTACACCGATGAGGTGCGCGGCCCGAACATGATCACTGCCATGCCGGCCAGGCACAGGGCCGCACCCAGCATGTCCCAGCGGCTGGGGCGGATGCCATCGACCAGCCACAGCCAGAACAGCGCAGTGCCGATGTAAACGCCACCGTAGGCCGCATAGACCCGGCCGCTGGCAGTCGGGTGCAGGGTAAGCAGCCAGGCGAACAGCGCCAGGCTGGCAGCCGCCGGCAGCAGCAACCAGATGCTGCCGCCCTTGCGCAGCCACAACCACGGCAGGTAGCAGCCGACGATCTCTGCCAGCGCGGTCAGCAGGAACAGGCCGAGTGTCTTCACGCCTTCTCCGCCGTCTTGGCGTGTTGCCACAGCGCTTCCTGCGCATCCAGGTCCAGTGCGGCCAGCGCTTCACCCTGCGCGTCGGCCTGAGCTTCCATCGCACGGAAGCGACGTTCGAACTTGTGGTTGGCCCCGCGCAGCGCGGCACCCAGGTCGATATCGGCATGACGGGCCAGGTTGGCGCAGACGAACAGCAGGTCACCCAGCTCCTCCTGCAGGCGCGGCTTGTTGCCGGCGATGTCGCCGCGCTCGAACTCCTCGCGCAGCTCCTGCAGTTCCTCGGCCGCCTTGTCCAGCACCGGCAGCGGGCCCGGCCAATCGAAGCCGACCTTGGCCGCGCGCGACTGCAGCTTCACTGCCCGCTGCCATTCCGGGAGGCCGCGCGAGATGCCGGCCAGTGCGGAGGTGTCCTGCTCGCCCTTGGCGGCGCGCTCGGCGCGCTTGATCGCCTCCCAGTTGCGCATCACCCCGTCGGCATCATCGACGCTGACCTCGGCGAACACGTGCGGGTGGCGGCGCTGCATCTTGTCGCTGATCGCGCGGGCCACATCCGCGAAGGCGAAGCTGCCCTGCTCTTCGGCCATGCGCGCATGGAACACCACCTGCAGCAGCAGATCGCCCAGTTCATCGCAAAGATCATCGAGATCGCCGCGATCGATCGCATCGGCCACCTCGTAGGCTTCCTCGATGGTGTACGGCGCGATGGTTGCGAAGTTCTGCTCCAGGTCCCACGGGCAGCCGCCCTGCGGATCGCGCAGGCGCGCCATGATCGCAAGCAGGCGCTCCAGCTCCTCGGAGGCGGCGCTGCCGGTGGTGGGGGTGTCGTGCGCGCTCATGCGGCCTCCAGGGTCAGTCGGACAACCAGTCGCGCCACGGCAGGCTGGTATCACCAAGGGCAATGAAATCGCCGTTCAACAGGGTTTCGCGGCGGTTGTAACGGAACGGCTTGCCGGTCGCGGCCGACAGCACCGCGCCGCCGGCGGCATGCAGCACGCACTGGCCGGCAGCGGTATCCCATTCGGAGGTCGGGCCCAGCCGCGGGTAGACATCCAGGCCGCCTTCGGCGATCCGGCAGAATTTCAGCGACGAACCCTGCGCGACGGTCTCGATGCGGCCCATGCGTGCCAGCAGCGCCTCGGTTTCCGGCGAGCGGTGCGAACGGCTGGCGGCGACGCGCAGCGGGGCGGTGGCCGGCGTGCGGGTGCGCAGCACGGTGTCGTGCAGGCCCTGCCGGCGATAGGCCAGCTCGCCACGCATGGCATGCCAGACAATGCCGGTGACCGGGGCCAACACCACGCCGAAGGCCGGTGCGCCCTGGTAGATCAGGGCGATGTTGACGCTGAACTCCCCATTGCGCTTGACGAACTCGCGGGTGCCGTCGAGCGGATCGACCAGCCAGTACGCGCCCCAGTGGCGCCGCTGCTCCCATCCCACCTGGGTCGATTCCTCGGACAGGATCGGCAGGTCCGGGGTCAGCTGCTGCAGGCCCTGCTCGATCACGAGGTTGGCGGCCAGGTCGGCAGCGGTCACCGGGCTGTTGTCATCCTTGATCTGCACCTCGAAGCCATCGGCATACACCTCCATGATGGCCTGTCCGGCTTCCTGGGCGATGGCGATGGCGGTCTCGCGCAGGTCCGTGGTCAGTTTGATCATCGCGTTCCCTGCAGCCACTGGCGGGCGATGAACAACGCCGCCAGCGAGCGTCCCTCGGAGAAGTCTTCGCGCAGCATCAGCTGGTCCAGCTCGGCCAGTTTCCATGGCACCACTTCCAGTTCTTCCGGCTCGTCACCGGCCAGCTTTTCCGGATACAGGTCGCGTGCCACCACCAGCCACGACTGATGGCTCATATAGGTCGGGGCCAGCGTCATTGCGCGCAGCACGTCGACCCGGCGTGCGCCGTAACCGGCTTCTTCCTTCAGCTCGCGGTCGGCGGCCTGCTCGGGGGTTTCGCCGGCGTCGATCCGGCCCTTGACCAGGCCCAGTTCGTAGCGGTGCATGCCGGCGGCGTATTCACGTACCAGCAGCACGGTCTCGTCGTCGAGCATCGGCACCACCACCACCGCCCCATGACCACGGCTGACCAGCCGCTCGAAGCGGCGGCGTTCGCCGTTGGAGAACTCCAGGTCCAGGTGCTGGCGCTGGAAGGGGCCGTTCTCCTCATCGGTGATCCGATGGATGATCGGCAAGCGACGGCCGGCACGGTCATCGTTCATGCGGAATCTCCGCGGCAACCGGCAACTGTGCCAGGGCCGATAGAATGTGCAGGCAGCAACATGTTCATGAGCCCGAAATGCTAGCAGACCCAACCCCCTCCCCGCTGGCCCAGCACTGGCGGCAACGCGACCTGCAGGTGCTGTGGCACCCGTGCACGCAAATGCGTGAGCACCCGCATACCCTGCCGCTGGTGCCGATCGCCCGTGGTGAAGGCGCATGGCTGATCGACCATGACGGCAACCGCTACCTGGACGCCGTCAGCAGCTGGTGGACCAATCTGTTCGGCCATGCCGAGCCGCGCATCGGCGGCGCCATCGCGGCGCAGGCCGGGCAGCTGGAACAGGTGATGCTGGCGGGCTTCGGCCACGAGCCGGCGATCACCCTGGCCGAGCGCCTGCTGGCGCTGGCGCCACGCCAGCCCGGCCGCGAGCCGTTGGCCAAGGTGTTCTATGCCGACAACGGCTCGGCCGGTGTGGAGGTCGCGCTGAAGATGGCCTTCCAGTATTTCCAGAACCGTGGCGAGCCCCGGCGCACGCGTTTCATCGCGCTGGAGAATGGCTACCACGGCGAGACACTGGGCGCGCTGGCGATGGCAGACATCCCGTTGTATCGCCGCGTCTACGCGCCGCTGCTGGCCGAAGGCCTGTTCGCGCCCTCGCCCGATGCCTACCTGGCCGAGCCGGGCCAAAGTGCGGCTGATCGTGCACGCGAGGCCGCCGATGGCCTGGCCACCCTGTTCGACCAGCATCCCGGCGAGATCTGCGCGGTGATCCTGGAGCCGCGCCTGCAGTGCGCGGGGGGCATGCGCATGCATGACCCGGTGTACCTGCAACGCGTGCGCGAACTGTGCGATGCACACGGCGCATTCATGATCGCCGACGAGATCGCCACCGGCTTCGGCCGCACCGGCACCCTGTTCGCCTGCGAGCAGGCCGGCGTGATGCCTGACCTGATGTGCCTGTCCAAGGGCCTGACCGGCGGCTTCCTGCCATTGGCCGCGGTGCTGGCCACGCAGGCGCTGTACGACGCCTTCCTGGATGACTCGCGCGAACGCGCCTTCCTGCATTCGCACAGCTACACCGGCAACCCGCTGGCCTGCGCGGCTGCGCTGGCGACGCTGGACATCTTCCGCGACGACGATGTGATCGCCCGCAACCGTGGCATCGCCTCGGTGATGGGCACGCTGGCGGCGCCATTCGCCGATCACCCGCATGTGGCCGATGTGCGCCAGGCCGGCATGGTGGTGGCCTTCGAACTGTCGCGCGATGGCAACAAGCGCACACCGTTCGACCCGGCGCTGCGACTGGGCCTGCACGCCTACAAGGCCGCACTGAAGCGTGGCGTGGTGCTGCGCCCGCTGGGTGACGTGCTGTACTGGATGCCCCCCTACTGCGTGGACGACGAACAACTGGAGCTGCTGGCACATACCACGCTGGCGGCCATTGACGAGGCAATTGCATGCGCGTGACCCGCTGCCCCATCGACCTGGCGCTGCACAGCGGCCAGACCGTGGCCCTGCCGGAAGAGACCGCCAACCATCTGGTGCGGGTGATGCGCCTGCGCGAAGGTGATAGCTGCGTGCTGTTCAACGGCGACGGCCACGACTACAGCGCGACGCTGACCGTGGCCGGCAAGCGCGAGGTGCACGTCCGCATCGACGCCGTGCAGGCGGTGGGCAACGAATCGCCGCTGGCGATCACTCTGCTGCAGGGCATTGCCCGCGGCGAGAAGATGGACCTGATCCTGCAGAAGGCCACCGAGCTGGGCGTGAGCGCCATCGTGCCGGTAAACGCCGAGCGGACCGAGGTGAAGCTGGATGCCGCGCGCGCGGAGAAGCGCGTGGCGCACTGGAACAACGTAGTGACATCGGCTTGCGGCCAGTCGGGGCGCGCGCGCATCCCGCAGGTCGGTTCGCCATTGTCGCTTGCACAAGCTGCCGCCGTGCTGCCAGCCGATACGCTGCGGCTGACGCTGGATCCGCTGGGTGCACACCGGTTGTCGACGCTGGGGGCCGCACCGGCCGGTGGCATCGTGATTGCAATTGGCCCGGAGGGTGGCTGGTCACCACGCGACCGTGATCAGCTCGCGACAGAGGGCTTCCAGGGTCTGCAACTGGGCCCGAGGATCCTGCGCACGGAGACGGCCGGTCTGGCCGCGATTGCGGCACTGCAGGCGCGGTTGGGGGATCTGGGGTAAGGCCCGATTTCCGGTGGTGCCGGCCGC
>NZ_RAUX01000061.1 GCF_013464485.1 Stenotrophomonas maltophilia
GGCCGGCATCCATGTGGTGATGAGGTTGCCGGCCAGCGGCCGGCACTACCCGACCAGCGAATCCAGCGCGGCTTCCAGCGCGTCCAGGTTCGGCAGCAACGCGCTCTGCTCACCCAGCAGCACCCGCATGTGCACGATCTGCGGCAGGGTTTCCTCGGAGGCATCGGCCAGCAGGCCATCGCGCGGCACCGAGATCAACTGGGGAAAGTTCTGCGTCAGCAGTGCGTAGTAAGGGCGCTGTGCGTTACCGCTGAGGGCCTTCAGCACCACGACCTTGTTGTGGCCGCCCACGCCGTCGTCACCCAGCCCAGACAGCCGCGCGAACGACACCAGCGGCACCTGCCAGCCATGCCAGCCGATTTCGCCGACCAGCCAGCGCGGTGCGTCCGGCACCGGCTGCACCGGCACGCGTGACATCATCTCGGCCACTGTGGCATTGGGCAGCAGAACACGCTCGTTGCCGGCCTGGATCAGGACACCGCGGATTTCGTCATTGCTGGCGTAGCTCATGGTGCCTCTCCCTCCTCGTCTTCCATGCCCCAGCGCGAGGCGATGGCATGCGCCAGCTCCGGCGGTTCACCGGCAATCATGCCTGCGGCAACCACAGCCGTGGCTGCAGCAGGGTCGTAGCAGCCATCGCCCACCTGCCCTGCCACCCAGGCACCGCGAGCGGCCAGATCCAGCGCCGGCCCCACGTAGGCTAGGTCGGCACCACTGAGCAGGACCAGCGCCGTGTGCCCAGCCGGCAGTGCGGCAATCGAAATACCCTGCGCATCGCTGACAAAATGCAGCCCATCGCTGGCTGCCTGCACGCCGATGTCATCGGCCAGTACGTGCACTTCACCAGGCGCTGCGCGCTGGCCAGCTTCAGCGAGTTGCACCGGCAGCGGTGACACGCGTGCCATCTGCTTGACCAGATTGCCGTAGCGTCCGCCATCCAGGCGCATGTGCACCAGTACCGGCACGGCCAGCGAGGCCGGCAGTGCAGCGAGCAGGCGACGCAGTGCATCGGGGCCACCGATGCCGGCCAGCACCAGCAGCGATCCGGCACGCTCGCCCACCGGCGCCGCCGCATCCAGATCAACCAGGCTCAGGTGCCCGGTATCGAAGGCGGTCAACGGCACGTCATCAGCTGCGGATGCAGCGGCCTGAGCATGCGCTACGTCCTCGACCAGCGACCAGGCGGTGTGGTCGAAGGGGATGGCTGGCGCAACCGGCGCCACGGGCGGAATGTCCAGCGGCGCCGGGAGCGGCCGGGCTTCCAGCGGTTCCGGCTGCAACGCTGCCAGTGCCTGTTCCAGCGCAATCGGTTCATGCACGTGCGCCGGTGGCGAGTACAGACTGTCAGCCGGCACCTCGTCGGCCCAGCTCAGTGCCTGGTCCAGGTGCGGCTGCAGCGCTTCTTCCCGTGGCGCCGGTGCCGGGGCGGGGTGGCCCGGCTCCAGCTGCAGACTGGGTTCCTCTTCGGCCCCCGGCGGCAGCACTTGCTGGTGGCCATGGAGCTTGGCGGCCAGGTGACGGCCCCAACGCTGGGCTTCCCAGCCATCGCGGCGTGCGGCCAGTTCGGCCTCGTCGAAGACGAGAGTCAGGCCTGGTGCGGACAGCACGGCTTCCAGGCGTTCAAGCGCGTCTTCGATGGCGGTCTCCAGCGCGATCACCACGAACTGCGGATGCGCCTCCTGCAGGACCAGAGCCTCCAGTTCATTGGGGTCATCTTCCAGCACCAGCTGCACATCCGCGTGCGACAGCGCCTCGCGCAGACGCTCACGCGCCGCACCCGGGCGGGCCAGCAGGGCAACGGCCGGGGCCGCCTGGGTTTCACTCACGGACACGGGCGATCCCCAGCAGGTCATACACGTTACGCATCAGATCCAGTTCCTGGTACGGCTTGCCCAGGTAACGCTGGACACCAATCTCGAAGGCGCGCTGGCGGTGCTTGTCGCCGCTGCGCGAAGTGATCATGACGATCGGTACATCCTTGTAGCGCGGGTCGGCACGCATCGCAGTAGCGAGCTCATACCCATCCATGCGCGGCATCTCGATATCCAGCAGCATCAGGTCCGGCACGCGCTCTTCCAGGCGTTCCAGCGCTTCCACGCCGTCGCGGGCGACGCTGACCTCGAAGTTGTGGCGTTCGAGGATGCGCCCGGTGACCTTGCGCATGGTGAGCGAGTCGTCCACTACCATCACCAGCGGCACCTGGCGCTCCTGGCGCGGGGCGTTGGCCAGCACCGGCTGCGTCGGGTTGGCGAGGAAGCGGCGCACCAGCGGCGCCACGTCCAGGATCACCACCACGCGGCCATCGCCGGTGATGGTGGCGCCGTAGATGCCCGGCACCGAAGCGATCTGCAGGCCGACCGGCTTGACCACGATTTCGCGGTTGCCCAGCACCTGATCGATCGCCACGGCGGCACGCAGGTCACCGGCACGGACCAGCAGCAGGGGCACCTGGGCCTGACCGTCGGCACGGGCCGGGGCCTGCCCGACCAGGCTGCCGAGGTCGTACAGCGGGTAGTCTTCGCCGCTGTAGCGATAGCTGCTGTCGGCGGCTTCGAAACGTTCGCGCGACAGGCGGCCGATACCACTGACCGAGGCGACCGGCACGGCGAAGGTGGTCTCGCCGATCTGCACGAACACCGCCTGGGTGACCGCAAGCGTCTGCGGCAGGCGCAGGGTGAAGCGCACGCCCTGGCCACGCACCGACTGGATGTCGACCGAGCCGCCGAGCTGGCGCACTTCGTTGCGTACCACGTCCATGCCCACGCCGCGGCCGGCCAGCTGGCTGACCTGGTCGGCGGTAGTAAAGCCGGAGGCGAAGATCAGGTTGTCCAGTTCCTGTTCGTTCGGCTGCGCATCGGCGGCCAGCAGGCCACGGTCGATGGCGCGACGACGAATCGCCTCACGGTCCAGGCCTGCACCGTCGTCGGCCACCTCCAGCACGATTTCCGAGCCTTCCCGGTGCAGGCGAATGGCGATCTCGCCTTCCTCCGGCTTGCCGGCGGCACGGCGCTGTTCCGGTCCCTCCAGGCCATGGGCCACGGAGTTGCGCAGCATGTGTTCCAGTGGCGCGACCATGCGATCCAGGACGTTGCGGTCCAGTTCGCCATGGGTGCCTTCCAGAGTGAGATGGACCTGCTTGCCGGTGTCCATGCCGGACTGGCGGACCACGCGACGCAGGCGCGGCACCAGGCCGTCGAAGGGCACCATGCGCGCGCGCATCAGCCCATCCTGAAGTTCCGAGCTGACGCGCGACTGCTGCTGCAGCAGCGAGTCGTACTGGCGCGACAGATCGTCCAGAACGCCCTGCAGGCCCCCGAGATCGGCCGCCGATTCGTTCAGCGCGCGGCTGAGCTGTTGCAGGGTGGAGAAGCGATCCAGTTCCAGCGGATCAAACTTCTGGTCGGCCTGGTCCTGCTCGCGCTGGTAGCGGGCGACGATCTGGGCCTCGGTTTCCAGGTCGAGTCGGCGCAGCTGGTCGCGCAGTCGCGCGTTGGTACGTTCCAGTTCGCCCATCGCACCACGGAAGGCACCCAGCTGCTGTTCAAGCCGCGAGCGATAGATCGCCACTTCACCAGCATGGTTGACCAGGCGATCGAGCAGGTCGGCGCGCACGCGCACCTGCTCCTGCTGCGGACGCGCCAGCGGATCTTCGTCAACCGCTCCCTCGGCGGGCAGCGGTGCCGACAGCGGAAGATCAACCAGCACCGGGGCGGGTTCAACGGCCTCCGGCGTTGCCGCATCGTCCTCACGCGCAGCACTGGCCGCTGCGGCGGCAGCGGACAGGTCGGTACTGGTGCGCACCTCGAAGGCCTCGACCAGATCCTGCGCTGGCTCCACCGCGCGGTGGGCACCTGTGCGCGTGAGCAGCTGGTGCAGGCGATCGAAACCGCGCTCCAGCAGCTGCACATCGCGCCGATCAATCTCGGTACGGCCCGCAGCCACGGCTTCCAGCAGCGATTCGATGCTGTGGCCGAGGTCGCCGATCGCGTTGATGCCGGCCATGCGTGCACCACCCTTCAGGGTGTGCAGGTCACGCTGCAGCCCAGCCAGCACTTCGCGGTCCTGAGGTGCATCGCGCAGCTCGCTGATCAGGCCATCACAGTGGTCGAGCAGGTCCTTGCCCTCCTCGACGAAGATGTCGATCAGCTCGCGGTCATACACGCTGAAGTCGAGCGCGTCGGTCTCCGCTTCGTTGTCAGCTGCGGCAGGCACTTCATCACGGATCGGCGTGCTCGCCTCTGCTTCGAGATGGATGTGCCCGGCATCGGCAAGATGCACGACCTGCCCAGGTGCGTCTTCGAGTTCGAAGAAGCGCGCGTGCCCGCTTGTATCCATCGGGGACGGCTCATCCACCGTCGCCGGGGACGGCTGGTCGGCGCTCTCTCCTTCACCGACCGCCGCCTCCCCGCCGACGTCCGCATCCTCGGCAAAGGCTTCCGCCTCGCCCGGCGCGAGTTCGCTGGCCTGGAGGCCGAGCACGGGCCATTGCCCGTCTTCGTCCAGGGTCTGCTCTTCGTCGATCACGTGCAGGCCGGCCTCGAGCGCGGCTGCCAATGTGACCGGTTCTGCAAAACCCGGCGCAGCCATTTCATCCTGCAGGCTCGACAGCTCGCTGTCGAGTGGCAGTGCAGCAGCGTCATCAATGGCGCTGCCGCCGACAACGATCTGACCGTCGGACGACCACCTATTCAGGTCGATCGCGTCAACTTCCGCGGACACCGGCATCTCATCCGCATCGCGGTCATCCACCGGCAGCGCGCTGGCGTCGAGGTACGGCGACAGGTCGTCTACCGCGGTCAGCTCGGCTTCGGCTTCACCGATTGGCGTCACCGCTGCGTTGTCATCGGCTGCGGCAGCCGGTCCCTGCCCGACTGGCTGGATCGATTCAATCAATCCCGCGTCCGGCACGACGGGTTCATCCCCGCCTGGCATAGAGGGCCATCCGGCATCGAAGTAGCGCGAAAGATCATCGCTGCCAGTCAGTTCACCGGCATCGGGGCCGGTATCGGTCGCTTCGCTGATCTCCTGTGCCGGGACCTCGGCCCCGAGCAGTTCTGGCTCTGGCTCTGGCTCTGGCTCTGGCTCGGCATGCTCCTGCATTGTGTGGCCGGACACGAGCGCCTCCGGCAGGTCGGCACCCGTGTCGAACTCCAGACCGGCGTCCAACGCCAGATCATCGTCGTCCTCCAGGCCGACCATCGGCCAGCGCGCTTCCGGCAGCTCACCGGCCAGCGCCTGCAGGCGCTGCGCCAGCGCCTCCTGCGGCGCAATCCGTGGCTGTTCGGCCTGCAGCGCTTCCATGGTCGCGGTGATCGCCTGCGCAGTCGCGTCAAGTGCGGCCACGCCCTCGTTGCCAGGTACCACATCGGCGGCCAATGCACGCTTGATGTAGGACTCGGCACCGCCGGTGACCGCAGTGATCTCCGGAACTTCGGTCATCGCGAAGGCGCCGTTCATGGTGTGCACCGCACGCAGCAGCGCGTCGCTGACCGGCTGCGGTGCCTGCTGTGCCGAACGCAGCCAGTCCTGCAGGGTCGCCTGGTGGACTTCCACTTCGGCTTCCAGGATCTCGCGCAGCACGCTGTCGATGTTGGCCGGCGTGCCGGGCAGCTCGGGCGCCAGGTCGGCTTCGGCCTGCACCGGTGCGAGGGTTTCGGCTTCGAGGATACGGCTGATCTCGTCCTCGCTGTCGACTTCGACCGCCTGTACGGCGGGCGTGGCCGCAACCGGCAGCGGAACGTAGTAGGTTTCCTCGCCCGCGCCAACACGGTCAGCGATGGCCTGCATCGCCTGCAGATCCACACTGATCCGCTGGCCATGGCGCAATGCGGCGTTCAGCTGCGGCAGCGCGGCATGTGCGTTGTCAACCATGGCCAGCACGGCCGGCGTCGCCGGGCGGCTGCTGTCGAGCACACGGTTGAGCATGCCTTCGATCTTCCACGCGAACTCGCCCAGGGTGCGTGCACCGACCAGGCGGCCACTGCCCTTCAGGGTATGGAAGATGCGGCGGATCGGCCGCAGCCGGTCCATGTTGTCCGGCTGCATGCGCCACGCCGGCAGCAATGCCCCCAGATTGGTCAGTTCATCGTCGAACTCTTCCAGGAACACCTCGCGGATGTCCTCGTCGATGTTCTCGGCATCGTCGTCGAAGCCGGCCTCGAAGCCGGCCTCGGCTCCAGCCACAGCCGGAATCTCCGCAGCGGATGGAACAGCCACGGCCTGCGGATTGAAGTCCGCAGCGGCGGCACTCAGTTCGGCGAAGAACTGCGCGTCGGCTTCGCTGAAATCTATCGGAGCGATGGTGTCGATGTCGATCACCGACACCGCCGGTGTGGGCGTTTCAGCGACCGCTGTCGATGCATCGTCAGTCGGCGCGGGCATGTCCTCCGGCACCGCCGCTGGAACGGCCTCCACTTCGGCAACCACGAGGCTCTCATCCGCCAGCGCGAGCGCGTCGGCATCGACGATCTCCAGCGACGGACGCAATCCGGCATCGCCATCAAGCGACAGCGTCTCCATCGCATGCAGCGACAGCACATCCTCGGCATTGTCCAGCGCATCGGCGTCGAAACGGAACACGACGTCGTCGCCAGCAGAAACATCATGATGCTCGGCGACCACCGGATCGAACACCGGTACGGCATCAGCACCGGCATCGATGGACAGCGTCGTACCGTCAGTCTCCTCGACGTCGAGGCCGGTCATCGCATCGGACTGCGCCGGCGCCGTCACCTCCGACAGCGTCCACTGCGCCGCAGCGCCCTGCCCTGCGTCGGTCTGTTCGAAACTGACCGGATCAAAACTGGCGAATGTGGGGCTGCGCTCATCGTCCGATGGCGTGAGCGGATCGGCCTCCGGCTGGAACGATGCCAGATCCCATTGGGGAACCTCGGGTGCCGGTGCGCTGGAAGCGGCAAAGACCAGCGGTGCATCCGCCTCGCCATGCAGCGACAGCGGCACCGCCGCAGTGCCAACGGCGGCGGCGCCCAGCGCACCAAACATCAGGTTGCTGTCGCGCGCCTCCGTCTCGGTAGCCATGGGCGGGTCGAAGGTGAAGTCCGGCAGCGGCACCGGTACATCGCCAGGGGCAGGCGCGGCTGGCTGCACCACAATCTCGATGTGCTCCGGCTGCAGCTGCTCGGCCTGCAGCGTGACCGGCTCGCGCTCGATCACCTGCGGCGCAAATGCTGCCGGCTCGACGGCATTGCGGTCCGGCAACGGCCAGTAGCGCAGCGCCTCAAGGCTGCTGCGGGTGATGTCGAGGATGTCCTCGCGCCCCGGCCGGCGATCGCGCAGGGCTTCCAGGTAGTACTCCAGGCTGGCCATGGCGTCGGCCAGGGTGTCCAGCTGACGGCCACTGGGCACGCGCTGGCGGCCGATCAGTTCGGCCTCGATGTACTGCTGCACGCCGCGCAGGTAGTCGGCGGCGGTGCCGAGGTCGAGCATCCGCAGCGCGCCGGCAACATCGCCCAGCAGGCGTGGCACGTCACGCAGCTCGTCGTGATTCCAGCTTGTCTCGATGAAGGCCACGAAATGTTCGCGTGCGGCAGCGAAGTTGGCGATGGCCTCATGGGCCAGCACCTCTACCGTGCGCCGGTTCTCCACTGCGCTCGGATCGTCCTCGCCACTGCCGCCGGCGCCCAGATGGGCGACCTGGTCATCCAGCGAGGCATCCACGTAGAGCAGCGCACCGGCGATATCCAGCAGCAGGTTCTCGTCGATCTGCTGGCGGCCTTCAACCACACCACGCAGTGCATCACGCTGCTGCACGACCACGCCGCGGGCCACGCCCAGGCCCATCATGCCCAGCGTATCGGCCACCGCGCCCAGCTCATTGGCCTGGGTCTGCAGCTGTTCCGGCGCACCGCCGGTACGCAGGTGCAGGTCCAGTGCGTCCTTGATGCGCAGCAGTTCTTCCTTCACCGCGCTGCCAACGGTGTCGAGCAGTTCGCGGTTGCGCCCGCTCAGGCTGCCACGCGCATGGTCCAGTTCGGCCTCGGTGGCGGTGACGCTGTCCGGCGCGAACGCCAGCAGCACGCTGTCATGCACGCCCTCCTCGCCACGCGCGGCGCGGATCTCGTTGAGCAACGGCATCAACACGATCGGAATGTCGCGATGGCCGTTCTGCAGGCGCTCCAGGTAGTCGGGCAGCAGCACGCTGCCGCGCATCAGGGTCGCGCAGGCTTCATCGCGATCGGCCACGCCACCGGCGCCGATGGCATGGGCCAGCTGTTCCAGCTCCTCGGCCACCATCGCCGGCGCATACAGCTCGACCATGCGCAAGGTGCCCTGCACCTGGTGCAGGTAGCCGGCGCAGATGCGCATGCGGCTGGCATCGGTCGGGTCTTCCGCGTAGTACTCGACCTCGTTGCGCACCTGGCGCAGGGTCTCGTCCAGCTCGGGCTTGACCCAGCCCAGCGCTGCGTGGCTCATCGCATCGCGCAGACTGCTCATGGACGCGCTCCGTTCGCCGCCGCGCGGAAGCCGCGCGAGTTCTGGCGTGGGGAATGGAAATGCTTCATCGACTGGTTCCTTGCTCGCCGCCCTGCCCGCGTCACGCCGGCAGCTTGAAGTCGGCGACCGAACGACGCAGGTCCGCCGCCAGCTGCGCGAGGTGGCCGATCGATTCGGCGGTCTGCCCAGCACCCTGCGAGGTCTGGCCGGTGATCTGCCGGATCACGCCCATGGTGCGTGTGATGTCCGAGGCCGCGGCCGACTGCTGCTGGGCGGCGATGGAGATGTTCTTGATGAGGGTGTTCAGTGCATTGGACACGCGCTCGATTTCGGTCAGCGCAGTGCCGGCGTCCTCGGCCAGGCGTGCACCGGACACCACTTCGGCGGTGGTCTGTTCCATCGATGTGACCGCTTCATTGGTATCGGCCTGAATGGCCTGCACCAGGTTCTCGATGCGTCGGGTCGCGCCGGAGGTGCGTTCTGCCAGGCGCTGCACTTCATCGGCCACGACCGCGAAACCGCGGCCCGCTTCACCGGCCGAAGCCGCCTGCACCGCCGCGTTCAACGCCAGGATGTTGGTCTGCTCGGAAATGTCGTTGATCAGTTCCACGATCGAGCCGATTTCCTGCGACGACTCACCCAGGCGCTTGATGCGCTTGGAGGTTTCCTGGATCTGGTCGCGGATCTGGTCCATGCCCTGGATGGTCTCGCGCACCACGCCGGCACCCTCGGCGGCGATCACCACCGAGCGCTGTGCCACGTCGGCCGATTCGGCCGAGTTGCGCGACACCTGCTCGATGCTCGCCGCGATTTCGCCGATGCGATCCGACGCCGAGGTGATCTGGTTGGCCTGATGGCCCGCCGCCTCTGCCAGCTGCATGGCGGTGGCCTGGGTTTCCTGGGTGGACAGCGCGACCTTGGCCGAGGTGTCATTGATGGTGGTCACCAGGTGGCGCAGCTCATCAACGGCGTAGTTGATCGCATCCGCGATCGCGCCGGTCATGTCCTCGGTCACCGAGGCCTTCACCGTCAGGTCACCCTCACCGAGCGAGGAAATTTCGTCCAGCAGCCGCATGATGGCCTGCTGGTTGCGGCTGTTGAATTCCACCTGGGTCTGGTAACGCAGTTCCTGCTCGCGCGAGCGGCTGCGCACGTTGGTGGAGACGAAACCGATGATCGCGATCAGCGACAGCGCACCGGAAACCACGCCGATCCAGAAATTCGGGAACAGGCGGGTATCGGAAACCGAGCCGAACGAGGAAAACGCCTCGAACAGCTTGCGGCTGTCGTCCAGCATGTGCGCCGAACCCTGTCCCAGCGCGGTGGCCGCCGACTGCGCGGCGAACAGCTGGCGCGAACTGGCCAGGATCGCGTCGGCGTCCTGCTTCATCGCTTCCCACTTCTGCTGCGACTGCTCCAGCGCGGCGACGGCGGCGGCACCGCGCACGGCGGTGATGCCCAGTTCCTCGTTGCCGTTGCGCAGGCCGTCGAGCACCTGCGAAAACACGGTGATGTCACGCGCCAGCGCGTCGCCGGAGGTCGCCGCAGCGCTGCCACCAGCACGCATTTCGGTCACGCGGCGGGCCATCGAACCGGCCACCACCACCTGCTGCAGTGCGCTGTACACCTGCGACGACGGCGCACCCGAGGCCGACATCGCGCGCACCAGTTCGTTCAGCTGGGCCTGCAGGCCCGGCACGGCGCCGGTGAAGTTGTTGGCATTGCCAGCCAGGGCCAGCACCGCCGGCTCACTGGCCACCAATTGCCCGGCCTGCTTGCCCAGCGGCGCCCAGGTTTCACCCAGGGTGGTGATCGCGCCGGACACGCCCGGCTCCTTGCCGTAGCGGCCCTGCAGGGTCGACACGTTCTGTTCGATCGCGTTGCGGGTCGCCTTGAAGGCGGTGAACGCCTGTGCGTTGCCGCCAACCGCGTCACGGCCCTGGTTGGCCAGCTGCTGCGACAGCACCTGCAGATCGGCGGCCTTGGAGCCGGCGTCGGCCAGGCGGCTGCCCTGCCATGTGGCGACGCCGGTGTTGACGCCGAACAGGATCATCGATGCCAGCAGCAGGAACAGCCAGAGGTTGCTGCCGCCCAGCCGCAGCTTGCCGGTCTTGGTGGCGTCCGAAGCAGTACTCATCGTTCAACCTCGATCTTCAATGCAGGGGGCGATGCCCGGCCTCAGGCCGCGGCTTGCCGGAATTCAGGGGTGCGCGACAGCAGCGAGAGCGAGAACACGCCCCAATCGTGGCCATCGGCATGGAAGGCGTGATCGACGAAATGGCCATAGCGCCCTTCGGCCAGCGTGCCCGCGGCGATCTGCTGGTCCAGCTCGAAGCTGCGTTGGCCGAACAGTTCGTCGATGGTCAGCGCGACGTCACCACCGGCCTGGCGCATGATCAGCACGCGCTGGCCTTCCTGCTGCACGGTACGCGTGCCTTCCAGGAAGTGCTTCAGGTCAACCACCGGAAACAGGTTGCCGCGCAGGTTGCCTACGCCCAGCAGCCACGGCTGCGCGCACGGCACCGGCGTCACCGGCGGCATCGGCACGATTTCCACCACTTCGCGGAAATCGGACACCAGCCGGCGCTGGCCGACGCGGTAACCCACGCCACGCCAGAGGTCCTGGGCGAACTGCCGCTCGGGCAGCTGCACCGCATGGGCCAGGCTGCGCCGTTCATAGGCTTCAAGGATGTCGAAGGGCGAGCGCATCAGGCCACCAGTTCGTTGATCCGCGCGATCAGTTCATCCTCGCGCGGCGGCTTTACGATGTAATCGGCCGCGCCCTGGCGCAGTCCCCAGGCCTTGTCGGTTTCCATCGCCTTGGTGCTGACGATGATCACCGGAATGTGCTTGATCGTCGCATCACGGGCCATCGCCCGGGTCGCCTGGAAGCCGCTCATGCCGGGCAGGACAACATCCATCAGTACCAGCTGCGGTGCCTGGTCGCGGACCAGTTGCAGTCCATCCTCGGCGTTGTCCGCTTCCAGCACCTCATGGCCGGCACGGCGCAGCCACTGGGTGAACACCGCGCGGTCGGTCGGTGAATCCTCGATCAGAACGATACGAGCCATTGTGCCTTTCCCCCCTGGTCAGGCGTTGACGTATGTGCGGATGGCACCCAGCAGTTCTTCACGCGTGAAAGGCTTCGTCAGGTATTGCTCCGAGCCGACGATGCGTCCCCGCGCCTTGTCGAACAGGCCGTCCTTGGACGACAGCATGATGACCGGGGTCGCCTTGAACAGCTGGTTGCCCTTGATCAACGCACAGGTCTGGTACCCGTCCAGGCGCGGCATCATGATGTCGACGAAGATGATCTGCGGTTGCTGGTCTGCGATCTTCGCCAGCGCTTCGAAGCCGTCGGTGGCGGTGACCACCTCGCAGCCTTCGCGCTTGAGCAGCGTTTCCGCAGTCCTGCGGATGGTCTTCGAATCATCGATGACCATCACCCGGAGTCCTGCGAGTTCCCCGCCCGCAGTCGTGTTTTCAGTCATTGCCTATCCCCAAGCGCACGGCCCGATCTTTGGCGGGGGCCGCTACGAAAGCGTATCTATATCGCACTTCCCGCGCCCGCTTCAAGGCCGCCCCATGGCGTGGGGTGTGGCACCCCGCTGAACGTGACGGGTTTCGCAATGAGTGCGCGAGCGCCGGGCGGACGCAGCGTTGCAGTACGGCGGGGAGGCGCGCGGCCGGCGTTGCCGCTACCATCAACGCCTTGCCTGACAGGTGCGCCCATGCCGTTGAACGTCATCGTGGTGATGGACCCCATCGCCCACATCAAGATCGCCAAGGACACCACCTTCGCCATGCTGCTGGAAGCCCAGCGCCGCGGCCATGCCCTGCACTACGTGCGCCCGGGCGGCCTGGCCCTGGAGGGCGGCGTGGCGGTGGCCCAGACCGCGCCGCTGCAGGTGCGCGACGACCCGGCCGGCTGGTATGAGTTGGGCGCATTCAGCCGCACCGAATTCGGCCCCGGCCAGATTGTGCTGATGCGCAAGGACCCGCCGGTCGACGCCGAATACATCTACGACACCCAGGTGCTGGACGTGGCCGCAGCTGCCGGCGCCTGCGTGGTCAACAACCCGCAGGGCCTGCGCGACTACAACGAGAAACTGGCCGCGCTGCTGTTCCCCCAATGCTGCCCGCCGACCCTGGTCAGCCGCGACCCCAAGGCCTTGAAGGCCTTCGCGCTGGAGCATGGCCAGGCCGTACTGAAGCCGCTGGACGGCATGGGCGGACGCTCGATCTTCCGCAGCGGCCAGGGCGATCCGAACCTGAACGTGATCCTGGAAACGCTGACCGACGGCGGCCACAGGATGGCGCTGGCGCAGAAATTCATTCCCGACATCACCGCCGGTGACAAGCGCATCCTGCTGGTCGATGGCGAACCGGTCGATTACTGCCTGGCACGCATTCCGCAAGGTGACGAGTTCCGCGGCAACCTGGCCGCCGGCGGTCGCGGCGAAGGTCGCCCGCTGAGCGAGCGCGACCGCTGGATCGCCGCCCAGGTCGGTCCGCAGATGAAGCGCCACGGCATGCGCTTCGTCGGCCTGGACGTGATCGGCGATTACCTGACCGAGGTCAACGTGACCAGCCCGACCTGCGTGCGCGAACTGGACGCGCAGTACGGCCTGAACATTGCCGGCACCCTGTTCGACGCACTCGAGGCCGGCCTGCGCTGATGGCTGCCGCCCCTGCCGTACTGCCCCCGCCGCCGCGCGAAGCGCAGCGGCTGGGGGCGACCATCGCGCTGTCGGTGCTGGTCCACGCCCTGCTGATCCTGGGCGTGGGCTTCGCCGTGAAAGGTGATGCGCCGCTGGTGCCGACGCTGGAAGTGATCTTCAGCCAGACCCGCACCGCGCTGACCCCGAAACAGGCCGATTTCCTGGCTGCGGCCAACCAGGAAGGGGGTGGCGAGCACGACCGCGCGCAACGTCCACGCGACAACCAGGCCGGCATCGTGCCGCAGGCCCAGTCCGGGCTGAGCCCGGTACCGCTACAACGGCAATCGGCTGCTCCGGTTCCACCGCCGCAGGCACGGGTCGTCAGCAGCCGCAACGGCCAGGACACGGTGGCACAGGCACAGGCGCGACCTGCGCCGGAGCAGCCCGAGCCGGATGCTCGACTGAGCGCGCGCGAGCAGCGCGACGTGGAGATGGCGCGGCTGGCCGCTGAAGTACACCTGCGCTCGGCGCAATACGCCAAGCGTCCGAATCGCAAGTTCGTGTCGGCCAGCACGCGTGAGTATGTGTATGCCAATTACCTGCGCGCTTGGGTTGACCGTGCCGAGAAGGTCGGCAACCTGAACTACCCGGACGAGGCCCGGCAGCGCCGTCTTGGCGGCCAGGTGGTGATCAGCGTGGGCGTGCGCCGCGATGGCAGTGTGGAGAGCAGCCGGATCCTGCGTTCAAGCGGGACGCCGCTGCTGGACGAGGCGGCACTGCGGGTGGTGAAGCTGGCGCAGCCATTCCCGCCGTTGCCGAAGACCGAGGACGAGATCGACATCCTGCAGGTCACGCGCACGTGGGTATTCCTGCCCGGCGGCGAGCTGCGCGACGACCGGTAGGTTTTCTGTTGCCCGGGCCTGCGGCCCGGGACCCGCTGGACGTCAACGTCAACGTCAAAAGCGGCGGTTGGGCTTTGGGTTTGGCGGGGCGGCGTGGGCTTGCAGGACACGCCGTAAACCCATCCATGGGGGCTCGATGGCGCCATCCATGGCGCCAACGGTCCTGCAAGCCCACACCGCCCCACCTCTGACAGATCCCGGCGCATCGCGTCCCGCTCCGCTGTTGGTAGGTGTCGACCTTGGTCGACACATCCACGCCATGCGTGGATGCGAGCGAAGCGATCGGCGTTTGACTTTGACTTTTCTTTTTTTGATTTCCCGTGGCGGACACGCACGGAAACTGTCAGAGGTCGGGCTGGGTGGGTTCGCGGGGGTGTCCGCGGCATGGATGCCGCGGCCAAGCCCCCAKGGACGGGTTCACGGCGTCCCCCGCKAACCCACCCCGCCCGGCCAAGCGCGCAGCCCTTCAGTCGAGCAAGCTCGACTCTACGCAGTCGCCGCCACGAGGGGCTCAGCCGTTGGCCTTCGCCTTCGCCTCGCGCGCAGCCTGCTGCTCGACCAGGGTCAGTGCCACGTTGTCGCGCAGGTACGCCGGCTCGACCTTCTCCGGCGCAATCGCCTCGCCGCGCGCGAACGCCGGCACGGCCAGTGCCAGCACGCCCGATGCCCGCGGCAACGCCGCAGCATCGAATCCACGAAGGCCGCTGCCCAACTGCGCCACCAGCGCGCCGTCGGCCGCTCCGAAACCAGTACCGACGCCGTAGGCCGACAAACCTTCCGGCAGCGCCACCGTCGCCGGCGCGCAGACGCGCTCGCCATCGCGCGCCACCGGTAGGCCGTCCACACGTTCGAAGCGCGCGACATACAGCTCGCCCATCCGCGCATCGACCGCCGACAGGATCTGCGTTTCATCTGCCGGTGCCCGCAGCGCCAGCACCTGCAGCGTCGATACCGGCAACAACGGACGATCCAGCGCCAGTGCGATGCCCTGCGCGATGGCGATCGCCAGGCGCACACCGGTGAACGCACCCGGGCCACGGCTGAGCGCGATACCGTCCAGCTGGCGGCGGCTGATGCCGGCTTCGGCCAGCAATGCCTCGGCCCACGGCAGGCTCAGCTCGGCGTGCCGGCGCGGGGCGATCTCGAAGCGTTCCAGTACCTGCCCATCGACATGCAGGGCAACGGAACAGGCTTCGGTGGCGGTTTCAAAGGCGAGCAGTTTCATCGGATCAGGTCAGAACAGGGGGAACGTGGCGCCGGGCGCCGGTTCCGGGCCCGCCGGCGGGGCGGTGGCTGGAACGGCATCATCGGCCACGGGCGCCCATTGTGGCGTAAAGAAGGCCTGCACATCGGCCAGGGCACGGGTCCGGCGGAACGGTGGCAGCGAATCGAGGAAGACCCGGCCGTAGCCGCGGTTGAGCAGGCGCGGGTCGCACAGCACCAGCACGCCGCGGTCGCTCTCGCTGCGGATCAGGCGGCCGACCCCCTGCTTCAGCGCGATCACCGCCTGTGGCAGCTGCTCGTCGCGGAACGGGTTGCCGCCTTGGCTGCGGATCGCCTCCAGACGCGCCTCGTAGACCGGGTCGTCCGGGGCGGCAAAGGGCAGCTTGTCGATCATCACCACGCTCAGCGCTTCGCCGACCACGTCCACGCCCTCGCGGAAACTGGCCGAGCCCAGCAGCACGCCATTGCCCGATTCGCGGAAGCGCTGCAGCAGCGTCGCGCGCGGTGCCTCACCCTGCACGAACAACGGCCATGGCCCATCGCGCAGTGCCTCGGCAGCCTCACGCAGGGCGCGATGCGAAGCGAACAGCAGGAACGCCCTGCCCTGCGACGCCTGCAGCACCGGCCGCAGGGTCTGGATCAGCGCGGTTCCGAAACCACGCGCGGCCGGATCAGGCAGGCCCTCGGGCAGATAGCACAACGCCTGCTCCGGCCAGTTGAACGGGCTGGGCTGGACCAACGTGTGCGGATCGTCCAGGCCCAGCCGGGTGGCGATATGATCGAAGCCACCGCCAACGGTCAGCGTCGCCGAGGTGAAGATCCATGCAGCACGGCTGCGTTCGCGATGCTCGCGCAACGGACCGGATACATCCATTGGCGTGCGCTGGCAGCGGAAACCACGTGGCGTGAGCTCGTACCAGAGCACATCGGCGGCGCTGGCAGTCTCCGCCGGATCGGTATCGAAATCGAGGGTGGGCTCGTCATCGCCCAGCCAGCGGCGAAGCCGCGAGACGGCCTCGCGCGCGCGCGCATGGCAGGCATCCAGGCCCGCCGCGGCTTCGCGCAGCGGCTGCAGCGCCTGTTCCAGCGCTACCAGGGCCGCCATCATCATGTCGAACCCATCGCGCACCTGTGGCATCGCCAGCGCGCGCCATTGCGTGCCACGCGGCGGCAGCCCTTCCATCGCCGAACGCAACGCCAACAGCGACTGCTGCAGCTGGTCGACCGGTTCCTGCAGCGCCGACTGCGCACCGCCTACGCCACGCGCTTCGGCCAGGCAGTCGCGGCCCAGTTCCTGCCACGGACGCATGCCAAAGCCTTCACCGAAGAACTGCGCAGCCAGCTCGGGCAACTGGTGCGCCTCGTCGATGACGAAGGCCTGCGCACCCGGCAGCAGTTCACCGAAACCGTCCTGCTTCAACGCCAGGTCGGCCAGCAGCAGGTGATGGTTGACCACCACCACGTCCGCGGCCTGCGCGCGTTGCCGCGCACGCACCACGAAGCAGTCGTCCCAGAACGGGCAGTCGGTGCCCAGGCAGTTGTCGACGGTGGAGGTGACCATCGGCAACAGCGGCGAATCATCGGCCAGACCGTCCAGTTCGGCGATATCACCGAACTCCGAACGACCGGACCACGCCAGGATGCGCTGGAACTGCGCGGCTTGTTCGGGGCTGGAAAAACGCGGTTCGCCGCGCGCCTGCTGCAACCGGTAGCGGCACAGGTAATTCGCGCGCCCCTTCAGCAGCGCGCTGCGCAGGCCGATGCCGAGCGCCTGCCGAACACGCGGCAGATCACGGTGGTAGAGCTGGTCCTGCAGCGCGCGGGTACCGGTTGAGACGATGGTGCGCAATCCGGACAACAGCACCGGCACCAGGTAGGCAAAGGTCTTGCCAGTGCCGGTACCGGCCTCGGCCAGAAGCAGGTCGCGCTGCTGCAACGCATCGGCGATGGCCTCGGTCAGGCGCAGCTGCGCCGGACGCGGAACGAAGGCGTCCAGATGCGAGGCGAGCGCGCCGCCGTCGCTGAGGGCTTCGCGGCTGGCATGGACAAGGTCGGACATCAGAGGGAAAGGATACCCGGCCGGGCGCTGCCCGGCACCCGTTTCAAGCCGGAGCACAAGCAACGGCAACAGCGCTGTTCACGGCTCTGGGTTTCTACGTGCTGGGTGGGGCGGGDGGGGCAGGCAGGACACGCCATAAACCCATCCATGGGGGCTCGATGGCGCCATCCATGGCGCCAACGGTCCTGTCTGCCCC
>NZ_RAUX01000062.1 GCF_013464485.1 Stenotrophomonas maltophilia
CCGGCGGGGGGGGGGGGGGGGGGGGGGGGGCKGGSGGGACGCCGTGAATCCGTCCYTGGAGGCTTAGCCGCGCCATCCATGGCGCGGATACCCCTGCCCAGCCCACCCGCCCGGCCTCTGACGGTTTCCGTGTGCGTCCACCCACGGAAGAGAAAAAAGAAGAGCAAAAGCAAAAGCAGCTTGGCTGCGCGCTCCTTGTAGAGCCGAGCCCACGCTCGGCTCTACATTTTTTCCCGACACCAGAAACCGCTCTTGCCTCTGCCTTTGCCATCCGCTCTTCCTCATGAACCTGCCGAGGCCGGGGCGGTGTGGGCTGGCAGGGGTGTCAGCCGCATGGATGCGGCTGCCAAGCCTCCAGGGATGGATTCACGGCGTCCCCTGCCAGCCCACACCGCCCCGGCTCACCCACAGCATCACAAGGCGCCAGCGCTTTGGCTTTGGCTCTGGCTGTTGCTGTTGCTTTTGCGCCTCTGCCTGCCGCAGGCATCGGCCCTGCCACCACCCGCACCCGATACAATGGCCGTCTGCCGTACCCCGGCATCCCGTCCCTGAGCCAAAGAGTTGCCCATGTCCATCGTCCGCATGACCGACCTCGACCTCTCCGGCAAGCGCGTACTGATCCGCCAGGATCTGAACGTGCCGATCGAGAATGGCCGCATCACTTCCGAACAGCGCATCACCGCTTCGCTGCCGACGCTCAAGCGCGCACTGGAGCAGGGCGCTGCGGTGATGGTCACCTCGCACCTGGGGCGCCCGAAGGAAGGCGTGTGGAGCGAAGCTGATTCGCTGGCTCCGGTCGCCGCCCGCCTGTCCGAACTGCTCGGCCGCGAAGTTCCGCTGGTGCGCGATTGGATCGAAGGCGTCGACGTGCAGCCGGGCCAGCTGGTGCTGCTGGAAAACTGCCGCATGAACGTCGGCGAGGGCAAGGACGATGAAGCCCTGTCGAAGCAGTACGCCGCGCTGTGCGATGTGTTCGTGATGGATGCCTTCGGTACCGCGCACCGCGCGCAGGCGTCCACTCACGGCGTCATCCGCTTCGCCCCGGTGGCTGCCGGTGGCCCGCTGCTGATGGCCGAGCTGGATGCACTGGCGCAGGCACTGGATGCACCGGCCAAGCCGCTGCTGGCCATTGTGGCCGGCAGCAAGGTCAGCACCAAGCTGGAACTGCTGGCCAACCTGGTCGGCAAGGTCGATCAGCTGATCGTTGGTGGTGGCATCGCCAACACCTTCATCGCCGCCGCCGGCTACAACGTCGGCAAGTCGCTGTACGAACCGGACCTGCTGGATACCGCAAAGAAGATCGTGGCCGATGCCAAGGCGCGTGGCGCTGACATTCCGTTGCCGGTGGATGTGGTCACCGCCAAGCAGTTCCTGCCCGACGCCGTCGCGGAAGTGAAGGCGGTCGACGCCGTCGCCGAAGACGACCTGATCCTGGACATCGGCCCGCAGACCGCCGCGCAGTATGCGCAGCTGATCGAAAAGGCCGGCACCGTGGTGTGGAATGGTCCGGTAGGCGTGTTCGAGTTCGAAGCCTTCAGCAAGGGTACCGAAGCACTGGCCCGCGCCATCGCCAGCTCGCCGGCCTTCTCCATCGCGGGCGGCGGCGACACCCTGGCGGCGGTCGACAAGTTCGATATCGCCAAGGACGTCAGCTACATCTCCACCGGTGGCGGCGCGTTCCTGGAGTTCTTGGAAGGCAAGACCCTGCCGGCAGTGGCGGCACTCGACGCGCGCGGCGCATGAGTGCCGACCACGGCAAGGATGTCCTGTTCTTCGACCTGGACGGCACGCTGATCGATTCGCAGGTGGGCATCACCGCCTGCATCGCCTACGCGCTGCAGAAGATGGACCATCCGGTGCCGGCGCAGGAAACGCTGCTGGGCTGGATCGGTCCGTCGCTGCGGACCACCTTCGCGCCGCTGTTCGGTGAGCCGGCGCGGGTGGAACAGGCGGTGGGCTACTACCGTGAGCGCTTCGACGCCGAAGGCTGGCGCGAGCACACGGTATACCCGAAGATTGAAGACACGCTGCGCACGCTGCATGGTCGTGGCCACCGCCTGGCGGTGGTCACTGCCAAGAACGAGCCGCACGCGCGGCGCATCCTCGCCCATCTACCATTTGGTGGATTGTTCGAGGAGATCGTCGGTTCGACCCTGGACGGTTCGCGCAGCCACAAGTCGGAACTGGTCGGCGAGGCATTGCGCAGGTTGCGGGTGCTGCCTGCGCAGTGCTGGATGATCGGCGACCGCCGCATGGACATCGAGGGCGCGCGCCACCACGGTCTGCGAAGCGTGGGCGTGCTGTGGGGCTTTGGTGGTGAAGCGGAACTCACTGAAGCCGGTGCGGGCCAGCTGGCACGCGAGCCGGCACAGCTGACGACGTTGTTGTCCTAGGCCCCTGTAGAGCCGAGCCCATGCTCGGCTGCTTCGGCGTGTGACCAGCCGAGCATGGGCTCGGCTCTACAGAATGCCCTGCGCCAGCGTATGTCCGGAGCATGTCCGCTCCATGACCCGCGAAGTCAGGCAGCACAAGGCTGTAACCGTATACATGCGGCGTGAAGGATGTGCTAATTTCCGTTCTTTATCGGGAGAGGCCCATTCACCATGTTCGAGCGTCAGCGTCGCACCAAGATCCTTGCCACCCTCGGCCCGGCCACTGATCCGCCGGGCGTGCTGGAGGATCTGTTCCGCGCCGGCGTCAACGTAGTGCGCCTCAACTTCAGCCATGGTGACCCCTCCGGCCAGGCCAAGCGGGCCGCCGAAGTACGTGCCGCCGCCGCCCGCGTGGGCGTGGAAGTGGGCATCCTGGCCGACCTGCCGGGCCCGAAGATCCGCATCGAGCGCTTCGCCGAAGGCAAGGTGCAGCTGAAGGCAGGCAATCGTTTCGATCTGATCGCCAGCACCAGCGCCGGCCCGGGTGATGCCACCCAGGTCGGTGTCAGCTACCTCGGCCTGCCGCAGGACGTCGGCCCGGGTGATGTGCTGCTGCTGGACGACGGCCTGATGCAGCTGCAGGTGGTGGAGGTGCAGGGCGACCGCATCATCAACACCGTGCTCAACGACGGCGTGCTGTCCGATCGCAAGGGCCTGAACAAGCAGGGCGGCGGCCTGTCGCTGGGCGCGCTGACCGAGCGTGACAAGGAGCTGATCGGCATCGTCGCCAAGATCGGCGTCGACTTCATCGCCGTGTCGTTCTGCCGCAACGCGCAGGACATGAACGATGCGCGTGACATCGCCCGCTCGCATGGCTGTGATGCTGCGCTGGTGTCGAAGATCGAGCGCACCGAGGCCATCGAGAACCTGGAAGAAATCGTCGAGGCCAGTGACGTGGTGATGGTGGCCCGTGGCGACCTCGGCGTGGAAATCGGCGATGCCGAACTGCCGGGCCTGCAGAAGAAGATCATCAAGGCCTCGCTGGCGCAGAACAAGGTGGTGATCACCGCCACGCAGATGCTGCAGTCGATGGTGGAAAGCCCGATTCCCACCCGCGCGGAAGTGCTGGACGTGGCCAACTCGGTCATCGATGGTACCGATGCGGTGATGTTGTCGGCCGAGACTGCTGCAGGTGCCTGGCCGGTGAAAGCCGTGGAGGCGATGGCACGTATCTGCCTGGGTGCCGAACGCCAGTTCCAGACCGAGACCGACTTCAATGCATCGCCGCGCAACCTGGAACGTGCCGACCAGGCCATCGCCATGGCCACCATGTTCCTGTCGCAGCACGTGGGCGTGCGCGCGATCGTGGCGATGACCGAATCCGGTGGCACCGCGCGTTACCTGTCGCGCTTCCGCGCCAAGGCGCCGGTGTTCGCGGTCACCCGGCATGACGGTGCACGTCGGCAGATGGCGCTGATGCGCGACGTCTATCCGATCAACTTCGACAGCCGTGGCCTGACTCCACGCGAAGCCGCACGCGGCAGCATCCGCCTGCTGGTCGAAGCCGATCTGCTGCAGGCCGGCGACCGCGTCGTGTTCACCAGCGGCGAACACATGGAAACCCTGGGCGCGACCAACACCCTGCGCCTGCTGGAAGTGGGCGACGACGGCCGCGCCATCGGCCTGGGCGACCTGTAAGAAGGGTCCACATCGGGTCGGAGCCGCTGCGCGGATCCGACCCGGGGTCAGATCCCCGCAGGGGCTCTGACCCCAACCCAGCAGGACATCCGTTGTCCTGTGCGGACATTGGAATCGTTTCCAGACTGGCCTGCACGTCGGGGCAACGGGTAGCGGGGCTATACTTACGTTTTTCCCGCACCCGCCACAGGAAGTACATGAGCATCGAACAGCTGGCCGAAACCGCCCAGGCCATGGTTGCCCCGGGCAAGGGCATCATCGCGATCGACGAATCCACCGCTACCATCGCCAAGCGTTTCGCTGGCGTCGGCATCGAGAACACCGAGGAGAACCGTCGCGCCTATCGCGAGCTGCTGCTGACCACGCCGAAGCTCAACGAGCATATTTCCGGCGCCATCCTGTACGACGAAACCATCCGCCAGTCGACCAAGGACGGCGTGCCGTTCGCCAAGTACATGGCCGACCACGGCATGATTCCGGGCATCAAGGTGGACAAGGGCGCGCACCCGCTGGCCGGCTGCCCGGGCGAGCTGGTCACCGAAGGCCTGGACGGCCTGCGCGAGCGCCTGCAGGAGTACTACAAGCTGGGCGCGCGCTTCGCCAAGTGGCGTGCGGTCATCAACATCGGCGAGAGCATTCCGTCGGGCACCTGCATCGAGTCCAACGCGCACGCGCTGGCCCGCTATGCGGCGCTGTGCCAGGAATGCGGCCTGGTGCCGATGGTCGAGCCGGAAGTGATCATGGACGGCGACCACGACATCGAGACCTGCTACGAAGTCACCGAAGCCACCCTGCGTTCGCTGTTCGACGCGCTGTACCAGCAGAACGTGCTGCTGGAAGGCACCATCCTGAAGGCGTCGATGGTCATCTCCGGCAAGAACTGCGATGAGCAGGCCGATGTCGAGGAAGTGGCCGAGTCGACCGTGATGTGCCTGAAGAGCACCGTGCCGGCGATCCTGCCGGGCGTGGTGTTCCTGTCCGGTGGCCAGAGCGACGAGCAGTCCACCGAGCACCTGAATGCGATGAACCAGCTGGGCAACCTGCCGTGGCCGCTGAGCTTCTCCTACGGCCGCGCCATGCAGCAGGCCGCGCTGAAGCTGTGGGCCAAGGACATGAAGGGCAACTACGCCGCTGCCCAGAAAACCGTGTACGAGCGTGCCAAGGACAACGGCCTGGCCGCGCTGGGCAAGTGGAACGGTTGATCCGTCCCATCGCTGGATGAACAGAGCGACGCCGGCATCACGCCGGCGTTTGCTTTTGCGGGTATCTTTTCCGCCCCGCGCGCCCGGCCGGTGCGTGGGAACTACATGGAAGGCCAAGGAGAAACAACATGCGTTTGGCAGCAATCACACTGACCGTAGCCACGGTCCTGGTCGCAGGCGGGTGCAATCGCATCGGTGGCGGTGCAGAGGCAGGCAAGGCCGCGTCGCTCGATTTCGACAAGCCTGTGTCCGGCGAGATCACTTCGCGAAGCGGCATCAACTTCAACGACGGCAGCCACCACCAGCTTTACCAGATCAAGCTGGACGACAAGGATCTGGTCGGCCTGAAGCTGACCGGAGCCCTCAGCGGCTCGATCGCCGTGTTCAACAACGGCAGCCTGATCTCCACCAGCAACACCGGTTATGAGCGTGAAGGCGACGTTTCGCTGGCGTTCCGGGCCAATGGCAGCGGCACCTACCAGGTGGCGGTCAATGCCGATGGCCCGACCGCCTTTGGTCCGTACCGCCTGCGCGCCGAGAAGCTCAAACCGTATGACGGCAAGCCGCTGGTGGGTAGTGGCGAAGTCGTGGACATGCTGGCCAGCGATTCGCAGGACTACACGCTGCAGGTGGAGAAGGAAGGCCTGTACGAAATCCGTCTGGTATCGGACGTGTTCGATCCGGTCTTGAAGCTGTCCGGGCAAGGCGTGGATGCCGAGAACGACGATGGTGGTGACAGCACCAACTCACGCCTGAGCCTGTCGCTGAAGCCGGGCAAGTACACCCTGACCGCACGCGGTCTTGGCAGCGGCGTCAACGGCATGTTCACCCTGTCGGCTGCCCGCATCGAACTGCCGGGCAATCTGGTCGAGCGCGATGGCACCGCCCTGCCGAAGTCGGGCAGTGCCTACACCATGCTGGACAACGAAGGTCGCCGCCGCTTCCTGCTGACCCTGGATCGTCCTGCCGATGTGCGCCTGGATGCGATCTCCGGCCAGGTCGACACCGTGCTGCGTGTTGTCGGTGGCGACGTCGAGCTGACTGACGACGATGGTGGCAATGGCACCAACGCGCGACTGGAAGAAACGCTGCCGGCGGGCCACTACACCGTGGACGTGTCCAGCCTGAACAACGGTGCGGGCCTGGTGGAAGTGCGCGTGCAGGTGGACGGTGCCAGCGCTGACGGTGCTGCCGCATCCGCGGCCCGCGCTGCTGCCGACGCTGCAGCCGCGGTGGCAGACGATGCTGCGGCCGTGGAAGCTGCCAGCCGTTGAGCAGGTCCACGCCCAGCGTGGATGACATCAACGGTGCAACGGAAAAGGCCGGGCAATGCCCGGCCTTTTCTTTTCCATGCTGCGTCGAATTTCAATGCGCAGCGGCAAGGCCTGCATCGCCGAGCGGTGGCAGTATCGTGCCGCGTGGCTCGCTTTCCGTGCTTTGGCCGGCGGCGGCCAAAGCCTGCTGGTAGGCTTTGGCGGTGGCCGTGTTGAACGCGACCAGCACGATGCGCATCGGTTGCGCGTGGCTGCGCTGCCATGCCAGCGTTTCTGTCACCGCGACCTGCGCGGCCTGGTACAGCGGATAGCCGTACACCCCGCAGCTGATAGCGGGGAACGCGATCGACCGCACACCCAGTGATTCGGCCAGTTGCAGCGATTTCCAGTAGCAGTTGGCCAGCAGTGCGGGTTCGTCACGCTGGCCGTCGTGCCAGACCGGGCCGACGGTGTGCAGTACATGGCGTGCCGGCAGCGCATGGGCACCGGTGGCGCGCACTTCGCCGGTCGGGCAACGCACGCCCGGGCGCAGCTCCGGCAGCTGCTCGCATTCGGCCAGCAATGCGGGGCCAGCGGCACGATGGATCGCGCCGTCGACACCGCCGCCACCGAGCAGTGTTTCATTGGCCGCGTTGACGATCGCATCCACCGCCAGGGTCGTGATGTCGCCCTGCCAAACTTCGATCTTCATGCGTCCGTCTCCTGCCTGTGAGGTGATCCGCGCAGCATCTGCGCCGGCTGTTCCCACGGTAGGGGACAGGGCATCGATACTGCGTCATGACCGTCTCACGCGCTGCGATCCGACGGCCTTCACGCACGATGGCGGGCGACGCCTTCACGCAGCCTGAAGCAGGGCGCATGCCGGGCACGGCCCGGCGCTACCCGCAGTCGCACGTCGGTAGCGCCGGGCCCGGCGGATCGCATCACGGCAGGCCGGCCAGCCACTCGTCGTCGGAGCCTTCGTTCACATCGGCAAACAGCGGTGTGGAGAAGTAGCGTTCACCGGTGTCCGGCAGCATGGCCAGAATCACTGAACCCGGTTCGGCACGTGTGGCCACGTCCAGTGCGCTGGCCACGGTGGCGCCGGCGGAGATGCCGACGAAGATGCCTTCCTCCGCGGCCAGTCGACGTGCGGTGGTGATCGCGCGGTCATCGTCGACCGAGACCAGCTCATCCACCACATCGCGGTTGAGCACGTCCGGCACGAAGTCCGGGGTCCAGCCCTGGATCTTGTGCGGCTTCCAGTCATCGCCCTTCAGCAGTGCGGCGCCGGCCGGTTCGGTGGCGATGATGCGGGTCTGCGGGCGAGCGACTTTCAGTACTTCACCCACGCCGGTGAGCGTGCCGCCGGTGCCCCAGCCGCTGACGAAGTAGTCCAGCCGCTTGCCGGCGAAGTCGCGCAGGATTTCCGCGGCGGTGGTGTTGCGGTGATACGCCGGATTGGCCGGATTGGCGAACTGGCTGGCCAGGAACCAGCCGTGCTGCTCGGCCAGCTCGCGTGCCTTGCGCACCATGCCGCTGCCGCGTTCGGCGGCCGGGGTCAGGATCACCTTGGCGCCATAGGCACGCATCAGCTTGCGCCGTTCCACCGAGAAGGTCTCGACCATGGTCGCTACGAACTTGTAGCCGCGCGCGGCGGCGACCATCGCCAGCGCTACGCCGGTGTTGCCCGAGGTGGCCTCCACGATCGTGTCGCCCGGCTTGAGCAGGCCGCGTGCTTCGGCGTCGAGGATGATCGCCAGCGCCAGGCGGTCCTTCACCGAGCCGCCCGGGTTGAACGACTCGACCTTGGCGTAGAGGCTGACCTGCGGCGGTGCCAGGCGCTGCAGCTTGACGATGGGGGTGTTGCCGACGGTATCGAGGATGGAGTCGTACAGGGCCATGGAAGCGCTCCGGAAACGGGGCCGCGCCGGGCTTCGGCGGGCGAAGGGGGAGGGCTGGCTGTTCAGGCCAGCGGCTGCCGGCTGACCGTAGCGCCGGCATATGACCCCCGGAAATGACCAGATACCTTTCTTAAACAACCTTTGGTTATAAGCTGGTGACGGCAATTGACCCTAGAGTGGACCTCCGCCCCACGCCGCCCGCCTGCCCATGACGCTGACCCAGCTGCGCTACCTGGTTGCCATCGCCGACGCCGAGCTGAACATCACGCTGGCCGCCTCGCGCGTGCACGCCACCCAGCCTGGCCTGTCCAAGCAGCTCAAGCAGCTGGAGGACGAGCTCGGCTTCCTGTTGTTCGTGCGCAAGGGCCGCAGCCTGGAGTCGGTCACTCCGGCCGGCACCGAGGTGATCGCCCGCGCCCGCGCGGTGCTGGCCGAGGCCAACAACATCCGCACCTACGCCGCCAACCAGCGCCGCGAAAGCCAGGGTCAGCTGATCCTGACCACCACCCACACCCAGGCGCGCTTCGTGCTTCCGCCGGCGGTGGCGGCGATCAAGCAGGCTTACCCGCAGGTCAGCGTGCACCTGCAGCAGGCCGGTGAGGCCGACGCGCTGGACCGCCTGAACCAGGGTGATGCCGATATCGCGATCATCAGTACCGCCGGTGGCGAACCGACCGATGGCATCGCGGTGCCGCTGTTCCGCTGGCGGCGCCTGGTGGTGGTGCCGAAGGGCCACCCGCTGGACCGCGCCGGCCGCGCCCCGGACCTGGTCGCGCTGGCCCGCCAGCCATTGATCAGCTACGAATCTTCGACCCGTCCGAACTCGTCGCTGCAACGCGCCTTCGCCGCCAACGGGTTGGTGCCCGACCTGGCACTGACCGCGCTCGACGCTGACCTGATCAAGACCTACGTGCGCACCGGACTGGGCGTAGGGCTGCTGGCCGAAATGGCGGTCAGCTCCAACGACGAAGACCTGAGATCGTGGCCTGCGCCGGATCCGATCAGCGAGTGCATTGCCTGGGCGGTTCTGCCGCGCGACCGGGTGCTGCGTGATTACGCGCTGGAACTGGTGCATGTGCTGGCACCGCAGATTGATCCGCGCGATCTGCGAAGGGTTCTGGATGGCAACCAGGCCGCCGCGTGGCCGGTGCCACCGACCTGGGAGTCACTGACCCAGACCATCACGGTGTGAGGTGGGTCGAGCAGGGCTGCGCCCTGCACCCGAGGTAGTGCCGGCCGCTGGCCGGCAACCTCAGCAGCAACAGCAACAGCAACAGCGGGCTATCCGTGGGATGGCGGGGCGGTGTGGGCAGGCAGGACACGCCGTAAACCCATCCATGGGGGCTCGATGGCGCCATCCATGGCGCCAACGGTCCTGCCTGCCCACACCGCCCCACCCCTGACAGATTCCGGCGGCTGTTGGTAGGTGTCGACCTTGGTCGACACGGTAGATCCACGCCATGCGTGGATTCTTTTCGATTCCAATTCGAAATATTTGATTTCGATGGAGATTCATCCACGCATGGCGTGGATCTACAGCAGATCGCGGAGATCTGTCGAAGGTGGGGTGGGTCCGGTTGCGGGAGTGTCCGCAGCATGGATGCCGCGGCCAAGCCCCCAAGGGTGAGGGCGCTTTGCTTGCGAAGCACTGCTTCGCAAGCGCCCGAACGCACAGCCGCCAGCGGCTGGGCCGGACCGCGGAGCGGGGTTTACGGCGTCTCCCGCAACCGGACCCACCCCGCCTACCCACAGGAAGCCAGCTTTTGATGTTGCTTCGGCTCTTGCCGTGGACGTGGCCTCTGCAGGTGCAGGGCGCAGCCCTGCCGACAAACCCCCTCCTGCGACGGTTCGTCGCACTGGCAACCCTGGACCCGCCTCTACACTAGCCGGGTGACCCGCCTGTCCCGCCCGCAACACCTTCTGCTCCAGCTCGCCGTCCTGGCGACGCTGCTGATGGTGCTTGCGCCACTGGTCAGCCGCGCGCTGCAGGCGCCGCCGATGGAGCACGCCGCAATGGCGGGCATGGACCACGCCGCCATGGGCCATGACATGCACAACATGGCCATGGCCGGGCACGATCAGCACGGCGCTGCGCCGGCAGCGCCCAACCGCCCCGCCGATCCCCACGCCATGCACGGCGAAGCCTGCGAGTACTGCGTGCTGGCCATGCGCCTGCTGCCATGGCTGGCGCTGCTGGTACTGCTGTTGCCGTTGCTGTGGCGGCCGCGCCTGGTGTTCCCGTGGTCGCAGCAGGTGCTGCCCGCGCTGCACTGGCCTGCACATGCCGCACGTGGGCCACCGCACGTCTCCATCGTCCGCTGATATCCCCATGAATCTGCCGCACGACGCCTGACCGGGCGCCGTGCGCGCGTGCGTACCCTGGAGCTGTTCCGATGAAAATGATCTCCCGCCCCGCGGGCGCCTGCGCGCGCCTGCCGGTTGCCCTTGGCCTGGCCGTGGCCGCGTCACTGGCCCACGCTGCACCCTCCGAGCAGGCCCGCACTCTCGATACCGTGGTGGTCACCGCCGCCGCACCGTCTTCGCCGCTGCACTGGGTGACCGATCCACGCCTGCCGCGGCAGCCGGTGCCGGCCAGTGATGGCGCCGATTACCTGAAGACCGTTCCCGGCTTCTCCGCCATCCGCAATGGCGGCACCAACGGCGACCCGGTGCTGCGCGGCATGTTCGGTTCGCGCCTGAACATCCTCAGCAACGATGGCAACCTGATCGGTGCCTGCCCGTCGCGCATGGACAATCCGCTGTCCTACATCGCGCCGGAGAGCTTCGACCGGCTGACCATCATCAAGGGCCCGCAGAGCGTGCGTTGGGGCGCGGGTGCGTCGGCAGGTACCGTGCGCTTCGAGCGCGATACGCCGCGCTTCGAAGAACCGGGCCTGCGTGCCGATGCCAGTGCGCTGGTCGGTTCGCGCAACCGCAACGACCAGGTGCTCGACCTGACCCTGGGCAACCCGACCGGTTACGTGCGTGCCAGCGGCAACCGCTCCGAAGCCGATGACTACAAGGACGGCCACGGCGATGTGGTGCCATCGAAGTGGCGCAAGTGGAACGGTGACGTGGCCATCGGCTGGACGCCGGACGCCGATACGCTGCTGGAAATCTCCGCCGGTGCCGGCGATGCCATCGCACGCTACGCGGGACGCGGCATGGACGGCGCCGCGTTCGAGCGCACCAGCTACGCGGCACGATTCGAGAAGCGCAACCTGCCGGGCGCGTGGGACACGGTGCAGGCCAACGTGTACTACAACGAAGCCGACCACGTGATGGACAACTACACGCTGCGCACGCCGAATCCCGACAGCATGATGCCGATGCCGATGGCGTCGAATGTGGACCGCCGAACCCAGGGCGGCCGCGTCAGTTCCGAGTGGCGCTGGCAGGACGTGCAGCTGGTGGCGGGTGTGGATGGCGAAGACAGCCGCCATCGTGGACGCATGGGCATGGGGCGTGACACCTACCGCCAGGCCGCCTGGCAGACCGATGCCAACTTCCGCCGCTATGGCGTGTTCACCGAACTGACGTTGGGCGCCGGCACCGACCAGCGCTGGATCAGTGGCCTGCGCATCGATCGCGCCAGCGTGCGCGATGAGCGGCAGTCGATCCGCGGCATGATGGGGAACATGCCCAATCCGACCTCGGGCCAGCGTCGCAAGGAATGGCTGGGCAGTGGTTTCCTGCGCTACGAGCAGGACCTGGCCGACGGCCTGACCTGGTATGCCGGTCTCGGCCACAGCCAGCGCATGCCCGACTACTGGGAGCTGTTTTCGCCCGATCACGGCCCGGCCGGTGCACCGAACGCGTTTGCCGGCGTTCAGCCGGAGCGCACCACCCAGCTCGACGTCGGCCTGCAGTACAAGGGGCCACGTGTGCAAGCCTGGGTCTCGGCTTACGCCGGGCAGATCCGGGACTACATCCTGTTCATCTACCACGGCAGGGGCATGATGGGCATGAGCCAGGCCAGCAACATCGATGCGCGCATCGCCGGTGCCGAGGCGGGGCTGGAAGTAAGTCTGGCCGAGCAGTGGAAGCTGGGGGGCACGCTGGCCTACGCCTGGGGCGAGAACCGCGACCAGCAGCGTCCGCTGCCGCAGATGCCGCCGCTGGAAGCGCGCCTGAGTGCGAACTGGGAAGGCCAGCGCTGGAGTGCCGGAGCACTGCTGCGTGCGGTCACCCACCAGCATCGTGTCGCAGATGGCCAAGGTAACGTGGTCGCCCAGGACCTCGGGCGGAGTGCCGGTTTCGCCACGTTCGCGCTCAATGCGGCGTACCGGTTCAATTCGCAGCTGCAGCTCAGCGCGGGTGTCGACAACCTGTTCGACCGAGCCTACAGCGAGCACCTGAACCTGGCTGGCAGTGCCGACTTCGGCTTCCCGGCCGACCCGGTGCGCATCAATGAGCCGGGCCGCAGCGTGTGGATGAAGGTGAATTACCGGTATTGATCGGCCGGGAGAAAAAACGGGGCCGGATCCCCGCCAGGATCCGCCCCCTGCCCAACGCCCTCCGTCGGGCAGTTTCGACTCTACGATGACAGCGTCGGCAATGGTTGATTCGATACACCCCGACACACGCCGACACTGCAGCCAGCAGCCTTGCATGGAACGAGTTCAAGGCGCCATCACGGCGCCGGTTCCACGCCGGTAAACGCTTGGCACATACCGCTTTTGCGGGCCTTTGCCTACACTCGGCGGCCGTGGATCACTCAGGACCGTTCATGTTGGCTCGTATCGCTTCGACCCTGGCCCTTGGCCTCAGCCTGGCCATGCTGGCCGGGTGCGCAGGCAAACAGGAGGCCGCCGAGCGTCGGCAGGGCGAAGCAGTGCCGGTCACGGCGCAGGTCGTGCAGCCCACGCAGTGGAACGATACCCTGCAGGCGCTGGGCACCGCCAAGGCACGCGAGTCGATCAGCGTTACCGCCAAGGTCAGCGAAATCGTCGAGAAGGTGCATTTCGAAAGCGGCCAGCACATTGCTGCCGGAGCACCGATCGTGACCTTGCGCGGGCAGGCCCAGGAGGCGGCGCTGGTGCAGGCGCAGGCCACCTTCCGCGAGGCCGACCAGCTGTACAAGCGCCAGCGGGAGCTGGCCACGCAACGGCTGGTCTCCAGCGCCACGCTGGATACGCAGAAGTCGATCCGTGATGCCGCCGAGGCGCGCGTGGCGCAGATGCAGTCGGACATCGGTGACCGTCGCGTCCGCGCGCCGTTTGCCGGCGTGCTTGGCATCCGCCAGGTCAGCCCGGGTACGCTGCTGACGCCGACTACGGTGATCGCCACGCTCGACGATATCGAGCACATGCACATCGATTTCCAGGTGCCGGAAGTGGAACTGGCCGCACTGGGCGTCGGTGACAAGGTCAGCGCCACCAGCGTGGCGTGGCCGGGCCGAAGCTTCGAAGGCGTGGTCAGCACCATCGATGCACGTATCGATCCGGCCACCCGCGCGGTGACCGTGCGCGCCGACTTCGCCAACGGCGACCACGCACTGCGCCCGGGCATGCTGCTGGACGTGCGCCTGTTCCGTCCCGAGCGCCCGGCGCTGGTGGTGCCGGAAATCGCCGTGGTGCAGGTCGGCCGCGACACGTTCGTGTACCGCATCAGGAGCGATGACAGCGTCGAGCGCGTGGACGTGGTCACCGGCGCGCGCCGTGCCGGCGTGGTTGAGATCAAGCAGGGCCTGGACGCTGGCCAGCGCATCGTGGTCGATGGCACCGGCAAGCTGCGCCCGGGCCTGAAGGTCGCAGCCAAGGATGCGGCACCTGCCAGCGGTGCCAAGCCGGCTGACGCGCCGGCACCGGTCGCGGCCGAGGGCCACGGCGGATGAAGCTCTCCGACGTCTCCATCCAGCGGCCGGTGTTCGCCGTGGTGATGAGCCTGCTGTTGCTGGTGCTGGGCGTGATGTCCTTCACCCGCTTGACCCTGCGCGAACTGCCTGCCATCGATCCACCGATCGTGTCGGTGTCGGTGGACTACACCGGCGCCTCGGCGGCGGTCATCGAAAGCCGCATCACCCAGGTGCTGGAAGACGCGCTGGCCGGCATCGAAGGCATCGATACGATCAACGCACGCAGCACCAACGGCCGCTCGCAGGTCAGCATCGAGTTCACCTCCAACCGCGATATCGAAGCGGCGGCCAACGACGTGCGCGATGCGGTCAGCCGTGTTGCCGACCGCATGCCGGAAGAAGCGCGTCCGCCGGAAATCGCCAAGGTCGAAAGCGATGCCGACCCGATCATCTGGTTCAACATGGTCTCCTCGACCATGGACACGCTGGAACTGAGCGACTACGCCGACCGTTATGTGGTCGATCGTTTTTCCAGCCTCGATGGCGTGGCCCAGGTCCGCATCGGTGGCCGCCAGCGCTATGCGATGCGCATCTGGCTGGACCGTGACCAGCTGGCCGCGCGCGGGCTGACCACTGGCGATGTGGAGAACGCACTGCGCAACGAGAACGTGGAGCTGCCGGCCGGCCGCATCGAGTCGACCGACCGCGATTTCACCCTGCGCGTGGAACGCAACTACATCAAGCCCGAAGACTTCGCCACCATTCCGCTGGGCAAGGGCCGCGACGGCTACGTGGTGCGCATGGGCGACGTGGCGAAGATCGAGCTTGCCTCGGCCGAGCGTCGCGCGTATTACCGCAGCAACGGCGAGCCCGGCATCGGCCTGGGCATCGTCAAGACCTCCACCGCCAACTCGCTGGACGTGGCGCGCACCGCGCGTGCCGAAGCCGAGCGTGTGGGGCTGTCGCTGCCCAAGGGCACGCAGATCTTCGTTGCCTTCGACAACACCACCTTCATCGAGGCCGCAGTGGACCGCGTCTACGCGACGCTGGTTGAGGCGATGATTCTGGTGCTGGCGGTGATCTGGCTGTTCCTGGGCAGCTTCCGCGCCGCGCTGATTCCGGCGGTGACTGTGCCGGTCTGCCTGGTGGCTGCGTTCATCGCACTGTATGCGTTCGACTTCTCGATCAATCTGCTGACCCTGCTTGCCCTGGTGCTGTGCATCGGCCTGGTGGTTGACGACGCGATCGTGGTGGTGGAGAACGTGCAGCGTCGCATCGACCTGGGCGAGCCCCCACTGGTGGCCTCCAAGCGCGGTACCACGCAGGTTGCCTTCGCGGTGATCGCCACCACCGCCGTGCTGGTGGCGGTGTTCCTGCCGGTCGGCTTCCTGGAAGGCAATACCGGCCGCCTGTTCCGCGAACTGGCGGTGGCGCTGGCGGCAGCGGTGGCGTTGTCCGCGTTCGTGGCGCTAACGCTGACGCCGATGATGGCTTCCAAGCTGCTCAAGCCGCACACCGGGCAGGCACCGCGTGGCCTGCATGGCTTCATCTACCGCAACCTGGAACGCCTGGCCTCGGGCTATGGCCGCGTGCTCGACCACCATGTCGACCGCACCTGGATCTACCTGCTGGTGATGGTGGCCGCACTGGCTGCCAGCTGGGGCCTGCTGAAGCTGCTGCCGTCGGAGCTGGCGCCAGCCGAAGACCGCGGTTCGTTCCAGATCATGATCGACGGCCCGGAAGGCGCCGGCTACGACTACACCGTGCAACAGGTGCAACAGGTGGAGGCGATGCTCGCGCCGCATGTCGGTCCGGACAAGCCGATCGTGCGTGCCAACCCGCGCGTACCCGGTGGCTGGGGCGCCAGCGAGGAAATGCACACCGGCCGTGTCAGCATCTTCCTGCAGCCGTGGCGCCAGCGCAGCGAGGGAACTCCGGACGTGGCCAATGAGCTGCAGAAGGAACTGGACACCATCCGTGGTGTGCGCGTGCGTACGCAGGTGGGTGGTGGCCTGGTGCGCAGCGGCGGCCAGCCGTTCCAGATCGTGCTGGGCGGCCCGGAATATGCCGAGATTGCGCAGTGGCGAGACCGCGTCCTGCTGCGCATGGCCGACAACCCGGGTCTGGTCGGCCCTGACTCGGACTACAAGGAAACACGGCCGCAGATGCGGGTGAACATCGACCGCCAGCGTGCCGCCGACCTCGGCGTGCCGGTCACCGCGATCGGTTCGGCGCTGGAAACCATGATGGGGTCGCGCCGTGTCACCACCTTCGTCGACAATGGCGAGGAGTACGACGTGCTGGTGCAGGCGGGGCGCGATGGCCGTGCCAGCCCGGCCGACCTGGCCGCGATCCGCGTGCGTGCCGCCTCCGGCGAACTCGTGCCGCTGTCCAACCTGGTCACGCTCAGTGAAGTGGCCGAGGCGGGCACCCTGAACCGCTTCAACCGCCTGCGCTCGATCACCATCACCGCCGGCCTCGCGCCGGGCTATCCGCTGGGCGAGGCCATTGCCTGGGCACAGAACGTCGCCCGCGAAGAGCTGCCGCAGTACGCGCAGGTGAACTGGAAGGGCGAATCGCGCGAGTACCAGAGTGCCGGTGGCGCAGTGCTGCTGACCTTCGCCATGGCCCTGCTGGTGGTGTACCTGGTGCTGGCCGCGCAGTTCGAAAGCTTCATCCACCCGCTCACCATCATGTTGACCGTGCCGCTGGGCGTGCTGGGTGCGCTGGTCGGCCTGTGGGTGAGTGGCGGCACGGTGAACCTGTTCAGCCAGATCGGCATCGTCATGCTGGTCGGCCTGGCCGCGAAGAACGGCATCCTCATCGTCGAATTCGCCAACCAGCTGCGCGACGACGGGCGTACGGTGCGCGAAGCGATCATCGAATCGGCGATGGTTCGCCTGCGCCCCATCCTGATGACCTCGATCGCCACCGTGGTTGGCGCCATCCCGCTGGTGGTGGCCGGTGGCCCCGGTTCGGCCAGCCGTGGCACCATCGGCATCGTGATCATCTTCGGCGTGACCCTCTCGACGTTCCTGTCGCTGTTCGTGGTGCCGGCCTTCTACGCGCGGCTGGCCCCCTATACCCGCTCGCCGGAAGCGGTGAAGCGCGAACTGGAGAAGCAGGAGGCCGAGTCGCCCTCGGTGGGGGGCCATGCCTGATCCGACCCCAACACTGCAGGGTGAAGGATTCGTCCTGCGCCCCTGGCGCCCCGGCGATCTGGAATCGCTGCTGCGCCACGCCAACGACGCCGAGGTGTCGCGGGGCCTGCGCGATCGCTTCCCGTACCCCTATACGCGCGAGGATGGCGAAGCCTTCCTGGCTGGCCGTGTGCTGGCACCCGGCACGCTCAACCTGGCGATCGAAATCGATGGCCAGGCCTGCGGCAGCGTCGGCGCCCAGCAGGGCAGTGCCGAGCGCGGCCACATGGCAGAACTGGGCTATTGGCTGGGCCGGGCCTACTGGGGCCAGGGCCTGATGACCCGGGTGGTGGGCCTGTTCGCGCCGTGGGTGATGGACGAACTGTGCCTGTTCAGGTTGCAGGCCGGGGTGGTCGACTTCAACCTTGGTTCGGCGCGGGTACTGGAAAAGAACGGCTTCCAGGAAGAAGGCGTGGATCGCTGTGCGGTCTACAAGCGCGGCGTACTGCACGACCTGCGCCGCTTCGCCCGGGTGCGCACGCAGCTGCCCTGAGCAGGCGGGGAGGGTGTAGAGTCGACTGTCAGTCGACTATCGCGCGCAGCGCGGGCTCTTCTGCAACCGGGGCCAACGGCAGTCGACCAACAGTCGACACTACCGGGCGTCAGGGCGTCAGCGCGGCCATCCCACCACCCAGTCCCGCAGCCCCCCATTGATCCGGCGCTACCGCAGCGGCCTTCGATCAGGGAGAATCGACCGGTCCCCTCCAGCCGACGGGACGTCCTTACAACCCGCCGACTGGAGAGAGCGCGCGTGGAAGCTACCGTACATTTCATCAACAGCATCATCTGGAGCAAGGCACTGATCTTCATGTGCCTGGCCGCCGGCCTGTTCTTCAGCCTGCGCACGCGCTTCATGCAGATCCGCGGCTTCTTCGAGATGTGCCGCCTCACCGTCAAGGGTGAGAAATCCGACGCCGGCGTGTCCTCGTTCCAGGCCCTGGCCATGTCGATGGCCGGCCGCATGGGCATCGGCAACATCGCCGGTGTGGCCACGGCCATCGCCTTCGGTGGTCCCGGTGCGATCTTCTGGATGTGGGTGATGGGCTTCCTCGGGGCGTCCACCTCGTACGTGGAATGCACCCTGGCGCAGATCTACAAGACCAAGGACGCCGAAGGCCGCTACCGCGGTGGCCCGGCGTACTACATTGAAAAGGCCATGGGCCTGAAGTGGTACGCGCTGGCCTTCGCCTTCGCCACGATCATCGCTGCCGGCTTCCTGATGCCGGGCGTACAGGCCAATGCCATCGCCGACAGCATCATCAACGCCTGCCGTGGTACCGCGCTGTGCGGCCCGCTCGATGGCCAGGCCTTCGGCATGGAATCGGTGCAGGCGCTCAAGCTGGGCATCGGCATCGTGGTTGCGCTGCTGCTGGGCGTGGTGATCTTCGGTGGCGTCAAGCGCATCGCCAACTTCGCCGAAGTGGTGGTGCCGTTCATGGCAGCGGGCTTCATCCTGATGGCCATCATCATCATGATCATCAACTACGATCGCGTGCCGGAAATGTTCGGCATCATCTTCAAGAGTGCCTTCGGCACGCACGCGGCCTTCGGTGCGATGATGGGCCTGGCAGTGGAGTGGGGCATCAAGCGCGGCATCTATGCCAACGAAGCCGGCCAGGGTTCGGGCCCGCATGCGGCGGCCGCCTCGGAAGTCTCACACCCGGCCAAGCAGGGCTACGTGCAGGCGTTCGCCATCTATTTCGACACCATGATGGTGTGCACCGCCACCGCGTTCCTGATCCTGGCCAGCGGCACCTACAACGTGTACTCGCCAGTGGAAGGCGCGGCACCGATCTTCCAGGGCCTGGCGGGCATTCCGGAAGGTGCGGGCTACGCGCAGGCCGGCGTTGAAGCGGTGCTGCCGGGCTGGGGTTCGGCGTTCGTCTCGATCGCGATCTTCTTCTTCGCTTTCACCACCATCATGGCGTACTACTACATGGCCGAGACCAACCTCAGCTATGTGAACCACAACAAGAAGCGCCCGCTGACCGTGCTGCTGCTGCGCCTGGGCATCATCGGCATGGTGGTGTTCGGCGCATTCCACAACGCGACCCTGGCCTGGGCGCTGGGTGACATCGGCGTGGGCCTGATGGCCTGGCTGAACATCATCGCCATCCTCATCATCCAGAAGCCGGCGATGCTGGCCCTGCGTGACTACGAACGACAGAAGAAGCTGGGCCTGGACCCGGTGTTCGATCCGGATGCCCTGGGCATCAAGAACGCCGATTTCTGGCGCCAGCGCAAGCAGGAGATTGTGTAAGTGAACAACCCTTGGAACAACCGCCGCCCGTCTGCCCGTCCGCCGCGCGCAACGCCGTTGCCGCGTCCGGAGGCGCCGACCACGGGCGGTGGCGGGCGCGGTGGCAGTGACGAGCTGCGCCTGTACGGCCTGAATGCCGTGCTGGCTGCGTTCGAAGCGCGGCCGCAGGCGCTGCGCAAGCTGTACCTGCTGGAGGCACGCATTCCGCGCCTGCAGCCGCTGCTGAAGTGGTGCGTGGCCAACCGCGTGGGCTATCGCGTGGTCGAAGACGGCGATCTGAACAAGCTTGCCGGTACCACCCACCACGAAGGCGTGGTGGCCGATGTGCTGCGCGCACCGGCACTGCCGCTGGCGCAGTGGCTGGAGCAGACCGGCGACGGCCCGGTACTGGCGTTGTGGCTGGACGGCGTGGGCAATCCGCACAACCTCGGCGCGATCCTGCGCTCGGCCGCGCACTTCGGTGCCAAGGCGCTGCTGCTGCCGGCCGGCAGCACGCTGGCGCTGTCCGGCGCCGCAGCGCGCGTTGCCGAAGGCGGTGCCGAGGCGCTGCCGCTGGTGCAGCTGCCAGAGACCGCAGAGGCGATGGCGCAGCTGCGCAGCGCCGGTTTCGGCCTGGCCGCGACTCTGGTTGATGGCGGTGATGACGTGTTCCGCGCGTCGCTGCCAGCGCGCCTGGTGTACGTGATGGGTGCGGAAGGCGAAGGCATGGACCGTCATCTGGCGAGCCAGTGCGACCTGCAGGTCTCGATTCCCGGCAGTGGCGCGGTGGAGAGCCTGAACGTGGCCTCGGCCACGGCGGTCCTGCTGGCGCAGTGGGCCAGCCGTCACGGCTGAGTGATTGACGGGGTCAGCGCTTTTGCCGCAGGCGAGGGCGCTGACTCGTGCCAGCGAAGGCGGATGCGTCAAGCACAGATGATGTTTTGAAAGTTTCCTTATTGGTCAGCCGCTCCCGGCGATGCAGGGTGGAATTTCATTCCACGTTGCCCAGGAGAGGCTGTCATGTATCACCCGCGCCGTAACCTTGTCGCTTTGCTGGCGCTGGCCAGTGCCTTTACCAGTACCCACGCAGCGGCCGACGAACGCAGCCTTGACGGTGTCAACTTCACTGGCCCGCTGATCACTCCCAACCCGGCAGGGTTGCCGCAGGGCAACTGGTACATCGAGCCTTACCTGGTCAGGGTCGACAGCCGTCACCACTACGACAACAACGGCAATCGTCGCCGCAGCGCCGAGCACAGCGGCGCGTGGGCCACCGTGGTGCCGATCATCTATGGCTTCAGCGATCGGGTCATGGGCCAGGTCAACCTCAGTGCGTCGCGTTCCGAATCCGGCAGCGCGCGCAGCAGTGGCTTCCGGGCCGGTGATACCACGGCACGGCTGCAGTATCTGCTGCAGGCCCCGAATGCGGACGGCACCCGTCCCGCCGTTTCAGTGGCGCTGGTGCAGCGCTTCAGTACCGGCAGCCACGATCGCATCACCGGCAATGCGCTGGATGCGCAGGGCGATGGCGTGCAGCGCACCACCGCTGCGTTGGGCGTGCAGCAGGTAGTGTGGATGGGCAACGAGCGGCCAATGCGCTGGCGCGCCCAGCTCAGCGCGGGGCCTGCACCGTCGCGCACCGCCATTTCCGGCGCCAGTGTGTATGGCACCGATGACAGCTTCCAGGGGCACATCGCGCGTGGTTCGGTGCTGGGTCTGTCGGTGGGGGCCGAGTACAGCTTCAACCCGCGCTGGGTGGGCGTGATGGAAGTGGCTGCCAGCCGCGAGACCGGCCAGCGTCTCAGCGGCTTCGCGCGCAACGCCGGTGGCGCCATCGAGCGCATCGACGAGCATCGTCCGGCCAGCCGCAGCGTCACTCTGGCACCGGCAGTGGAGTACCACTTCAGTCCGTCGCTGGGCTTGATCGCCGGCGTGGAGTTCACCGTGGATGGACGCAACACCGGCCGCATCATCAGCCCCCAGGTCGCCCTGGGCATGTTCTTCTGAGGGGGCGCTGATGAACATCGAATCCATCGTCAACGCCCTGCTGGGCGTCATCTGGAGCCCTTGGCTGGTCGTGCTGTGCCTGCTCACTGGCCTGTACTTCAGCGTGCGCACGCGATTCATCCAGCTGCGCGCGCTGCCGGACATGCTGCGGCTGATGTTCCGGCACGAGCGCTCCGCATCCGGGGTGTCGCCGTTCCAGGCCCTGTCAATCTCGTTGTCCAGCCGCGTTGGCGTCGGCAACATTGCCGGCGTGGCGATGGCGATTGCCTTCGGTGGGCCTGGTGCCATCTTCTGGATGTGGATCGTGGCGTTCCTGGGGGCATCCAGTGCCTTCGTCGAATCCACGCTGGCACAGATATACAAGGACCGCGACGCAAAGGGCCAGTATCGCGGCGGCCCTGCCTACTACATCGAAAAGGGCCTGGGCCAGCGCTGGTACGCGGTGCTGTTCGCACTGGTGACCGTGTTGGCTGGCGCCATGCTGGCCGGCACCCAGTCCAATGCCATCACCAGTGCGGTCAACGAGGCCTGGAACGTGCCGGTGATGACTACTACGGCGATCCTGCTGGTAGTGCTTGGGGCAATCCTGGTGGGTGGCGTGCGGCGCATCGCGCGCGTTGCGGAATGGGTGGTGCCGCTGATGGCAGTGGCCTACCTGCTGGTGGCCGCACTGGTGATGGTGCTCAATGCGGAAAAGGTGCCGGAGGTCATCCAGCTGGTGATACGCAGTGCATTCGGCATGGATGCTGCGTTCGGCGCGATGATCGGTACCGCCATCCAGTGGGGCGTACGCCGCGGTGTGCTGTCCAACGAAGCCGGCATGGGCAGCGGCGCGCATCCGGCTGCCGCAGCGGAGGTCTCGCATCCGGTCAAGCAAGGCCTGGTGCAGTCGTTTTCGGTGTATATCGACACGCTGGTGGTGTGCAGTGCAACGGCGTTCCTGATCCTGTCCACCGGGCTCTACAACGTCTACGACCCTGCGGTGAAGGGTATTCCTGACGAGGCCCGGCTGTTGCTGGGCAATCTGCCAGGTGTAGAGGCGGGGCCACGGTTCGTGCAGCATGCCGTTGAATCCGCACTGCCAGGCTTCGGCCGGTCGTTCGTAGCGCTGGCGATCCTTCCGTTCGCGTTCACTACCATCCTGGCGCTGTACTACATGGCTGAGACCAACGTCAGCTACCTGTGCCGTGATCGTCCATCTCCGTGGGCGATGGGTGGTTTCCAGCTGCTGTTCCTGGCTGCCACAGGCTACTCGGCAGTGAACACCGCCACGGTGGCCTGGGCCTTGGGCGATATCGGCGTGGGCATGATGAGCTGGTTGAACATCATCGCCATCCTGCTGCTACAAAGACCTGCCCTGGCCGCACTGCGCGATTACGAGGCGCAGAAGCGCAGGCAGCGTGATCCACTGTTCAAGCCGCAGACGATCGGGGTAAGCAATACGCGGGTTTGGGAGGGCTGACACGATCAGGGGTCGGRGCCCACGSCAATGG
>NZ_RAUX01000063.1 GCF_013464485.1 Stenotrophomonas maltophilia
GCCSGSCACTACCGGTAGCGCCGGCCGCTGGCCGGCAACATATCAGCTGACCGTGCGCCCACCATCCACGCGCAGCGTGTGGCCGGTGACGAAGCTGGCTTCGGCAACCAGCCAGTACACCGCTTCGGCAATCTCCTCGACCGTACCGATCCGCGCCAGCGGCGTGCGCGCCAGCAGGGCCTCGCGGGCGAAATCGTCCTTGCCCTGTTCCGGCCACAGGATTGCGCCGGGGGCCACTGCGTTCACCCGCACCTTCGGTGCCAGTTCCAGTGCCAGCGAACGGGTGGCCATCTCCAGTGCGGCCTTGGCCATCGTGTAGGCGATGTGGTCGCGCATCGGGTCGGTGCCGTGCAGGTCGGTCAGGTTGACGATGCAGCCCTGCTGGCGGCGCAGATAGGGCGCGGCGGCCTGTGACAGCAGCAGCGGCGCACGCGCGTTGACCGCATACAGCTCGTCCATCGCCTCGGCGGTAACCTGGCCGAGCGGGGTGGCGTAGAAATTCGAGGCGTTGTTGACCAGTGCGTCCAGGCGGCCGAAATGGGTGACCGCCTGTTCCACCAGGTCGGGCAGGGCGTCCGCGTCACGCAGGTCGGCCTGCAGCGCCAGCACGCTGCCCGGGCGAACGTTGTCGAAGTCGAACGCGGCCTGCTGCAGTTCGGCGCTGGAGGTGTGGGCGTGCAGCACCACCGACCAGCCGCAGGCGTGGAACTGGCGGGCGATGGCCGCACCGATCCGGCGTGCGCTGCCGGTGATCAGGACCACGGGGTGGGTATCGCTCATCGAGGGTCCTCCAAGGCTCGGCTATCCTGTGCACCATTGTCACCGCATTCGAAGACGCCATGCAGCCCACCTTCCCCCTGCCCGAAGCCGATGCCCTGGCCCACAGCGACCAGCTGGCTGCCGCCCTGCGCGCCGAAATCCTTGCGCAGGGCGGGGCAATGCCGTTCTCGCGCTTCATGGAGTTGTGCCTGTACACCCCCGGCTGGGGCTACTACAGCGCCGGCGCCAGCAAGTTCGGTGGCAGCGGCGATTTCACCACTGCGCCCGAGCTCGGCAGCCTGTTCGCCGGCAGCGTGGCCAACGCGCTTGCCCCGGTGTTCGCCCAGCTGGGCGCGCAGGCGCGGATGCTGGAGTTGGGCGGCGGTACCGGCGCCTTTGCCGAGGCCGTGCTGCTGCGCCTGGCCGAGCTGGACGCACTGCCGTCGCGCTACGCCATCCTCGAACCCAGTGCCGACCTGCGCGAGCGCCAGCAGCAGCGCCTGCAGCAGAACCTGCCGGCGGAGCTGGCCGCGCGCGCGGACTGGGTCGATCGCCCGTTCGACGAGGACTGGGAAGGCGTGGTGTTTGCCAATGAAGTGATCGACGCGCTGCCGACCCCACGCTTCCTGATCCGGGATGGCGAGGTCTACGAGGAAACCGTCGAGCTGGACGCCGAAGGCAACTTCATCCGTGGTGCGCAGCCGGCTGACATCCTGCTCAACGGTGCAGTGCGCCATATCGAGCGCTATCTGGAAAAGCCCTTCGCCGAGGGCTATCGCTCCGAGGTGCTGCCGCAACTGCCGTACTGGCTGCAGGCGGTGGCTGGCGGCCTGCAGCGTGGCGCCATGCTGTTCGTCGACTATGGCTACAACCGCGGCGAGTTCTACCAGCACGACCGTGACGAAGGCACCGTGCGTGCGTTCTATCGCCACCACGTGCACAACGACGTGCACCGTTGGCCCGGCCTGCAGGACATCACCGCATCGGTGGACTTCACCGCGATGGCCGAGGCGGGCCAGCACGGCGGCTTCGAGCTGGCCGGTTACTGCAGCCAGGCCAGTTTCCTGCTCGGCAATGGCCTGGACCAGGTGCTGCTGCTGGCCGAGGAACGAACCGATGAGGTCGGCCGCATTCAGCTGCGCGACCAGGTGAAGAAGCTGACCCTGCCGACGGAGATGGGCGAGCGCTTCCAGGCCATCGGCCTGCAGCGTGGCGTCGACTTCGAGCCGGCCTTTGAACTGGGTGATCTGAGCTGGCGCCTGTGAGCAGTGCGTTGCTGCTGATCAAGCCGCTGCGGCGGCCGCGGCTGTGGGCTGCACTGTGGGCGGCGGCAGTATTGCTGGTAATCGTGGTCTGCCTGATTCCACCGCCGCCGATTCCGCTGCCGGAAAACAGCGACAAGGGCGAGCACTTCCTCGCCTACTTCATCCTGACCGGCAGCGCGGTACAGCTGTTCCGGCGCGGGCGCCCGCTGCTATGGGTGGGCGCAGGCCTGGTAGTGATGGGGATCGGCATCGAATTCGCGCAGGGTGCGCTGACCGAAGATCGCATGGCTGATCCGATGGATGCGATTGCCAACACCATTGGCGTTCTGGCCGGCATGGCCACCGCGTTGACCCCGCTGCGCGACCTGCTGCTGCGCTGGCGCGGGTGAGGTTCCTGTAGAGCCGAGCCCATGCTCGGCTTTCCGGTTGAAAAGCAGCCGAGCATGGGCTCGGCTCTACAGTAGATCCACGCCATGCGTGGATCTGGCCGCAAAGCGCCAACCAAGGTTGGCACCTACCTGAGCGTCACTTCATCCAGCACCCACATCGCCGGGCGCGTGTCGCCGGTGAAGTTGATGCACAGGTCACCGGTGCCCTGCGTATCCTTCGGCAGCGCTGCACGCAGTGTCACGAAGCCATCGGCATCGGGCTTGGCCGGCAGCGGTACCTCAGCCAGCACCTTGCCGCTGCAGTCGCCGCGGCGCACCTGCATCTCGCCGTGCGCGCGCTTGGCCTTCCCGAAGCGACGCTTGGGCTCGTCGTGGGCCAGCTGGAAGTAGTACGGAATACGCCCCGCACGCACTTCCACGCTGCCGATACCGTCCAGCTGCGCCTGCGGCCAGCGCCAGCACGGCTGGAAGATGTCCACGTTGAACACCGCACGCGTTCCCTCGCGCGGGCCATCGTCTTCCAGGCGCAGCACCAGACCCTTCTTGCCCACGCAGCTGAGCAGCTCATCGCTGCGGCGGCTGAGCAGTGACTGCGCGGTGAACGCGGCGATGGTCGGTTTCGCTGCCAGCATCTGACCCTGATAGAACGCGGCAGCCTGCACGGTGGTTGGCAGCTTTCCGGTCAGCGGCTGCTGGTACAGCGGCGACTGCGCGGTCACCGGCTGGCCATCGGTGCTGTAGCGCACCTCATAGCCCAGCGGATTGGCCAGCGACACGGTCACCGTGTCGGCCGCGCGGTTGTCGGTGTAGTTCACGCCCACTTCGAACGGGGTCTGCGCGTAGGCCAGGCCCCAGGCACGGTAACGCTGCAGCTGTGCCGGCAGGCGCGCGAGGAAGTCGCGGAAGTCGCGATGTTCCGGTGTGCTCCAGCCGGTCTCGGCCACCGCGGCCAGGCGCGGGAACAGGTTGTGCTGCAGGCGTGCGTAGCTGCGCGTGTGCTCGGTGAACATGTTGGCCTGCAGGCCGAGGATGTGCCCGCGCTTGTCAGCGGCCAGCTCGGCCGGCACCGGCTCGAAGTTGTACAGCTTGCCGAGGTTGACCTGGGTCGGGCGACCGGGCGGCTCGTTCGGCGAGGCCGTCTGCAGGTAGTCCAGGTACAGGTAACCCACCGGCGACATGATCACGTCATGGCCGGCACTGGCTGCAGCCAGGCCACCTTCGGTGCCCTGCCACGACATCACCGTGGCCTGCGGCGGCAGACCCCCTTCGAGGATCTCATCCCAGCCGATCAGGCGCCGGTCGTGTTCCTCCAGGAACGTCTCCAGGCGCTTGATGATGTGGCTCTGCATGGCCATCTCATCCTTGATGCCCAGTGCACGCATGCGCTGCTGCACCTGCCTGGAGGCTTCCCACTGGTCCTTCACCGCCTCGTCGCCACCGACGTGCACGTACTTGGCCGGGAACAGGTCGATCACTTCCTCCAGCACGTTCTCGAGGAAGGTGACGGTGCTGTCTTCCACGTTGAACAGGTTGGGGAACACGCCCCATTCGCTGATCGGCTTCAACGGCGTATCGATGGTGCCCAGCTCCGGATACGCAGCAATCGCGGCAGTCGCGTGGCCCGGCACATCGATTTCCGGAATCACCTGGATATGCAGCTTCGCCGCATAGGCAATCACTTCGCGGATCTGGTCCTGCGTGTAGAAGCCGCAATAAGGGTGTTCCTGGCCAGTGACCGGATCGATGCCACCGTCGCCGGCCGGCAGGCGGCAACTGCCCACTTCGGTCAGCTTCGGATAGCGCTTGATCTCCATGCGCCAGCCCTGGTCATCGGTCAGGTGCCAATGGAAGGTGTTGAGCTTGTGCGCGGCCATTGCGTCGAGCACGCGCTTGATTTCGTCCAGGCTCTGGAAATGCCGCGCCGAATCGAGCATGAAACCACGCCAGCTGAAGCGTGGCGCGTCCTGGATCTGCACCGCCGGCAGCACGCCGTTGCTGCCACCCGTGGCCAGCTGGGCAAGCGTGGTCGCGCCGTAGAACAGGCCGGTTTCGTTGCCCGCCTGGATCAGCACGCCTTGTGCGGTGCTTTCCAGCGTGTAGCCCTCGCCGCTGTCGCGGAAGGTTGGCACGATCTGGAAGCGGATGCCGCCACTGCGGGACGTCTCCTTGCCCTTGGCCAGTGCAAGGCGCGGTCCGCCGCTGCGGGCCAGCAGATCGGCGAACTGGGTGGCGACCCGTTGCGCAGCCTCACCGTCGGCCTGCAGCCCGGTATCGGCACGCACGGTGATGCCGCTGCCCTGGCCGGCCTGCACATGGGTGGGGGCGGGAATCAGCATCAGGCTGCCGGCGCGCAGCTGCGGGCCGGGTGCTTCAGCGGCGGGCGTGGGATCGGCGGCGAGTGCCGGCAACGCCGGTAACAGGGCGAGCAGGCTGCCCAGCAGCACTGCGCTGCGCATCCGGGCGCGGGAAGACTTGACCATCGGGACGACTCCTTGGAACGGTGCGATGAACGCTATACATGAAAAACGCCGGGCCCGGAATGACCCAGGCCCGGCGTGCGTGCACGACTCGGCGATGTTGCCGCCGCTGGATCAGTACTTGAAGCGGAAGTTGAGGTAGTACTGGCGACCGTTGCTGTAGAACGAGGTCGGGATGGCCGCGGTCTGGTAGTACTTGTAGGTCGGGTTGTTGAGGTTGAGCGCATCGAAGCTGATGCTCAGCCAGTCGGTGGCCTTGTAGCTCAGCGACGCCGACAGGGTACCGAAGTCATCCTGGTAGTACGGGTTGGCACCGGACAGGCCGATCAGGAACGACGAACGGCGGGTGTAGCTGACGCGTGCACCGAAGGTGTCGTTCTCGAAGTAGGCACCGACGTTGTAGGTGTTCTTCGAAGTGCCCAGCAGGTTGTCGCTGCCGTCGGCCCAGGTGTGTTCGGTGCTGCCATCGGCGTAGGTGTAGTTGGCGTTGACGCCGAAGTACTCGCCGATCGGCTGCTCATAGGCCACTTCGATACCGCGTACCTTGCCATCGGCGTTCTTCGGGCGCGAGATGTCGTACTCCTCAAGCTGGTTGGTCAGCTCGCTGAACAGCATCTGCTTCTCGGTGCTGAAGGCCACGTAGTCCTTCAGGCGCATCGAGTAGGCACCGACCGACAGCATGCCGCGGGGCATGAAGTACCACTCCAGGTTGGCGTCGAAGTTGGTCGAGATCACTGGCTTCAGTTTCGGATTGCCGCCGCCGCCCTTGCGGTTCAGATCCGAGCCGTACGAAGACGCACCCAATGCGGAGTAGTCGGGCAGGGTCTGGGTCTGCGAGGCAGCAAGGCGCAGCACCAGGTCGTCGCGCAGGTCGTACTTGAAGTTGGCGCTCGGCAGTACGCGGTTGTGCTTGTTCTCGAAGGCTTCGCGGGTCCACGCACCGAACAGGCTCCTCACGTCCGGCACGGTCGAACCCGTCGCCGTGGCGTAAGTGTCGATATCCTGCTTGATGTTGACGTAGCGCAGGCCGACATTGCCGCTCCAGCGGTCGCCGCTGAAGTTGCCCTGGACGTAGGCGGCGAAGTTCTTCTCGGTCACCTTCCACTCGGCGCCGTAGTTGTGGCGGCCGTCGGGACCATCGTTGCCGGACAGCCATTCGGAATTGTTGGTCACCGCGTTGCGCAGCGCTGCCGGAGTGTAATACCAGATGTTGCGCGGGAAGCTGCCACCGATATCGTCGGCGAAGCCACCCGGATAGTTGGCGGTCGGGCTGCCGCGCAGGGCGTCCCAGATGTTGCCCGGCGTGGCGCCTTCCGGCGACTTTGCTTCACGCGTGTGGTCGGCGTAGCGCGCACCAAAATCGATCGAGCTCAACACGCCCGCGTTGAAGTACTGGCTGAAATCAACGTTGGCCCACTTTTCCTTGTCGATCGCGGTGACCTGCTGGTTACCCCAGGTGCCGCCCCAGCTGGCGCCGGCAGGGCTGATGTCGCCCCCCACATTCCAGTCCACCGGCGAGCCGTTGCCATGCGTGGTCCAGCTGGCGCCTCCTCCGTTTGCGGTCAACAGTTCGGCGATGTACTGGCGCGGCGTTTCGCCAGTGCCCTTGGTGGTACCAGCCTGGAACTTCGCGGTCAGGTTGTCGCTGACCTGCCAGTCGGCATCCAGGGTGATGTAGTTGGTCTTGGCCGTCGACTCGCGGTAGATCATGTCGTACACCGCGTAGTTGGTGCCCGGCTTGCCGGCATAGCTGGCCTGGGTCAGCACTCCATCCTTGACCACGTAGCCGGGATCAGGTGCCTGCGACTTGCCGAAGCTGTTGCCGAACATCATGAAGTTGCGGTTGTAGTTGTTCGCTTCCAGCTTGGAGCTGAAGCCGCTGAGTACGAAGCTCAGATCATCGGTCGGCTTGAACTGCAGCGAGACCAGGCCGCCGGTGCGCTTGCGGGTCTGTTCGAACAGGGTCGAGCCCAGCAGGCCCGGGACCTGTACGCCGACCAGGTCCGGATTGGTCTTGGCGACCGGATCGGTGGCTTCAATAGCGAAGAAGCCGCCCGGAATTTCCTGCGCTTCGCGGCGCAGCTCACGCTTCTGGCTGAAGGCCTGCAGCATCACGCCGAAGGTGCCTTCGTCGTTCTTGTAGTTGAACAGTGCCGACAGCTGCGGGTCGTTGGACTTGGCCTGGTCCGAACGCACCGCGCCGATCGAACCTTCCGCGGTGAACTGCTTGGAGAACTCCAGCGGCTTGCGGGTGATGATGTTGACGGTACCGGTGGTGCCGCCGTCCTGCAGCTTGGCCTGCGAGGACTTGTTCACTTCCACCGAGCTGACCAGTTCCGACGGCAGCAGCGAGTAGCTGACGCTGCGGCCGACGTTGTTGCCCTGGCTGAGCACGAACCAGTCGGCTGAGCCGACGGTGTGGCCGTTGATCAGGGTCTGGGTCAGGCTCGGGCTGGTGCCGCGCAGGCTGACACGATCGGCTTCATCGAAGCCGCCCTCGTCGGCGCTGGACGAGCTGATGTTCACGCCTGGCAGGCGCTGCAGGGTATCGGCGACGTTGTGCGCGGGCAGCTTACCGACGTCTTCGGCGGTGACCACTTCCACGCGCGCATTGGCTTCGCGCTTGGTGTCCAGCGACTTTTCCATCGAACCGCGGATGCCGGTGACCTGCACGGTGTCCAGGTCGGTGGCGGTCTGGGCGGCCTGCTGCGCATGCGCACTGAAGGCGATGCAGCTGACGATGGCGGCCGAAAGCAGGGTCTTGCGGGTGTTCATGATGTCTCTCCTCATCACTCGATTGGATGCCGGCGGCGGTGTTCGATTACGGTTGCGAAGACATGCGCGGGGTGGCGGCGAAGTCCCGTGCGTTGGCGTGCCACGTACTGCGTGCTGCGATTGCGTTGAAGCCTGTTGCGGTGTCAGGCGGCCGACTGCTGCAGGTACCAGCTGGCGGCGCCGACCACGCCCAGCTGGCCGTGCTCGACGACCTTCACCGGAATGCGTGCCAGCGCTTCGCCCATCGGCCCCTTCTGCAGGTAGCGCTCGACGAAGGTGCTCGCGTGCAGGTACTCGCGGATCTGCGGCAGGATGCCGCCGGCCAGGTAGACGCCACCATGGGCGCCGTAGAACAGCGCCATGTCGCCGATGGTGCTGCCGAGCAGGCCGCAGAACACATCCAGCGCCTGGCGCGCATGCGCATCGCTGCCGGCCATGGCGGCAGCGGTGACTGCATCAGGGCTGGCCAGCGTCGGCACCTGTCCCTGCAGCGCGCACACTGCGCGGTACAGGTTCATCAGACCGGGGCCGGAGATCGCATGCTCGATCGATACATGGGCGCGGTCACGCTGCATGTGGCGGACGATGGCCATTTCCAGTTCGGTGCTGGCGGCCAGGGTCGGCTGGCCGGCTTCCGTCGGCAGTACCACCGGGCCGTGAGCGGTGGGAATCCACAGCGCGGCGCCGAGGCCGGTGCCGGGGCCGACCACCAGGGTGGGGCCACGCGCAGCGGTCTCCGGCCCGCACAGGTGCAGCACGCCACTGGCGTCCACCTGCGCGGCGGCGTAGGCCACGGCTTCGAAGTCGTTGACGATGTAGACCCGCTGCAGGCCGACATCGGCTTCCACCTGGCGGGCCGACAGCGGCCACGGCAGGTTGGCGGTGATCACCGTGCCGTCCTCGCGGGCATAGCCGGCGCTGGCGACCACGCAGTGCGTGGGCCGCGGGCCTTCACCCAGGAAATCGGACAGGATCGCGCTGAGGCCGGCATGGTCGGCATTGCGGTACTTGCGGTATTCCAGCACCTGCACCGGATGGGCGGCATCTCCGCTGGCCTGTACCCGGGCCACACGCACATGGGTGCCACCAACGTCGGCGGCCAGGAACGAGGGCGCGACTCGGGACAGGACATGGGCCGGGGCGGGGTGGCTGGCGGTCACGCGGGCTCCTGCTGCAGGTGAGGCCGACCCCGGGTTCGGGGGCGGCGATTGGGGCGGAGTCTGTAACCCCGCTGACAACGATGTCAACGAGTTCGTGACACTTTCGTTGCTGCGCCGCAGCGAATGCGAAGGGCGGTAAACGTTTACATGGCGTGAGCATCGGTTTCACACGGGAACCGTTTCCGCATGGGCCTCAAGGCCCGACGCGCATTCAGCGCGCTGCGCAGTGAGTCGGTTGCGCGGTGCAGCATGGGTAGCGGCGTGCTGCATTTGGAAGTTGACAAAGCGCGGCTGTCCATCGAAAGAATGTGACAACGTTGTTCCCAGCCACTCTCCGACGCCGCGTTCTGCGGCCGTCGCCGCAGGAGCCCTCCTGATGTCCGCCGTCCCCGCTGCAAGCGCGCGCCCGAACGTGGCCACCTCCATCGCCATCGTTGGCGTGCTGTTCTTCCTGATCGGCTTCTTCACCTGGCTCAACGGCCCGCTGATCACCTTCGTCAAGCTCGCCTTCGAACTCAGCGAGGTCGGCGCCTTCCTGGTGCTGATGGTGTTCTACCTGTCCTACTTCTTCCTGGCCCTGCCGTCGTCGTGGATCCTGCGCCGCACCGGCATGAAGAAGGGCCTGAGCCTGAGCCTGCTGGTGATGGCTGGTGGCGCCGCACTGTTCGGCGAGTTCGCCACGCAACGCTGGTACCCGGGGGCGCTCGGCGGCCTGTTCGTGATCGGCAGCGGCCTGGCCCTGCTGCAGACGGCGATCAACCCCTATATCTCCATCCTCGGTCCGATCGAAACCGCCGCACGCCGCATCGCGCTGATGGGCATCTGCAACAAGATCGCCGGCATGCTGGCGCCGGTGCTGATCGGCACGCTGGTGCTGCATGGCATCGGCGATCTGGACAAGCAGGTGCAGGCCGCCGACGCGGTCACCAAGGTCGCCCTGCTCAACGATTTCGCCGCCAAGATCCATGCGCCGTACCTGGCCATGGCCGGCCTGCTGGTGCTGCTCGCGGTAGCGGTGCTGTTCTCACCGCTGCCGGAAATCAAGTCCGCCGAAGCCAACGCCACCCCCACCGCTGCCGGTGCCGCCGAGCGCCGCAGCATCTTCCAGTTCCCGCACCTGTGGCTGGGCGTGCTGTGCCTGTTCGTCTACGTGGGCGTGGAGGTGATGGCCGGTGATGCCATCGGCACCTACGGCCACGGCTTCGACCTGCCGCTGGACCAGACCAAGATGTTCACCTCGCTGACCCTGTTTGCCATGCTCATCGGCTACGTGGTCGGCCTGCTGCTGATCCCCAAGGTGGTCTCGCAGTCGCGTTACCTGACCATTTCGGCGGTGCTGGGTGTGGTGTTCTGCCTCGGCGCCTGGGTCACCCACGGCTATGTCTCGGTGGGCTTCGTGGCCGCACTGGGCTTTGCCAACGCGATGATGTGGCCGGCGATCTTCCCGCTGGCGATCCGTGGCCTGGGCCGCTTCACCGAAACCGGTTCGGCGCTGCTGGTGATGGGCATCGCCGGTGGCGCGATCATTCCGCAGCTGTTCGCCGTGCTCAAGCAGCACATCGACTTCCAGCTGGTGTTCGTGCTGCTGATGGTGCCGTGCTACCTGTACATCCTGTTCTACTCGGTGATCGGCCATCGCGCCGGCCTGCCGCAGGACAAGGCCTGATCGGCGATGATGGACGGCAGCCAACCCCAGGGAAAACCCATGCGCAGAGCGACCATCAAGGACGTTGCGGAGAAGGCCAAGGTCTCGCTGAAGACGGTCTCGCGGGTGATCAACAACGAACCGTCGGTGATGCAGGCCACCCGTGCGCGGGTGCTGCGTGCCATTGCCGAGCTCGATTACGAGCCCGATCCCTCCGCGCGCAACCTGCGCAGTGGCACCACCTTCGTGATCGGGCTGGTCTACGACAACCCCAACCCGTACCACATCATCGGCGTGCAGAACGGCGTGCTGGCCGCCTGCCGCGAGACCGGGTTCGGCCTGCAGATCCATCCCTGCGATTCCAGCTCGCCGCTGCTGGCCGATGAACTGGCCGACTGGGTGCAGCGCTCGCGCCTGGCCGGGCTGGTGCTGACCGCACCGATGTCCGAGCGCCGCGACCTGATCCAAGCGTTGACCGCGCGCGGCATCAAGCTGGTGCGCATCATCGCTGCCACCGAAGACCCGGCCGACGGTGCCTGCGTGTTCGTCGACGACCGCGAGGCCGCCTACGAGATCACCGAGCATCTGATCCAGCTCGGCCACCAGCGCATCGGCTTCCTCTGGGGCGGCATCTCGCACCGTTCCTCGGGCGAACGCTACGCCGGTTACGAGGCCGCGCTGAAGGACTACGGCATGACCGTGGACAAGCACCTGGTGGTGCAGGGCGACTACACCTTCGATGATGGTTTCCGCGGTGCGCGCCGCCTGCTGGCGCTGCGCGAGCCGCCCACCGCCATCTTCGGCTCCAACGACGAGATCGCCGCCGGCGTACTGGCCGCAGCCAAGTCGGCCGGCATGAACGTGCCCTACGACCTGTCCATCGCCGGCTTCGAGGACAGCCCGTTCTCGCGCCAGTCGTGGCCGCCGCTGACCACCGCCAAGCAGGCCACCGAGGACATCGCCCGCCATGCCGCGCGCCTGCTGATCGCGCAGCTGCGCAGCGACGCCTACGACGATGCGCCGGCACCGCTGCACAACCAGGGCTTCGTGCCGCAGCTGGTGGTGCGCGGTTCGACCGCGCCGATGCGCCCGGCCGGCGCACGCCCCCTTCCTTCCGATCCTGCCTGAGCCCGCCATGTCGCTGTCAGACCCCACCGCCACCCTGATGTTCGCCGAGGCCGCTGAAGCGGCCGACGTGGTTGCCCGCCAGTTCTCACGCAACCACGCCACCATGGAGACCCTGGCCGCCAGCCTGCGCGCAGCGCCGCCGCCGTTCGTGGTCACCTGCGCACGCGGCAGTTCCGACCACGCCGCCACCTACGGCAAGTACCTGTTGGAAACCCAGCTGGGCCTGGTGGTCGCCTCGGCCTCACCGTCGGTGGGGTCGGTGTATGCCGCACCGCTGCAGCTGCGCGGCGCGCTGTTCATCGTCATCTCGCAGTCGGGCAAGAGCCCGGACCTGCTGCGCAACGCCGAGGCCGCCAAGGCCGCCGGCGCGCGCGTGGTTGCGCTGGTCAATGTCGAGGATTCGCCGCTGGCGCAGCTGGCCGACACGGTCATCCCGCTGCATGCCGGTGCCGAAAAGAGCGTGGCCGCCACCAAGAGTTACCTGGCCTCGCTGGCCGCGCTGCTGCAGCTGGCCGCGTACTGGAAGCAGAACAGCAGCCTGCGCAATGCGCTGGACCTGCTGCCCGATGCCATGCGCGAGGCATGGCAGTGCGACTGGAGCGCAGTGACCGAAGGCCTGGTCGAGGCCACCAACCTGTTCGTGCTGGGCCGTGGCCTGGGCCTGGGCGCGGCGCAGGAAGCGGCGCTGAAGTTCAAGGAAACCTGCAGCCTGCATGCCGAGGCCTACAGCTCGGCCGAAGTGAAGCATGGCCCGATGGCGCTGGTTGATCGCGGCTTCCCGGTGCTGGCCTTCGCCCAGCCGGATGAAACCGGCGCCGGCACCCGTGCAGTGGTCGATGAGTTCACCGCGCGTGGCGCGCGGGTGTGGCTGGCCGGTGCCGGTGGCAACCTGCCGGTTGCGGCCGCACCACATCCGCTGTGCGCGCCGCTGCTGACCGTGCAGAGCTTCTACCGCGCGATCAACGCGCTGGCCCTGCGTCGTGGCTTCAATCCGGATCTGCCGCCGCACCTGAACAAGGTGACGGAGACCGTGTGATGGCGACCGTGCTGCGCAATGCCCGTATCCTGGTCGGCGATGATTTCCGTGATGACCTGGCCGTGCTGATCGAGGACGGGAATATCACCGCGCTGTTGCCCGACGCCGCGCCGCAGCTCGGCCACGCTGATGAGCAGGTCGACCTGGGCGGTGGCTGGCTGCTGCCGGGCTTCATCGACGTGCAGGTCAACGGCGGGGGCGGCGCGTTGTTCAACAACACGCCCGACGTGGATGCACTGCGCACCATCGCGCAGGCACACCGCCGTTTCGGCACGACGGCGATGCTGCCGACCCTGATCAGCGATGATGTGGCAGTGATGCGCGATGCCATCGCGGCGCTGCGCGAGGCCATCACGCAGGGGGTGCCTGGTGTGATCGGCATCCACCTGGAAGGCCCGTACATCGCGCCGGCGCGCAAGGGGACGCACGATGCCAGCAAGTTCCGTGTGCCGGACGAAGAAGAAATCGCGCTGGCAGCATCGCTGGACAACGGTGTGACCGTGCTGACGCTGGCGCCGGAACGGGTGCCGCTGGAAACCATCCGCGTGCTGGTCGAGCGTGGCGTGATTGTTGCTGCCGGGCACACTGCCGGCACGTACGAAGAGATCCGCGCCGGGCTGGACGCCGGAGTGCGTGGCTTCACCCACCTGTACAACGCGATGTCGCCGCTGCAGGGCCGCGAGCCCGGTGCGGTAGGTGCTGCGCTGGAAGACCGCGACAGCTGGATCGGCATCATCGTCGATGGCGTGCATGTGCATCCGGCCAGCCTGCGCGTGGCGCTGGCGGCCAAGCCGCGCGGCCGCCTGCTGCTGGTCACCGACGCGATGCCGCCGGTCGGTGCCGATGATCCCAGCTACGTGCTGTACGGCGAAACCATCACCGCCATCGATGGCGTGGTGCGCAATGCCGCTGGTTCGCTGGCGGGTTCGGCGCTGGACATGGCCACTGCGGTGCGCAACACCGTGCAGCTGCTCGGCCAATCTCTGGCCGAAGCCGCGCGCATGGCTTCGACCTATCCGGCGCAGTTCCTCAATATCGATGACCGACTGGGTCACATCGCCGAGGGCTACCAGGCCGACCTGGTGCTGCTGGACGATGCGCTGCAGGTGCGTGGCACCTGGATCGCCGGACAGTACGAGGCCGCCTGATGAACGCGACGCCGCCACGCCGGCTGGGCTCGATCGATGCCCTGCGCGGCATCACCGTGGCGGCGATGCTGCTGGTCAACAATCCGGGCGACTGGAGCGCGGTGTTCGCACCGTTGCGTCATTCGGACTGGCATGGCTGCACGCTCACCGATCTGGTGTTCCCGTTCTTTCTGTTCCTGGTCGGCGTATCGATGGCCTTCAGCGTGGCACCGCGCGCGCTGGATGTGGCGGCGAGGCCGGCACTGTCGCGCGGCGTGCTGGAGCGCGCACTGCGCATCCTGGTGGCCGGTGCGCTGCTGCACCTGCTGATCTGGTGGGCGCTGGATACGCACCACTTCCGCATATGGGGCGTGCTGCAACGCATCGCGGTGTGCGCGGCGCTGGTAGGTGTGCTGGCGGTGTATGCACGACCGCGCGTGCAGGCCAGCGTGCTGGTCGCGTTGCTGGTGGGGTACAGCGCGCTGCTGCTCGGTATCGGTGACCTGGCACCGTGGACCAACCCGGCCAGCCGTCTGGATACCGTGCTGTTCGCGCCGTGGATCTATCAATGGCATGCCGATACCGGCCTTGGCCATGACCCGGAAGGATTGCTGAGCACACTGGGTGCGCTGGCCAGCACCGTGCTCGGCCTGCTGGCCGGTGGCCTGTTGCGCAACGGGCGTGCTGTCGCGCTGGCCGGGCTGGGCGTGGCGACCGCCGTGCTCGGCCTGCTGCTGGCCATCGTGCTGCCGCTGAACAAGCAGCTGTGGACGCCCAGCTACGTGCTGTGGACGGGCGGTCTAGCGGCACTGGCGCTGTGGCTGGGGCACTGGCTGATCGACCAGAAGGGTTGGCCGGCGCTGGGCCGGCGCTTCGCGGTCAACGCGATCACCGCCTACCTGGGCGCCTCGGTGATGTCGGTGGTGCTGATGGCGACCGGCGCTTGGGGCTGGATCTGGCAGCAGTTGGCCATCGCAATGCCGCAGGCGCTCGAGCTGGCATCCGCGCTGCAGGCGCTGGCGTTCGTTGCACTGTGGTGGGGCGTGGCGTGGTGGCTGGATAAGCGCAGGATCTACCTGAAGATCTGACCCCTCCCGCGAATGGCATCCACGCCACACGTGGATGATTTCCGCATCAATACTGAACGATTTCAGCTACATAGCGCGCACGTGATGATTGCCCGACTTCGCATTCAAAACGTGATGTCCAGCGCATAAATTCATCTATCGAAACCATTCACCGCACGGCAGACTGCCTGCGCAGTGCCGCATATCCGCAGTTCCTGTTCCCCCTGTCCAGGAGTGCTGTATGTCCCGCGCCGTCCCGCGCGCGCTCCGTCCGCGCCGTCTCGCTGTCTGCGTGCTGCAGGCCCTTGCCGTCCCCTCACTGCTGCTGTCCGTCGGCGTCGCGTGGGCGGGCTGTGACAGCGCCACGCCCGCCGCCGGGCAGACCGTCACCTGCAACGCCAACGCGCCGAATCCAGAGCCGACGCCCATCACCGCCAGTGGCGCGGCCGGCATCACCGTCAACGTCGCCAGCGGCGCGCAGCTGCAGCAGAGCGGCGGCGCCAGCGTCATCGCGCTGGCCGGCGCCGGTGGGCACCTGCTGTCCAACCTGGGAACGATCAGTTCGGTCGGTGGCGTGGCCGTGCAGCTTGGTGGCGGCAGCCGTGTCGACAACAGCGGCAGCATCAGCACCGGCAACACCACCGCCCTGCAGTTCGCCGGCGCCGGTGACAGCGTGCTGGTCAACCGCGGCACGATCAGCGGGCGCACCGGCGTGCAGTTCGATGCCGGCAATGATCGCCTGGAAATGCAGGCCGGCAGCATCACCGGCGGCGTGCTGCAGGGCGATGGCAATGATGTGCTGCTGCTCGGCGATGGAACGATCGACAGCGTTGACCAGGGCATGGGCGATGACCAGATGACGGTCAGCGGCGGTACCGTCACCGGGCTGGTGACGCAGGGCAGTGGCCGCGATGATTTCGTCATGGCCGGCGGCACCATCGGCGCGCTGCAGCAGGGCGACAACATCGATACCTTCCGCATGAGCGGCGGACGTATCGTCGGCGCGTTCGAGGATGGCGACCAGGCCTGGATGACCGGCGGCCGCATCGGCCGGGTCAACATGAAGCTGGACAAGAATCTCTGGGACCAGTCCGGCGGCACGGTGGACGGCAACGTGGTCACCGGCTTCGATACCGACACCATCATCATTTCCGGCACCGCCTACATCGGCGGCAACATCAGCGTCAGCGGCGGCAACGACAGCGTCACCATCACCGATGGCACCGTGCGCGGGCAGGTGCTGCTCAGCACCGGCAACGACACCTTCACCTGGAACGGCGGCGGCATCGTGTACGGCGCGATCGACATGGGCCCGGACAATGACGTGGCCAACCTCAGCAATCTCAACCAGGGCAACCTCGGCGCGGTACCGCTGTTCGAGGGTGGCAGCGGTGTGGACCAGCTCAACCTCGGCAACGTCAAGACTGCGGGCGTCAGCCGCTTCCAGAACTGGGAAGCAATCAGCCTGGCCAGCAGCACCGAACTGAGCTTCGACGGTGATCTGGTACTGGGCGACAGCGGTACCGGCACCGGCACGCTTAGCGTGGATGACACCAGTACCGTCTATGCCGGCAGTGGTGGCCATGCCATCCGTCCGTTCAACAGCGGCGCGCTGGTGGACATGATCAATGCCGGGCGCATCGACCTGACCGGTACCGGCGCTGGCGACGTGTTCACCGTGCGTGGCAACTACCGCGGAGACGGGGGGGGCCTGTACCTGCGCACGGTGCTGGGCGTGGACAATTCCACCAGCGACCGCCTGGTGATCGACGGCGGTACTGCCACCGGGACCACCGGCATCGGCGTGCTCAATGCCGGCGGCAGCGGCGCCGCCACGCTGGCCGATGGCATTCTGGTGGTGCAGGCCTTGAATGGCGGCCGCACCGCGCCGGGCGCGTTTTCGCTGTTCGCACCGGTTGCGGCCGGTGCCTACGAGTACTTCCTGTTCAAGGGCGGTGTCAGTGCCGGTACCGCCGAGAACTGGTACCTGCGCTCCACGCTGGTCAGCGGGCCGACGCCAGCACCCAACGGTGGCGGCAGCGCGACACCGCCACCGCTGACGCCTCCGGTGGCCCCACCACCGCCGATCACCCCGGCACCGCCACCGCCGCCCGAAGGCGCCACCGATCCGGACCTGACCGCGGGCGAGTCCGCGCCGCCACCGCCGCCGCCGGAACCCGCACCGGTGGCACCGCCCAGTGACCCGGCGGTACCGGATGTACCGGTCGCCGGTGGTGCGCTGCCCGGCACCGGCACACCGCCAACACCCGGCGCGCGTCCGGCCGAAGGCGCAGTGGTGCCGCTGTACCGCGTGGAGACTGCCACCTATGCGGTGGTGCCGCCGCTGCTGCGCGAGACCTCGCTGGCCAGCCTCGGTACCTTCCACGAGCGGCAGGGCGAGCAGCGCCTGCTGTACAACAAGAGCGCATTCCGCACCGCCTGGGGCCGCCTGGTAGGGCAGAGCAACGAAATCCACTGGAAGGGCGATGCACAGCCCGGCTTCGATGGCGATGTGATGGGCCTGCAGGCCGGTCTGGATGTATGGGCCGCTGCTTCCGACAGCCATCGCAACCAGATCGGTGTGTTCGTCGGCCGCACCCGCGCGCAGGGCAGGACCACCGGCCTGGCACTGGGCTGGGAGAACGTGCAGGTGGGCCAGAGCCGGCTGGATGACAAGCACGCGGGCCTGTACTGGACGTTCACCGACAGCCGCGGTGGCTACATCGACGCGGTGGCGATGCAGAGCCGCTACGACGGCCGCGTGCGCTCCTCGCGGGGGCTCGGCTTTGGCGTGAGCGGTGATGGCACCAGTGTGTCGGTGGAAGCCGGCAAGCTGCTGCTGCACTTCGGTCAGTCTGCGTGGTGGCTGGAGCCGCAGCTCCAGGTGATCTGGCAACGCACCTCGCTGGATGATCGACGCGATGCGGTGTCGAGCGTGCGCTTCGACAACGACAACGCCTGGACCGGCCGCGTCGGCCTGCGCCTTGCCGGCGATTACCAGCTGGCCGACAACGGCTGGCAGCCGTACTTCAAGCTCAACTACTGGCACGGCCGCTCTGGCGAAGACCGCATCCGTTTCGACGACGACGAGATCATCAATGCGCAGCGTTCGCGCGCGCTGGAAGCCGGCGTGGGTGTGGTCGGGCGTTTCAACCGCACCGTCAGCGCCTATGCGGTGGCTGATTACACCCGGGAACTAGGCGGCCACCGCAACGAGAAACGCCGCATCATCGAAGGCAACATCGGCCTGCGCGCGGACTGGTAGCGCCGGGCCATGCCCGGCGGCATGATTCGCTCTGGTGGGTGTCGACCTTGGTCGGCACGAATCTTTCCGCCGCCATGACCCTGCTCTGGTAGGTGCCGACCTTGGTCGGCACAGATCCCACCGACGCCGCGACCTCCGCGCAGCCGAGCGTGGGCTCGGCTCTACAACAACGATGTGCACGCATCCGGTTCCACCAGCGCCCCGGCATGATCGGCCAACACCATCACTGCATGCAGCAACCCTTCCTCCACCTGCGGCGGACACTGCGCCTGCGCGTCATCCATCTCGCGCGCCGACTGCGCCGCCAACAGCACACCGCCACACGCCGACACCGCCGCCATACAGCGCGTCGCCTCGGCCAACTCCCGACCGCGTGCCTCGCTGAGTTGCCGCTCGCGCCACGCCTGCCCATCGGCGGTGCGACTGTGCGCAATACCGCGCAATCGCGCGAAGAACGCCGAGGGTGGCGCGTGTTCATGGGCCTCGGTGAGCGCATCTTCCAACGCTTCGGCGGTGGCATTGGACAGCTGCAGGCCGGGCAGGGCAGCACCGAGCAGCGCCTGCAGACGGGGATAGGTGGGGTAGAGCGTGTTCATGGCGGCAACCTCACAGGGAAAAGGCCACCTGCGGGATGCAAGGTGGCGGGCGGTGCGGGTTGGCGTGCCGGTCAAAATCGAAGCGAAAAAAGCCGACGGATCACGAGGATCCCCACGCACCGCCCGCCATGGGCGAGCAGGTGCATTGTCGTGATTGCCGTAGATGCGGCAATGCGATCGCTTCGATGTTTGATTCAGGACGCCAATCCCGGCCAGTGCAAAGCGCGCCGGCAGAGCCACCCTCGCGCTTTTGCCCGAGCGGCGATATGAGCAGAGTTGTAAATCGCACCCCGCATGGGGAGTGCCAAAGCCGACACACAACGGCGGCGGCAAGCGCGTATGCTGCGGTACTCATCCACGACGAAGGAACGTCGAATGCCTCTTGATCTCCGCGTGATGGCCGCTGCTCTGGGTGTCTTGTTCTGCACCACCGTACAGGCTGCTGCCCCAGACGACATCGACCTGCCGACAGCACAGGCGCAGGCCCAGTTGTTGGACATGCTGGAGAAGGAATCGCTGTACCGCGACCGAGTGGACTGGCCGGCCCTGCGCACGCGCCTGAAGGCGGTGCGGAACGACCCGGTCAAGGCCCGCGCGGTGCTGCAGGAGGCCACCGGCCGCAGTTCAGGCGGCCACGGCAGCTGGATCAGTGCGAAGCAGCTGCAGGCGAAGGCAGAACGCTTGGCGCGCGCCAATGGCGCAGCGACGCCGTCCTCGGGCGCAGCGGTTGCCTTGGCCGAAGCGCTGGACCCGCGCATTGGCCGGGTGGACATCGGGGGCTACAGCGTCATGCAGGGCCCCGCCGCGCACCAGCAGATGAAGGAGCGTGCCCAGCGCTGGCAGGCGATCATCCGTGACCAGGACAACGGCAGCCATTGCGGCTGGATTGTCGATCTGCGGGACAACACCGGTGGCAACATGTGGCCGATGCTGCTGGGTGCCGCGCCGCTGTTGCGTACGACGCCCGGCGCCGAGGAGAACGTGGGTTCCTTTGCCGCCGCGGACGGTCCGTCGCTCTGGCAGCTGACACCTTCCAACGTGCGCCTTGGCGAGCGCGTGCGGGTCGATCTTGGCGGGCCCGGCTATCAGCTCAAACGCCCAGGTGCGCCTGTGGCCGTGCTGACCGGGCCGCGCACCGCCAGTTCCGGCGAGGCGACCGTGCTTTCCTTCCGCGGTCGCCCGCAGACGCGCAGTTTCGGCCAGCCCACCTCGGGGCTGTCCACCGCCAACGTGATGCGGCCGCTGGTTGATGGCAGCGCGCTGCTGCTGACCACCAGCGTGATGCAGGACCGCACCGGCCGCGGCGACGGGCTGAAGATAGAGCCCGACCAGCGAACGGACGGCGATGCAGCCACCCTTGCTGCCGCCCAGCAATGGCTGCTGGCCCAACCCGCCTGCCAGGGCCGCTGATCCATGATCCTGATCGGCCAGCAGGAGCGGGTGCTGATCGTCGGCCCGACCGAGGCTCACCACTGTCTGCGCTGCCAGACGGAAACCGAGTTCGCACCGCAGTTGCGTTACAAGATGGCGCGTATCGACCTGCTGTTTGGCTTCACCTACCAGCGCCGCTATGAGCTGGCCTGCACCCGGTGCGAGCACGGCTGGGTGCTGGACACCGACAGCATGGACCAGCAGCTGGGCGGGGTGCCGATCCCGTGGCGGCACCGCTTTGGTCTACCGTTGATGCTGGTGGTGGTGGCCGGTCTGGCGGCGTTGGGCTGGCTGTGGCGGCACGGATTCCTCGGTTGAGGAGCGGGCCTGTTAAAGTCTGCCCTGCAATCACGTACCGGAACCGACCATGGACCACGACACCCCGTTCGAACCCCTCAACGACCTCGAGGTGCGCCTGCTGCAGGCCCAAGACGGCACGCTGACCGCAGCGCAGTTCCTCGACGGCCTGCTGACCTCGACGGCGTTCGTGCTGCTGGACAAGGCCATCGGCGAAGATGGCGCCTGGGACGAGAGCATCTCGCCGCTGGTGCTGACCAGCGAGAGCGGCGAGCCGATGTTCGCCGTGTTCACCGCCCCCGAGCGCGCCGGCCTGTGGCACGAGCAGCTGCCGCAGTTTGCCCATGCCATGCCGATCGCGGTGCACGCGCTGCTGGCCGGTATCGGCGACGGCGTCGGCCTGGTGCTGAACCCGGGCCTGGACGTGGGCATGGAGATGATTCCCGATGCCGTGGCCCAGCTGAAGCAGCGTGCGGCGGCGATCACCCGCGGCATGGCGCACTGAATCCAGTGATTGTCTGGTTGCCGGCCAGCGGCCGGCACTACCCATAGTATTGCGCGCGCGGCCGGTACGGCCGCTGCGGATCAGCGGGCGGCGGCGATCGCCTTCACCCGCGCCTTGGCCAGTGCTTCGCCGATGGCCGGGCCCTTCAGATGCGTGGTATCCAGATCGCGCGCCTGCACTGACAGCGCCGCCTGGTGCAGGCGCTTGAGCGTTTCGCCCTGTGGGTAGTCGGCGTCCTCGAAACCGAGCCGGCCGCGCTTGTCGGCCTCGCAGCACAGTACGATGCGGGCCACGCGTTCCGGCCGGCGTAGTGCATCGCAGCGACCCAGCAGTTCCAGGATGGTGGCATCGCGCAGTTCGTCGATGCGGTGCACGTTCAAGTGCTCGCGGCAGACCGCTTCGGCCACTTGCTGGTGCTCGGTGGGAATCTTCAACCGCGCGCACAATGCCTTCAGCGGTTTGATGCCGCGCTGCTCGTGCATGATGTGGCGCGGCCATTCCTCCGGCGGGGTCAGGCCCTTGCCGAGGTCGTGGGTGAGGGCAGCGAAGCCGACCAGGTCATCGCCCGGCGCCAGTTTCGCGGCCATGTCGCTGACCATCTCCTGGTGGATGCCGGTGTCGACTTCCGGGTGGAATTCGGCACGCTGCGGTACGCCATACAGCGCTTCCAGTTCGGGCAGGATCGGGCCCAGCGCCTGCGCATCGTGCAGCGTACGCAGGAAGGCGGAGGGCCGTTCACTGACCAGCGCCTTGCGCAGTTCCTGCCAGACGCGTTCCGGCACCAGTGCGTCCAGCTCGCCACTGGCGGCGACCTCGCGCATCAGCGCCGTGGTCTCTTCGGCGACGGTGAAGCCCAGTGGCGCGAAGCGCGCCATGAAGCGCGCCGCGCGCAGCACGCGCAGTGGATCTTCCACGAACGCAGGGCCGACGTGGCGCAGCACGCGCTGCTCAAGATCGCGAACGCCACCGTAAGGATCGACCAGCGTGCCGGTTTCCTCATCGCAGGCGATCGCGTTGATGGTGAAGTCGCGGCGCTGCAGGTCCTCTTCCAGCGTCACCGCCGGATCGGCATCGACCACGAAGCCGCGATAGCCACGGCCGGATTTGCGCTCGGTGCGCGCCAGCGCGTATTCCTCACCCGTCTTCGGATGCAGGAACACCGGGAAATCGCGGCCGACGGCGGTGTAGCCCTGCGCCTCCATCTGCGCGGGCGTGGCACCGACCACCACCCAGTCGCGGTCGCCGGCAGGGCGCTGCAGCAGGCGGTCGCGTACGGCGCCGCCGACAAGATAGATCTTCATGGGGGGATGATCGCATGGTAGGCGCATGAGCATCGGTAGTGCCGG
>NZ_RAUX01000064.1 GCF_013464485.1 Stenotrophomonas maltophilia
CCGGCACTACCGACGCAGATGCCTCACCGCAAGCCGCGCCACTCCGGCACGAACAGGCCGGCCACGAACCACAGGCCGTAGACGATCCACAGGCAGAGGATGTACAGCTTGATCTGCGCTTCGTCCCACAGGCTGCCCCAGCTGTCGACGAAGGCCAGCGACTTCCAGCCTTCCATCCAGGCCGCGCCACCCCAGCGCAATACCCAGGTGGCGAACAGGCTCCAGGCGGCGAACATCCCGATCCAGGCCAGCAGGCTCATTGCTTTCCCCTCCCCGGGAAATGGAGATCGGGTCGTGG
>NZ_RAUX01000065.1 GCF_013464485.1 Stenotrophomonas maltophilia
GGGGGTGTCCGCGGCATGGATGCCGCGGCCAAGCCCCCAGGGACGGGTTTACGGCGTCCCCCGCAATTCCATCCATCCCGGCCAACCGCATGATCGTGCAGGCCCCACCCACCACGAAGGGCTCAGCCGTTGGCCGAAACCCTCACCCCGCCCGCAACGCCGCCGCCGCCGCCCACCGCGCCGCCACCCGCGGTGCTGTAATGCACACCGCCTGGTCGGTCACCGTCGTCACCGCGCGCTCCAGCAACTGGATATCCGCCTCATGCTGGCGTGCCACATGCGGGTCCTCGAAGAAGATCGCGCGCTGGCAACGCCCCTCCAGCACCCGGTCGGCAATCTGCGCATCACCGCCCATCGGACCGCTCTGGTAGCGCGTCACCCACGGCGTATCACGCGGCCAGCCCCGGCTCCAGGCCAGCTCGTTCAAACGCTGGCCGGTGGTCCCGGTGGCCACCCGCTCACCGAACCGCGCCAGCACATCGAAGTGCTCGTCGGCGAAGGCCAGCATCGCCGGCTTCATCGCATCGTGCGCGATCAGCGCCAGCGTCTGGCCTTCGAACGCATGCAGGTCGTCGGCGCCGGCATCGGCTGCCAGCCCGCCGTGGACGCGCTCCACCTCCACCCAGTCACGTGCGGTGGCCACTGTCGAAATGAACGGCTTGCCATGGATCACGCACTGACGCTTCAGCGCCGTCGCCTCGGGAAACACGGAGGACGGATCGACCGGGTCGATCAGGTAGATCGCGCCATCCAGGGTCCGCTCCGCACCCATGCCGACCACCTCGGCCACCAGCTTCATCAGGCCACCCTGGCGACCATACGGATAGCGGTGCAGGCTCGCATAGCCGCTCAGGAAGCCCTGCCGCTCGATCGCGTCATGGGTACGGCCAACCGCATGCAGCGATACACCCAGTTCGCGCAGGCCAGGCTCGCTGACACGCAACCAGCGGAACAAGGCGGCACGCGCGTCATGGTGGTGGAGACGGTTGGCAGCCAGGCCGATGCGCATCGAGAACTCCGCAGGAACGGGTGAAAGCGGCAGTGTATGTCGGCATTAACCCTTCTGGATGCTTTTACAACTTTCTTCATTGCCGCCGGCCAGCACGTCGTTAGCGTGACAGGCAGCGGTACCGCTGCGCGGCCGTTTCTTCTGCCCGCGAGATGAGGATACCCACCGTGAATGTCGCCGGCCTCCCGACAGCAGTGGCTGTCATGGCAAGCCTGCTGCTGCCTGCCACAGCCTCTGCCACGGGGTGCGGGACACCGCTGCACGTTGCCTGGCCATCAGACCGCGCACCGTTGTCGTCCAGCGAATCGGGTCGTGCCAGCGGGCTCATCGCCGAATACCTGACGTTGATGGCAACGCAGCGGCCGCTGCACCTGTTGCCACTGCCAGCCGGCAGCCTGGATCGGGATGGACCACCGCCGGGTACCCAGGCGCTGCTGGGATGGCCGCGTGCCCAGCTGCCGCCCGGCTGGGTGGCCAGTGCTCCCTACCTGCAGCTTCCGCAGGTAATCGTTCGCCGTGAGGGCGCGTCGCCGGTAATGGGGCTGGAAGACCTGCGTGGACGCACCGTGGCCAGTCCTGACCGGTTGCCGCTGCAGGGGCTGCTGGCCGATCAGGCACCGGGCGCCCAGCTGCTGCCACCGGCATCGCTGGATGACGCGCTGCCACTTCTGGGCAGTGGCCTGATCGATGCGGTCGTTGCCAACCTCGGTGACGTCGAGGCCGCGTTGCGCCGCTATCAGGGCGATGCACTGGTGATTGCCGCACCGGCCGGGTTCGATGACGCGCTGGTGCTGGCCACCCTTCCTGGCTGCGCCGATGCCATTGCCGGCTTCGAGCGGGCGCTGTCGCAACTGACCGATTCCGAGCGCGATCAGATCCGCGCCGCCTGGCTGCCGGACCTGCCACGCAAACCGTCATCCTCCTCACCGCTGCGTTGGCTGGTGCCGGCCTCGCTGATCCTGCTTGCACTGGCACTGGTGCATGCCTACGGCTACTGGCGCGTGCACCGCGAAAGCGTGCGTCGCCGCGCCGTGGAACAGCGGCTGCAGGAGGTGACCAGCAACCTGCCCGCCGTTGTCTACCAGGCGCGTCGTTCGGCCGGTGGCCATTACAGCTTTCCGCAGATTGCCGGTGACGTGCAGGCGCTGTTCGGAATAAGCGTGGAGACGGCACGGATCGATCAGCAGCGCTTGCTGGCAGCGGTACACCCTGATGATCGCAGCCGGCTGATGGATGCAGTGGACGCGGCCGCGCTGGCAGGTGGCCCGATCGATGTCACGTTCCGTACGCGCTCGCCACACGGCTGGCGGTGGGTGCGCTCGCATGGTCGGCCGATGCGCTGCACTGGTGGCGATATTGAGTGGAATGGTTACTGGATGGACGTCAGCGAGGTGCAGTCGCGCACCCGGGCGCTGGCTGAGGCGCGCCGCGAGGCCGAACAGGTGGCGCAGGCCAAGGCGCACTTCCTTGCAACGATGAGCCATGAGATCCGCACCCCGATGAGCACCCTGCTGGGCATGCTGGAACGGCTGGCCGGCAGCAGGCTGGAGGCACGCCAGCTGCAGGCGCTGGCCACGGTCGGCGATGCCGCGCGGATGCTGCGGCAGATTCTCGACGATGTACTGCACAGCCAGCGCCTGCAGGCCGTGCCCCTGCAGTTGCGGCCCACCGACCTGGCGGCGCTGGTGCGCGCCGTGCAGCAGCTGCTGATGCCGGTGGCGGCCAGTCGTGGGCTGCACCTGCAGGTGGTCGTTGATCCGGCCGTGCAGCAGGGGGCGCTGGCCGATGGCCTGCGCCTGCGGCAGATACTTTTCAACCTGGCCGGCAACGCGCTGAAGTTCACCCTGCATGGCCATGTGAAGCTTCAAGTGCAGGTACTGGGGCAGCGCGACGGCGGCCAGCGGCTGCGCCTGCAGGTGAGCGACAGTGGCGTGGGTATCAGTGCGGAGCGGCAGCAGGCCGTGTTCGCCGCCTATACCCAGGCGGAAGGCTCGACCACGCGACGCTTCGGCGGGACCGGACTCGGCCTGGCGATCTGCCGCGATCTGGCGGCCTCGATGGGAGCACAACTGCAGCTGCGCAGCACGCCCGGCGAGGGCACCACGGTGTGGCTGGAGCTGGACCTGGACGCCTGCGAGGTGCCCGTGGATGCATCACCGATGGCAGGCAAGGATGCATGGCCGCTGCCGGCGGCGCGGGTGCTGGTGGCCGAAGACCATCCCACCAACCTGTATCTGCTGGAGCAACGCCTGAGCGCGCTGGGACTGCAGGTCCATGCGTGCGCGGATGGGCGGCAGGCGCTTGACGCCTGGCAGGCACAGCCGTTCGATCTGGTGATCACCGACTGCCATATGCCGCACGTGGATGGTTTCGCGCTGGCCCGGGCAATCCGCGACGACACCTGCCCGGTGCGTGCGCAGGTGCCGGTCATCGCGCTTACCGCCAGCGTACTGGACAGCACCCGTGAAGCCTGCCGCGCAGCGGGCATCGACCACTTCCTGGCCAAGCCGGTGGAGCCGCACGAACTGCGTGCGCTGCTGGCCGCGCTGCTGGCGCCGGACTCAGTGCGCCAGTAGGCGGATGATGCTGGCGGCGGCGTCGCGGCCTTCGGCCACGGCGGTCACCACCAGGTCGGCGCCGCGTACCGCATCGCCGCCTGCGAACAGGCGTGGGTGGGCCGTCTGGAACGGCAGGCGGTCCTTGCCACCGGCCACGATACGACCGTTGGACTGGCCTTCCACACCATGCTCGGACAGCCACGCCGGCAACGTAGGCGAAAAGCCGAAGGCAATGATCACCACATCCGCTTCCAGCAGCGATTCGCTGCCATCGATCGGCACCGCGTTCTGGCGGCCGTTGGCATCGGGCTCGCCCAGGCGGGTCTCGACCACGGTCACGCCGATCACTTCGTCATCGGCACCGGCTTCGATCGACAGTGGTTGGCGGTTGAACAGGAAGCGCACGCCTTCCTCCCGCGCGTTGGCCACCTCACGCGCGCTGCCCGGCATGTTCGCCTCGTCGCGGCGGTAGGCGCAGGTGACCTTGGCCGCCCCCAGGCGTACGGCGCTGCGCACGCAGTCCATGCCGGTATCGCCGCCACCCAGCACCACCACGCGCTTGCCGTTCAGATCGGGCAGGGCAATGGTGTCTTCCCAGCCGGCGATCGGCCGACCCTTCGGGTCATCACCGCCAACGATGCGGCTGTTCTGTACCAGGAACGGCAGCGCCGGCAGCACGCCCTTCAGGTCCTGGCCGTCAAGGCCACCGTCGGTGTAGCGGTAGGCGCCGGTGCCGACGAACACCGCATCGTGGGTCTCCAGCAGCTGCTGCACGCTGAGGTCGCGTCCGATCTCGACGCCAAGGCGGAACTGCACGCCCATGCCCTCCAGCACTTCGCGGCGGCGGTGGATCACATCCTTGTCCAGCTTGAAGCTGGGAATACCGAACTGCAGCAGGCCGCCGATCTGTTCGTAGCGATCGTAGACCACCGTGGCAATGCCAGCGCGCGCCAGGCGGTCGGCACAGGCCAGCCCGGCCGGGCCGGCGCCGATCACCGCCACGCTGTGGCCAGTCGGCTGTACTGCGCCCAGGTCCGGGCGCCAGCCCGTGGCCAGCGCGGTATCGACGATGTACTTCTCGACCGCACCGATGGTGACCGCGCCGAATTCCTCCAGCGTGCAGCTGCCTTCGCACAGCCGGTCCTGCGGGCAGACGCGGCCACACACTTCCGGCAGCGGGTTGGTGCTGTGGCACAGCGTGGCCGCCTCGTGGATGCGGTTCTCCTGCACCAGCTGCAGCCACTGCGGAATGGCGTTGTGCACCGGGCACTTCCAGCTGCAGTAGGGGTTGCCGCAGTCCAGGCAGCGGCCGGCCTGGTACTGGGCATCTTCCTTGCCGAATTTTCCGTACAGCTCACCCCAGTCGCCGGAGGTGCGCAGTTCCACGGGAATGCGCTGCGGCATGGTGCGGGGCAGGTCGAGGAACTGGAAGGCGTGCTTGCGGCTCATGGCGGGCTCTGTGTTGTTTTCCGGATGCCGGCCAACGGCCGGCACTACCGTTATGCTGCGCGGCGCAGGGTTTCGGTCAGCGACTCGATGCTGGCGGCCTTGGGTTTGACCAGCCAGAACTTGCCGATGTAATCGCGGAACTCGTCCAGGATCTGCTGCGCCCAGATGCTGCCGGTCAGCTCGCGGTGGCGGCCGATCAGGCGGTGCAGGTGCTGGCGGTAGTTCTCGAAGCCCTCGGCGGAGACGCGATGGATGTCGATCAGTTCGTGGTTATAGCGGTCGACGAAATCACGGTCCACGTCCAGCACGTAGGCCAGGCCACCGGTGAAGCCGGCGCCGAAATTCAGGCCGACCTTGCCCAGCACCAGCACCACGCCGTCGGTCATGTATTCGCAGCAGTGGTCACCGGCACCTTCCACCACCGCCAGGGCGCCGGAGTTGCGCACCGCGAAACGCTCGCCTGCGCGACCTGCCGCGAACAGCTCGCCACCGGTGGCGCCGTACAGGCAGGTGTTGCCGATGATGGCCGTGCTGCGTGCTTCGAAGCGGGCGCCACGCGGCGGGCGCACCACCAGGCGGCCGCCGGCCATGCCCTTGCCAACGTAGTCGTTGGCTTCGCCTTCCACTTCCAGGTGCAGGCCGCCGACGTTGAACGCACCGAAGCTCTGCCCGGCGCTGCCGCGGAAGCGCAGTTCCAGCGGCGCCTCGGCCATGCCCTGGTTGCCGTGTGCGCGCGCCACCGCACCGGCCAGGCGGGTGCCGATGCTGCGGTCGGTGTTGTGGATCAGGAAGCGGTGTTCGCCGCCACGCTTGTGCTCGATGGCCGGGGCCAGCAAGCCGTCCATCTGCGTGGCCAGGCTGTCCGGTGATTCGTACAGGCGCTGGGCGGCACAGTGGCTGCCCTCGTAGCGGCTGTCGGCCAGCAGACGCGACAGGTCCACGCGCACGCCGTCGCGCGGTGCCGCTTCGATCTGCCGCAGCAGGTCGGTGCGGCCGACGATCTCTTCCAGCGAACGCGCGCCCAGGTGCGATAGCCAGCCGCGCACTTCCTCGGCCAGCAGGCGGAAGAAGTTCTCCACGCGCTCGGGCTGGCCGGTGAAGTGGTTTTCGCGCAGGCGCTCGTCCTGGGTGGCCACGCCGGTGGCGCAGTTGTTCAGATGGCAGATGCGCAGGTACTTGCAGCCCAGCACGATCATCGGCGCGGTGCCGAAGCCGAAGCTGTCCGCACCCAGCAGCGCGGCCTTGACCACATCCAGGCCGGTCTTCAGGCCGCCGTCGGTCTGCAGCAGGGTGCGCCCGCGCAGGTCGTTGGCCAGCAGCGCCTGGTGCGCTTCGGCCACGCCCAGTTCCCACGGCACGCCGGCATAGCGGATCGAGCTGACCGGCGATGCACCGGTGCCGCCGTCATGGCCGGAAATGGTGATCAGGTCCGCACCGGCCTTGACCACGCCGGCGGCGATCGTACCCACACCGGCATGGCTGACCAGCTTTACCGACACCAGCGCGGTGGGGTTCACCTGCTTCAGGTCGTAGATCAGCTGGGCCAGGTCTTCGATGGAATAGATGTCGTGGTGCGGCGGCGGCGAGATCAGGCCGATGCCCGGCTTGGCGTAGCGCAGCCGCGCGATCAGTTCATTGACCTTGTGCCCAGGCAACTGGCCGCCTTCGCCGGGCTTGGCGCCCTGGGCGACCTTGATCTGCAGCACCTCGGCATTGACCAGATACTCGGCGGTGACGCCGAAGCGGCCCGAGGCCACCTGCTTGATCTTGCTGCGCCGCTGCGTGCCGTAGCGCGCGGGATCTTCGCCACCTTCGCCGGAATTGCTGCGGCCGCCGAGGCGGTTCATGGCGATGGCCAGCGCTTCGTGCGCCTCGGGCGAGAGCGCACCCAGGCTGATGGCGGCGGTATCGAAGCGCGGGAACAGTTCGCTGGCCGGGGCCACCTCGTCCAGCGGCGTCGGCGTAGCAGCCGGTACCAGTTCCAGCAGGTCGCGCAGTGCCGACGGCGGCCGTGCATGCACCGCATCGCAGTACTGCTGCCATGCACGCGGGTCACCGCTGCGCGCCGCGCGCTGCAGGGTGGTCACCACGTCCGGGTTGTACATGTGGTACTCGCCACCGTGCACGTACTTCAGCAGGCCGCCGACATCCACGTCCTGCTGCGCGTCCCAGGCCTGGGTGCACAGTTCGCGGGCGTCGGCATCCAGGCGGGCGAAACCCGCACCGCCGATGCGCGATGCGGTATCGGGGAAGCACAGGTCGACCACCTCCGGTTCCAGACCGATGATCTCGAACAGCTGCGCACCGCGGTAGCTGGCCACGGTACAGATGCCCATCTTCGAGATGATCTTCGACAGGCCCTTGTAGACGCCCTTGCGGTAACGGCGGCCGATCTGCGACTGCTCACCGCCCTTGCTGAGCTTGAGGATGCCGCGCCGGCCCAGGTCGAACAGGGTCTGGTAGGCCAGGTACGGGTACACCGCCGTGGCGCCGAAGCCGAGCAGGCAGGCCATGTGGTGCGGGTCGCGCGCGGTGCCGGTTTCGACGATCAGGTTGACGTCGCAGCGCAGGCCCAGGCGCGAGAGGTGGTGGTGGATGGCACTGGTGGCCAGCAGCGCATGCACCATCGGCCGCCCGGCCACCGGGTAACGGTCGGACAGCAGCAGCATCACCATGCCCTCGCGGGCGGCCTGTTCGGCCTCGCTGCAGATGCGTTCGATGCCGGCGCGCAGGCCCTCGTCTTTGCTGTAGGACAGATCCAGCAGGCGGTTGGCCTGCACGTACTGGTCCATCTTCAGCAGCTGGCGCAGCTTGCGCTGGCTCAGCACCGGCGAATTCAGGATGACGTGGTTCACCGTCTCCTGGCCGGCATGGAAGATGTTGGTCTCCTTGCCGAGCTGGGTGGACAGGGACATCGCGCAGTCTTCGCGCAGCGGATCGATCGGCGGGTTGGTGACCTGCGCGAACGCCTGGCGGAAATAGTCGTAGAGCGGACGGCTGCGCTGGCTCAGCACCGCCATCGGCGTGTCATCGCCCATCGAACCGGTGGCTTCCTGCTCGGTTTCGGCCAGCGGCCGCAGCACCTGCTCCACTTCTTCGCTGCTGAGCTGGTACAGCTTGTGGTAGCTGCGCAGGGTGCCTTCGTCGAAGGGTTCTTCCACCAGCGACGGATCGATCAGTTCGGTCTGCAGGTAGGTCACGCCCTGCTGCAGCCATTGCTTGTACGGCGCGCGGCCACGGTTGATGCGGTCCACCGCGTCCGAATCGAGCAGGTCGCCACGCTTGAGGTCGATGGCCACCATCTCGCCGGGCCCGAGCTTGCCCTTGCGCACCACGCGCTCGGTCGGTACTTCCCACACGCCCGCTTCGGAGGCAACCAGGAAGTGGCGGTCGGCGGTCAGCATCCAGCGCGCCGGACGCAGGCCGTTGCGGTCCAGCGTACACACCGCATAGCGGCTGTCGCAGGCGACGATGCCGGCCGGGCCATCCCACGGCTCGCTGTTCAGGCCATGGAATTCGTAGAACGCGGCCAGGTCCGGGTCCTTGAACTCCAGTGACTGGGTCGCCGGCGGCACCAGGATGCGCAGCGCCTGGATCAGCTCCATGCCACCGGCCACCATCAGCTCCAGCATGTTGTCCAGGCTCTGCGAGTCCGAACCGTGCATGGAGATCACCGGGTCGAACTCGGCGATGTCGAACCGCGGCGTCTTCCACACCTTGCTGCGCGCCTGTGCCCAGCGCCGGTTGCCTTCAATGGTGTTGATCTCGCCGTTGTGGGCGAGCATGCGGAACGGGTGCGCCAGCGGCCAGCGCGGCAGCGTGTTGGTGGAGAAGCGTTGGTGGAACACGATCGCGCTGGAGGCCAGCTCGCGGCGCTGCAGGTCCGGGAAGAAGCGGCTGAGCTTGTCCGGCAGCACCATGCCCTTGTAGCTGATCGCGTTCGGGGTAAGGGTGGTGACGTAGAAATCGGCGTGCTCGCGCAGTTGCTGTTCGCTGCGGCGGCGGGCCAGGAACAGGGCCAGCGCGAAGCCGGCATCGTCCTGGCCGACACCGGCATCGACGAACACCTGTTCGATGCGCGGCAGGGTGTCGCGCGCCAGCTGGCCGCACACGCTGTCGTCGGTCGGCACCAGGCGCCAGCCGGCCACCTTGCAGCCCACCGCTTCGATCTGCTGCTGCAGCTGCGCACGGCAGGCCTGCGCGGCCTCGTCCGCGTGCGGCAGGAACACCAGCCCGGCGGCGAAGCGCGCGGAGACCGCGATGTCGGCTTCGCTGGCCAGCAGTTTCAGGAAGGCATCGGGGCGGCGCAGCAGCAGGCCGCAGCCATCGCCGGTCAGGCCATCGGCGGCAACACCGCCACGATGGGTCATGCGCGAAAGCGCGGCGATGGCGGTATCAACCAACAGGCGTGAAGGTTGATCGTCGAGCTGGGCGACCATGCCAAATCCACAGGCATCGCGCTCGGAGCGCGGGTCGTAAAGCCCTTGGCGGTTGCGGGGGGCCATCTCTACCTCGATGCGGAATGAATTGAACGGGGACACTCAAGCCCGCTCAATCCCTGGAGCGCATCGTGAGGCCACCGGATGCCTCGACTAGATCACAGGTTGCTGCAACGCCGCAATACACGGTTGCAGGTGCAACAGAACGCGCCGGCAACCCAGTGCCGGCGCGGGGCCGGACTCAGCCGCAGCGCGCGCCGCTGACGGCGCCCTTGGCGTCCACTTCGATGTTCAGGCGGTCGCCGAGGAACTCCATCGTGGCCACGTCGTTGGGCTTGAGCACGCGCACCTGGTTGGCGCCGGCATCTTCCTGCGCCTGCTTGCCCAGCGCGTCGGTGTAGGTCTGGCCGACCAGGCTCTGCACCTGGCTGGCATCGCAGGTGCCGACCGGCGGAGCCTCGGTGGCCTTGCCGGCTTCGTCGGCCGGCGCCTTGGCGGCTTCGGCGGCCTGCTGGGCGTGGGCCGTGGCCGAATCCTGTTCATCCAGCGCCGGTGCCTGGCAGGCGGTCAGCGCCAGCACGGCCGGCAGCAACAGGGCGGAGAGCGAACGGGCGCGAATCGGAAACGACATCATGACTCCGGAAGGGCTTGTGAAAGCCCGAGCATAGCGGCGAACCGACCCTCACGTGTTTGTCTTGCGTTATCGACAGGATCACTGCGCCGCACCGGCAACACTGCCGGGCATGCCAACGCCCCCCACCCCGGAACAACAGGCCGCGCGCGCCGCTGGCCTGCGCTATGTCGATGACACCCAGCCCGGCATCAGCCGCCGCCGCGCTGGCAAGGGTTTTGCCTACCGCGATGCCGATGGGCATGCCGTGCGCGATGCCGCCACCCTGCAGCGGATCCGTGCGCTGGCCATTCCACCGGCCTACACTGCGGTATGGATCTGCGCCCACGCCAACGGCCACCTGCAGGCCACCGGCCGCGACGCGCGCGGGCGCAAGCAGTACCGCTACCACGCTGACTGGGCCAAGCAGCGCGATGCCGGCAAGTTCGACCGCATCATTGCCTTTGGTGAGGCGTTGCCCACGCTGCGGCGGCGGTTGTCGCGGGATCTCAAGCGATCTGGGTTTCCGCAGGAAAAGGTGCTGGCCATGGTGGTCGCGCTGCTGGCGGACACACTGGCGCGGGTCGGCAATGAAACCTATGCGCAGCAGAACCGTTCGTTCGGACTGACCACACTGCGCAACCGCCATCTGGAACTGTTGCGCGGTGGCCGGGTGCGCATGCGTTTCCGCGGCAAGTCCGGGCAGCTGCAGGAGGTGACCGTGGGCGACCGCAGGCTGGGGCTGCTGGTTCGACGCCTGCAGCAGTTGCCCGGCCAGGCCCTGTTCCAGTACCGCGATGACGACGGTGCACCGCAGCCGGTGGATTCCGGCGCGGTGAACGACTACCTGCGCGAGGTGATGGGCGAGGACTTCACCGCCAAGGATTTCCGAACGTGGGGCGGTACCGTGGCCGCAGTGCAGGCCTTTGCCGCAACCGAGCTGCCGGAACCGGCCAGCCAGCGCGCGCTGGCGCAGGCACAGCGTGCGGTGGTGTGCGAGGTGGCAGCACTGCTGGGCAACACGCCTGCGGTGTGCCGCAAGGCCTACATCGACCCGTGCGTGTTCGCCGGCTGGGAGCGCGGCGAACTGGCCACGCTGGCCGGCCTGCGCGGGCCGCGCCAGTGGGAGCAGGCCACCCTGCGTGTGCTGCGCAGGGCGCGCCGGCTCAGCCGCAGTAGATCGCGGTGATGTTGTTGGTGCGGCCCTTTTCGATGGTCAGGCGGTCGCCGCCTTCGCTGGCCGGCGGCACCCGCGGGCCGTCGTGGCGCAGCACCCGCACGTGCAGGCTGTCGCTGTCCACGCGTGCCCGCGCCACGGTTGCATCCGAAGCGGCCAGGCCGAGTGCGCCGCGCACCATGTCGCTGTGGCACTGCCCGGAAATCACGCCGTCGATCGGCTGCACCTGGGCCACCGGCGTGCTGCCGCAGGCGGCGAGGGCAAAGCAGACGGCGGCGGTAGCGATGGCATGTTTCATGGAAGCGTTCCTTGTGTGGTTGCGTGCAGCGTGCGACGGCGCACGTGGTGGCGGAATGAATGCCGTGCACATCGTGGACACGGTGCGCTCACTGCCGCCATCAGCATAGGCAGAGACACTGCTGGCGCGGCGGATGCGGCCCCCGGTACAGCGGCGCATGTGCCGAGTAGTGCCGGCCACTGGCCGGCAACCCCATTCCCCCCGAGGAGACCTGCATGGCCACCCCCCGAAAGACTCCCGCCCGCCGCAAAGTCTCACCCAAGGTGCGCAAAGGCAGCACCGCAACCAAGACCGTTGCCGACCCCGATCGCCCGCGCGTGGTGAAGACCGCAACCCGCAAGGCGGCTGCCAGTGATCCGCGTGCGGCACGTGTGGCTTCCCGGCAGCGCCGCCTTCAGGACCAGGAAAAGGCCAAGGACGCGCGCGCCGCGAAGAAGGCAACGAAGAAGACCGCCACCCAGGCGGGTGCGCGCAGGCAACCTGTGGTCATGCCCGCGCAGCAGCTGCCCAAGCCCGGGCATGAACACGAACTGGAGCTGACGCCGCGTTTCCTTGCACCGGACTACGTGGGCAGCGGCAAACTGCAGGGCATGCGCGCGATCATCACCGGTGGCGATTCTGGTATTGGCCGTGCGGTGGCAGTACTGTTCGCACGCGAAGGCGCCGATGTGGCGGTACTGCACCTGGACGAGGCCGAGGACGCGGACATCACCCGCCAGCACGTGGAGCGCGAAGGCGGCCGCTGCGTGGTGATCGCCGGTGATGTGCGTGATCCGCGCTTCTGCAACAAGGCGGTCAAGCAGGTGGCCAAGGCGTTCGGCGGCATCGACATCCTGGTCAACAACGCCGCGTTCCAGCTGCATTGCGAGCGGCTGGAAGACCTGGAAGATGCGCATTTGCAGGAAACCCTGCAGACCAACATCGGCGGTTACATCCAGATGGCGCGCGCGGTGCTGCCGCATCTGGGCGAGGGCGCCAGCATCATCAACACAGGATCGGAAACGGGAATCTTCGGCAGCAAGGCGCTGATCGACTACTCGGCCACCAAGGGCGCGATCCATGCGTTCACCAAGGCGCTGGCCAGCCAGCTGCTGCCGCGTGGCATCCGGGTCAACTGCGTGGCGCCGGGGCCGGTGTGGACGCCGTTGAACCCTGCCGACAAGCAGGCGCAGGACGTTGCCGGGTTCGGCAAGGACAGCGACATGGGCCGCCCCGCGCAGCCGGAGGAGCTGTCACCGGCCTATGTGTTCCTCGCCTCGCCGGTCTGTGCCAGCTACATCAGTGGGGTGATCCTGCCGGTGATGGGCGGGCCGCGGGGATGAGGCCGGACGCGGCATGTGTCGCCTGAATGGGGTGTGGCGCGCGCACGTTTGATCATGGCAATGCCATCCATGCGGGGTTCCTGCGCTGGAACCAGGGCCACTTCGAGGTGGTCAGGAGCGTGCCCGCCACGCTATGGCCCTGCGACGACAGCCCGTTGCTGCCGTGCAAGGGCGACCCGTTCGTGACCGGGCGCTGAGAGGAGCAGCGCAGGGGCTGTTGAATTGGATCCTGCGTGCCTGCTGCGTCTAGCGGATCCGGGAAGGAGATCTTCCGAACTGCCGCTTGAACGCGGCACTGAAGCTGCTGGTATGGGCGTACCCGGCAAGGCTGGCCGCCACGTCCACTGACACCCGCCGTTGCAGCAGCGCATCGTGTGCCCGTTGCAGGCGCAGTGCACGCAGCCAGGCGACGATGCTGCTGCCGTGCAGCTGCTGGAAGGTGGTTTGCAGGTCGACAGCGTTTGTACCCAACCTGCGCGCCATCTGGTTGATGGTCAGGCCATCGGCCTCGCCGCTCTGCAGCCATTGCTGCAACTGGTCCACGCAACGCCGCAGATGCGCGCTGGGGGCAGGCGCGTCGCGTTCGGCGACCACGGATCGAACCACGCTGGCCGCGACTTCCAGCGCAAAGCTCTCGCGCTGCAGGCTGGCAAGCAGAGGCGGCTCCGCCGTTTCCGTTCCGAACAACGCCGCAGCTCGCCGCACCAGCGGCGCGGGCGGTTGCCACGCCTGATTGCGCGCGTGGCTCAGTCGCAGGCGGCTGAGACTGGTCGAGGCAATGCCATCGAGCTGGCGCGACAGCCAGTCCTGGCTGAGGTGCAGGCTGACCTTGGTTTCCTCACGACCCGCCTGCCAATGGCGCTGGAACGCTTCCTCCTCGCGAAGGTGGACCAGCATCGCCGGGCTCCCGGCCCGGCGGCTGTCCATCTGCAGGCGCTGGTTGGCGATGACCACTTCGGCCTGTCCCTGCAGCAGGAAACTGGCGGTGAGGCCCGCAGGCAGGCAGTTCTGGCTGCGGCCGCCGACCATGTCCTGGCTGCGGCTGAGGTAGAGCACCAGGCCGCTGCCCATCGACTGCACCTGCTGCCAGCCGGCCAGCACCGGCAGTGCGTCGGGAAGGCCCGATTCAAAGTCGACCCGGCCGCCCAGCGCGTGGGCAGCGCTCATCAGTTCGGCGCAGGAATAGACCTGCATGCAAGGCACCCACGAATACTGTCGTGCCTAAATTTTCTTTCGTCGCGCCTAAACTTGCAATCGTATTGCAAATTATTCTCATTTGCGGGGGTGGGCCACTGCCCCTTCCCCCTGTTCAGCAAGAAGGTCGATGGCAATGGGTCTGGTGATCAACGAGGCGGTGGTGTTGCGTGCCGTCTTCCATGGCGCGGTGGATGCGGACCAGATCCGGTACTGGCTGGACCGCGTACAGGCGCTGATCGAGGCCCATCGTCCCTTCTACTTCATTGCCAGCACCGCGCCCGGTGCCACCTTCTGCGACGACTACCGTGCCCTGCAGGCGGTCTGGTACAAGCGGTACAAGGCCGCCTTCCGGCAGTACTGCCGCGGCCTGGTACGCATCGCCTGCGATGCCGCCGATCAGCAACGGCTGGACACCCCGGCGCTGCATGCGGCCTGGGCCGTGCCTTACTTCGTCACCGCCGATGCCGGCGCGGGCATGCGCTGGATTGGCGAGCACCTGGAGCAGGCCGATGCGCCCTGAGCGCGCCGCTGCTTCGCCGTTCGGCCTGGGGGTGATTGTCGCGCTGTACATGGCGCATGCGTTGCCCCTGTACTTCTACAACGTGGCGGTGCCGGCCATCCTGCGCAGCCAGGGCGTGGACCTGCGCTGGATCGGCATGTTGTCGCTGCTGTACCTGCCGTGGGCGCTGAAGTTCCTGTGGGCACCGCTGGTGGACCGCTGGCACCTGCCCGCCCTCGGCCGCCGCCGCAGCTGGCTGTGGCTGACGCAACTGTTGCTGCTGGCCGGCATCCTGGTGCTGGCGTTCACCGGCCTGGATCATGGCCTGGTCGTGTTCGTACTGGTCGGTATGTGGATCTCGAGCATTGCTGCCACCCAGGACATCGCCATCGACGGCTACACCGTGGAGGCGCTGGCGCCGGCCGAGCACCGGTTGGGCAGCATGGCGCAGAGCGTGGGAGTGGCCCTGGGCAGCATGATCGGTGGCGCCGGTGTGCTGTGGCTGTATGAAACCCGCGGCTGGAGCGTGGCCCTGCTGAGCCTGGCCGCGATGAGCGCACTGACCCTGCTGGCAGTGCAGCAGATCAACGAAACGCCGGCCAGGCCTGACGCGCCGCGGCCGAGCATCCTGCGCGCGCTGCGCCGCCGCGAACTACGCTGGGCGCTGCTGCTGATCGTGCTGTACCGGCTGGTGGAAGCGCCGGCCATGGCGATGATCAACCCGCTGCTGGTCGACCAGCAGTTCAGTCTGACTGAGATCGGATTGCTGATCTCGGTGGGCGGCGCCGGCACCGGCATGCTGGCGGCCGTGGGCGCCGCCTGGCTGCTCAAGCAGCATCGGGCCGAGCAGCTGTTGATGCATGCCGGTTGGTGGCGCACGGCGCTGTATGTGCTGTTGGCATTGATGCTGTACAGCGGCGCGCTTGCGACCTCGCGGCTTGGCCTGGGCGCGCTGGTGATCGCCCTGCTGACGCTGCGCTATGTGGCGATGACCAGCCTGTATGCCTTGTTCATGCGGGTCAGTTCGCGGCAACAGGCTGGCACCGACTTCACCCTGCTGGTGTGCTTCGAGCTGCTGGTCAATTTCCTCGGCGGCGCGTTGTCCGGCTTCCTCGCCAAGGGCATGGGCTACCCCACCTACTACATCGCGCTGGCCACGGTATCGGCGCTTGGACTGCTGTTGTGCGGGCCGCTGATGCGCCGCTTCGCAGCACCCACGAACTCCCCCTGACACGCAACGAGGACACCATGCGGCATACCGCAGCAACCCTTCCGCTGGCTGTGCTGGCGATGGCCATCAGTGGCCAGCTGGCGGCGCAGAATGCGTCCACTACGGCCGGCACCCGGCAACTGGATGCGGTGAGTGTCACCGCCGTGCGAGGCGCACGCAGTGTGGCCGAGATCGCCGGCACCGTGTATGCCATCGAGCACGAACAGATTGCCCAGCAGATCACCGCCGGGCGCAGCACCGCCGACATCCTTGGCCAGCTGGTGCCGTCGCTGGCACCGGCCAGCGGGACCACCAGCAACTACGGCATGACCATGCGCGGCCGCAGCGTGCAGGTGATGATCGATGGCGTGCCGCTGACCGGCGCACGCGATGGGTCGCGCCAGCTCAACAGCATCTCGCCGACCATGATCGAGCGCATCGAAGTGATCTCCGGCGCCACCGCGCTGTATGGCGCCGGCGCCAGTGGCGGCATCATCAACATCATCACCCTGCAGCCCGGCGAGCAGCCGGTGCAGCTGGCCAGCCAGTTCGGCCTGCGCAGTCCCTCGCATCTGTCCAGTGACACGCTGGCCTGGAACGCCGCGCAGACCATGACCGTGCGCGGCGATCAGTTCAGTGGCGCGTTCGGCTTCGCCTATGGCCGGCAGGGCGCATCGCTGGATGCGCATGGCCGCCGCATCGGCCCGGAGATCGCGCAGACCGATCGGCAGGACACCGAGACCCGCGAACTCAATGCGCGCTTCGACTGGACCCCGACGGACAGCCAGCGGTTGAGCGTGGGCGTGCGATGGTTCGACGATCAGCAGGACAGTGATCATGGCCCCGACTATGGCCCGCGCCTTGCCGCGCTGTTCAACCCTGCATTCACGCCCAGCCACCAGGCGCTGCCCGGCCTGCAGCTGGAGGCGCAGCCGCGCACCCGGCACCAGGGCGTGAATGTGCAGTACCGCAACCGCGACCTGCCGGGTGGGCAGCAACTGAGCGTGGAAGCCTATTACCGCAACGAGCAGGGGCGCTGGTTCCCGTCGGTGTCGACCCTGGTGCACCCCGCGCTGCGCGGCGGCTTCGCCTATGTGGCGATGCAGTCCAACACCGACATTGATGTCTGGGGCCTGCGCAGCGCGCTGCACAAGGATTTCCAGGTCGGTGGCCGCAGCCTGCAACTGTCGTATGGCGTGGACCACGAACGCGAGCAGGATCGCCAGCGCGGGCTGATGTATGACATCAACCGCTTCATCGCCAGCAATGGTCTCGATTACCAGCCCACCGCGCAGTACGCGATGGGGCCGGACGTGCGCGTGGATACCACGGGCCTGTTCCTGCAGGCCGATCATTCGCTGGGTGAGCGCTTCAGCGTACAGGCCGGTGTCCGCCACCAGATCCTGCGCAACCGCGTAGAAGATTCGCTTCCCTACACCGAAGCGATCACCGCCGACGCCGTTGCCGGGTATCAGCCGCGCCTGCTGCGGGGCGGCCGCGTGCGCCACTCGCAGACCCTGTTCAATGCCGGTGTGGTGTACCGGCTGGATGCATCGCAACAGCTGTTCGCCAACGTCTCGCAGGGCTTCAGCCTGCCCGACACCCAGCGCATGCTGCGCGACGTACCGGCAAGCTTCGTCATCGACAGCCGCAACATCGGCCCGATCAAGGTCGACAGCTACGAGCTGGGCTGGCGCCGCAGCGATGCCTCGCTGCAGAGCGCAGTGACCGCGTTCTACAACCGCTCGGACAAGACCGTACAGTTCAACCGCGACTACAGCGTGTCGGTGGCCGACACCGACGAGCGGGTGTGGGGCGTGGAGGCCAACCTGCGTTACACGCCGACCGCACCGCTGGAGCTGGGCGCCAGCCTTGCCAGCACCCGAGGCCAGTATCGCGACGCTGCCGGACGCTGGCGTGAGCTCAATGCGTTCCGCGTTTCACCCTTGAAGGCCGGTGTGCATGGGCAGTGGCGCTTCGCCAACGACAGCCTGCTGCGATTGCAGGGGCAGGTTGTCGGCGGAACCGATCGCGCCTGGCGCGATGCACCGGCTGCGGCGATCAGCCCGAGCATCCGCGCAACCCCGGCTGCGAAGATCCACGGCTATGCGGTGTTCGACCTGATCGGCGAGCTGCCGCTGGCAGGCGGCCGCTTCAGCGTCGGCATCTACAACCTGGCTGATCGTGACTACCGCACGGTCTATGGCCAACAGGCCGAGGCGACCTACGGAAAGATGTCCAGCCTGCCGGCCGCAGGGCGGACCTTTTCGATCGGGTACCGCGTGGAGTACTGAGGGGCATGACCACCGCCCTACCGTTCGTCGGCCCATGACTTCCGGGGGGTTGACTACAATTGTCGTCACGCAGAAAGTGACGACACGTGTAGTCAAGGGAGTGGTGTCATGCGTGGCAAGACGATCGGGGACCAGGAACTGGCCCTGCTGCAGTACATCGATGAACATGCGCCGGCCACGGTCGGCGAGGTCGCCAGTGGTTATGGCGAGGCCCGTGGCCTGGCCCGTTCCACAGTGCTGACGATGATGGAGCGGCTGCGGGCGAAGGGGTATCTTCAGCGCCAGCAGCAGGACGGCGTCTACCGCTACCAGGCCACCCGTGGCCCGGAAAGCGTGCTGCAGGGTGCCGTGGCCCAGTTCGTCGACAACACCCTGCAGGGCTCGGTGTCGCCGTTCGTGGCCTACCTGTCGCAGCGCCAGCAGGTCAGCGACAACGAGCTGGCCGAGCTGGAAGCGCTGGTCGCCGAACTCCAATCGCGCCGCCACGAGGGCTGAGCCATGGACACCACGATGCTGATCCCGATGCTGGAACGGCTGGGCTGGACCAGCCTGCAGACCGTGCTGCTGGTGGCGCTGGTGTACGGCGTGTGCCGCGCGCTGCCGTCGCTGTCTGCGGCCACCCGCTGCCGCCTGTGGTGGCTGGTGTCGCTGCAGGCCGTGCTGGGCCTGTTCTGGAGCCAGCCGTTGCAGCTGGCCTGGCTGCCGGCACCGCAGGCGGTGGCGATGACCGCCACTGACGTTGCCGCAGATCTGGTCTACCCGCTGGCGCCGGAAGCCTCGGCGCAGCTGCTGGCGACGATGCCGGTGCCTGCAGCGGACGTGCCGGCAGTGGCGTGGTGGGCCGTTGCACTGGCTGCGCTGTGGGCATCCGGTGTGCTGCTGATGGCCCTGCGCACCTTTGGTGAATGGCGCCGCTGCCGCGCGCTGCTGGCCGCCGCCTATCCCTGCGAGGACGAAGCGCTGGTGCAGGCCCTGCAGCTGGCCTCCGATGCGCACGGCGTGCGTCCTGCGCCGCGGTTGTGGATGAGCACGCAGGTGGACGCACCGCAGCTGGTCGGGCCGTTCCGCCCGGTGCTGCTGCTGCCGGCCGGCGACAACGCCCTGCAGGGTGATGCGCTGGACCTGGCATTGACTCACGAACTGCAACACCTGCAGCGGCGTGACCTGCAGTGGGGCCTGCTGCCCGCACTGGCCCAGCACCTGTTCTTCTTCCACCCGCTGCTGCGCCTGTCGGTGCGCGAATACGCACAGGCCCGCGAAGAAGCGGTGGATGCGGCCGTGGTTGGCCAGCATGGCGCGAGCCGTCAGGCCTATGGCCGCCTGCTGTTGCGGCTGGGCGTGGCACCGCAGCCACACCTGGGCGTGGCCAGCGCCGCGCCGAACACCACCAGCCTCAAGCGTCGCCTGCTCTCGCTGCAGCCGCGCCGGGCCTGCCCGCGCATTCTGGCGATGGCACTGACCGCCGTCGTGGTGCTGGTGGGCGTGGCACCAGTGCGGCTGGTCGCTGCGCCAGTGCCACCGGCACCGCCCGCGCCGCCGGCCGCACCGAAGGCCGTGGTGCCGCCGCCGCCGAAGGCTCCGAACGCGCCGCCCGCAGCGCCTTCGGCCGCGCGCGTTCCGGCCGTGCCGGTGGCGCCCGCGCCGCCTGCCGAGCCGGCCGATGTCGAGGCGCTGTCAGGCCCGGACGATGCCGATGTGGCGGTCGACGTGGATGTCGATGTGGATACCGACATGCACAGTGAGCATTCGACTTCCCACACCACCTCCATCACCACCTACGGGCGCCTGGATCTCGGCAAGTCGCCGTTGCAGGCCTACGTGCTGGTCGATGGTGATTCGACCTTCGCCAATGGCGGCATCGACGATGTAACGGTGGCCCGCAGGCAGCTCGGCAAGGGGCCGGCGCTGTGGTTCCGCCAGGGCGACAAGCGCTATGTGGTGCGCGACCCGATGCTGATCCAGACCCTGCAGCGCGCCTACAGCGGCGCCGCAGACCTCGGTCGCCAGCAGAGCGAACTGGGCCGCCAGCAGAGTGCGCTGGGTCGCGAGCAGGGCGAACTCGGCAGGCAGATGGGTGAGATGGGCCGCCTGCAGGGCGAGGAGTCACGCCGTCTTGCGCTGGCCGCCGCTGAGGTAGCGCGCAGCGCGATGGCCGCCCACGACATCAACCGTGAGGCCGCCGCAGAAGCCGCGAAGGCGGCGCGTGGTGCGACCAGCGATATGGCCGTTGCACGTGAGGCTGCGCGCGAGGCCGCCGCTGAGGCACGTCGTGCAATGCAGGAAGCCCGCAGCGAGGCCGCCCAATCCGGCCGCACCCGTGACATGCAGCGCCTGGCCAGCCAGCAGTCTGAACTGGCCAGCCGACAGGCGGCACTGGGCAGCCAACAGGCCGCGTTGGGCGAGCGTCAGGCACGCGTGCATGCGCAGGCATCGCAGCAGGCACAGCAGGTGATCGCGCGCGCACTGGCCAGCGGCAAGGCCGAGCGCCTCTGAGCGGTAGTGGSGGGGGSGSGGSGGGGG
>NZ_RAUX01000066.1 GCF_013464485.1 Stenotrophomonas maltophilia
CGGTCGCCGCATCCATGCGGCTCACGCCCCCGCAACCGGACCCACCCCGCCTTTGACAGATTTCCGCGATCTGTTCGCTCTTCTGTAGAGCCGAGCCATGCTCGGCTCAAATCTCAGATATCGAAATATTCGATTCCATTGGAAATTCATCCACGCATAGCGTGGATCTACCGTGTCGACCAAGGTCGACACCTACCAACAGCCGCCGGAATCTGTCAGAGGCGGGGCGGTGTCGGAGTGCGGGGTGTCAGCCGCATGGATGCGGCTGCCAAGCCTACATGGACGTACTTGCGGCGTCCCCGCACTCCGACACCGCCTCGCCAACCCACGGAATGCCCGCTCTGTTGACGTTGACGTTGACGTTGACTGCAGCAGGTGCAGGGCTGCAAGCCCTGCCGAAAAACCCTTACCGCACCTGCTCCTGCTTGCGTACGATCGCCATCGCGATCTCCAGCGACTGCTCATAGTTCAACCGCGGGTCCACCGTCGAGCGGTACGCACGCTCCAGGTCACGCTCGGTCAGTTCGCGCGCGCCACCGGTGCATTCGGTCACGTCCTCGCCGGTCAGCTCAAGGTGCACGCCGCCCAAGCGCGTGCCCGCGGCCGCATGCAGATCGAACGACATCTCCACTTCGCCACGCACATTGTCAAAGCGCCGCGTCTTGAAGCCATTGGCGGTGCTTTCGGTGTTGCCATGCATCGCATCACACACCCACAGCACGCGGCGGCCATCACGCTTGACCGCATCCAGCAGCGGCGGCAGCTTCTCGGCAATCTGCGCTGCACCCATGCGGTGGATGAAGCTCAGTCGACCCGGCTCGTCATGCGGGTTGAGCACATCGATCAGGCGCAGCAGCTGGTCCGGCGTCACCGACGGGCCCACCTTGATTGCAATCGGATTGCGCACGCCACGCAGGTACTCCACGTGCGCGCCATCGAGCGCGGCCGTGCGCATGCCGATCCACGGGTAATGCGTGCTCAGGTTCAACCAGCCCTGCTGGCGCGGTACCTGACGGGTCAGCGCCTGCTCGTAGGGCAGCAGCAACGCCTCGTGCGAGGTGTAGAAATCGATGCGGTTGAGGTTGTGCACGCGGGCCCCGGCCAGGGTCTCCATGAAGTGCACGGCATCGCCAATCGACGCCACCATCTTCTGGTAGTCGACCGCCAACGGTGAATGCCGCACCCACTCCAGGTTCCAGTACTCGGGGTGGTGCAGATCGGCGAAACCACCATCGATCAGCGCCCGCACGAAGTTCATCGTCATCGCCGAATGTGCGTGCGCCTGCAGCATCCGCTTCGGGTCTGGCAGGCGTGCCGCCTCGGTGAAGGCCGGCGCGTTGATCACATCGCCGCGGTAGCTCGGCAGCGTCACGCCGTCGCGGGTCTCGGTGTCGGCCGAACGCGGCTTGGCATACTGGCCGGCGAAACGGCCGACGCGGATCACCGGCTGGCGCAGGCCATGCACCAGCACCAGGCTCATCTGCAACAGCACCTTCAGCCGGTTGGAGATGGTGCCCGATTCGCAGTCGCTGAAATTCTCGGCGCAGTCGCCGCCCTGCAGCAGGAAGCGCTTGCCCTCCTGGGCCTCGGCCAGCTGCTGCTTCAGCGCCAGGATCTCCCACGACGTGACCAGCGGCGGCAGCCGCTTCAGCTCGTGCAGGGCGGCGTCCAGCGCCACCGGGTCCGGATAGGTCGGCATCTGCAGCGCGGTCTTGCCACGCCAGCTCTCCGGCGACCAGGCAGCGCCGGCGGCGGTCGCGGCAGGATCGGGAACAGGCGAAACGGCGGACAGGCTCATTGCAGACTTCCGGAGGTGGGGGACGTTCATGGTCGCAGAGCCGACCGCTGTCGCAAAGGGCCGAACGCCGTCTGCACATGACTGAACACCGGGGAAAGGGCATCGCGATCGGCCAGAAACCGCATGCCCACGGCCACCCGGACAGGCGCATGATTCGCCACGAACTGTTACGAAGTAACACTCAATCCCCATTGGCCCCTTCCACAGCCTATCCGCCATGAAGCCCTCCCTGCTTGCTACCGGCATCACCTTCGCCCTGGCCCTGGCCAGCCTGCCCTCCCTCGCCGCAGCTGCCGATACCGCCCTGGTGAAGGACTTCGACACGGTCACCGTCCACGCCCAGCTCGACCAGGCCCGCAATGCGCTGTCGCCGGACATCGGCAGCAGCCAGTACCAGATCACCGCCGAGGACATCCAGAAGCAGCCGCTGGGTGCCTCCGCGCCACTCAGCCAGGTGCTGCTGCAGGCTCCGGGCGTGGTCCAGGACTCCTATGGCGGCGTGCATGTGCGTGGCGACCACGCCAACCTGCAGTACCGCATCAACGGCGTACTGCTGCCCGAATCGATCTCGGGCTTCGGCCAGACGCTGGATGCCCGCACCATCAAGAGCATCCGCCTGATGGACGGCGCGCTGCCGGCGCAGTTCGGCGAACGCACCGCTGCGGTGGTCGATATCACCACCCGCAGTGGCGCCGAGCTCGGCAATGGCGGCAGCGCCGGACTCACCACAGGCTCGTTCGGCAAGATCAATCCGAATGCCTCCTGGTGGGGTAACCAGGGGCGCTGGAGCTGGTTCCTGACCGGCAACTACGACCAGAACGAGATTGGCCTGGAGAATCCCACCGCTTCGCGAAAGCCCCTTCATGACGACACCCACCAGGGCAAGGCCTTCGCCGACCTGACCTACCTGGTCAACGACAACACCCGCCTGAGCGTGTTCGCCGGCTTCGCCAACAACCGCTTCCAGATTCCGGTCAACCCGGGCCAGACGCCGCAGTTCGGCTACCTGGACACCACCACCTTCGATTCCAGCCAGCTGGATCAAACCCAACGCGAGACCACCCGCTTCGGCATGCTGGTGCTGCAGGGCACGCTGGGCAGCACCGCTTACCAGGTCTCTGCCGGGCAGCGCTACAGCGATGTAGGCTTCAATCCCGATATCGTCGGCGACCTGGTGTTCAGCGGCGTCGCCTCCCAGGTCCAGCGCAGCAACCGCGCCAACACGCTGCAGGCCGACTTCTCCACCCCACTGGGCAAAGACCACACGCTGCGCTACGGCCTGTACGGCAATTACGAGAACGCGCGGGCCAGCAACAACAGCTGGGTGTTCCCGGTTGATGATGCCGGCCAGCAGTCCAGCACCACACCGCTGCAGATTCCTGATCGCAGCGCGTTCCATGCCAGCACGCTGGCGTTGTACGCGCAGGACGAATGGAAGCTCGGCGACGACTGGACCGTGAACTACGGCCTGCGTGGCGACCGCTACAAGGCCTTCGGCCACACCGAGGGCCGGCTGAGCCCGCGCGTGGGCGTGGTCTGGAATGCCAGCGACAGCACCACCGTGCACGCCGGCTATTCACGCTACTTCACGCCACCGGCCAGTGAGCTGATCGCCAGCAGCGATATCGCCCTGTACGACGGCACCACCAACCAGCAGCCGAGCGGCGGCAACAACACGCCACTGGCCGAACGCAGCGACTACTACGACATCGGCGTCTCGCAGCAGCTGGGCGAACACCTGACCCTGGGCCTGGACGCGTACGACCGCCATGTCGCGCGCCTGCAGGACGAAGGCCAGTTCGGCGCCGCCTACATCTACTCGACGTTCAATTACCGCCGCGGCCATATCCGCGGCCTGGAGTTCAGTGCCGACTACAGCAACGGTCCTTTCAGTGCCTACTTCAATGCCGCTCTGAACAAGGCCATCGGCACCCAGGTCATCACCGGCCAGTACAACCTCGATCCGGACGCGCTGGCCTATGTGGCCAACCACTGGATCCACCTCGACCACGACCAGAAGCTGACGTCGTCCGGTGGGCTCAGCTACGCCTTCGCCGGGCACAATCGGGTCGGCGCCAACTACGTGTTCGGCAGCGGCCTGCGTTCGGACATCGAGGGCGTGCCCAACGGCGGCGAGCTGCCGTCGTACCTGCAGGTCAATCTCAGCGCAGGCCATGACTTCAACGCCGACAGTGGGCATCCGCTGCATGTGCAGCTGGCGGTGATCAATGCGCTGGACCGCAGCTACCAGCTGCGCGACGGTGGCGGTGTGGGTGTGTTCGCCCCGCAATGGGGACCGCGCCGCGGCGCCTACCTGAGCCTGCAGCAGGACTTCTGAGGACGGACCGTGGTAGGCCGCTGACCGGCATTCGTATGGGACCACACCGTCCCAAGGGTTGCCGGCCAGCGGCCGGCACTACCCAGTAGAGCCACGCCATGCATGGCTACGTTCAGCGCTTGACCTTGCGCAGCGACACCACCAGCGCCCACAGCGCCAGCAGCACGAACCACACGCCCGACCACATCGGCATGGTCAGGCCCAGGAACGTCCAGTCGATGTTGCCGCAGTTGCCGGTACCGGTCAGCACCGTGCGGAACACTTCCAGCGGCCCCATGGTCTCACTCAGGAAGGCCAGCGGCGGGCCACAGGTGGAACCCATTTCCGGCGGCAGCATCTGCACGTAGACGTGGCGCGCGGCGATGCCGACACCCACTGCCGCGGCAATGAAGGCCAGCACGCCATAGGTCGCCCGGCCGGGGCGGTTGGACGGCCCGTGCAGCGCACCGATCAGGAACAGCAGGCCCAGCGCAGCGAACGCCAAACGCTGGAAGATGCACAACGGACACGGCTCCAGGCCCATCTTCAACTGCAGGAAGATGGCGTAGCCGAGCAGGCCTGCGCAGATCAGGAAGCCCAGGAAGAACTGGGCGCGGAAGGGCCAGCGCAGTGGATTCATCGTCAACGCTCGAATGGATCAGGCGCCAAGCGTAACCGAGAGTGCGTGCCATTCGAACCGCCACAGGTGACGCCTGTCGGAACGGTGTGGGTTGGAGGCCGTTCCGCAGGAACGGAATCCGGCCCCTATACGCAAAAGCCCGGCAGTTGCCGGGCTTTTGCTGTGTCGCATTGGAGCAGTCCGATTACTCGGCCACTTCCTCGGCCACGGCCGGACGGTCGACCAGCTCGACGTAAGCCATCGGCGCGTTGTCGCCGGCGCGGAAGCCGCACTTCAGCAGGCGCAGGTAGCCGCCCGGACGGTTCGCGTAGCGCGGGCCCAGGATGGTGAACAGGTTGCCCACGGCTTCGTTGTCGCGCAGGCGGGCGAAGGCCAGACGGCGGTTGGCGACGGAGTCGACCTTGGCCAGGGTGATCAGCGGCTCGGCAACGCGGCGCAGTTCCTTGGCCTTCGGCAGGGTGGTCTTGATCAGCTCGTGCTTGAACAGCGAGGCAGCCATGTTCTTGAACATCGCTTCGCGGTGGGCGCTGGTGCGGCTGAACTTACGGCCAGACTTCTGGTGACGCATGGTGATATTCCTTGGTTAATGATGAGGCTGTGCGGATCGTTGTCGCCATCCTGGCGTTGCTGCGCGGACTGCGGATGGTCCTGGCCGCCCGTCCTGGACGACCTGCCGCGCGAACCTTCGGTTCGTCGTGGCATGTTGTGTTGCGTTGAAGGCTCCACCGTTGCCGGTGGAGCCTCCAGGCATTACCGATATCAGCCCAGCATGCCGTGACTGGCGACGCCGGCCGGCGGCCAGTTCTCCAGCTTCATGCCGAGCGACAGGCCGCGCTGAGCCAGCACTTCCTTGATCTCGGTGAGCGACTTCTTGCCCAGGTTCGGGGTCTTCAGCAGCTCCACTTCGGTCTTCTGGATCAGATCGCCGATGTAGTAGATGCTTTCAGCCTTCAGGCAGTTGGCCGAACGCACGGTCAGCTCCAGATCGTCGATCGGGCGCAGCAGCACCGGATCCACGCCGTTGTTGGCCGGCTTGGCCGCACCGCGGTCGCGGTGGGTGAAGTCACCGAACACCGACAGCTGGTCGCTGAGGATGTCGGCGGCGGTGCGCACGGCTTCCTCGGCATCGATGGTGCCGTTGGTCTCGATATCGATGACCAGCTTGTCCAGGTCGGTACGCTGTTCGACGCGGGCCGCTTCCACGGCATAGGCGACGCGGCGGACCGGCGAGAACGAGGCATCCAGGACCAGACGGCCGATGGCACGGGTTTCTTCGTCCGGACGACGACGCGCGGCAGCCGGCTGGTAGCCGAAACCACGTTCGATCTTCAGACGCATGTTGATTGCCGTGTCCTTGGTCAGGTGGCAGATCACATGGTCGCCGTTCAGGATCTCCACGTTGTGGTCGACCTTGATGTCGGCAGCGGTGACAACGCCCGGGCCCTGCTTGGACAGGGACAGGGTGGCGCTGTCGCCGGAGTGCATACGGATGGCCACGTCCTTGAGGTTCAGCAGGACTTCGAGCACGTCCTCCTGCAGACCTTCGACCGTGGTGTACTCATGCAACACGCCGTCGATTTCGACTTCCGTGATGGCGAAGCCCGGGATGGACGACAGCAGCACGCGACGCAGGGCATTACCCAGCGTATGCCCGTAACCCCGCTCCAAAGGTTCGATAACGACCTTTGCACGGGTGTCGGTAAGGCGTTCGATCTGCGGACCGCGAGGACGCAGAACCTGGTTGGCGGTAACCGTCATGTTGCGGGTTCTCCTAGTGAACCCCCGGCCGTCGCCGGGGGCTCTCCAATGTGAATTACTTCGAATACAGCTCGACGATCAGCGCTTCGTTGATGTCCGCAGGCAGATCCGAACGATCCGGAACAGCCTTGAAGATGCCGGTGAACTTGCCGGAATCCACTTCAACCCACGACGGGCTCAGGTCATGCTGGGCGGCAACGGTCAGGGCTTCCTGGACGCGCAGCTGCTTGGCAGCCTTTTCAGACAGGGCGATGGCGTCGCCAGCCTTGACCTGGTACGAAGCCAGGTTGACCGACTTGCCATTCACGGTGACGCCGCGGTGCGACACCAGCTGACGGGCAGCCGGACGGGTCACGGCGAAGCCCATGCGGTAGACGACGTTGTCCAGGCGGGTTTCCAGCAGCTGCAGCAGGTTCTCGCCGGTGTTGCCCTTCTTGGTCGAGGCCTTCTTGTAGTAGTTGCGGAACTGACGCTCCAGCAGGCCGTAGATACGCTTGACCTTCTGCTTTTCACGCAGCTGGGTGGCGTAGTCGGACAGCTTGCCCTTGCGGGCAGTGGCGCCGTGCTGGCCGGGCTTCTGCTCCAGCTTGCACTTGGAGTCCAGCGCACGCGCCGGGCTCTTCAGGGACAGGTCGGCGCCTTCGCGACGGGCGAGCTTACAGGTAGGACCGATATAACGAGCCATTTCTTATCGCTCCCTTTAGACGCGACGCTTCTTCGGCGGACGGCACCCGTTGTGCGGGATAGGCGTCACGTCGATGATGTTGGTGATCTTGTAGCCGACGTTGTTCAACGAACGCACGGCCGACTCACGGCCCGGACCCGGGCCCTTGATGCGGACTTCCAGCGACTTCACGCCGTAGTCCAGCGCAGCACGACCGGCCTTTTCAGCAGCCACCTGGGCAGCGAACGGGGTCGACTTGCGCGAACCGCGGAAGCCAGCGCCACCGGAGGTCGCCCACGACAGAGCGTTGCCCTGGCGGTCGGTGATGGTGACGATGGTATTGTTGAACGAAGCGTGGACGTGGGCAACGCCGTCGGTGACGACGCGCTTGATCTTCTTCTTGGTCTTAGCAGCGGGCTTAGCCATTTCTCAGTCCCTTACTTCTTGATCGCCTTGCGCGGACCCTTGCGGGTGCGGGCGTTGGTACGGGTGCGCTGGCCACGCAGCGGGAGGCCACGACGGTGACGCAGGCCGCGGTAGCAGCCCAGGTCCATCAGGCGCTTGATCGCGATGCCGATTTCACGGCGCAGATCGCCTTCCACGATGTACTTGCCGACTTCGGCGCGCAGGCGCTCGATTTCCGGCTCCGACAGATCGCGGATCTTGGTGGTCGAAGCAACGCCTGCGACTTCGCAGACCTTCTTCGAACGGGTACGGCCGATGCCGTAAATGCTTTGCAACCCGACCCAGACGTGCTTCTGGGCTGGCAGGTTGACGCCTGCAATACGCGCCATGACGCGGTTCTCCAGCTGAGTGATGGCCGACAGCGCGCCTCGGGCACGCCAATCCGGCAGGATGGATCAAAAAAGTGAACTAGCGATACTAACAAGGTTCCGGTTTACATGGAAGCCCGTGAAACCATTGGTTTCATGAACCCGGCCTGGGGAGTGTGCCCAGGCTCCGGCGCCGGATGGGGTTGGACCTGGGGATTCCCCCAGGGCCGCCCGCGCTACTCCAGCGCGGGACCACCTCATCACACCCCCACCCGGAACCGCTGCGGGGGCCGCCCTTCGTTTGTGTGGCCGGAGTCCGCGAAGCGGAGGGACCATCACGTCAGGAAGACGAAAGTATAACAGGCCAATCAGCCGCGGGCAAAACCGCCGCGGTTGCCGCCCTTCAGGTTGGCCTTCTTCAGCAGGCTCTCGTACTGGTGGGACATCAGGTGCGCCTGCACCTGGGCGATGAAGTCCATCACCACCACCACCACGATCAGCAGCGAAGTACCGCCGAAGTAGAACGAGGCGTTCAGCTGCGTGCGCATCAGTTCCGGCAGCAGGCAGACGATCACCAGGTAGGCCGAACCCGCTGCGGTCAGGCGGGTCAGCACGCCGTCGATGTAATCGGCGGTCGCCTTGCCCGGACGGATGCCCGGAATCAGCGCGCCCGACTTCTTCAGGTTGTCGGCGGTTTCCTGCGAGTTGAACACCAGCGCGGTATAGAAGAACGCGAAACCGGTGATCAATGCTGCAAACACGATCATGTGCAGCGGCTCGCCCGGGCCCAGCGCATTGGCGACCTTCTGCAGGATCTGGCCGAAGCTGCTCTGGTTGGCGGCCTGGCCGGACCACATGGCCAGCGTGGCCGGGAACGCCAGCAGGCTCGAGGCGAAGATCGCCGGGATGACGCCGGCCATGTTGAGCTTCAGCGGCAGGAACGAGGTCTGGTTCATGTACGCGTTGCGACCGCCCTGACGGCGTGCGTAATTGACCGTGATCCGGCGCTGGCCACGCTCGACGAACACCACGAAGAAGGTGAAGGCGAGCACGACAATGGCGATCAGCAGCAGCTGGATGAACTGGATGTTGCCGTCGCGGTAGGCGTCGAAGGTGTGGATGACCGCACCCGGCAGGCCGGCGACGATACCAGCGAAGATGATCAGCGACACGCCGTTGCCGATGCCGCGCTCGGTGACCTGCTCACCGACCCACATCAGGAACATGGTGCCGGCGGTCAGCGCGACCACGGCGGTGAGCACGAAGCCCATGCCCGGTGCGTACACGACCGGAGCGCCCGACGGCGAGACCTGGCCCTGCAGGGCCAGCGCGATCGAGCCGCCCTGCACCACCGCCAGCAGCACGGCGCCGATGCGCGAATACTGGGTGATCTTGCGGCGGCCGGATTCACCTTCCTTCTGCATCGCCTTCAAGGCGGGGAAGATGTGCACGGCCAGCTGCATCACGATCGATGCCGAGATGTACGGCATCACGTTCAGCGCGAAGATGCTGAAACGGTGCAGGGCGCCGCCCGAGAACATGTTGAACATGTCCACGATGCCGCCGCCCTGCTGTTGCATCATGGCAAGCATGGCATCGGGATTGACGCCCGGCACCGGCACGTAGCAGCCGATGCGATAGACGATCAAAGCCCCGACGACGAACAGCAAACGTTGGCGAAGTTCAGTGAACTTGCCCATTCCGCCCGCGAGGTTACCGATGCCAGCTTGCGCCATGATTTTCTTACTCCGTTACGCTGCCGCCGGCAGCTTCGATCGCGGCCTTGGCACCCGCCGTGGCAGCAATACCCTTCAGGGTGAACGCCTTGGTCACTTCGCCCTTGACGACGACCTTGGCCTTCTTTGCGGTGCTCGGGACCAGCTTGGCAGCACGCAGGGCGGCGAAGTCGATCTCACCGGCCGGCAGCTTGTCCAGCGCGTACAGCAGCACTTCAGCGGTGTCCTTGGCGATCGGCGAACGGAAGCCGATCTTCGGCAGACGACGCTGCATGGGGGTCTGGCCGCCTTCGAAGCCAGCCTTGATCTTGCCGCCACCCTTGCGGGCGAACGAACCCTTGTGGCCGCGGCCGGCAGTCTTGCCCAGGCCCGAGCCGATACCGCGACCGACGCGGGTACGCTCGGTGCGGGCGCCCGGTGCCGGGCTCAGTTCATTGAGACGCAGAGTCATGGTCGATTACTCCTCAACCTGGACGAGGTACTGAACCTTGTTGATCAGGCCGCGCACCTGCGGGCTGTCCTTCAGTTCACGCACATCGTTGAGCTTGTTCAGGCCCAGGGCACGCACCGACAGGCGGTGACGCGACTGGGTGCCACGCAGGCCACGCACCAGGCGGACCTTGACAGTCTTGTTGGACTCATTAGCCATGGTTGAGTTCCTCCACCTTCTTGCCGCGCTTGGCCGCGATGCGGGCCGGCGACTGCGCAGCAGACAGGCCCTTCACGGTGGCACGCACCAGGTTGATCGGGTTGCGCGAACCGGTGGCCTTGGCCAGCACGTTCTTCACGCCAACCGCTTCCAGCACGGCGCGCATGGCACCGCCGGCGATGACGCCGGTACCTTCCGAAGCCGGCTGCATGAACACGCGGGCTGCGCCGTGACCATCCTTGATGGTGTGCCACAGGGTGCCGTTGTTCAGGTCAACGCTGACCAGGTTCTTGCGGGCCTGTTCCATCGACTTCTGGATGGCGACCGGCACTTCGCGGGCCTTGCCATAACCGAAACCGACCTTGCCTTCGCCGTCGCCGACCACGGTCAGGGCGGTGAAGGTGAACTGGCGGCCACCCTTGACGGTCTTGCTGACGCGGTTGACCGCGACCAGCTTTTCGATCATGCCGTCGTCGATCTTCTCTTCGCGGTTACGGTCGCGATCGCGACCCCGCTGCTGACGCTCTTCTGCCATGTTGATTCCTTGGTTGTTTGGGTATGTACGGCTCGAGGCCGCTTATGGTTGTGGAATGTCGCGTTGTTCCGGTGGACCACTGCAGAAGAGTGGCGCCGTCCCGCCTCACTCAGGCGGGCGAGCAGGCGGGCAGGAGACCACAGGTCCCCTGCCCTTATCCCTTAGAACTGCAGGCCGGCTTCGCGGGCGGCTTCTGCCAGGGCCTTGATGCGGCCATGGTAGCGGTAGCCCGAACGATCGAAGGCAACCTTCTCGACGCCGGCGGCCTTGGCGCGCTCAGCGACGATACGGCCGACCTTGGCGGCGGCATCGGCGTTCTTGCCGTTCTTCAGACCTTCCATGACGTCGGTCTGGGTGGTGTTGGCGGCAGCCAGCACCTTGGAACCGTCGGCGGTGAAGACCTGGGCGTACAGGTGCTGGCCGGTGCGCAGCACCGACAGGCGGGCGACGCCGAGCTCACGGATGTGGGCGCGGGTCGACTTGGCGCGACGCAGGCGGGCGATGTTCTTGTTCATGATGTTTTTCCTTTGAAAGCGGAAGCGCCTAATTAGGCCTTCTTGGCTTCCTTACGGATGATGACTTCGTCGGAGTACTTCACGCCCTTGCCCTTGTACGGCTCCGGCTTGCGGAACGCACGGATCTTGGCGGCAACTTCACCGACGACCTGCTTGTCAGCGCCCTGGACCAGGATCTCGGTCTGGGTCGGGGTCGACAGGGTGATGCCTTCCGGCGCCACGAACACGACCGGGTGCGAGAAGCCCAGGGACAGGCTCAGGTCCTTGCCCTGCATGGCAGCGCGGTAACCCACGCCGACCAGCTCCAGCTTGCGCTCGAAGCCTTCGGACACGCCCTTGACCATGTTGGACAGGATCGCACGCACGGTACCGGTCAGTGCGACCAGATCGGCGTTCTCGGTGCTCAGGGTGGCAACGCCGTTGTCGACGTTGATGGCAATACCGGCCGGCTTGGCCAGCGACAGGGTGCCCTTCGGGCCCTTGGCGGTGACGCTGTCCGACTGGACGTTCAGTTCAACCTTACCCAGGTCGATCGGCTTCTTGGCTACGCGGGACATAGTTCTACTCCTTTCGCCTTAGGCCACGAAGCACAGGACTTCGCCGCCGACGCCCAGCTGGCGCGCCTGCGCATCAGTCATGATGCCCTTGGAGGTGGAAATGATGGAGATACCCAGGCCGTTCATGACCTTCGGCAGCTCGCTCTTGCCGCGGTACTGGCGCAGGCCCGAACGCGAGAAGCGCTTCAGGGTCGCGATGACCGGCTTGCCTTCGAAATACTTCAGCACGATTTCCAGCTCGGACTTGTTGTTTTCCAGCTGGGTCACGCGCAGGTCGGTGATGTAACCCTCGTCCTTCAGGACCTGGGCGATCGCAACCTTGATCTTGGACGACGGGGCTTTCACCGTCTGCTTGCCAACCGCGGCCGCATTCTTGATGCGGACCAGCAGGTCGGCGATGGGATCAGTCATGCTCATATGAGTACCTTTGAGTGCACCGATATCCGCTTTCGCGAAAATCTGTTGTCTCCTGGAAACGGGCCAGGTCCCTTGATGCAGCGGGCCGGAAGCCCACTCCTACAACCCCGTTTGCACAGGGCAAGACGCGAGAGTATACGCCAAAAGAGCCCGGCTTGCGCCGGGCTCTTCGGTTTTTTTGCGTCGGGAAGGCTGAATGCCTCCCCTGCCCGGTTCAGGAACCCCCGGAGGGGCTCCTGATCGCAGGGCCGGCTGGGATTACCAGCTGGCCTTGCGCAGACCCGGGACGTCGCCGCGCATGGTGGCTTCACGCAGCTTGTTACGGCCGAGGCCGAACTTGCTGTAGACGCCACGCGGACGACCCGACAGCTCGCAACGGTTGCGCTGACGGCTCGGCGACGAATCGCGCGGCAGCTTGGCCAGCTTGGTTGCGGCGTCGATCTTCTCTTCGTAGGTCGCGTCCACGGAGGACACGATCTTCTTCAGAGCCGCACGCTTTTCGGCGTACTTCTTTGCCAGCTTTTCCCGCTTGATGTCGCGGTTGACCATGGAGGTCTTTGCCATTTCGGTTTCCTCGACAGATCAGTTACGGAACGGGAACTTGAACGCTGCCAGCAGCGCCTTCGCTTCCGCGTCGGTCTTCGCAGTGGTGGTGATGGCGATATCCATACCGCGGATCGCGTCGACGGCGTCGAAGTCGATTTCCGGGAAGATGATCTGCTCCTTCACACCCATGTTGAAGTTGCCGCGGCCGTCGAAGGAACGACCAGAAACACCACGGAAGTCGCGCACGCGCGGCAGCGAGATGTTGATCAGGCGATCCAGGAACTCGTACATCTTGTGGCGACGCAGCGTGGTCTTGCAGCCGATCGGCCAACCATCGCGGATCTTGAACGACGCAACCGACACACGCGACTTGGTGACAACCGGCTTCTGGCCGGAAATCTTGGTCATGTCGCCGACGGCGTTTTCCAGGATCTTCTTGTTGGTGGCCGCTTCGCCGACACCCATGTTCAGGGTGACCTTGACCAGCTTCGGCACTTCCATCGGATTGGTGTAGCCGAACTGCTTCATCAGCGCCGGCACCACTTCGTCCTTGTAGAACTTTTCGAGACGGGAACTCATCTTCTCATTCCTCAGGCGTCGAGCGCCTCACCGCTGGAGCGGAACACACGCAGTTTGCGTCCATCCTCCAGCACCTTGAAGCCAACGCGTTCGCCCTTGCCCGAAGCCGGGTTCAGAACATTCACGTTGGAGATATGGATCGAAGCTTCGCGCTCGACCACGCCGCCGGCAACACCTGCCTGCGGGTTCGGCTTGGTGTGGCGCTTGACGATGTTCACGTTGGCGACGACCACACGGTCGCCGTCGACGCGGACGACTTCGCCCTGCTTGCCCTTGTCCTTGCCAGCGTTGACGACAACCTGGTCGCCCTTCTTGATACGGTTAGCCATGATTATCTCCTGTCGCTCACAGCACTTCGGGAGCGAGCGAGACGATCTTCATGAACTTCTCCGAACGAAGTTCACGGGTCACCGGCCCGAAGATACGGGTACCGATCGGCTCCTGCTTGCTGTTCAGCAGAACGGCAGCGTTGCCGTCGAAGCGGATCAGCGAGCCGTCGGCGCGACGCACACCCTTGCGGGTACGCACCACGACGGCGTCATACACTTCACCCTTCTTGACCTTGCCGCGCGGAATCGCATCCTTCACGGTGACCTTGATGATGTCGCCGATGCCGGCGTAACGGCGCTTGGAACCACCCAGCACCTTGAAGCACATCACCTGCTTGGCACCCGAATTGTCCGCGACGTCAAGGTAGCTCTGCATCTGGATCATGATTCAGCTCCTTATTCAGCCGCGCGCGTGATGACTTCCACCACGCGCCAGTTCTTGGTCTTGGACATCGGAGCAATCTCGGTCACGCGGACGACATCGCCTTCCTTGCAGGCGTTGTCGGCATCGTGGGCGTGCAGCTTCGTCGAGCGCTTGATGTACTTGCCGTACAGCGCGTGCTTGACCTGACGCTCAACCAGGACGGTAACCGTCTTGTCCATCTTGTTGCTGACGACACGGCCTTCGACCGTGCGCAGCGTCTTCTTTTCAGTATTGTCGCTCATAGCGGCCATCCTTACTTCGTGCTGCCGAGCAGAGTCTTGACGCGAGCAATCTCGCGACGGACCCGGCGAATGTCGTGGGTCTTCGGCAGCTGGCCGGTGACCTGCTGCATACGGACAGAGAACTGTTCCTTACGCAGGTCGATCAGGTGGGCCTTGAGTTCGTCAGCCGACTTTTCACGGAGAGTTTTGATATCCATCAGCGCACCGTACGGGTCACGAAAGTGGTGGTGACCGAGAGCTTGGCGGCGGCCAGGCGGAACGCCTCGCGAGCCACTTCCTCGGAAACACCCTCGATTTCATAGATCATGCGGCCGGGCTGGATCTGGGCCACCCAGTATTCCACGTTACCCTTACCAGAACCCATTCGGACTTCGATGGGCTTCTTGGTGATGGGCTTGTCGGGGAACACGCGGATCCACATCTTGCCGCCGCGCTTGACGTAGCGGCTGATCGAGCGGCGGGCCGCTTCGATCTGACGCGCGGTCAGCTGACCGTGTGCGGTTGCCTTCAGGCCGTATTCGCCGAAGCTGACAGCGTTGGCGCTCCAGCTCAGGCCATCGTTACGGCCCTTGTGTACCTTGCGGTACTTGGTTCGCTTGGGTTGCAACATTGTCGTTACCTCGCTTCACGGGCCGGGCGCTGACGGTCACCACGATCGCCGCGATCGTGACGATCGTTGCGCGACGGGGTGTCGTCCTGCTTTTCCTGGCCAACCTGGGAGAAATCGAAGACCTCGCCCTTGTAGATCCAGACCTTGATGCCGATGATGCCGTAGGTCGTCTTGGCTTCAGCGAAGCCATAGTCGATGTCGGCACGCAGGGTGTGCAGCGGCACGCGGCCTTCGCGGTACCACTCCGAACGGGCGATTTCTGCACCGTTGAGGCGGCCACCCACGTTGACCTTGATGCCCAGGGCACCCAGGCGCATCGCATTGCCGACCGAGCGCTTCATTGCACGGCGGAACATGATGCGACGCTCCAGTTGCTGGGCGATCGACTCGGCAACGAGCTGCGCGTCCAGTTCCGGCTTGCGCACTTCGGTGACGTTGATGTGCGCCGGGACGCCCATCATTTCGCTCACTTCCTTGCGCAGCTTCTCGATGTCCTCACCGCGCTTGCCGATCACCACGCCCGGACGGGCGGTGTGGATCGTCACGCGAGCGGTCTTGGCCGGACGCTCGATCAGGATCTTGCTGATGCCAGCCTGAGCCAGCTTCTTGCGCAGCATGTCGCGCACTTTCAGGTCGGCTGCCAGGTAACCAGCGAACTCGGCCTTGTTGGCGTACCACTTGGAGTTCCAGTCCTTGGAAATGCCGAGGCGGATACCAATCGGATGAACTTTATGACCCATGGTCTTTTCCTTATCCGCTTACTTGGCGGCGCCCACAACCACAGTGATGTGGCTGGTGCGCTTGAGGATGCGGGTACCGCGGCCTTTCGCCCGCGCCATGAAACGCTTCAGGGTCGGACCTTCATCAACCATGATGGTCTGAACCTTCAGCTCGTCGACGTCGGCGCCCTGGTTGTTCTCGGCATTTGCAATAGCCGACTCCACCACCTTCTTGATCAGGTGGGCAGCCTTCTTGTCCGAGAACTTCAGCAGGTTGACCGCACGTTCGGCCGGCAGACCGCGCACCTGGTCAGCGACCAGACGAGCCTTCTGCGGGGAGATGCGCGCAGTGCGCAGGATGGCTTTCGCTTCCATTGTCATCTCTCCTTACTTGCCCGACTTCTTGTCACCACCGTGACCCTTGAAGGTCCGGGTGATGGCAAATTCGCCGAGCTTGTGGCCGACCATGTTCTCGTTGACGAGAACCGGGATGTGGTTCTTGCCGTTATGCACGGCAATGGTGACGCCTACCATGTCAGGCAGGATCATCGAACGGCGCGACCAGGTCTTGATCGGCTTCTTGCTGCCCGCAGCGGCCTCCACCTTCTTGACGAGGTGGTGATCGACGAACGGGCCCTTCTTGAGTGAACGTGCCATGGTCGATTAGCCCCTACGATCGCGGACGATGAACTGCTGAGTGCGCTTGTTATGGCGCGTCTTGTAACCCTTGGTCGGGACACCCCACGGGGTGACCGGATGCGGATTACCCTGGCCGGCCTTCGCCTCACCACCACCGTGCGGGTGGTCAACCGGGTTCATGGCAGCACCACGAACGGTCGGGCGGACGCCGCGCCAACGCTTGGCACCGGCCTTGCCCAGCTTTTCCAGGCTGTGCTCGTCGTTGCCGACTTCGCCGATGGTGGCGCAGCACTCGACCGGAACCTTGCGCATTTCACCCGAGCGCAGGCGCAGGGTGGCGTAGATGCCTTCGCGAGCCACCAGCTGCACGGCCGCACCAGCGGCGCGAGCGATCTGAGCGCCCTTGCCCGGCTTCAGTTCGATGCAGTGGATGGTGGTGCCGACCGGGATGTTGCGCAGCGGCAGGGTGTTGCCAGCCTTGATCGGAGCATCCGAACCAGCGATCACCTGATCACCAGCCTTCAGGCCCTTCGGGGCGATGATGTAGCGACGCTCACCGTCGACGTAGCACAGCAGAGCGATGTGGGCGGTGCGGTTCGGATCGTATTCGATGCGTTCCACGCGCGCCGGGATGCCCAGCTTGTTGCGCTTGAAGTCGATGATGCGGTAGTGCTGCTTGGCACCACCACCGACGTGACGCACGGTGATGCGGCCATGGTGGTTACGACCACCCGAGCGGCTCTGCGACTCGACCAGCGCGGCGTGCGGAGCACCCTTGTGCAGGTCGGGAGTGACCACGCGCACGGCCGAACGGCGGCCGGGGGAAGTGGGCTTGAATTTCATCAATGGCATGGGATGTACCTCAGGCCTTGGCCGTTACATCGATCGACTGGCCATCGGCCAGGCGAACGTACGCCTTGCGCCAATCGCCGCGGCGGCCAGCACGGTTACGGAAGGACTTGTTCTTGCCCTTGACGTTGACCACGTTGACGGCTTCGACCTTGACGTCGAACAGCTGCTCAACCGCGGCCTTTACATCGGCCTTGGTGGCTTCGTTCGAAACTTCGAAGACATACTGGTTGGAGAGTTCCTGCAGGCGCGCGGTCTTTTCGGAGACACGCGGGGCACGCAGCACGCTGAAGATTTTTTCGTTGCTGTTCATGCCAGCCACTCCTCGACCTTCTTGACCGCGTCAGCGGTGATGACGACCGTGTCGGCACCCACCAGCGAGACCGGATCCAGACCCTGGACGTCACGCACCTGCACGTACGGCAGATTGCGGGCGGACAGGTACAGGTGCTCGGACGCTTCTTCGGTGACGATCAGCGGGCGCTTGCCCACTTCCAGGCCGGCCAGCTTGGCGATCAGACCCTTCGTGTTGGTCACTTCGACGTCGAAGGACTCCACGATGGTCAGACGGCCCTGACGGTTCAGCTCGGACAGGATCGCGCACATGGCGGCACGGTACTGCTTGCGATTGACCTTCTGCTCGAAGCTGCGCGGCTTGGCCGCGAAGGTGACACCGCCGCCGACGAAGATCGGAGCCGTCAGTGCGCCATGACGCGCGCCGCCGCCCTTCTGCTTCTTCGACTTCTTGGTGGTACCAGCCACTTCGGAGCGAGTCTTCTGTGCCTTGGTGCCGGCGCGACCGGCGTTGCGGTAGGCAACGACGACCTGGTGGACCAGATCTTCGCTGAAATCGCGACCGAACACGGCGTCGGAGACCGAGACCTTGTTGTTGCTACCCGTGATAACGAGTTCCATCGTCATCTCTCCTTATGCCTTGCTCGCCGGACGGACGATCACGTCGCCACCCGCCGCGCCCGGAACGGCGCCGCGAACGGCGATCAGACCGCGCTCGACGTCGACCTTGACCACTTCCAGGTTCTGGGTGCTCTGCTGCACCGCGCCCATGTGGCCCGACATCTTCTTGCCCGGGAAAACACGACCCGGGGTCTGGCGCTGACCCAGCGAACCCGGCGCGCGATGCGACAGCGAGTTACCGTGGGTTGCATCGCCCATACGGAAGTTGTGGCGCTTGATGGTGCCCTGGAAGCCCTTACCCTTGGTGACACCCTGGACGTCGACGATCTGGCCGACTTCGAAGATGTCCGCCTTGACTTCGCCGCCAACGGCGAAATCGCCGAGCTGCGCGTCTTCAACGCGGAATTCCCACAGGCCACGACCCGCTTCCACCTTCGCCTTGGCGAAGTGGCCGGCTTCCGGCTTGTTGACCAGGGCAGCGCGACGCGCACCGACGGTCACCTGCACGGCGCTGTAGCCGTCGGTTTCGACGGTCTTGATCTGCGCGATGCGGTTCGGGGTTGCTTCGATCAGGGTCACCGGGATGGAGCGGCCATCTTCAGTGAACACGCGGCTCATGCCGGCCTTGCGGCCCACGAAGCCCAACGAATACTTCTTCGTCATGGTCGTAGTCCTCAGGTCAGCTTGATCTGAACGTCGACGCCGGCAGCCAGTTCGAGCTTCATCAGCGCGTCCACGGTCTTGTCATTCGGGTCAACGATATCGAGCACGCGCTTGTGCGTGCGGGTCTCGTACTGGTCACGCGCGTCCTTGTCGACGTGCGGGGAAACGAGAACGGTGTAACGCTCGATCTTGGTCGGCAGCGGGATCGGGCCACGCACTTGCGCGCCGGTCCGCTTTGCCGTTTCAACGATCTCGCTGGCCGAACGGTCGATCAGACGATGATCGAACGCTTTCAGCCGGATCCGGATCTTTTGGTCCGCCATGGCGGTAGGTTCCTTCGTTAAAAGAGCGACAGACAAAGCCTCTGGGTTGCTTTGCCCCATGAAATTCCTGAATACGGACGGCCCACACTCCTGCAGGCCGCCAAGGTCACTCCATAGACCTCAAAAACGTAGGCAGACCCGCTCCCAGGCCTGCCCAGACGTAGAAGCATAATGGCACGCAAGGCAGCTGTCAACAGTCGCCTGTTGACGCCGCCTGAATGGCATTGACCCTTCCTGGTCCGGGGAACACAAGGCACATCCTGTGCCTGCTTTCCCATTTGATACGCCCCGATGCCCTACCCAGGCAACATCGGGGCGCAGATACTACCAGATTACTCGATGATCTTCGAGACCACGCCGGCGCCGACGGTACGGCCACCTTCGCGGATGGCGAAGCGCAGGCCTTCGTCCATTGCCACCGGGTTGATCAGGGTGACGACCATCTTGACGTTGTC
>NZ_RAUX01000067.1 GCF_013464485.1 Stenotrophomonas maltophilia
CGCCACAAGGGCTATCAATGCACGGATGCACAGTGGAGAGACGGCAATGAACATGCGGGTGCGGCAAGCGTGGTGGCGCGACCTTTCAGTACCGGCCCTCGTTGCCGGCTTCATTACTGTGCTGGTCGGCTTCGCCAGTTCGGCCGTCATCGTGTTCCAGGCTGCGCAAGCCGTCGGTGCCAACCAGGCACAGATCGCCTCATGGATGTGGGCACTGGGACTGGGCATGGGTGTCACCTGCATCGGGCTGTCGCTGCGCTATCGCGTGCCGGTGGTGACCGCGTGGTCGACACCGGGCGCGGCGATGCTGGTGGTCGGTGCGGGCGGTGCCTCGCTCTCTGAAGCGACCGGCGCCTTCCTGCTTGCTGCGGTGCTGGGCATGTTGGCCGGATTCTCCGGCATCTTCGCCCGGTTGATGCAGCGGGTGCCGATGGCGCTGGCCGCCGGCATGCTGGCCGGCGTGCTGCTGCGCTTCGGCCTGGACGTGTTCGTGGCCATGAACACCCAGCTGGTGCTGGCGCTGGCGATGTTTGCCACCTGGCTGGCTGGACGCCGCCTGTTGCCACGCTATGCGGTCATCGCCACCCTGCTGGTCGGCATCGCGGTCGCGGCCAGCCGTGGCCTGCTGCACGCACAGCAGGTACAGCTGCAACTGGCGGTACCGCAGTGGGTGACCCCATCCTTGTCCTGGACTGCGGTGGCCGGCATCGCCCTGCCCCTGTTCGTGGTCACCATGGCCTCGCAGAACATTCCGGGCGTGGCGGTGATGCGGGCATCCGGCTACGACGCCCCGGTGTCGCCGCTGATCGGCTGGATCGGTGTGGTCAATACGCTGTTGGCACCGTTCGGTGCGTACGCGCTGAACCTGGCGGCAATCACCGCGGCGATCTGCATGGGCCGCGATGCCCATGAGGACCCGGCACGACGCTATACCGCCGCCATGGCGGCAGGTGCCTTCTACATCGTCATCGGACTGTTCGGTGCCACCGTAGCCGCACTGTTCGCCGCCTTCCCGAAGGAGCTGGTGGCCTGCGTGGCAGGTATCGCGCTGTTCGGCACCATCGCCAACAGCCTGGCCAGTGCGCTGGCGGTGGAGCGGGACCGCGAGGCGGCACTGGTCACCTTCCTGGTTACCGCCTCGGGCGTTTCACTGGCCGGCATCGGCTCGGCGTTCTGGGGCCTGGTGGCCGGTGCGCTGTGCCTGCTGGTGCTGCGGCCCCGTCAGGGCCGCTGACCCACCCTACCCCACCAATGCGGCGCCGACGGTGCTCAGTACCACCGCGATGACGATGGCGATCAGTGTGGCGACGACGCTGGTGCCGCCGCGCGCGGTCAGCTCGCTGCGCAGCCGTGCGTCATCGCCGCCGGTGACGGCACGTGCCTGGGCGATCTGGCGCTGGCAGTGCGCCAGATACCACGAATTGCCGAAGATGCCGGTGGTGATGCTGAGCGCAAAGGTGATGACCAGCGACAGGCCATCGGGCACATCCAGCAAGGTCTCGACCACGCTGACCAGCAGCAGCAGACCAGCCCACATCGCCGCCAGGCGGTACATCCTGCGGTACATCATCCAGATCAGGCCGAGCAGGAATGCCGGCCAGTGCCAGGTGCCAGTGCCCGTGGCAATGCCCTGATCCAGCCGCCAGCGCTGGCGATAGATCGGGAAGTTGCCGCCGACCACGCTGGCATACAAGGCCATCTCGCCCTCCAGTCCGGCAGCCGCAGCCACATCCGGTGCAGCGACCGGCGCACGATAGGGGTCGGACGGATCGCCGACGCTCGGCGCAATGCCCTCAGCCGCAGGCGCTGCGTCGATATCCAGGACCGGAGCCACCTCGACCTGCGTTGAGGCCTGATCCAGCTCCGCCAACGGCCGCCAGGAGGGCATGCCCTCGCACCAGAGCAGCGTTCGCGCCGTGACCGTCCCTTCCCGCTGCAGCTGGCGAAGACCGGCCAGATCCACCGGCCCACTGCTCTGCCTGCCATTGGCGTACCACCATTGTGCTTCCTGCATGTTTTCCGTCCTTGCTACTGCATCGACAAACTGAAACCGCTGCCAGCGCCTACAGCCCGGTACTGGCCAGGGTCTGCACCAGCTGATGGCGCTCACCCGGCGCAAGCGTAATCTGCTCCGGGCCTGCGTTGGCCACTTCCAGGCAAACGTAATCGTGCCAGCCATCGCCGACATCGGCCATCCTGGCTGCGGCCTCGGCCCCGGGATTCCAGGCCACCAGCGTCTGGCTGCCTTCGCTACGGATCTCGATCCGCCGCTGCAGTACGGGATCATGCAGCAAGTAATGGCCGCCGGCACCGGTATAGATGCGATCGCTGCGACCGGGATCACGCGGATCGCGCAATGACCACGGTCCCTGTTGCAGGCGCAGCTGCGCATAGTCCTCGTACTTGTCCAGGTACTGCAGGCCATCAAGGCCCTCGACCTCGACCCGGTTGGCATCGCCCACCCGGAAATAGCTGTGCAGAGCCTGGGTGAAGGTCACCGGCGAGGTTCCTGTGTTCTCGGTGACCAGCTGCTGGCGCAGCTGGCGGCCGATGCGCAGCTGCATCTGCAGGCGCAGGCCGGGATCGGCGCAGGGCGCAGGCGCCAACTGCAGCTCGACCTCACCGTCATCGCTCTGACTGGCCTGCAGAAGCTCCCAGGGCGCGGTACGTACCAGGCCATGCGCCGGTACATCGGCGCTCTGGCCTTGACGGCCGAACCATGGCCAGCACACCGGAACGCCACCGCGGATGGGCGTGGGCAGCTCCGCGCGCGTCGGCGAAAGCCACAGCAGATCGGGCTGCCCATCGGGAATGAACGACAGCAGTTGGCCACCAAACACACTGACGACCGCCGTGGCGTTGGCGGTTCGCACCTGCCAGGCCTCCAGGCCGTGATACAGGCCGGTGCTGATGTCCGGATTCGACTGCATGCGATGACGCTCCTTGAAGACCGCGGCGATGATGTCGCGGTCAACGTGCCGCCGGCAAGGCCTTCTGCGCAGCGGGTGCGATGGCGGCCGCCTCTTCCTGCAGCGCGCGCAGGATGCGTTGGCCGGCACGCCCATCGGCGTTGGCCCAGCCCAGGCGCTGCTGCTCGGACTGGATCGCGCGACGGGTGGCGGTACCGATCATGCCGTCGGCGGTACCGATGTCGTGGCCACGCGCCAGCAGCAGGGTCTGCAGCTGACGGCGTTCATCGCGGCCGATGCCGGGATCATCCGTCGGCCAGGCGGTAGCCAGCCCGTTGCCGCCACGCAGCTGGTCGGCCAGCGTGGCGATCGCCAGCGCATAGCTTTCGGCGGCGTTGTAGCTGTAGATCGCGTCATAGTTGCGGAACACCAGCAGCGCCGGACCCTTGATCCCTGCCGGCAGCAGCAGGGCGGCGCGCGCATCCGCCGGCAGGTTGGCCGGAGCCAGCACACTGCCATCCAGCGCGGTCAGGCCCTGCGCACGCCAGTCGGCCAGGGCGCGACGCTGGGTACGTCCGGCCTGGCTGGCGTTGAAGCCAGCGGGAACAAGAACTTCCATGCCCCACGGCTCGCCACTGCGCCAGCCGGCACGCTTGAGGTAGTTGGCGGTGGACGCCAGCGCATCGGGAATGCTGCCGACCAGATCGCGGCGGCCATCGCCATCACCGTCCACGGCGATGCGTGCGTAGGTGCTGGGCATGAACTGCGTATGCCCGAAGGCACCGGCCCAGGAACCGGTGAGGCCCTGTGCCTGCAGGTCGCCGCGGTCGATCAGCTTGAGCAGTGCCAGCAATTCACCGCGGAAGAAGGGTTGGCGACGGCCGGCGCAGGACAGCGTGGCCAGTGACTGCAGCAGGGGGCGCTTGCCGAACACGCGGCCGTAGTCGCTCTCCACGCCCCAGACCGCGACGATGGTGGCCGGATCGACGCCGTACTGCGCCGATAGCCGGCCGAGCAGGTCGCGGTGCTGCTGCAGCAGGGCGCGACCATCAGCCACGCGCTGGCGATCGACCAGCGCGGCCAGGTAGTCCCAGATCGGCGTGGTGAATTCGGGCTGTGCATCAAGCAGGCCGAGCACGCTGGGGTCGGGCGTGAGGCCAGCGGTTATCTCATTGAAGCGATCGGCGCTGATGCCCTGGCTGGCGGCCGTGGCCTGCAGGCCCGTCAGGCAGCGGCTGAAGGCCGGATCGACGCTGGCATCCGGTGCTGCAGGCAGCGCGGGAAGCGAGGCGAGAGCGGCCGCCAGGCCGAGCGTGGTCAGAATGGGCATGGCGTCCTCCGTGTTGCCGTTGCACGGCCATCTTAGGGGTAGCGGTGCTGCTGAACCTGAAGAGGTACCGGCTGGCCGTCCGCGCTAGGTGGCACGCAGCAGGCGCAGGCCGTAGGCGGGACTGTCGGCATTCCAGCGCTGCGTGGCCTGCAGTCCCGCCTCCTGCAGCAGCACGTCGAAGCTGTCGTCGGTGTACTTGTGGCTGTACTCCACGCGAATCGGTTCGCCGGCGGCAACGTGGAAGGTGCGACCATCCAGATGCACATCCTGCGGCCCACGGCTGACCAGATCGGTTTCGATGCGCAGCCGCGCGGTGCTGTAGCGGGCACGGTGGCGGAAGCCGTCGAGGTCGAAGTCGCTGCCGATCTCGCGGTTGAGGCGGGCCAGCAGATTGAGGGTGAACGCGGCGGTGACACCCTGTGCATCGTTGTAGGCCGCCTCGATCAACGCCGGGTCCTTGTGCAGATCGATGCCGACCAGGGCCAGGCCATCACGGCCCATGGTCTGGCGCATCGCGCGCAGCAACGCGATGGCATCCTCTTCGACGAAATTGCCCAACGTGGAACCGGGGAAGAACAGCAACCTCCGCGCGGGTTCGCGTTCGGGCATGGGCACGGCAACGGGACGGGTGAAGTCTGCACAGACCGGCAGCATCTCGACCTCGGGCAGCGCCGGGGCCAGATGGTCGATGCTGGACAGCAGCGCGGCACGCGAGATTTCAATCGGTGTGTAGGCCACCGGGTCGTGCAGGGCGGCCAGCAGCAGCGCGGTCTTGCGTCCGCTGCCACTGCCCAGCTCCACCACGTGCAGGCGCGGGCCAGCGGTGCGGGCGATGTCCGGCAGCACACGCGCCAGCAGGGCCAGCTCGGTGCGCGTCGGGTAGTACTCGGGGGTCTGCGTGATCTGCTCGAACAGACGCGAGCCGCGTGCATCGTAGAAGTACTTGGACGGTAGCTGGCGGGGCGTGCGCGACAACCCGGCCACCACGTCGGCCAGGATCTGCTGGCGCCCGGGGGTGAGATCGGTCAATGCCTGCAGCGCGTCCTGCACCGTACTCATGCAAGATCCTTGGCCAGGCGCAGCCCGGAGAACTGCCAGCGCGCCGGTGGCATGAAGAAGTTGCGGTAGCTGGCGCGCACATGGCCACGGGGCGTGGCACAGCTGCCGCCGCGCAGCACCCATTGGCCACACATGAATTTGCCGTTGTATTCGCCAAGGTTGCCGGCAAAGGGGCGGAAGCCCGGGTAGGCGCCATAGGCGCTGTGGGTCCATTCCCAGACATCACCGAACAGCTGGCGCAGTCCACCGCCCTGCCCGGCCTGTGGGTGCAGGCGATTGTCATCGGCGAAATGGCCGCGCGGCGGCAGCGTTGCAGCCGCGGCTTCCCACTCGAACTCGCTGGGCAGGCGCGCACCTGCCCAGCGGGCACAGGCGTCGGCCTCGAAGTAGCTGAGATGGCAGACCGGCGCATGCGGGTCCAGTTCGCGCCAGCCGCCCAGGGTGTATTCGCGCTGCAGGCTGTCGTCCCAGTACAGCGGGTGCTGCCAGTCTTCGGCTTCACGCACTGCCCAGCCTTCACTGAGCCACCAGCGCGGTTCGCGGTAGCCGCCGGCATCGATGAAGGCACGGTACTCGGCATTGCTGACGGGACGCTCGGCCAGTGCGTGTGCGGGGAGCAGCACGCGGTGCGGCGGCGATTCGTTGTCGTAGGCGAACGCGGCGTGGCGCGGCCAGGCGGCAGCGCCGACGGTGACGATGCGTTCGGGTGATTCGATCCAGCCCTGGGCACTGGCAGCGCCGGGGACGGTTGGCAGGTCGTCGCGGTAGGCCGGCTGCAACGGGTTACACCAGAACGCGTGCTTGATGTCGGTGAGCAGCAGTTCCTGATGCTGCTGTTCGTGCTGCAGGCCCAGCTGCAGGTGCTGCAGCGCCTGCTCATCAAGGTCACCTGCCGCCAGCCGCGATTGCACCTGTGCATCGACCTGCTGGCGGTAGTCGCGCACCTGCTGCAGCGATGGCCGCGACAGCAACCCACGCTGCGGCCGGGCATGCGCCGGACCGATGCTCTTGTAGTAGCTGTTGAACAGGTAATCCCAGGCCGGGTCATGCGCCGGTGCAGCAGCGAAGCCCGCCAGCACGAAGCGCTCGAAGAACCAGGTGGTGTGGGCCAGGTGCCATTTGCTTGGGCTGGCGTCGGCCATGCTCTGCAGCATGGCGTCCTCGGCGCTGAGCGGCGCGGCCAGTTGCATGCTGCGCGCACGCACCCGTGCGAACTGGTGCGCGAGATCGTGCTGCGGGGCAGCGACGGCGGCGGGTACGCTGTCCATGTGGGCAGCATCGGCGCTGGACGGTGAGTGCGATGTCATGGTTCGGCGTCACTTCGTTCACATGGATGAGCCTTTCGCATTCAAGAAGCCGCCACGAACGCCGCTAACGGCAATGCTGCGGCCGCGTCGTCACCGCGCTGGAATTCCTGCTTGCCCCTGCATCCGCTCCGCCAGCCTGCGCACTACCTGTTCGTGCTGCCCGCCCTGCTGGTTGCCGTGGTGGTATGGACCGCATTGGACACCGCAGATGTGGCCAGCCCGGCGCAGCGCATCCTGCCCTGGCTGCTGGCCTGCCTCGGTGCCGGCCTGGCCCTGCTCTACCACCAGGTACGTCCGCTCTGCCTGCTGCTGGTGGTGGCGGTCATGTTCGCGCTGCTGCACCAGGATGTCGGCGGCTACCTGCGCAGCGGCCATGTCGGCGCGCTGACACCGCTGCGCTTCCATGCCATCTCGGCGTGGCTGCCGTTGCTGTTCGCCGGGCTGTCGTTGTGGCCGGAGCGCGGGCGGCGCCGCCACGACCTGCTGTTGCGCTCCGTCGCCAGCGGTACGGCATTGCTGATCTTCCTGCTGCTGGCCACGCAGCAGCCGCGCGGCATGCACGATCTGCTGTCGAACCGTCACTGGGCCTGGATTCCCGCCGACTGGAACGCGCTGGCGCAGCTGCCGGCGCTGCTGTTCCTGCTGGCCACGGCGGCGCTGGGCTGGCAGGCCTGGCGGCATCCGCGGCCGCTGCACACGGCAATGCTGCTGGCCCTGCTGTGCCTGTGGTGGATGCTGCCACGGGTATTCCTGCAGCCGGTGCTGCTGCCGGCGCTGAGCAGCGCCGCCCTGCTGCTGATGCTGGGTGCAATGCTGCAGGAGTCCTTCCACATGGCCTTCCGCGATGAGCTGACCGGCCTGCCCGGGCGCCGCGCGTTCAACGAGACCCTGCAGCGGGCACGCGGCACCTACAGCATAGCGATGGTGGATGTGGACCACTTCAAATCGTTCAACGATACCCACGGCCACGACACCGGCGACGACGTGCTGCGCCTGGTGGCCTCGCGGCTGGCGCGCGTGGGTGATGGTGGACGTGCGTTCCGCTACGGCGGCGAGGAGTTCGCGGTCGTGTTCCTGGACCGCCCGACAATGGCCTGTGTCGATGCCGTGGAAGCCTTGCGGCAGAGCATCGAGGACACCCGCATGCAGCTGCGTGACCGCAGCACCCGCAGCCGCGACGATGAGGCCGGGCGCCAGCAGCGCGGGCGCGGCGGCAGCGGACAGGTAGTGCAGGTAACGGTAAGCATCGGTCTGGCCGACACCCGCGTCGGTCCGCGGCCGGCGGCGGTGGTCAAGGCTGCCGACCAGGCGCTGTACGTCGCCAAGGACGGCGGCCGCAACCAGGTGCGCGCGTATGCCGAGCAGGGCGTGCTGGCAGTACGCGGTGGCTGAGGCTCAGAGCGCGTCGAGGTAGTACCAGCGGCCTTCGATGCGCAGGAAGCGGCTGTGCTCGGTCATCTTCACCGCGCTGCCGCCGCCCACCCGGTAGCGCGCGGTGAACCGGACCTCTGCGCTGTCGGCGCCAGTAACGGTGTGCTCGTGCACGGTCAGGCCCAGCCAATGCGTACGCTGGCCGGGCGCATCATCCAGCGACAACTCGGCCGGACGCGTGTCCGGGTGCCAGCTCTGGCGCAGGTAGTCGGCCAGGCCCCGCACATAGGCGCTGTAGCGCGAACGCATCAGGCGTTCGGCATCCGGCACGGCTTCACCGGCATGAAAGCGGCCGCAGCAGGCGGCATAGCCCGCGGGCAGGCCGCAGGGGCAGGGATCGGCGGGTTTTCGGCTCATGCGGGCATTGTCGCCGGGTTGCGCGGATTGATCCACGCACGGCACAGGTCGCCGGGTACAGGACAGGCGTATGCTGTCGCGCCCCCACATCGATTGATCGCCGTGCTGGAACTGGTTCCCCCTGAGTTGTGGTGGCTGGTGGTGATCGCCTTCATCGCCGGCCTGGTCGATGCTGCCGTCGGTGGCGGTGGGCTGGTGCAGCTACCCGGCCTGTTCACCGTACTGCCGCAGCAGACGCCGGCGATGCTGTTCGGCACCAACAAGTTCAGTTCGATGTTCGGCACCGGTGCAGCCGCCTGGCGCTATGCGCGCAACGTGCGCTTCCCGTGGAAGCCGGTGCTGTTCGCGGCCGGCACGGCCTTCATCTTCTCCTTCGCCGGGGCCACGGCGGTAAGCCTGCTGCCCAAGGATGCGGTACGCCCACTGGTGCTGGTGCTGCTGATCGCGATGCTGGGCTACACCCTGTGGAAGAAGGACTTCGGCGCGCTGCATCGGCCGCAGGAGATCGGCCGCCGGGAGCTGGTGATCGCGCTGGCGATCGGTGCGGCAATCGGCTTCTACGACGGCTTCTTCGGGCCGGGCACCGGCAGCTTCCTGATCTTCCTGTTCGTACGTTTCTTCGGCCTGGATTTCCTGCGCGCGTCGGCGGCATCGAAGGTGGTGAACCTGGCCACCAACGTAGCGGCGATCTCGTTCTTCGTGCCGACCGGCAACATCCTGTGGCTGTTCGCGTTGCCGATGGCAGCGGCCAACATCATCGGCTCGGTGGTGGGCACCCGATTGGCGCTGAAGGGCGGCACGCCGTTCATCCGCAAGCTGTTCGTGGGGCTGGTGGTGGTGCTGATCGCGCGGATGGCGTGGGATACGTTCCGCGGTGCGTGAGGGGCGTTATGACGTGGTAGGTGCCAACCTTGGTTGGCACGTTGTTTCAGGTCGCGAAGAGCAGCCGAGCATGGCTCGGCTCTACAGGTAGATGGACCGAGGCGCTCAGGCCTCGGCTTCTTCCGGTTCGTTGGCCTGCTGGCGGCTGCGCTCCGGCAGCTTCAGGCGCTTTCCTTCTTCGTCGTACTCGATCAGCAGCACGCCAGAATCGTGGCGGCCACTGATCTCGACGAAGCAGGCGCCACCGATGAACGGTTCCAGCGTCATCACCGACTTCAACGGGGTGGCCACCACCATCTGGAAGCCGAAGTTGTCGAAGATGTTCATCGCCAGCGCGGTGAACTCGTTGTCGGCCTTGTCAAAGGCTTCGTCGAGCACCACGGCCGCATAGCTGGGCAGCTGGCTGTCGGCACCGCCGAGCTGGTAGCGCAGTGCGGCCGCCAGGCAGGTAGTAGCCAGCTTCTGGCGCTGGCCACCGGACTTGCCGGCGCCGCTGCGGTAGATCTCGACCTGCTGGCGCGTTTCCGCATCCAGCTCGACGCCGATGAACTCCACGTGCATGCGCACGTCCAGCACCAGTTCGCGCCAGCGCTTGTCCTCGCCTTCCTGCGAGCCGAGGCGGTTGACCAGCTGGCGCAGCACGGTGAACTGCGACTCTGCCAGCTCGCGCTGCTCGGTCTGCTGCTGCGACAGCACCTCGCGCAGCTGCAGGTGGAACTCGCCCACCTCCGGCAGACGGCGGTCGCTCAGTTCGATGGTCAGCAACGTGCCACGGTTGAACGGCACCTGTTCCAGGCTGGCGTTCACTTCGTCCAGGCGCTGGCCGATCGACTTGCGGGCTTCGGCACTATGGCGCTGCAGTGCCAGCAGGTTGTTCTTGCTCTGGTTCTGCAGCAGGTCGAAGAAGCGCTCTTCGTGCTGCGGCAGGCCATCGCGCTCCAGGCGTTCGAGGCGGGCGAGGAAGTCCTCGGCCGACGCCACCGACACGGTGAAGTCGCCCGATTCCTCCGGCCACTGCTGGATGAAGCGGCGGAAGCAGCCGATCAGCTGGTTCTCGATGCGGTTGAGGTCCTGCTGCGAGGACGACAGCTGCTCGTTCAGCGCGTTGCTGACCTGGCGCATGTGCGCTTCCAGCGTTTCCAGGCTGAGCGGACCCTGCTCCTGCAGGCGCTCGGCGAGGCCGGCTTCCTGCTCCTGGGCCAGGCTCGGCAGCACCAGCGCACGGCTCTGCTGGCGTGCGCGGTCGAGGCGATCACGTTCCTTGACCAGCTGGCCACGCTCGACGCGGACGTCTTCATAGGTGCGGCGCGACTGTTCGATGTCAGCACGCACCGCGTCGATCTGCTTGGCCAGCTTGGCCAGGTCCGCATTGCCTTCGCGCAGGTCGCGCAGCGTGGCCTCGATGTCGCTCAGGCGCTGCTGCGGGGCGGCGATGTCGATCTCGTTCCAGCTGATGCTGACCAGCTCGTGGCAGGCCAGGCGGCGTTCGTTGTCGCGGTCGCGCTGACCACGCAGGCGCGCGATGTCGGTCTCGCAGCCGGCGATGCGCTTGGCCAGTTCCTGTGCTTCACGCTCGAAGGCGCCCACCTTGTCGTGGTTGTTGAAACCGAGGATCCAGCGACGGCGGTCGCCCACCGCACTGCGGTCGTCCTTCTCGAAACGATCGCCCGGATGCTTGACCTGGCCTTCGCGGGTGATGCCGCGATCGACGTTGCGCAGCTGCTTGGCATCGACACATTCGTAGTCGAAGCGCTTGCCGAGCTCGCGTCGCAGCCAGCTTTCGAACACGTGTTCGCGCAGTTCCAGCTTGTGCAGCAATGACTTCGCCGACGGTTCGCGCGCGAACGCATCATCATTGCGACGCACGCGGTAGTAGGTGAAGCGCATGCCCAGGTGGGTACGGTTCACCCACTCGGCGACGTCGTTGTAGTGCTTGTCATCGACCAGCAGCGACAGTGCGAAGCCGCCCAGCACGCGCTCGATGGCACCCTGCCAGCCCTGCTCTTCCGAGCGGACCTGGATCAGCTCGCCGACGAACGGCAGCGCCGCCTCGGCGATGCCGGTCTCTTCAGCCAGGCGCGCACGCAGCTTCTGCATCGGTGCCGGGATGTTGGACGGCGTGCGCTGCATCGCTTCGAGCTCGGCACGGACTTCACCGAAGCGGCGCTCGTCATCGCGCTTGCCGCCCAGACGATCGCTGATCGCGTCGTCCAGCGCCGAAGACGCACGCTGGCGGTCCTGCAGCTCGTTCTGCGCGCGCTCGACCAGCTCGGCGAAGCCGTGGGCGTCGTCCGGCAGTTCAGCCTGCAGCTGCTGCGCGGCCTGGCTTGCCTGCTCGCGCTTGGCCTGGCGGCGGTCGCGCTCGGCTTCGGCACGGCCCTGCTCGCGTTCCAGTTCCTCGATGCGCTCACCGCCCTGCTGGCGGCGCTGCAGTTCCAGCTCGGCCAGACGCTCGGTGTGGTTGTCGAGTGCGGCACGGCGCTGGGCTTCCTCGCCCAGCAGGCCACGGTCACGCACGTCCATCTCGCGCAGGCGCGCTTCGATCAGCGCCTGGCGGCGGCTTTCGCGGAAGCTGTCGACGCCGAGCTTCAACGCTTCGTCGTCGCCACGCTGGCGGTGCATTTCCTTCAGGTCGTTGTAGTAGGCGCGTGCCGGCAGCAGGGTTTCCACCTGGCGGCGCGCGGTGACCACCGCCTGGTGCGCGCCATCGAGCTCGGCAAAGTCGCTGACCAGGCGCTCGGCGGCGTCGAAGGTCTTCGGCGTGTCGAGCATGAAGTCGCGCAGGAAGACATTGAGGTCGCCCAGGTTCTTCGCCGACTGCGTCTTGTGCAGCAGGCGCAGCGCCATCTCGTTGTCGATGCCGAGCAGGTCGCGGAAGCGCTCGGCGTAGCCGGAGAAGGTGTCGAAGTGGTGCAGGTCGGACAGCTTCTGCTTGAGCTTGCGCAGGTCCAAGTCGAAACCACCAAGGTCCTTGGCGATGTCGAACGGGCGCTCGGCGATCATGTAGTGCTTGCGCACATCGCCGGCCGAGGTGCCGTTGCCGGAGATCCACAGCAGGCGCACCAGGCTGACCACGCGGCCATCGCCGGCACGGTATTCCAGCACCAGCGCGGTCCAGGTAGCGCCCTTGCGCAGATATTGGGTGGCGATTTCGCCGGTGCCGCTGTCCTGCTGGTCGGCCCACGCGCCACGCACGTAGGACACCAGGTTGCGGTCGCGGCCACTGCGCTCGGCTTCGCGGGCGGCGGCGTTGAAGTCGACGATGGCCGGCGGCGTCAGCAGCGCGGACATGGCATCGAGCAGGGTCGACTTGCCCGAGCCGGAGCGACCGACGAACAGGAAGCCGCGCTCAGCGATCGGCACTTCGGTCAGGCCGTTGAAGGTGCCCCAGTTGTGTACCTGCAGGCGGCGCATACGGAACTGCTGCAGACGCGGGTCCGGCAGGCCTTCGTTGAACAAAGCGGGAGTGTGCTTGGAGATAGCCATGCGGTGGTCGGGTCTCTCAGGCCTCGGCGGCCGGGGTTTCACGCAGCTGGCGGTAGACCGCCGAGAGCTGGGACACGTCTTCGGCGGAGAACAGCAGCTTCAGCGCCGGCGAGACTTCGTGGCGGTCTTCCTGGCCGCTGAGGCGGGTCAGGATGTGGTTGTCCTTCATCTTCTGCACCGCCGAAGCGACGCGGCGGTTGAAGCCGGCGCGGTCGGTGGACAGGTTCTTTTCATAGATGGCCAGCGCTTCGGCCATCTCGGCGTCGGCGACCACCGCGCGGTTGCCGCGCGCATCGGCCTCGGCCAGCTGCTGGCGCAGGTACAGCAGCAGCACCGAGTCGATGAAGGTCAGCGGCGACGTGCGCAGCAGCACCGGCGCGTCGACGTCTTCGGTATCAGCCTGGCGGGTGAACGCCACGCCACTTTCACGATCAAGAACCAGTTCCAGGAACAGATCCGCCAGCGACGAGCGGATGGCCGCCTCGCTGCGGATCAGTGCAGGCCACAGCTTGGCGTGGCGCAGCTGGTCGATGCTGGGGCCGATCAGCAGCTGGCACAGCGCGCGACGCGCATCCAGCGGCAGGCGACCGGTATCGCCGAGGTAGTACACGTCGTTGCCACGACGGGGCTGCGCCACGGTCGCCACCGGTTCGGCTTCGTAGGCGTCTTCCGCCACGTCGGCCTGCGCTGCGTCGATGGGATCTTCATGCCAGCTCATGGCGTCTCTCCTGGGTGAACCAAACCAGCGGGATGCGGGCGCGGCGGATCTGGCCGTCGCCACCACGCCATTCGGCAAGCTCCTGCTCGCCGGCGACCACGTTGCCGAAGCGCGTGCCCAGCGACAGGTAGCCGATGACGCTGCCGAGGCCCTGCGGTGCTTCGCGCTGCGACAGGGCCTGGGCGATGCTGAGCCGCGGCTGTGCATCGAGCAGGTCGTGCAGGTCGCGGCGCAGGGTGCGGAAGTCGATTTCGGATGATGCGACCAGATCGCCAACGCTTTCCAGGCTGATCGCGGCGGCGTCGTTGTACTCGACGTTGCCATCGACCTGGGCGCTGCGCGGATCGTGCAGCCTCCACTGCGACCACGAGCGCAGGCGGCTGGTGGTCAGCTGCAGGTCGCGGCCGATGCCACGCTGTGCGGGGAACTCGTCGCGCAGGGCCAGCGCTTCGGACTGCGCCTGCTTCAGCAGCTGGTTGAGGCGGCGCTGTTCCAGGTAGCCACGGCTCTGCACGAAGCCGCGCAGGCTGCGCGCGAAGTTCTGCAGCACGTCGTGCACCTGGCCACCGCGCTCGAGCATGGTGCTGGTGAAGCCGCGCAGGAAGTTGCGTTCGTTGCGGTCCAGGCGGCGGGCAAAGCCACGCGCCAGCACCGCTTCCAGCGCGGCATCGAGCTGGGCGCTCTGTTCGGCGTCGTTGAGCAGGCGCCAGAAGGCCTGGAAGCTGCGCCCGGCATCGCTCTCGCCGATCACGTCGACGCCTTCGAACAGCTGCGACAGCACGTCGCCACGCTCGCCCTCGTCGTCGATGATGCGTTCGCGGAAATCGCGGTTGAGCTGCTCGAAGTCATCACGCACGCGGCGGAAGTCCTCGGTCAGCTCGTCGGCCAGGCCGATGATCTGGCGCGCACGTTCCAGCGCGCGCTTGCCATCCAGCGCGATCACGCGGCCGGCACCGACGCGGGCGATCTCGGCGTCGATGCGGTCACGCTCGTCGCGCAGTGCCGACAGGCGTGCGTCCGGATCGGACTCGGTCTGCGCGGCCAGCTGCGAGAGCTGTTCGATGACCAGCGCCAGGCGGCTTTCGGTGGCGGCCACGCGGGCCTGCTCGAGGCCGTCGGCGAAGCGGATCGCCTGCAGTGCCGCGGTCGACAGTTCGTACTGCTCCTGGTCGGCACCTTCGGGCAGGCGGCGTTCGAGCCAACCCTGGGCCAGCCAGTGCGCGATATAGGCCTGCGCGGTACGCGGCAGGTCGCGCGACAGTTCGTCGCCGTTGAGCTGGTCCAGCGCGCGTTGCAGGCGCTCGTTGAGCACCGACGACGACAGCGTGCGCTCGCCGTCCATCAGCAGGCCCTGCAGCAGGCCGATGATTTCCGGAGCGTGGTCGGCGGCGAGCAGCTTCCACTGGGGCTGTTCGCGCAGATGGCGGTAACGGGAGATGCGTTCGCGGTGCTTCATGCAGCGAAAGGAGTCATGAGGGCTGGCGGGGACAAGCAGCCGCGCACGGCGGCCGTGCAGGCAGCCGTGGGCATGCCGGCCCGCAGGGGCCGGCGGAGTGCGGGCAAGCGGCTCAGCGCTTGCCGCCCACTTCGATGAAGCGCAGGAACTCGGCGCGGGTACGCGCGTCGTCGCGGAAGCTGCCCAGCATCTTGGAGGTGACCATGCTGACGCCGCGCTTGTGGATGCCGCGGGTGGTCATGCATTCGTGGGCGCCTTCGACGACCACGCCGACGCCGATCGGCTGCAGCACATCCTGGATGCACTGGGCGATCTGCGCGGTCATCTTCTCCTGCACCTGGAAACGGCGGGCATAGGCTTCGACGACGCGGGCCAGCTTGCTGATGCCCACCACCTTGCCGGCCGGCAGGTAGCCGACGTGCACGCGGCCGATGATCGGCGCCATGTGGTGCTCGCAGTGGCTTTCGTACTCGATGTCGCGCAGGACGATCAGTTCGTCGTAGCCGGCCACTTCCTCGAAGGTCCGCTCCATGTAGGCGCGGGGGTCGTCGCGGTAACCGCTGAACCAGTCGCCATAGGCTTCGGCGACACGGCGGGGGGTATCCAGCAGGCCTTCACGGGACGGGTCCTCACCGGCCCAGCGCAGCAGGGTGCGCACGGCATCCTCGGCCTGGTCCTGGGTCACGTCGCCCTGCGGGGCGGCCTTTTCGTTGTTCTTGCTCATTGCGTACAGCGTCCCGAACGGGGGGCGAGCATCGTACCCGACCGGGGGGTGGGTCGTCCTGTTGGGACGGTTCATCGGGGGGTCGTTGTTGGCGCGTCGTTGCTGTCGGCCTGGAGGGGGAG
>NZ_RAUX01000068.1 GCF_013464485.1 Stenotrophomonas maltophilia
GGTTTASGGCGTGTCCCGVTAACCCACCCCGACCGACCCAATCACATGAAACGCATTCTGCGACCAAGCCACGAGGGGCTGCGCCGTTGGCGGGAATCCCTCGGGAATTCGTTAGCCGGAAGTTAAAGATCTGTAAGCATTCTGCTGCGATCCCGCAGTCATCTGCATGCAACCGATCGTCATTAGCCTTCGTGACGTTCCAGTCAGGTTCGACGCGGTAAGCTCTCCCTCGATGAGCTCGCAGCATCGCTCATCGAGTGCAGTACGCAGTAGCAATTTGGAGGAAGACATCACATGGCAATCGTTCTTTATGTCGGTGGTAGCAAGGATGGCGAGAAGGGCGTGGTGCCCTACGGCTTCAGCAAATCCCGCGCCGACACCGCGCTGGGGCCGGAGTTCTACACGGAGCGGTTCATGGAACTGCAGGGTGTCGGCAAGGTCCGCCTGATGGCCCTGGAAGGCATGCGTGACGAGATCGTCATGCAGCGCGCCGCCCGCCACTACCGCTGACCTTCGCAGTACGCGGCAGGGCGCGCCCCACCATCGCGCGCCCGCGCCGGCATCCCAGCCCGGGGCCAGTTTGAGCCCCCATCTTTGCCAGGATGCCGGCGTCCCCACCGGTTGCGCCGCTGAACCCCGCGCTCTGTCAATGCCTTGTCCGGCTCCGCCGTGGGTTGCCAGAATGGGGTCTTCCCGTAACGCGGCACAGACCTGAAGCAATGCACGACGCCAAGAACGCCCAGAGCGCGCTCGCCCAGCAGATCGCCCAGACCATCGCCGACGAGATCGGTGCCCAGTCCGCCCAGGTACGTGCCGCCGTCGGCCTGCTCGACGAGGGCGCCAGCGTTCCGTTCATCGCGCGCTACCGCAAGGAAGTGACCGGGGGCCTGGACGACACCCAGCTGCGCAATCTGGAAGTGCGCCTGACCTACCTGCGCGAGCTGGAAGACCGCCGCGCGGCGGTGCTGGCCAGCATCGGTGAGCAGGGCAAGCTCAGCGACGAACTGCGCAACGACATCCTCGCCGCCGACACCAAGAGCCGGCTGGAAGACCTGTACCTGCCGTACAAGCCCAAGCGCCGCACCCGCGCGCAGATCGCCCGGGAGGCGGGGCTGGAGCCGCTGGCCGATGGCCTGCTGGCCGACCCGACGCAGGATCCGCAGGTCTTCGCCGCCACCTTCGTCGATGCCGACAAGGGAGTGGCCGACACCAAGGCCGCGCTGGAAGGCGCGCGCGCGATCCTGATGGAGCGCTGGGGCGAAGATGCCGCGCTGGTCGGCGAACTGCGCACCTGGCTGAGCGACACCGGTGTGATCCGCGCGCGCGTGGCCGAGGGCAAGGAAACCGAGGGCGCCAAGTACCGCGACTATTTCGAGCACGCCGAAGCGCTGGCGAAGATTCCCTCGCACCGGCTGCTGGCGTTGTTCCGCGCGCGCCGCGAAGAAATCCTGTTCCTGGAGCTGGACCCGGGCAGCGATGCCGAGGCCGGCCACCAGTACGCTGAAGGGCGTGTGGCGCGCCGGGCCGGCATCGCCGACCAGGGCCGCGCGGGCGACCGCTGGCTGCTGGACGCGTGCCGCCTGACCTGGCGCGCCAAGCTGCACACGCACCTGCTGCTGGACCTGTTCAACCAGGCCCGCGAGAAGGCCGAAGCCGAGGCCATCGCGGTGTTCGGCGACAACCTCAAGGACCTGCTGCTGGCTGCGCCGGCCGGCGCCAAGACCGTGCTCGGCCTGGACCCGGGCATCCGCACCGGCTGCAAGATCGCGGTGGTCGATGCCACCGGCAAGCTGGTCGCCACCGACACTATCTACCCGCATGAACCCAAGCGCCAGTGGGACCAGTCGCTGCAGACCATCAAGCAGTTGTGCGCGAAGTACAACGTGGAGCTGATTGCGATCGGCAACGGCACCGCCAGCCGTGAAACCGACAAGCTGGCCGGTGAAGCGATCAAGGCCGCGGCCAACCCGAAGCTGCAGAAGGTGGTGGTCAGCGAAGCAGGCGCCTCGGTGTACTCGGCCTCCGAGTTCGCGGCCAGGGAGTTCCCGGGGCTGGACGTGTCGCTGCGTGGTGCGGTATCGATCGCGCGCCGCCTGCAGGATCCGCTGGCCGAGCTGGTCAAGATCGAGCCCAAGGCGATCGGCGTGGGCCAGTACCAGCACGATGTGGACCAGTACCGTCTGGCACGGGCGCTTGATGCACGGGTCGAGGACTGCGTGAATGCGGTGGGTGTGTACGTGAACACGGCTTCGGCCGCACTGCTGTCGCGCGTGTCCGGGCTGTCGGCCACGGTGGCCGAGAACATCGTGCGCCATCGTGACGACAACGGCCCGTTCAAGCGTCGCAAGGACCTGCTGAAGGTCGCGCGCTTGGGCGAGAAGACCTTCGAACAGTGCGCAGGCTTCCTGCGCATCGCCGACGGCGACCAGCCACTGGATGCCTCGGCGGTGCACCCGGAAGCCTACCCGGTGGTCGAGCGTATCGTGGCCGGTACCGCGCGCCCGATCAAGGCGCTGATCGGCGATGGCAGTTTCCTGCGTGGGCTCAAGCCCGAACAGTTCACCGACGCCACTTTCGGTGTGCCGACCGTGCGCGACATCCTGAAGGAGCTGGAAAAGCCGGGCCGCGACCCGCGTCCGGAATTCAAGGCCGCGCGCTTCGCCGAAGGCGTGGAGGACATCAAGGACCTGCGCGAGGGCATGGTACTGGAGGGGGTGGTCAGCAACGTGGCGGCCTTCGGCGCCTTCGTCGATATCGGCGTGCATCAGGATGGCCTGATCCACATTTCAGCGCTGTCCGACACCTTCGTGAAGGATCCGCGCGACGTGGTCAAGGCCGGCGACATCGTCAAGGTGAAGGTGCTGGAGGTGGACGTGGCGCGCAAGCGCATCGCCCTGACCCGACGTCTGGACGACACCCCGGGGCAGGCCACCAGCCGCCCCGGCCAGCGGGAGGAGCGTGGCCAGGGCCAGGGGCCGCGCCGCGACGCAGGTGGCCAGAACCGTCGGCCGAACCGGGGCCTGGGCAACGGCGGCCGCCCCGCCCAGTCGGCGCCACCGGCCAACAATGCCCTTGCCGAGGCCTTCGCCCGCGCCAAGCGCAGTTGAGGACCGTGTCCCCTGTCACGCTTGATTCGTGGCGGGGGACTTGTCGGTTTTCCCCGTGATTGCGCACACTTGCGCCTGAGGGGAGGCGTTTGGCCACCCCGCTGCCGCTGGGGAGGGCCATGACGCCAGCACGACCCGACGTCTTCGTTGAAGGCTGCAGCGCATCGCTGCGGCCGCCGCCTGCCTGTGTGGGCAGGGGGGCGGGTTGATGGCGGGCCAGGGCACCAACGGCAACGGGCTGCTGGAGCGTCGCCTGCAGGAGCTGGCCGAAGAGCGCCGTCGGTTGGCGATGATCATCGACGGCACCGCTGCCGGTACCTGGGAATGGAACGTGCAGACCGGCGAGATGCGGGTCAACGCGCGCTGGGCGGAGATCGTCGGCTATCGCCTGGAAGAGCTGGAGCCGGTGTGCCAGAAGACGTTCCTGAAGCTGGTCCACCCCGACGACATCGTGCTGTCCGATGCGGCACTCGAGGACCACTTCGAAGGCCGCAGCGACAACTATGCCTGCCTGTTGCGCATGCGCCACAAGAATGGCCAGTGGATATGGATCCACGACCGTGGCCGCGTGTTCGAATGGGATGGGCAGGGGAGGCCGTTGTGGATGGCCGGTGCGCACGCCGACGTGACCGAGCTGCAGCAGGCGCGGCAGGATGCGGCCGAGAGCCGGCAGCGATTGCAGGCCGTGGTCGATGCGTCCGACGAGGTGGCGGTGATCGCTACCGATACCGAAGGCACCATCACCCTGTTCAATACCGGCGCGGAACGCCTGCTGGGATACCGTGCGGAAGAGGTGGTGGGGCAGCGGCGACTGGGTGACTTCCACGATCCGGACGAGCTGGCGGCATGGCTGCGTCCGCTGGCGGCTGCGGACGGAAGCCTGCCGGGCGCGTTTGAAGCACTCAGCGCCCGCGCGGATGAGCAGACCTATTCACGGCAGTGGACACTGCGTCGCAAGGATGGCCAGTCACGCCAGGTGCGCCTGTCGATCAGCCGGATGGATGGTGCCGGCGGCGCACGGATCGGCTATGTCGGCATGTCCATTGACATCACCGAGATCCTGCAGGCGCGTGCCGAGGCACGCTTGTCTGCGGAGAAATTCGCAGGTGCGTTCACGTCGGCAGCGCTGGGCATGGCGCTGGTGTCGCTGGAAGGGCGCTGGCTGGACGTCAATGACGCCCTGTGCCGGATCCTGGGCTACCCCCGCGAAGAACTGCTGCAGGTCGATTTCCAGCGACTGACCCATCCCGATGACCTGCAGACCGACCTGGCCCTGGTGCAGGACCTGCTGGCCGGGCGGCGCAGCCACTACCACCTGGAAAAGCGCTATCTCGATCGCGACGGCAAGGTGATCTGGGCGCGGTTGTCGGTGTCGCTGGTGCGTAGCGAGCATGGCGAACCGGTGCATTTCGTGTCGCAGATCCAGGACATCAGTGCCCAGCGCAGCAGCGAGCAGCGCTTGTTCGAGAGCGAGCAGCGCAGCCGCATCACCCTTGATGCCGTGGCTGACCTGGTGCTCAGCGTCAGTCTGGACGGCCGTATCGACTACGCCAACGCCGCCGCGGTGCGCACCCTTGCCGGCGATGGCGCGCTGTCGCTGGCAGGGCACAACGTGCAGGACGTGTTGGCGCTGACCACCGAGTACGCGCCGGGCTCGGTACTGGATGTATCGGTGCTGCTGGATCCGGAAAGCAATGCGGTCGACCTGCATGCCGACCTGCTGCTGCGCCTGGGCAGCGCGACAGTGCCGGTTGACCTCACCCGCGCCTGGTTGCGCGATGACGAAGGCCATGTGCGTGGCGCCGTCTGGGTGCTGCGCGACGATACCCAGCAGCGTGCGCGCCAGCGCGAGGCACGGCATCTGGCCGAAATCGATCCGCTGACCGAACTGAGCAACCGCCGTGGTTTCGAAGTGCACCTGCAGCAGGCAATCACACGCGTCGAGCGCACCGGCCAGGCCGCGTCGCTGATGTATATCGATCTGGACCGTTTCAAGCCGGTCAACGATACGTGGGGCCACCTGGCTGGCGATGCCGTGCTGTGGGCGGTGGCCAGCGTGCTGCGCCATGGCGTGCGCGATTCGGACGTGGTGGCGAGGCTGGGCGGCGACGAGTTCGCGGTGATCCTGTCCGGCTGCACGCCGCGCCGCGCCGCGCGCATTGGCGGTGAACTGCTGCATACCCTGGCATCACTGTCGATTCCGTGGGACCAGGACCGCCTGCATGTCGGGGCCAGCATCGGTATCGCACCACTGGCGGGGGGAATGAGCGTGGACCAGGCGGTGGCGGCCGCCGATGCCCAGTGCTACCGGGCCAAGGCGATGGGCCGCAACAACGTGCAGGTACAGGGCGAGTCCAGCGGGCTGCCGGGTGACGACATGGACGCGGCCGAGGGCTGATCTCAGCCTGTGAGAGGCGGTGTGCGGATACTCCGCGCACCTCCCCTGGTAATGGTGATGCGATGAATGCCTGGAATCCGGTTGCGGTGCGCGCGTTCACCCCGGCCCTGGTCGGGTGGTGCCTGGCGCTGGCCGCCTGCCTGCGTGCGGAACAGCTCCACGGCGACCTGCACGCGCAGGTCCTGCTGCCGGTGCTGCAGGGCGGCGCGGTCGCGCTGCTGGTGTTTACGCTGTCCTGCATCGGTGCCGCAAGCATCGTGCTGTGGCGGTCGGGCAGGAACGCGGTGGGGTGATGCGGTGGATGGTCACCGTATCCTTCGTGACATGTTGCGTCAGCGCAGGACTTCATCCGAACTGACCAGCCGCACGTCGTGCATCAGGTTGAGGTAAGCCTCGTAATAGCCCTTGTGTGAGGCACCGACGATGGTCAGCATGCGGGTGCCTGGATGCTGTCCCAGTATGTCGCGCATATTGGCGACCATGCGCAGGTTGCGGGTCTCCCAGTAGCCCACGTAGTTGCGGCCAAAGGCTTCGGGAGAGGGTTCGACCAGGGCCGCGCCGAAGTCGCTGTTGTAGGCGACCATCGCCGTCCCGGGTGCATTGTAGGCCCGATACATCGCGAGCAGGCCTTCCGGCTGTTCCAGGTTGGCTTCCAGCTGTTCGTCAGCCGCCCTGCGCGCCTTGACGTAGGGATTGTCCCAAGCCTTCAGGATGGCAGCCGCTTGAGCCTTCTGCTGGGCTGCCGGTGTAGGCGAATCGGCCGTGTGGTCGTCGACCGACCAGAGGCGCTCCAGCCCCAGGCGCGCAGCAAGTACGCCGGCCACCAGACCGGCCTCGTTGCGGCGGGTCAGGCGCTTGTCGAGGAACTGCACAAGCTCCGGCGTCAGGCTGTCGGCGGCACGACGCTCTTCCTTCGGCAGGCGCAGCCATTGGACCACTGCCGAGCTGCTTTCGCCTGCGGCCAGGAATACTGCGGCCAATCGACGGCGCTGGGGGGCGGTGGGCGCTTTCGGCCACTCCGCAAGCAGGCGTTCCATTTCCACGTTGGCGCTGGGAACGTCCAGCCCGGTAGCGGCCTGCGCCGGTGCCGGATCAACGCAGTAGTCCGAAACGCTCTCCGCGTAACGAGCTGGATTGCGGCGCATGAAATCACATTGCAGGCCGGACAGGTTTTCCACCGCGATGGCTGTGGGCTGCCAGGCTTCCAGGCGCTGCAGCAGGGGTTCCAGCATCGCCGGCTTGAAGGTCTCCGGCAGGCTGGACAGGTGCGGGCTGCCCAGCACCAGCACTTCGTTCGGGCGTCCTGCGGGCGGTTCCTTCAGCAACTCTGGATGGAAGGACGGCCGATAGGCGGCGTCGGTGGCCAGTGCACTGCTGCTGCACAGGCCCAGGAAGAGGAGGCTGGCTATGCGGGGGAACATGCGATCTCCATGGCGGTGAGCGTCCTGCGGGAGCGTCCATGCTGGTCGTTTTCAGCTGCGGTGGAATCCCGCATTGGTCATGTAAACCTTTCTGCCTTGAGTTGCATCCTTCTCCTGCGCGATCCTGTACTCCTTGCTCAGGCAACGCAGAACATGACATCCGGCGACTGGACCATCGACAGCCCGCGGCTGTGCCTCCGGCCATTCACCCCCGGCGACGCCGACGAGGTATTTGCGGGAATCACCCCCGGGCTGACCCGCTACATGGCCTTCGAGCCACCACCTTCGAAGGCAGCATTTGACGCCGTCTGGCGGACGTGGCTGCCCACGATTGCCGATGGCAGCGACATCACGTTCGTGATCCGCAGGCGAGTGGATGGCATCTTCCTTGGTCTGGCCGGGTTGCATCATGCGGGTGAAGCAGAACCCGAGCTGGGCATCTGGATCGCAGAGGTGATGCATGGGCATGGCTATGGCCGCGAAGCAGTGGCCGCGGTCTGGTCGTCGGCCTCCAGGCGTCTGCGCTGCGCCGCGTTCCGCTACCCGGTGGCGGAGCAGAACGGGTCCAGCCGTGCCCTGGCTGAGTCCCTTGGCGGACAGCCCGTGGCACGGGAGCCGGGCGTGAAGTACACGGCAATCGTCTACCGCATCCCGGCGGCAATGCCTGGAGTTGAGACGGACGTCGCGGAATCCCGCTAAAGCGGCCGACGGCATCGCCGATATCCCCTCTGGATCCCGCTCCAGCCACCCGCTGCAGGACCCCAGGCTGCCCCCGATGGGCGGCCCGCGCCGTGTGTTCCACCGCTCCCGGATGCTGATCGCGCCCGCACCAGACGTTCTTGCCAGCCGCTCGAGGGGTGCCCGCCGGCACCTGCAGTCCCAAGCAACTGAAGTTGCCGCCGGGCATCCCGCCCGTCGGGTCGCAACCCTTTGACGGACACCGAGGATCAGACAATGCTCATTCCAGGCTTCACGGCGGGCGCGCAGGCGCCAGCCGAGCTGCATACCCGCTGGTCGCCGTGGCGCGCGCTGCTGGGCGTCCTGGCCCCGCAGCATCGCGCCGGTGCCGAGCCGGCAGCGAACGATCGCTCCGAACTGGAGGCCCAGGTCGCGGCGCTGCATCGCGTGCAGGCGGTCATCGAGTTCGCACTCGACGGCACCATCCTGAAGGCCAATGACAACTTCCTGCAGGCGGTGGGCTACAGGCTGGAAGACATCCAGGGCAGGCATCATTCCCTGTTCGTCGACCCCGAGCAGGCGCGCAGCGCCGAATACCGTGACTTCTGGGCGCGGTTGGGGCGCGGCGAATTCGATGCCGGGCAGTACCGCCGATTTGGCAAGGGCCAGCGCGAGATATGGATCCAGGCCTCGTACAACCCGGTGCTGGACCGTCAGGGGCGGCCCTACAAGGTGGTGAAATTTGCCACCGACATCACTGGACAGAAGCTGCAGGCGGCCGATTCGGCGGGACAACTGGCGGCGATCAGCAAATCTCAGGCGGTGATCGAGTTCAGCATGGATGGCCGCATCCTGTCGGCCAACGACAACTTCCTGACGGTGACCGGCTACGGCCTGGATGAGGTGCGTGGGCAGCACCATGCGATGTTCGTCGAACCAGGCCAACGCGGTAGCGATGAGTATCGCCGGTTCTGGGAGAAGCTAGGGCGCGGCGAATACGATGCCGGGCAGTACCGCCGGCTGGGCAAAGGGGGACGCGAAGTCTGGATCCAGGCCTCCTACAATCCGATCCTCGACCTCAACGGCAAGCCGTTCAAGGTCGTCAAGTACGCGACCGACATCACCGCCCAGGTCCACGAGAACCAGGCGATGCAGCGTGCGGTGGCGCAGACCCGTGAGGTGGTGGCCGCCGCCAAGCAGGGTGACCTTACCGGCCGTGTTGCCACCGCCGACAAGCACGGCTCGATCGCCGAGCTGTGCGAGGGGGTGAATGCGCTGGTCGAGGCGATGGCCGCGATCATCGGCCAGATCAAGTTCGCCGCGGACACCATCGCAGTCGGTGCGACTGAAATCGCGCAGGGCAACAACGACCTCTCGCAGCGCACCGAGCAGCAGGCGGCCTCGCTGGAGGAAACCGCAGTGTCGATGAAGGGCCTGGCCGAGACGGTGCAGCGCACCGCCACCAACGCGCGCCAGGCCAGCCAGCTGGCCGGTGGAGCGGCCGACGTCGCCGCCCGTGGGGGCAATGTGGTGCATGAGGTGGTCGAGACAATGGCGGTGATCAATGCCTCGTCGCGGCGCATCGTCGACATCATCGGCGTGATCGACGGCATTGCTTTCCAGACCAACATCCTCGCGTTGAATGCAGCGGTGGAGGCGGCACGTGCCGGTGAACACGGGCGCGGCTTTGCCGTGGTTGCCACCGAGATCCGCGAGCTGTCGCAACGCTCTGCCAGCGCGGCGAAGGAAATCAAGCAGCTGATCGATGAATCGGTGTCCAATGTCGGCGCAGGCACGGCACAGGTCGAAAGCGCCGGCCGGACCATGGACGAGATCGTGGCCAACGTCCGCCGGGTCAGCGAGCTGATGACCGAGATCAGCACCGCCGCGCAGCAGCAGAGTGACGACATCCAGCAGATGAATCACGCGGTCGACCTGATCGATCAGGGTACCCAGCAGAACGCGGCCCTGGTCGAGGAAGCCTCAGCGGCAGCGCGCAGCATGGAGGAGCAGTCCGCGCAGCTGCTGCAGACCGTGGCGGGATTCCGTGTGCAGGGTGGGGCAGTGCATATGCGCGGAGCGGCCGCGTTGCATGTGGTCTAGGCGCGGGGTCCAGCAGCTTCTTCCCCGGTCTGCCGGGCCGGGGCGAGCTGCACGCAGTCGCGGCCGGCGTGCTTGGCCAGGTAGAGGGCCTGGTCGGCGCGCGCGACCAGATCTCCCGGCTCATGCTCATCGCTGGTGGCCCGCCAGGCCACGCCCACGCTGATGGTCACGTGTCCATCGGGGGCGGTCAGCGCGGCGTCTGCGACTGCGGCACGCAGCCGCTCGCCCAGCTCCAGCGCGTGCGGAGTGCCCGATGAGGGCAGGGCGGCGATGAACTCTTCGCCGCCGTAGCGGGCCAGCAGATCATCGCCGCGCTGCAGGCAGCCGTCGAGGATCGTGGCAACAGCGCGCAGGCGGCGATCACCCTCGGGATGCCCATAGGTGTCATTGAGTCGCTTGAAATGGTCGATGTCGATCATCAGCACGGCCAGGCCCAGGCCCTGGCGGCGGGCGCGGCGATGGGCAGCGCCAAGTGACTCATCGAAACTGCGCCGGTTGCCCAGCCCAGTGAGCGCGTCGCGCCGGGCCAGCAGTTCCAGCTCATCGCGTTGGCGCTGCATCTCGGCCTGGCTGAGTACGCTGCGCAGCGCATAGCCGAGCATCGCACCAAGGAACCCGACCGTGCCCAGGGTCGGCTGCAGGCGCGCGACCAGCAGTGCCACCATCATCAACAGCAGCGGCAGCATCAGGGGGACACCCGCATCGACGATACGTCGCAGGCTGCGTGATACGTGCGCCGAACAAGGCCGGCGGTTGCTGCTGGCCATGACGGCCAGCAGCACGAACAGTCCGCTGATCAGAAGATCAGCCCAGCTGCCATCAGGAAGCGCCGGCTTGCAGGTATTGATGTAGAGCGCCAGCAGGAAGTAACCCAGGGCATAGATGGAAAGTGTCCGGAAGAAGTCGCGGCGGTCGGGATTGTCCTCGGCCAGGAAGCGGATCAGCGCGAAGCAGAACACCAGGCTGTTCTGCACGTTGCTCATCGTGTGCAGGCATTGCGTCCACAGCGCGGTGTTGAGGGGCGCCATGGCCCGGGTATGCAGGTAGTACAGCAGCCAGAGCAGGGCAATGATCCCAAGGTCCACCGTGCGGATGCCGCGGTTTCCGCCCCCCGGACTGGCGGCCACGTAGGTCAGGGGGATCCGGTAGAACACGTACAGGATCAGTGATGATGCCGTCATCTGCGCAGGCGCGAGGCCGGCTACGTTGCGGTACAGCAGCGCCAGCAGCGCAAGTGAGAACAGGCCGACCGCGGCGCCGAGCAGCCGCCACTTGCAGGCGGCCTGGCTGCCGCGTGCCCGCCTGACGCACGCCAGGGCGGCCAGAAGCGGCGCGGTAATCAGCAGCAGGTAGGAGCCGATCGGGTCCTGCGGGCCGATCAATGCAATGACGAGCGCGTGCGCGACAAGAAAAAACAGTGCAGCGCGCAGCGTCATGCATTCCCCCGCCCCCGGATACGGCGGAATCACGATAGGCAGATGCACGTGAGGCTGGCAAGAAAAGTGTGCGCTGCGTCTAGTGTCAACCTTGTCTGCAGTCGCAGTTATGGCTCACTGGGCGGGCGCGGCGCCATCTAGGTGAGCGTACATCCAGAAGTCCCGGGGCTGCCCCCTCACCTGGCGGTAGGCGCGCAACAGCCCTTCGCGCTGCATGCCAAGGTGCTCCAGCACCGCGATCGAGCGGGCGTTGCTGTCCAGAACGGTCGCCTGGATTCGGACCAGGGAGCGCGCTGCATGGCCCCAGTCGACCACGGCACGCGCCGCCAGCGTGGCCAGTCCCTGGCCCTGCCAGCGCGGATCAAGGTCATAGGCGAGTTCGCCGCGACCGTGTACCGGGTCGATTGCGTTCAGGCCGAAGGTGCCGATCAACCGGTCGCGGGCATCCACCAGTGCCCAGCGCTGATCGGGGGACGTGGACATGTAGCGCAGGACAAGCTGGCGCAACGCGGCTTCGGAGATGTCGCTCCAGCTGGTGTGCTCGATCATGCCCGGCAGGGAGAGATACGCGGACCAGCAGGCCGCATCGCTCACCTGCAGGGGGCGCAGGCGCACGGGAAGGGTATCGGGCGGCAAGGACGGAGACGACGGGGTCATGTCCGGCAGTGTGGACAGCTCACTGCAGGAAATGCAAAAGGCCAGGTCGGGGACCTGGCCTTTGATGCAGTGGTGCCGGTGAAAGGACTCGAACCTTCATGGGGTCACCCCCGGCTGATTTTGAGTCAGCTGCGTATACCATTCCGCCACACCGGCAGGCAGCGTGCGAGTGTAACCGAGGACGGCAGGTCTTTCATAGTGGGAATGCCAATCAGGGCGCTTCCTGTCGGCTTCGCCCCAGTGATGGCTATACTGCGGCGGCTTGTATACCTCCAGGAGCGGTAGCCGATGACAGTGTTGCAGGACCTGAGGGTGCTGGTGGTCGAGAACGACGAGATGAGTGCTGCACTGTTGCAGATGCAGTTGGTGCATGCAGGTGCGACGGTGGTCGGGTTGGCGGCCAGCGTGGCAGAGGCGCTCCGCCTGCTGGAGGAGACCTCTCCGGATGTGGCCCTGCTCGATTATCGCCTGGCCCGGAATGAAACCAGCGAACCGGTGGCCGCAGCGCTGTCGTCGCGTGGCGTGCCGTTCGTGCTGGCCACTGGGATGCTGGCCGAACAGCTGCCGGATGCGATGATGACCGGCATCCTGCTGGTCAAGCCTTATCTGTCGGCGGATCTGAGCCAGGCGCTGGTCCGCGCGGTGGGGCGCTCTCACGCCAAGGCCTGACTGGCCCTGGTGGAGCCGCGGGCGTATGCTGCCCGGGCCTGAATGCCCAGGCCTGCAAGGAGAGTGGCATGAAGAAGTGGATCAAGCGCATGGTTGCTGCGGGTGTCCTTTCGATGGCGGTCTTCGGTGGTACGGCGACGGCCGCATGGTGCGGCCAGCCCTGTTTGACGCTCTACAAGACTTGCATCGCGAGCGGCGGTGGGGTCGAGCAGTGCTTGCAGGAACAAGCGTTCTGCGAAGAGGCCATGTGCGGCGGCAACCCCTGATCCAGAGACCCCGCCCAGGCGGGGTTTTTCATGGGCGCGTGGTGTTCAGGCCACTTCCTCGTATACGTAGCGGATATCTTCGTGGTCGTCGAGGATGCGGTACTGCTCGGCCAGGTTGCCCGGATCGGGGCTGAGCCAGGCATCCAGGTGTTCCCTGCGGATGGGTATGACGCCGCGGTCGTGACCTGCCGCAGCGATATCACGGGGAGGTACGTCAGTGATCGTGGCAAACGACAGCAGGCGACCTTCCGGGCCTTCCCATTCCGCCCACAGGCAGGCCAGCAGCAGGTCGCGGGGGGGATCGGGGCGGAACTCCAGCACCACATTCTGTTCCTTTTCATCGTTACCAAGGGTGCGGCCGGCGATGGCATGGCGTGGTACGTGCTCGTAGAACGCCTGCACCACCACCACGCCGTGGCGCACTCCGAACGCACCGCGCCAGTAACCTTCCAGGCTGTCGCGTCGCGCGTTGTAGGTGCCGGGGTAAAGCACATCGTTCCGCGCCGGCTTGTCCGGCAGCCGGCACTGGTAGCGCATTGGCTTGATTACCCGCTGGCCGTTCTCGCGGACCATCACTGGTGCGTAGGTGCCGGGGAAAATGCGGTTGTCGCGCGGCAGCAGCTGCACCCGGTGCAGGTCCTCCAGCCGGGCCTGCGCACGCTCGATGCGGTTGCCGGCCACGCGCAGGTCGTTGCGTGCCTTCTGGGTGGGGCGGGTCGCCAGCGTGGCATGGGCGATGTCACGCCGCTCACGCTGGCGTGCCAGCTCCGTTTCCAGATCCTGGCGTTCCTCCGCATGCCATTGCTGGATCTTCGCGACGATGTCGCGGCCCTGCTCGGTGCGCGCGCCGGCAAAGCCATCATCCATGGCTTTGGGGGTTTTCGGCCGCTTCTTGCCGGGATCGTGCGCGTACAGTTCGGCGAACTCCTCCAGCGACAGGATGGCGCCGAACTCGCGTATGAGCTTTGCGTAATCGGCGCGGATCAGGGCGGAATAGCACATGGCGGGCTCTTCGGGCGTGGGTCGCATCCAGTGCGACGTGGTTGCGGCAGGATAGACCGACCTACAGGGAGATAATCAATGAACGAGTCCGTAGCCTGCCAGTTCCAGGAAGCCGTGCCCACGGTCGAGGACTACTGCCAACTGCGTGTATTGGCGGGCCTCAGCGCCAAGCGCCCCGAGGCGGCGGCACGCGCATTGCCCAACACCCTGTATGGCGTGTGTGCCTACCAGGGCAATGAACTGGTGGCGATGGGCCGAATCGTCGGCGATGGCGGCTGCCATCTGCAGGTCTGCGACATCGCCGTGCTGCCGCGGTTGCAGGGGCAGGGCCTGGGCAAGGACGTCATGCGACGGCTCGACGCATGGATGCAGGCGAACCTGCCGCCGTCGGCGTACGTCAGCCTGCTGGCCGATGGCGAAGCGCATCGGTTGTACGCGCAGTTTGGTTTCGCGCCGACCGCGCCGGCCTCGATCGGGATGTATCGCCGGTTCTGAGGCGTGGAGGCGGTGAGGCCATCCACGCATGGCGTGGATGGCGCCTTCCCATAAATCGCAGGCAAAGAAAAACCCCGGTCGAAACCGGGGTCTTCAAGAATTGGCGTCCCCACGGGGATTCGAACCCCGGTCGCCACCGTGAAAGGGTGATGTCCTAGGCCTCTAGACGATGGGGACGCACGAAAACTTCAAGTTGTGGAACCTCGACGGCCTGATGTCGAAGTGGTGGAGCCAAGCGGGATCGAACCGCTGACCTCCTGCATGCCATGCAGGCGCTCTCCCAGCTGAGCTATGGCCCCAATGAAACTGCGGATGATCTGCCGGGAGCAGAGTCCGTTTTGAAACTGGCGTCCCCACGGGGATTCGAACCCCGGTCGCCACCGTGAAAGGGTGATGTCCTAGGCCTCTAGACGATGGGGACGCACGAAAACTTCAAGTTGTRRAACYTCGACGGCCTRATGTCGAAGTGGTGGAGCCAAGCGGGATCGAACCGCTGACCTCCTGCATGCCATGCAGGCGCTCTCCCAGCTGAGCTATGGCCCCGTGTTACCGAGCCGCCTATCATACCTGCGTGTTCACGTTTGTGGAAGCTTTTTTTGAACTTTTTTCGTTCCGGTTCAACCGCGACCACAAGGGCAGGGGAATCGCAACGCCACAACCTGAATGCCGGTAGGCGGCGAACAAAAAAGACCCGGTTATCGGCCGGGTCCTCGTTGTTCGTGATGAGTGGCGTCCCCACGGGGATTCGAACCCCGGTCGCCACCGTGAAAGGGTGATGTCCTAGGCCTCTAGACGATGGGGACG
>NZ_RAUX01000069.1 GCF_013464485.1 Stenotrophomonas maltophilia
CACTACCGGATCCTGCTTCCTGTAGAGCCGAGCCATGCTCGGCTGTTCTTCGGCCCGGAGATGCGGGTCAGATGACCGCGATCCCTGCCTTCTCCAGCGCCTGGCGCACCATCGCGTCATTGGCCACGGTCACCGGCCGGGTCAGCTCCCACAGGAACTTCACCCGGAAGCCGGACTTCACTGCGTCCTGCGCGCTCCACAGCACGCAGTAGTCGCGGGCCAGGCCGCACACATGCACTTCGCGGATGCGGCGCTCGTGCAGCCAGCCGGCCAGGCCGGTGGCCGGGCGCTCGCCATCGGGGCCGTGGTTCTCGCGGAAGGCGCTGTACGAATCCACCTGTTGGCGCGTGCCCTTGCGCAGGATCAGGTCGGCCACGGTCCAGTCCACGTCCGGGTGCAGGGCGGCACCGGCGCTGCCCTGCATGCAGTGGTCCGGCCACAGGGTCTGCGGCTGCGCGTGCAGCAGGATGGTCTCGAAGGGGCGTTGGCCGGGGTGCTGGCTGGCGAACGAGGCATGGTCGGCCGGGTGCCAGTCCTGTGTCGCCACCACGGTGCGGTAGCGGCGCTGCGCCAGCAGATCGGCAATGGGTGCCACCAGCGCATCGCCCTGATCGCAGGCCAGCGCGCCACCGGGCATGAAGTCCGGCTGCAGGTCGATCACCAGCAGGGCGACATCGGCGGGCAGGGCGGTCATGGCGGATCCACTACAACGTGAAGGGGCGACCAGCGTGGCCGCCCCTTGCCCACACGTCAATCGCCCTGCGGCGTCCCTGCGTCCTGCCCGTAGTACAGCAGGCCGATCTTGATCCTCTCGCGCCCGTTCTCGCGGCGGTGGCGGTTGGCGTCGCGCAGCGAGTACACGCAGCCGCAGTACTCCTGCTGGTAGAACTGCTCGCGCTTGCTGATCTCGATCATGCGGCTGGCGCCGCCGCCCTTGCGCCAGTTGTAGTCCCAGTACTGCAGGCCTTCATAGCGCGACGCGGCGCGGATGCCGCAGTCGTTGATCTGCGCCATGTTCTTCCAGCGCGAGATGCCCAGCGACGAGCTGATGGTGTCGTAGCCATGTTCATGCGCGTACAGCGCAGTGCGCTCGAAACGCATGTCGAAGCACATCGTGCAGCGGATGCCGCGCTCGGGTTCGTTCTCCATGCCGCGCGCGCGGCTGAACCAGTTGTCGGTGTCGTAGTCGCAGTCGATGAAGGGAATGCCGTGCTGCTCGGCAAAGCGGATGTTCTCCTGCTTGCGCAGCTCGTACTCCTTCACCGGGTGAATGTTGGGGTTGTAGAAGAAGATCGCGTAATCGATCCCGGAGGCGGTGATCGCCTCCATCACTTCACCCGAACACGGGGCACAGCAGGAATGCAGCAGCAGGCGCTTGCCGTCGGCGGGCAGGGTGAGGGTAGGGCGTTGGAGCTCGGTCATCGTCAGGTACCGCATGGACCGCCGGCAACGGCGGTGGCCCATGCATCGGGCGGGGAAACGGGTCTGGCCGGATACCGTGAAAAGGACGCGCGCGGCCACGCCGCCTGCACGCACAGGACAACGACGGCCCCGGCACCCTCCCCGCGGAGAGTCCAGGTCGAGTCAGGGGACGGTCGTGTCCCCCGGCCGGGGCCGGTATTCGGGCTGATGGACACGGGCCGCGGCCCACCTACTACCTGCCGCTTCCCAGGCATGCGCCCAGTGCTGTTGGCAGGATTCGTTTCCATTCACCGCTGCGGGGCAGCTCCGGAATGGGCGCGCGCGGCGCCTTCACCGGATTCCCGTTCAAATCCCTGCCGCCATCCAGCCACGGCAGGGATACCTTCGGCGTGTGCACGGTGGACCCGTTGCCGGCGCGGGTCAAGGGGGCCGTGGTCAGAGCACGTTGCGCTGCAACGGGATCCGACCCCAGGTTGCGGCTTCAGCGTCCGCAGGCCGCCCGCGCGCGGATATCGTCCAACCGCTGGTCGCACAGCAGGCGGCCGTTCTCCCACACGGTCACCATCGCATCCTCGAAGCCGGCCGGTAGCGCTTCATCGCCATTGGCGGGCAGGGCCGTCGTGTGCAGGCTGCCGTCAGCCAGGCGCCGCAGCAGGCGCATGCGACCGCGCTTGCTGGTCTTGCCCGCATCAGTGACCGGATCCTTGTAGACGTCAATCCATTCGCCATCCACCCGCGCGGCCGAGCACTTCAGTGCGAACTTCTGCGTATCGCGGTCCAGCCGCTGCAGCAGCGCGCCGCCCATGCCGAACGCCACGTTGTCGGCGGCGTAGCCGTCGCCGGTGATGCGCTGCAGGATGGCGCGGATCGTGTCCGGGTTGATGCCATCGCCCTGGATTACCCGCACGTGGTTGAGCACGCGGTAACCCTTGCCGTTGATGACGTGGCCAAACGCCTCGTCCAGGCGCCGCAGGCTCTCGGCCACCACCTCCACCGGGTCGCCCGAGTCGGGGCGGATGACCAGCGTGGCGCCCGATGCGATCACGTCATCGCGCAGGGTGGTGCCCCAGTGTTCGCTGATCGCACGATAGATGTCATAGCTGTCCGACACGACTGCCACGATCGCGCCGGGCCTGCCGAACTGGCGCAGCATGTTGCGGTAGGCCTCGACCTCGCGATCGCGGCCCCAGCTGGTGATGGTGCTGTGCTCGGCGGCGGGAATCGAGTAACCGGCCATGGGTGCGTGATAGTGCGCGCGTGCCAGGCACAGCGCCGAGACGGTGTCGGTGCCGAGGAAGTTGACCAGGTGTGCAGCACCGCCCAGTGCCGCCGATTCCAGGCTCGATACGCCGCGTGCGCCGAAGTCGTGCAGCTTGAACGGCAGCTGCCCCTGTGGATCGTCGCTGGTCTGCTGCAGGAAGCCGGCGATGGTCTGCCGTGCATGCCAGCTGATGGTGGCCACGGTGACCGGGTACCACACGCGCAGCAGCAGCGTTTCCAGATACGACGGCACCCAGAACGCAGCCGGATCGGTCGATTCGATGGTCACCAGCGCCTGGTGGGTAGGCACAACGCTACCTTCGGGCACGGCACGGATGCGTACCGGCAAGTTGCCGCCCAGCCGGTCGACGATATCGCGCCAGCCGGCTTCATTGAACGGTTCACCATGCGCGGCGAACACTGCGGCAGCATCGTCAATGTCGGCGTGGGTGACCGGCCGGGCCAGAGCGTCCTTGAGGATCGCCTGCAGGCCGAAGAACACCGTGCGGTCGTGCAGGCCGCCACGCGATTCCACATAGAAGAACGTGGCGTCGGTACCCGGCGGGTACTGCAGCCAGTGGCTGGCCTTGTAGCTGTCGGTGTTGAGGAGAAGATTATCGAGGTAGTGCATGACGGAAGCTCCTTCGCGTCGAGTGACACCGGCGGTCTATCCGCCGGTGGGAAAAGCCGGGCCTGTCAGCCGCGGCCGAGGAAATACTCCAGGATGTGCAGGTGGTCTTCGAACAGCTGCGGGCCCATGTCCAGCGCTTCACTCACCGGTATCCAGCGCGCCTTGTCGGCATCGTCGCCGCCGCGCACCGGCGGCAGGTCACCGGCCGGGAACTCGAAGTGGAAGCCGTGGGTGATGGTGCGGCCGCGCTGGCTGCGGTCGGGGTGGTCGAACACCTGCTGGCCTTTCAGCGAACCCTTCAGCACCGGCAGCGGAATCTTCAGCCGCGTTTCCTCGCGCAGTTCGCGCAGACAGCTGTCGAGCAGGCTCTGATCCTGGCCGACGAAGCCGCCGGGCAATGCCCACAGGCCCTTGCCGGGTTCCGAACGGCGGCGCACCAGCAGCACGTGGCCTGAATGAACCACCACCGCATCGGTGGTGACGAAGGTGGGCGCGTAGGGCGCATCCTTCCAGGCCGCCTTGTACTGTTCAATGAAGCGGTACTCGGCCACCAGCTGGCCATAGGCAGGCGCGCTCTTGCGGAAGGCTTCGAGCATGTCGTACACCGGCGCCGGCACGTTGCCACGCAGCATCAGCAACGCACCGTGGAAGTCGACGTCGCCGGCCTCGAACAGGTAACGCCGCAGCTCGGTGGCCGACAGGGTGGCGGTGTGCTGCACGTCCACCAGCGGCCACTGCGGGAATTCCCGCAGGTAGTAGCTGGAGGCATCCTTGTCCATGCCGATCAGGCCGACCTTGGCATCGGCAGAGGCACCGTCATTGCGCAGCGCTTCGGCCACTTGTCGCTGTACGTTGGCGATCCACTGTGCTTCGTTGTACAGGTGGTCGCGGAGCGGGCGGATCAGCAGGCGGTCGGTATGGCCATCGAGGGCAGCCTGGATCATCACGGCGCGTTCGGCCACGGTCCAGGGATTGCGCAGGCTGCGGGGAGTATCGGCAGAGCCGACCAGGAAGATCAGCTTGCGGGCCCGGCTCAGGGCCAGGCGGGCAACGGCGGCGTGGCCGTTGTGGAAGGGCTCGAATCGCCCGATGAAGACGAGATAGTCGAATTCCATGAGAATCCCTCATGTCGTTGTGGCGGCCGCGGGTCTGTCCCTTGGCTTGCTGCAGATGCTACGCCGATGGCGGGTCTGGTCAAGCCTGCAGCCATGCCTGCTGCTGAACGTCGAAGTTTCCTGGCGGGACTGCGGTGATGTTCTCAGGCCCTGAGAAGCCTCTGCGCCATACTGGCACCCACGTGGCGGACGGCATGCTCGGGGGCAAGACAGTGGCGGACAAGTACTGCGATCTGGTCATGAAAGGCGGCATCACCAGCGGCATCGTGTACCCCAATGCGGTACTGGCGCTGGCGCGTGAGTATCGGTTCAAGAGCATCGGCGGCACCTCGGCGGGCGCCATCGCCGCAGCGGTGGCGGCAGCGGCGGCATGTGGTGACCGCCGCCAGCAGGCCGGCGAGCACCTGCCCGGCGACGCGGGCTATGGCGGCTTGTCGGCGGTGTCGGCGCAGCTGTCGCGGCGGGGTTTCATTTACAGCCTGTTCCAACCAGCACGGGGTGCGCGCGCGGCCTATCGGCTGCTGGTGGCGCTGACCGGCAATGCCAGCCTGCCGTACAAGCTGCTGTGCCTGGCCATTGCCGTGTTCGGGATCGCGCCGCTGGAAGTGCTGGTGTCATTGGCGTTGCTGCTCGGCCTGGGCTGGTGGGGTGGTGGCTGGAGCGGCGTGGCCGCCACGTTGCTGCCGTCACTGCTGTGCGCCTACGGTGCCGGTGTGGCGGGCGCTGCGCTGCGGGTGGCGCGGGTAGCGCGGCGCAACCTGCTGGGCCTGTGCAGCGGCCTCGGCCGTGATGCAGGCAAACCGGCGCTGACCGAGTGGCTGCACGAATGCCTGCAGCAGTTGTCCGGCAAGCCGATGGATGCACCCTTGACCTTTGCCGACCTGCACGATGCCCCGCGCTATGCCGGCGAGCCGGACAGCCCGCATGCGATCAGCCTGCAGATGATCACCACCTGCGTGTCGCACAACGAGCCGCGTACGCTGCCGCTGGGTGGTGCGCAGTTCTGGTTCCTGCGCGAGGAGTTCGAGCAGCTGTTCCCGGCCAGCGTGGTGCAGTGGCTGGTGAGGCAGGCCGGCCCGCCGCTGGACGTGGAGGGGCGCCAGTACTACCACCTGCCACCGGGCCCGCAGCTGCCGGTGCTGGTGGCCACGCGCATGAGCCTGAGCTTCCCGCTGCTGATCAGCGCGGTGCCGCTGCACGAGCCGTCACGTCGCGAGCGCCGCTGTGAGCCGACCGCACCGGCGGCCGACCCGGAGCACAACGTGGCCGACAGCATGGAAGGGCTGACCAGTGCCGGGCAGGCCTGTGGCCCGGTGATCACCGCCTTCCGCATCTGCTGGTTCTCCGACGGCGGCATCAGCAGCAATTTCCCCATCCACCTGTTCGACGCCGCGTTGCCGCGCTGGCCGACCTTCGCCATCAACCTGGTGTACCCGCAGCACGCCGAAGACGTGAGCCATGGCAACAGTGGCCGCCAGTCGCTCGAGCATGCGGTGTTCCTGCCCACCGAGAACCGCCACGGCTGGCAGCGCACCTACCAGTCGATCGCCACGCCGCTGGCTGCTGCCGAACTGGGTCGTTTCCTGTTCGCGGTGGTGGCGACCATGCAGAACTGGCGCGACCTGCTGCAGGCGCGCGCGCCGGGCTACCGCGACCGCATCGTGCACGTCAGCCTGCAGGGCGACGAAGGTGGCATGAACCTGGACATGCCGCAGGAGGTGCTGACCCGCATCGCCGACAAGGGCAGCCTGGCCGGTGCGCGTTTCTGCTCATTCTCGTTCGAGAACCACTACTGGATCCGCTGGCGCAACCTGGCTTCGGCCTACCAGCGCTACACGCTGGAAGTGGCGCGCACCGATGACCCGGCGCAGCAGGTGCTGGCCTACCGCGCCGCCTATTCGATGGTTGCCCGTGGTGAACCGACGCCGCCGTCGTACAAGCTGGGCTCGGAAGACAAGCGGCTCGCCTCGCAGCAGCTGTGGGGGCTGATGGTCGAGCAGGGGCGCAGCTGGGACGACCTCGGCCCGGACCTTACCGACGGCGCACCGCGACCGCTGCCGCAGATGAAGGTGACGCCGATCTACTGATCTGCGCCGCAGGCGATTGAACTGTCCTGGCGGGAGCCGACCTTGGTCGGCACGATCTCACCCCTACGGTGCCTCATCGCCACGCCTCCACCACCGCATCACCCCGCAACGGCGCATACAGCGGCAACGCCAGCTCCTGCTTCACCCAGCCCGGATTGAGCGCACGCAGGCCCGCCAGATACTCGCGTGCCAGCGCAGCATCGCCCTGCCGCATCGCCAGTCGCGCCGCGCGCGCCCAGGTCCGGTCCCAGCCGTGCGCCAGCGACAACGACGTTGCCAGCGCCGCGCGCGCACCCGCTACGTCTCCCTTTTCCCAGCGCTGCTCAGCACGGATGAGCGCCTCGTTGGACAGGCGCATGTCGTACAGCTCGCGCAGGCGTGCTACCGCATGCGGATCGGCGTCCACGCGCAGGTCGGTGTCCTGCCAGTCGCCACCGGGCGTACGCACCAGCAGCCCCGCCGACCATTGCCCACTGCGCTGGCCACCCGCCGCCTGGCCTGCCTCAAGCGCGACCAGCAGGCGTGCGGCCAGTGCACCGCGCGATGCCTCGAAGCTGCGTTGCATGGCGGCCAACACCTCCGGCCCAGCCAGACCGTTGCCCTGCACGCTCAGCATGCCCTCGCCGTGCGCACCGGCCCAGTCCGCCTGCTGCGCCGTAGCGCCGGTGTACTGCGCGTTGCCGCCACGCGCACTGACCAATCCCACCTGGCGCTCGGCAAGGGTGGTGCCATCGAAGTTGCCGTCTTCATCCAACAGCTGCTTCAGCACCTGCGCAGGCGTGCGTCCTTTGGCCAGCAGTTCAAGGCCTTTGGAGCCATAGGTCGGGTTGGTTTCGAACTGGCTGGCGACCGCGCCCACCTTCGCCTGTGCCCACGGCACGCCGACACCACCGACGCCGAGATTGTGCGTGGCCACCGCCACACCACAGTCGCCGGCCTCGTTGCAGGCCACGATGGAGAACGTCGCCCACGCCGGTGCGGCGGCGACAGCGAGCAGTAGAGCCAGGCACGGGCGCAGCAGGAACATGGGTGTCTCCATGGGCGGGCATCCCGATTGGGATGCAGCCTACGCACGAAAGGTTTAGTAGATCCACGCCATGCGTGGATCAAGCGTGTCGACCAAGGTCGACACCCACCAAGAGCGGGCAATGCCACCCCGCTATCTCCCAGAAGGCCCGCTGTTGCCGGCCAGCGGCCGGCACTACCAGGGATGCAGGGCGCAGCCCTGCCGAATCACCCCTATCGCCCCGGCAACTGCGCGAACGCGCGCTGCATGCAGTCCTCGCGCGGGCACACCCGGCAGCCCGGACCGATCGATACCGAGTTGCCGGGGCTCTGTACGTCCAGCCCCAGCGAATACACCAGCCGCTCGGCATGCTGCAGGTCGCAGCCCAGTGCCACCGCAAACGTCTTGCGCGGCTGCCCATGCCCGACCGGGCCGCTGCTGACCTGCCGCGCCAGCCAGAAATGGCGTCGTCCGTCAGGCATGCGCGCGGTCTGGGTGAGGATGCGCCCGGGCTGGTTGAACGCCTCGTAGACGATCCACAGCGGGCACGAACCGCCCACCTGCGAAAAGTGGAAATCGGTGGCCGAATGGCGCTTGGACACATTGCCGGCGCGGTCCACGCGAATGAAGAAGAACGGCAGCCCGGGCGCACTGCGTCGCGCCAGCGTGCTCAGCCGGTGGCAGACCGCTTCGAAGCCGACGCCGAACTGGTGCGCCAGCAGTTCGATGTCGTAACTGCTGGCCTCGGCCGCACGCAGGAAGCGCATGTACGGCATCACCAATGCGCCAGCGAAATAGTTCGAAAGACCCACCCTGGCCTGCGCGATGCGCGCGTCATCGGTGAAGCCCGCACGTGCCACCACCGCATCGATCTGCGGCAGGTAGCCGTGCAGGGCCAGCTCGGCGGCCATCTGGAACGCCTGCTGGCCTGGCTCCAGGTAGTCCGGCAGCCACAACCGGCGTGTGCCGGCGTCGTACTGGCGCTTCTCGCGCCCGGCCTGCAGCGCGGCTACTTCCACCAGCACGCCATGGCGGTCGGCCAGCAGCTGGCGCAGGCGTGGTGCCACATGCCCCGGCGACAGCCCCCACTCGGCGAACAGGCGTTCGGCCAGCTCGTCCAGCTCGGGGATGTGGTTGTGCATTCGGTTGAAGAACTCGCGTACCTGGTCACCAGCCGGCAGGGTGCTGCCGGCTCCCGGCTCGCCCAGCTGGAACTCGAGCGCGGCGGCATGCTCGCGCAGCGCCAGGTGGCGGCGATGCAGGTCGAGCAGGGCGCGGCTGACCTGCGGCAGGTTGCCGGCCAGCGCGCGCAGTTCGGTGGCGCTCACCTCCGCCAGGCCCAGGTCGCGCAGGGTCTCGCCCAGCGCCTCCTGCAGTGCGGCGGGTTCATCTTCGTCGAACAACGAGGAAACGTCGCCCAACATCTCACCCAGCTTTTTCTGCACCGCCGGCGTCAGCGGACGCTTGTTGCGCTCGATCTGGTTCAGGTAGCTGGCCGACAGGCCCAACGCGCGGGCCAGCTCCACCTGGCTGTAGCCGCGCTGCTCGCGCAGCCGCAGCAGGCGCAGGCCGAGTTGTCGCTGGGTGGCTGAATAATTCACAGAATTAACATGAATCGTCTGGCGTGTTGGCCAGATTAAGCGGATTCAGCCCGGAAATCGAGGTGGGTGCTGTGAATAATGCCAAGCATCTTTCAAGCCCGTGGGATTGTCGTCATGACTGTTGCAGCGCCCCGTATCCGCATGCTGATCGATGGCCAGTTCATCGAATCGGCCACCTCCCACTGGCAGGACGTGGTCAATCCGGCCACCCAGGACGTGCTGGCCCAGGTGCCGTTCGCCACCACCGGCGAAGTGGACGCCGCCGTCGCCGCCGCCAAGGAAGCCTTCAAGACCTGGCGCAAGACCCCCATCGGCACCCGCGCGCGCATCTTCCTGAAGTACCAGCAGCTGATCCGCGAGAACATGAGCGAGCTGGCGCACATCCTCACCGCCGAACAGGGTAAGACCCTGCCGGATGCCGAAGGCGATGTGTTCCGCGGCCTGGAAGTGGTCGAGCATGCGGCTGCCATCGGCAACCTGCAGCTGGGTGAGCTGGCCAACAATGTGGCCAATGGTGTGGACACCTACACGATCATGCAGCCGCTGGGCGTGTGCGCCGGCATCACCCCGTTCAACTTCCCGGCGATGATTCCGCTGTGGATGTTCCCGATGGCCATCGCCACCGGCAACACCTTCATCCTCAAGCCGTCCGAGCAGGACCCGATGGTCACCATGCGCCTGGTCGAACTGGCGTTGGAGGCCGGCATTCCGAAGGGCGTGCTGAACGTCGTCCACGGTGGCGAGGAAGTGGTCAACGCGATCTGCGACCACCCGGACATCAAGGCCGTGTCGTTCGTGGGTTCCACCCGTGTCGGCACCCACGTCTACAATCGCGCCTCGCTGGCCGGCAAGCGCGTGCAGTGCATGATGGGCGCCAAGAACCACGCCGTGGTGCTGCCGGACGCCAACAAGGAACAGACCCTCAACGCGATGGTCGGTGCTGCTTTCGGTGCCGCTGGCCAGCGTTGCATGGCCGCCTCCACCCTGGTGCTGGTCGGTGAAGCACGCAACTGGGTGCAGGACCTGGTGACCAAGGCCAAGACCCTGAAGGTCAGCGGCGGCACCGTGTCCGGCACCGATGTCGGCCCGGTCATTTCCTGCAGCGCCCGCGAGCGCGTGGAAGGCCTGATTGCTTCGGGCGTGGAGCAGGGCGCCCAGCTGGTGCTCGATGGCCGCAAGCCGCAGGTCGATGGCTTCGAGAAGGGCAACTTCGTCGGCCCCACCATCTTTGCCGGTGTCACCACCGACATGCGCATCTACCAGGAAGAAATCTTCGGGCCGGTGCTGGTCATCCTCGAAGCGGAGACGCTGGAAGACGCCATCGCCATGGTCAACAGCAACCCGAACGGCAACGGCACCGCACTGTTCACCCAGTCCGGCGCGGCGGCGCGCAAGTTCCAGGAAGACATCGACGTCGGCCAGGTCGGCATCAACGTGCCGATCCCGGTGCCGGTGCCGCTGTTCTCCTTCACCGGTTCGCGCGCGTCCAAGCTGGGCGACCTGGGCCCGTACGGCAAGCAGGTGGTGCTGTTCTACACCCAGACCAAGACGGTCACCGCGCGCTGGTTCGATGACGAGACGCTGAGCCACGGCGTCAACACCACGATCAGCCTGAAGTAACGGCAGGAGCAGCCATGAGCCACTCGATGACGACGGAACTGGAAGAAGCGCAGCAGGCGTACCGCGAGGCTGCGCGCGACTTCGCACAGGCCGAACTGGCGCCGCACGCCGCGCGATGGGATGCGGAGGGCATCTTTCCGCGCGAGGCGATCGCCAAGGCCGGTGAACTGGGCTTCTGCGGTCTGTACATGGACCCGGAAGTGGGCGGCAGCGGCCTGAGCCGACTGGATGCCGCCGTCGTCATCGAGGAGCTCGCCAACGTCGATCCGTCGACCGCGGCCTACATCAGCATCCACAACATGGCCTCGTGGATGGTGTCCAAGTGGGGCCAGCCGGCACTGCGCGATGCGTGGGGCACCGATCTGTCTGCGGGCAACAAGCTGGCCTCGTACTGCCTGACCGAACCGGGCGCCGGTTCCGATGCGGCCTCGCTGAAGACCACCGCCGTGCGTGATGGCGACGTCTATGTGTTGAACGGTTCCAAGGCCTTCATTTCCGGCGCCGGTGCCACCGAACTGCTGGTGGTGATGGCGCGTACCGGCGGTGCCGGTGCGGGCGGGGTCAGCGCCATCGCGGTGCCGGCCGATCTGCCGGGCATCAGCTTTGGCCGCAAGGAAGAGAAGATGGGCTGGAACAGCCAGCCCACCCGTGGCATCACCTTCGAAAACGTCCGCGTGCCGGTCAGCCACCTTCTGGGAGAGGAAGGCGGCGGCTTCAAGCTGGCAATGAAGGGGCTGGACGGCGGCCGCATCAACATCGCCGCCTGTTCGCTGGGTGCCGCGCAGGGCGCGCTGGATGCCGCACGCCGCTACATGGGCGAGCGCCGCCAGTTCGGCAAGGCGCTGGCCGACTTCCAGGCGCTGCAGTTCAAGCTGGCCGACATGGCCATCGAACTGGTGGCCGCGCGGCAGATGGTGCATTCGGCCGCGCGCAAGCTCGATGCCGGTGCCAGCGATGCCAACGTGTGGTGTGCGATGGCCAAGCGCTTCGCCACTGATGCCGGCTTCAAGATCTGCAACGAAGCGCTGCAGATCCACGGTGGCTACGGCTACATCCGCGAATACCCGATCGAGCGCCTGCTGCGCGACAGCCGCGTGCACCAGATCCTGGAAGGCACCAACGAGATCATGCGGGTCATCGTTGCCCGCCACTTGCTCAACACCGAAGAGGAACTGCGATGAAGGATTGGCGTACCCAGGAGCACGTGGGCCTGAAGGTCGAGGCCGATGGCCATACCGCCGTGGTCACCCTGAACAACCCGCCCGCGCATACCTGGACCGTGCACAGCCTGTCGGCGCTGCGCGACCTGGTGGGCGCGCTCAACGCAGACCGCGACATCTACGCGCTGGTGATCACCGGTGACGGCGAGAAGTTCTTCTCCGCCGGTGCCGACCTCAACCAGTTCGCTTCGGGCGACAAGGCCGCCGCACGCGAGGCCGCGCGCCGCTTCGGTGAAGCCTTCGAAGCGCTGTCCGCCTTCCGTGGCGTGTCGATTGCCGCCATCAACGGCTATGCGATGGGCGGTGGCCTGGAGTGCGCGCTGGCCTGCGACCTGCGCATCATCGAAGACCACGCCCAGGTCGCGCTGCCGGAGGCCACCGTCGGCCTGCTGCCGTGTGCCGGTGGCACCCAGAACCTGCCGCGCCTGGTGGGCGAGGGCTGGGCCAAGCGCATGATCCTGCTGGGCGAGCGCATCAACGCCGAGACCGCACTGCGCATTGGCCTGGTCGAAGAAAAGGTCGGCAAGGGCGAATCCAAGGCACTGGCCCTGGAATGGGCGAAGAAGGCCGGCAAGCAGAGCCCGACCAGCATTGCCGCCTGCAAGACCCTGGTGCAGTCCACCCGCACCGGCACCCACGCCTCGGCACTGGTGGCCGAGCGCGAAGCCTTCGTCGACCTGTTCGACACGGCTGACCAGGTCGAGGGTGTGACCGCCTTCCTGGAAAAGCGCGCCGCGCAGTGGAAGAACGCATGAGCACCGACACCGTTGCCGACGAAGCACCGGTGCTGTTCGAAGAGCGCGTGGCCGGCAACGGCACGCGCATCGGCATCGCCACGCTCAACGCGCCGCGCACGCTCAATGGTTTCTCGCTGCCGATGGCGCACCTGCTGCTGAAGCAGTTGAATGCCTGGGCCGACGACGACGGCATCGCCATGGTGGTGCTGCAGGGAGCTGGCGAAAAGGCGTTCTGCGCGGGTGGTGACCTGCACAGCCTGTACAAGAGCATGGTCGCCTTCCGCGAGACCGGCCACAGCGATATCCGCGAGAACGACTACGCCGCCGAGTTCTTCGACGTCGAATACCGCGTCGATTACCTGATCCACACCTACGCCAAGCCGATCCTGTGCTGGGGCCATGGCATCGTGATGGGCGGCGGCATCGGCCTGATGTCCGGCGCCAGCCACCGCGTGGTCAGCGAGCGCTCCAAGCTGGCCTTCCCGGAAATCACCGTCGGCCTGTTCCCCGATGTGGGTGGCAGCTGGCTGCTGCCGCGCGTGCCCGGCAAGGGGGGCCTGTTCCTGGCCCTGACCGGTGCGCTGCTGAACCCCGGCGACGCCATCTATGCCGGCCTGGCCGATGTGCACGTGGCCGAAGAACGCCGCAGCGCGGTGTTCGATGCGCTGCTGCAGGTGGCATGGTCCGCCGATGCCGCGCACAACCACGAACGCCTGAGCCAGCTGCTGCAGTCGCATGCCAGCGATGCCGTCACCGGCCCGCTGCTGGCCAATGCGGCGCAGGTTGATGCGCTGTGCGAAGGTGATGACCTGCCCGCGATCATCAACCGCATCAGCACGCTGCAGACCGACGATGCCTGGTTGCAGGCGGCCCAGAAGACCCTCGCCGCCGGTGCGCCCGGTTCGGCACGTCTGGCCTTTGAACTGCAGCGCCGCAGCGCCGGCCGGGACCTGGCCAGCGTCTACCGGCTGGAATACATCACCGCGCTGCATTGCGCTGCCCACGGCGATTTCGCCGAAGGCATCCGCGCGCTGCTGATCGACAAGGACCGCAACCCGCAGTGGAACCCGGCCACCCTGGCCGAGGCCACCGCCGCGTGGGCCGATACGTTCTTCGCTTCGCCCTGGGCCGATGCCGCGCATCCGCTGGCCGACCTGGGCACCCCCGTCGCTGAAAGGAGCCTGGCATGAGCCGCATTGCATTCATTGGGTTGGGCAACATGGGTGGCCCGATGGCCGCCAATCTGGTCAAGAACGGACACACCGTGCGCGTGTTCGATCTGGTTCCGGCCGCGGTGCAGGCCGCCGTCGATGCCGGTGCCAGCGCGGCCGCGTCGGCGCGCGAAACCCTGGCCGATGCCGAGGTGGTGATCTCGATGCTGCCGGCCAGCCGCCACGTCGAAGGCGTGTACCTGGGCGATGACGGCATCCTCGCCGCGATCCCGGCCGGTGCACTCGTCATCGACTGCAGCACCATTGCCCCGGCCAGCGCGCGCAAGGTTTCTGAAGCCGCGGCCGCGCGTGGACTGCAGATGATCGACGCGCCGGTGTCCGGCGGTACCGCCGGCGCGCAGGCGGGCACGCTGACCTTCATCGTCGGTGGCGAAGAGGATGCGCTGGAGCGCGCGCGCCCGGTGCTGCAGGCGATGGGCAAGAACATCTTCCATGTAGGCGCCAGCGGTGCCGGCCAGGTTGCCAAGCTGTGCAACAACATGGCGCTGGGCGTGATCATGGCGGTGACCGGTGAAGCCATCGCGCTGGGCGTGGCGCACGGGCTGGATCCGAAGGTGCTGTCGCAGATGATGGCCGTCAGCACCGGCCGCAGCTGGGCCACCGAAGTGTGCAACCCGTGGCCGGGCGTGCTGGAAAACGCGCCGGCCTCGCGCGGTTACAGCGGCGGCTTCGGCAGCGATCTGATGCTGAAGGACATGGGCCTGGCGGTGGAAGCGGCGATGAGTGTCGGCGCCTCGATTCCGCTGGGCGAAGTGGCCCGCAACCTGTACTCGATGAACCACCAGGCCGGCCGCGGCAAGCTGGATTTCTCCAGCGTCGTGCAGCTCATTACGAGCGAGAAATGACCTGGTAGTGCCGGCCGCTGGCCGGCAACCTCATGCCCCCGTGCGGGACAACGAAGGTGGGATGGGCGGATGTTCGG
>NZ_RAUX01000070.1 GCF_013464485.1 Stenotrophomonas maltophilia
ACCCCAAGCTTTGCCGGCAGATCGCGGGAAACTGTCGAAGGCGGGGTGGGTCCGGTTGAGGGGGTATCCGCGCCATGGATGGCGCGGCTAAGCCCCCATGGATGGGTTTACGGCGTCCCCCTCAACCGGACCCACCCCGCCAACCCTCAGCAAACCAGCTTCTGCTGTTGCCCTGGCTTCGGCTTGAAGCAGGTGCAGGGCTGCAAGCCCTGCCGAAAAACCCCCAAACCCTTACTGGAGGAGGGAGCGCAGCATCCAGGCGTACTTCTCGTGGGTCTGCAGACGCTGGGTCATCAGATCCTCGGTCGGGGCGTCGTCGGCATCGTCCGCCACATCCAGCACTTCACGCGCCGTACGGCAGACCGCTTCGTTGGCGACCACCAACTGGCGTACCATTTCCCGCCAGTCCGCGCTGTCGGTCAGACCCGGCTCCTCGGCAATCGAGGTCAGCGCAGCGAATTCCCGGTAGGAGCCCGGGGCATTGAACCCCAGGGCGCGGATGCGCTCGGCCACATCGTCCAGAGCCGCCCACTGCTCGGTGTACTGGGTCTCGAACATGGTGTGCAGCGAATTGAACATCGAGCCGGTCACGTTCCAGTGGAAGTTGTGGGTCTTCAGGTAGAGCGTGAACGCATCGGCCTGGAACCGCGACAGACCGTCGGCGATCTTCTTGCGGTTGCCCTGGGTGATCCCGATATCGATGTTGGGTGCCGACGGTGCCGCCGCTGCAAGCTTCTGCTTGCCGGTCTTGGCCTTGGTCGTGCTCTTGGTCTTCGCCATGGGGTTCCTCCTTGTGGAATCGTTGGCCTTCACAATAAACCGGTCGTGATGACTGGTCGCTTTCAAAGTTTTGAACGAACCGATTGATGAACTCTATCGATAAAAATCCATCGCCCCGCCTGCGCCAACAGCGCGCCGCCGTCGACGGCGCCATGAGCCGCGACCGGGGCCGATTGCTGGGGATGCTCTCGCGGTGCCAGGCCAAGCCACAGGATGCGGCGCTGGCCGCCACCTTCGAGCAGGCCTTGCAGGCGTCGGTGCAGCGCCGGCAGATGCGGGCGCTGCAGCAGCCATCCATTACTCTGGACCCGCAGCTGCCGATTGCGCGTGAAGCCGAGGCGATCATCGGCCTGATCCGCGACCACCAGGTGGTGGTGATCGCCGGCGAAACCGGTTCGGGCAAGACCACCCAGCTGCCGAAGTTGTGCCTGGCTGCGGGCCGTGGCCAGGCCGGCATGATCGGTTGCACCCAGCCGCGACGGATTGCCGCACGTGCGGTGGCCAGCCGCGTGGCGCAGGAACTGCAGAGCGAACTGGGCCAGCTGGTCGGCTACCAGGTGCGCTTCAACGACAAGGTCAGCGAAGACAGCCGCATCAAGTTCATGACCGACGGCATCCTGCTGGCGGAGATCGCCAGTGACCGCTGGTTGTCGAACTACGACACGATCATCGTCGACGAGGCGCACGAACGCAGCCTCAACATCGACTTCCTGCTGGGCTACCTGAAGCAGCTGCTGCGCAAGCGCCCGGACCTGAAGCTGATCGTCACCTCGGCCACCATCGACACCGAACGCTTCGCCCAGCATTTCGACAATGCGCCGGTGATCAGCGTCGAAGGCCGCACCTACCCGGTGGAAGTGCGCTACCGCGCGCTGGAAGGCGAGGGCGAAGACCAGGGCGAGCGCACCGTCAACGACGCCATCGTGTCGGCCATCGACGAGATCACCCGCCTGGATTCGCGCGGCGACGTGCTGATCTTTCTGCCGGGCGAGCGCGAGATCCGCGATGCGCACCAGTCGCTGGAACGGCGCAAGTACCGCAATACCGAGGTGCTGCCGTTGTACGCGCGCCTGTCCAACCAGGACCAGGACCGGGTGTTCAACCCGGGGCCGAACCGGCGCATCGTGCTGGCCACCAACGTGGCGGAAACCTCGCTGACGGTGCCGCGCATCCGTTACGTGGTTGATCCGGGCTTCGCCCGCGTCAAGCGCTACAGCCCGCGCAACAAGCTGGACCGCCTGCACATCGAGCCGATCTCGCAGGCCAGCGCCAACCAGCGCAAGGGTCGCTGCGGCCGTATCGCCGAGGGCATCTGCTACCGCCTGTACGCCGAGGCCGATTTCCAGGCGCGGCCGGAGTTCACCGATCCGGAAATCCGCCGCTCCAGCCTGGCCGGGGTGATCCTGCGCATGCTGCAGCTGGGCTTGGGCCGGATCGAGGAATTCCCGTTCCTGGAAGCACCGGACGAGCGCGCGGTAGCCGATGGCTGGCAGCAGCTGACCGAACTGGGCGCGATCGACGCCGAGCGGCGCATGACCACCATCGGCAAGCAGATGGCGCGCCTGCCGGTGGACGTGAAGCTGGCGCGCATGCTGGTCGCCGCGCAGGCCGCCGGCTGCCTGCGGCCGATGCTGGTGATCGCTTCGTTCCTGGGCATCCAGGACCCGCGCGAACGTCCGCCTGAAGCACGCGGTGCGGCCGACAGCGCGCACGCGCAGTTTGCTGATGGGCGCTCCGAGTTCGTCGGCGTGCTGCGCCTGTGGGATGGCTACCGGCAGGCCCACGAAGACCTGACCCAGTCCAAGCTGCGCGACTGGTGTGGCCGTCATTTCCTCGGCTTCCTGCGCATGCGCGAGTGGCGCGAGCTGCATCGCCAGTTGCGCCTGCTGTGCGAAGAACTGGGCTGGAAGGAAGAGGCAAACGAGGCGTCGATGGCACCGTTGCTGGCCGGCAGCAGTGCGCCGGTCCCGGCGCGTGACGATGCTGCCGCAGTGAAAGCCACCCGAGGCCAGTTGCACCGTGCCGCGCGTCTGGCCCGCGAAGGCAAGGCCGAGGCCGCACCGGCGCCGGTGGCCGTGCGTGCGCAGAAGGAACAGGCGCCGGTTGGCGGCGGTTTCAGCGAGCGCGTGCGTGCCGCCGCCTACCAGACCCTGCACCGGGCGCTGGTGGCGGGCCTGCCGACGCAGATCGGCCACCGCACCGAGAAGGGCGATTTCCAGGCACCCCGCCAGCGCCGCTTCCTGCCGTTCCCCGGTTCGGCGCTGTCCAAGCGGCCGCCGCCGTGGCTGCTGGTGGCCAACCTGCTGGATACGCAGAAGGTGTGGGGCATGACCCTGGCCGCGATCGAGCCGGACTGGGTGATCGCCGAACTGCCGCACCTGCTGCTGCGCAAGCACTTCGATCCGCACTGGTCGCGCGCGCAGGGACAGGTGCTCGCGTCCGAGCAGATCAGCCTGTTCGGTCTGGTGCTGGCGCCGAAGAAGCCGGTGCACTACGGCCGCATCGAACCGGGCGAGGCACATGACATCTTCGTGCGCCAGGCATTGGTGACCGGCGAGATCAACACCCGCGCCAGCTTCGTGGCCGACAACCAGAAAGTGCTGGAGACCGCCCGCGAGGAAGAAGCCAAGCTGCGCCGCGCCGGCATCGTCGCCGACGAAGACTGGCAGGCACGCTGGTACCTGGACCGGGTGCCGCCGCAGATCCATTCGGCGGCGGGGCTGGATACCTGGTGGAAGGGGCTGGCGCCGGAACAGCGCAAGACCCTGCACTGGTCGCTGGTCGACCTGTTGCCGGGTGAGGGCAGCGAACAGGAGCGCTACCCGAAGTACCTGACGCTGGGCCAGGCGCGCTTGCCACTGCATTACCGCTTCGAACCGGGGGCCGACGACGATGGCGTGACCCTGGACGTACCGCTGCACCTGCTCAACGCGCTGGACCCGGTGCAACTGGGCTGGTTGGCGCCGGGCTTCGTCGCCGACAAGGCCTCTGCATTGATCCGCAGCCTGCCCAAGGCGATGCGTCGCAACTACGTGCCGGCACCGGATTTCGGCCGCGCGTTCTACGAGGCGTTCCCGCAGCCCAGCGCCGATGCCATCACCGGCGAACTGGCGCGCTTCCTGTCACGCGCAACCGGCGCCACGGTGACCGCGCTCGATTTCGAGCCCGGTTCGATCGAACCGCACCTGCACATGAACCTGCGCCTTCGCGACGAGCAGGGCAAGGTGCTGGCGACCTCGCGTGATCTGGACGCACTTCGCGCCAAGTTCGGCGGTCGTGCCGGCGATGCCTTCGCTGCACGCGCCGGCCGCGAGATGGCGGCCGATGGCCTGCGTACGTTCCCGGCCACGCCTATTCCGCTGCAGGTGCCCGGCGAAGCGGGCGTGCCGGCCTATCCGGCGTTGCTGGACGAGGGCGACAGTGTTGCGCTGCGCATCTTCGCCGACCGCCAGCAGGCGCTGGAGGCCCATCCGCTCGGTGTGCGCCGCCTGCTGGAGATTGCCCTCGCCGAGAAGGTGAAGCAGGCACGCAAGCAGCTGCCGGTGGCGCCGAAGACCGGCCTGCTGTATGCCGCGATCGAATCGCAGGAGCGCCTGCGCGGCGACCTGGTCGACGCGGCGATGAACGCAGTGCTGGCCGAGGGGCTGGAAGACATCCGTGATGCGGCGACCTTCGAGCAGCGACGCGAGCATGCGGCCAAGGCCCTGTTCGGTGAGGCCATGTCGCGGCTGAAACTGGCCGAAACCATCCTGGCGCTGGTGGCGGAACTGAAGCCGATGCTGGAAGCACCGTTGATGGGCTGGGCGCGCGGCAACCTGGACGACATGGAAGCGCAGCTGGCCGGCCTGATCCATCCCGGCTTCCTGCGCGACACGCCGGCTGACGCGCTGGCGCAGTATCCGCGCTACCTGAAGGCGATGATCCTGCGCACCGAACGTGCCAAGCGTGATCCGCCACGTGACCAGGCGCGCATGCTGGAACTGCACCCGTTCCTGGAAGCACTGGAAGTGGGGGAGCAGCAGGGCCTGCGCGAGCGCCCGCAATGGCAGGCGCTGCGCTGGGATCTGGAGGAGCTGCGGGTGTCGCTGTTCGCGCAGGAGCTGGGCGCACGTACCGGCATCTCGGCGAAGAAACTGGCGCAGCGGGTGACCGCATTGCGCCAGGCGTGACGTCGTTGCTGTAGAGCCGAGCCCACGCTCGGCTCTACAGGAGCACCATGCGGTTACACGTATAGTTACTTGGTACGGCGAACCTTCGGCTGGGTGTTCACGCCGTCGACCTTCATGTACCACACGCCCATCACGCCGGGTTTGATGCTGACGGAGGGTGACTGCTTGCGCACACCGGCCAGAGTGCTTGCATCGGTTTGCTCCCATTCCTGGCCGTTGTCCAGTACATAGATGCGGCCCTTGCCGAAGCCGCGGAACTCGCCCTGCAACGTACCGACAATCGGTTCACTGCTGCCGAAGTCGAAGAAGCCGCGATTCTTCACGATCACTTCCTGGCGGCCTTCCTCGCGTGCCGATTCCCGTACGGCGGCAACCGCCTGGGTGGTGGCGGCTTCGACCTTGCCCTGCAGCCAGCGGTTCAGTGTGGCCAGTTCCTGCGCGCTGAGCTTGTCCAGGCCAGCAGCCTTGAACTCGGCCGGTGACATCTGCTGCTGCAGGTCCCCCTCCACTACGCGCTGGGCCAGCGCAGGCGCCGACAGGGACAGCAACAGTGCGGCACAGGCCAGCAGCCGTAGGCGGAAACGCGGGGTGATCGAGGACATGTGGGGACTCTCCTGGGTTTGCCCGCGAGTGTAGCGGCATGTCTTCATGCCGGGTGATGGTGGCCGCGGTGATTGTCCCTGAACGGCGCCGGCGCTAGTGTAGAGGCCTCTGTCTTGCCTGCTCGATGCTGTGAACCGCGCTTCCGTCCCCGGCCTGGATGCCTTGTTGAACCGTCCCTCGGCAGCCGTGCTGCCCGTTCCGCTGCGCCAGGCCCTGCGCGGGCACTGGGACGCGCTGGAATGTGACCACCAGATGCGCGCCAGCTGGTCGGTGCTGGGTGACACCCTCGATGCATTGGCGATGCTCTCCGCCGACGAAGGTGCGGTGGTCGCGGCCCTGCTGTTCGACCTGCCAGGCCTGCGGGCGAGCCTGGAACAGCTGCCGCTGGGCAACCACAAGGCGGCGGTGATCGGCCTGCTTGATGGCCAGGACGCCGCCGACCCGGTCTGGGCGCTGCATGCCGGCCGTGAGGCAGGGCGCAACAGCGAGGGCCTGCGACGGCTGCTGCTGGCGATCATCCGCGACCTGCGCGTGGTGCCGATCCTGCTGGCCCGGCAGCTGGCGCGGATGCGCGCGGCCGACAAGCTGGATGACGAGCAACGCCGCGCGCTGGCACAGCTGACACGCGACATCCACGCGCCATTGGCCAACCGCCTGGGCATCTGGCAGCTGAAGTGGGAACTGGAGGACCTGGCGTTCCGCCACCTGGAGCCGGAGACCTACCGTCGCATTGCGCGGGAGGTGGACGAAACCCGCATCGCCCGCGAGCGTTACGTCGAGAACGTCAAGAAGGTGCTGTCGCGCGAGCTGGTCGCGCAGGGCATCAAGGCCGAAGTCAGCGGCCGCCCAAAGCACATCTACAGCATCTGGCGGAAGATGCAGAAGAAGCGTCTGGCGTTCGACCAGCTGTATGACATCCGTGCGGTGCGCGTGATGGTCGACGACGTCGCCGCCTGCTATGCCGCGCTGGGCGTGGTGCATGCACTGTGGGCGCCGGTGCCGAGCGAGTTCGACGATTACATCGCCCGGCCCAAGGCCAACGACTATCGCTCGCTGCACACCGCCGTGGTCGGCCCGGAAGGGCGCACCATCGAAGTGCAGATCCGTACCCATGAGATGCACTCGCAGGCCGAGCTGGGCGTGGCCGCGCACTGGAAGTACAAGGAAGGTGGCAAGGGCGCGGAGAAGTCCTTCGATCGCAAGATCACCTGGATGCGCCAGCTGCTGGAGCAGGCGCAGGACGGGCAGGGCAATGAACTGGCCGGGGCGCTCGACGCCGAGCTGACCGAGGACCGGGTCTATGCACTGAGCCCGAAGGATGAGGTGCTGGATCTGCCGCAGGGCGCCACGCCGCTCGATTTCGCCTACCAGGTGCACACCATGGTCGGCCACCGCTGCAGGGGCGCCAAGGTCAACGGTCGCATCGTGCCGCTGACCTATCGTCTGCGCAGCGGCGACCGCGTCGAGATCCTGACCGGCAAGGAGGCCGACCCGCGCCGCGACTGGCTGATGCCGGCCAACGGCTTCCTGGCCAGCAACCGCTCGCGCGAGAAAGTACGCAGCTGGTTCCACAAGCTGGACCGCGCGCGCAACGTGCAGGCCGGGCGCGAACTGCTCGAGCGCGAGCTGAAGCGTCTGGGCCTGCAGCATTCGGACCTGGCGGTGGCGGCGAAGAAGTTCCATGCCGACAGCGTTGATGACCTGTATATCCAGGTAGCGCTGGGCGATACCGGCCCGAACCAGGTCAGCCGTACCCTGCTGGAAGCCGAACGTGCAGCGAGCCAGCCGGCGCCCGCGCCGGCCCTGCCGCGGCCGACCGCGCGCCGCGAGAACCTGGGCAAGTCCAAGTTCACCGTGCAGGGCGTAGGCAACCTGCTGGTGCAGCTGGCACGTTGCTGCCAGCCGGTGGCTGGCGAGCCGATCGTCGGCTACCTGACCCGTAGCCGGGGTGTCACCGTGCATCGTGCAGACTGTGCCGCGCTGGCCCGGCTGGCAGCCACCAGCCCGCAGCGCATCCTGCCGGTGGAGTGGGGCCAGGCCGGCGGCGGCTACGAAGTGGACGTGGTGGTCACTGCAGTCGACCGCCGCTGGCTGCTGAAGGACATCACCAACCTGATCGCCCAGGAAGACGCCTACGTGCTCGACATCCACAGTGACAACGTACGCAACAGTGGCCGTGCCCACCTGCGCCTGCGGCTGAAGGTGAGCGACTACGGCCAGCTGTCGACCCTGCTGGGCAAGCTGGATGCGCTGCCCGGCGTGAGCGAGGCGCGTCGCCTCGGCTGAGCTTCACGCTGCCCCGGCTACCCTGCACGCATGGAACGCGAGCCTCCGCATCGCCCGCATGGCGCTGAACATCCTGCGCTGGACCGCGTCCGCCGCGAAGGCCGTTGGTGGTGGCTGCAGGCACGCCACGCGCGCCGGGTCTGGCGCTGGGCGCTGGTCGCGGCGCTGGCGGTGTTCGCATTGCTGGTGCTGCTGCGCAAGCCGCTGGCCGACTGGTTCTGGGATGAGCCTCAGATTGAACAGCTGCTGGCCGAGGGCGACCGCGCACTGGCCGCCGGGCGGCTGAGTGCCGCCGATGGCAGTGGTGCACGCGAGCGCTACCAGGCGGTACTGGCACTGGACGGTGATCGTCCACAGGCCCGTGAGGGGCTGGCCCGCACCGGGGCGGCGGCGCTGCAGCAGGCGGGCGAGAAACTGCAGGCCAATGATCTTGAGGGTAGCGCGCAGTCGCTTGCGCTGGCGCGGGAACTGCAGGTGCCGCAGGCCGCTGCGGAGGCCGTGGCGCGCCAGCTGCAGGCGCGGCGCAGCGCGGGTGCCGGAATCGGAGCGCTGCTGGCGCGGGCGCGCAACGCCTTTGCGGCAGGCCGGCTCGACGATGGTGAAAGCAGTGCGTTGCCGCTGTTCCAGCGCATCCTGCTGCTGCAGCCGGACAACCTGCCGGCGCTGGAAGGTCGCGAGGACGCACTGAGCGATCTTCTGCAGCAGGCACGCGCGTTGGCGGGGCGCGGCGAGCTGGTCGAGGCCGCAAGGATGCTGCAGCGTGCGCGCCAGTTCGATGCCGGCCACGCCGATCTGCCTGCCAGCCAGGAAGCGTTCGCGCAGGGCGTCGACCAGCACCTGCGCCAGTCACAGCGCGCATTGCAGCGCCGGCAGCTGGAATCCGCTGCGAGGGGGTTCCTGGCGGTGCTGGCCGTGGCGCCCGACGACCCCATTGCCCAGCGGGGGCGTGAACAGACACTGCAGGCGGTGCTGGCGCGCAGCCAGAAGCAGGCCGATGACTTTCAATTCGAAGCAGCACAACGTGACGCCGCGCTGGCCGAAGAACTGGGTGCTTCGCCGGCCGCACAGCAGCAGCTTGCTCAGGGCCTGCAGCGCGCGCAATACGCGCGGAATGCGCTGCAGCAACCAGCGCTCAGCAACGCGCAGCGCGAGCGGCAACTGCGCGGCCACCTGCGCCGGATCGAGCGTGCAGAACGCGCCGGGCAGTGGATCAGTCCGCCAGGCCACAATGCGTTCGATGCGCTGCGGGAAGCGCAGGCGCTGGCACCGCGCGATGCGCGGGTGAAAGCTGCAGCCGCGCGCCTGCTGCCGGCCAGTCGTCTTTGCTTTGACGACAACCTGCGGCAGAATCGGGTGCAGGCCGCGAGTGCCTGCCTGCAGGCCTGGCAGACCCTGTCACCAACCGCAGCTGGACTTCCTTCCGCACGCGTGCGCCTGGCCCAGCGCTGGCTGGCAATCGGCAGCGAACGGCTGGGCAGCGGCGACCTGGTTTTTGCTGCACATGCCGTCGAACAGGCCCGGTTGCTGCAGTCTGACCTGGCCGAACTGCCAGCATTCGAAGACCGCCTTCGCCGCGCCAGCGGGCGCGTGGACTAGGCGAAGAACACCCGCTGCACCGTGGCGCGGGCGGCGTCGAGGGAGAAGTGCTCTGCGATGTTGGCCAGGCCGGCGTCGGACAGTTGTTGCCACAGCTGCGGATCCTGGTAGAGGCGGACCACCGCGTCGGCGAAACCCGCCGCATCATCGGCTACGAGAACGTCCTGTCCCGCGCGCAGATGCATGCCCTCGACCGCGCAGGTGGTGCCGACCACCGGCTGGCCATGGGCCATGCTCAGGTTGATCTTGCCCTTCACGCCTGCACCGAAGCGCAGCGGCGCAATGGAGATGCGTGCGCCGTCCATGTAGGGCGTGATGTCTTCGACGAAGCCGTGCATCTGTACGCCGGGCTGGCGCTCGGCCAGTGCCAGAAGCGACTCCGGCGTTGCCGCACCGATGCAGTGCAGCCTTACCTCGGGCAGGCGGGCGCGGATGCCGGCGAAGACTTCGCCGATGAACCACACCATTGCATCCAGATTCGGCGGATGACGGAAGCCCCCGACAAAGACCAGGTCATGGCGCTGTTCGAACGGTTTCCCGGCACCGGCCACATCATGCAGGTTGGAGATCAGTTCCACCTGCACCGCCGGCGCGTCGGCCTGCAGCTGCTCGCGTTCGGCGGCACTGACCAGCACGGTGATGTCGCACTGCTCCATCACGGCCAGTTCGCTTGCACGCGTGCGTTCGGCTGCGCGCAGCATGCTGGCATCACCCGCCACTTCAGCGCCGCGACGCTCGCGCAGGTAGTGAAGGTCCACCGTATCGAACACGGTGCGCGCTTGTGGCGCGTAGCGCTTCAACAGTGGCAGGCACTCGTGGGCGACATGATGGCGGACCAGCATCGCCACGTCGAAGCGTGCACCGTGCATGCGCAGCCAATTGGCGACGCCGTCGAGGAATGGCGCATACCAGACTTCCACACCCATGCGCTGCAACGCTTCGGTGGCGGCACCGCCGTGTTCACGGCGGGTGGGGACGAACACCACGTGGGCCCCCCTCTGCAGCAGCAGGCGGATCAGGTTGACCTGGCGCAGTGACGCGGAATCGCGATCCGGCTTCGGCACTTCCTCGTCGAGGATCAGCACCTGGCGGCGACCGCGCAGCAGCAGTGCCGGCGATGGCACCGCGCCGAGGGCAGGCTGGTGCGCCAGATCGGCAGCCCACTTTGCCGCGAAGACCGCCTGGTTCCGCACCTGGTAGGCCTTCACGCCGCTGCTGGTATCGGTGCCGTTGCTGGTGCCTTCATCATGGATCACCCGGCTGGCCGGCTGCACCAGCACGCGCAGGCCCTGCGCCCGCACCCGGAATGCCAGGTCGGTATCTTCGTAGTAGGCAGGCTTGTAGCGGGTGTCGAAGCCGCCCAGCTGGTCCCACAGGGCACGAGGCAGCATCAGTGCCGCACCGGAGCAGTAGTCGGTATCGCGCAGACTGGCGAAGCGCGGATCGTCGGCGGCCTCGAAGCGGCCATAGCTCCAGCCGCTGCCGTCGGCGAAGATCACGCCGCCCGATTCCTGCAGGCGGCCATCCGGGTACAGCAGCTGGCTGCCGACCAGTCCGGCTTCGGGCACGCTGCTGAAAGTGTCCAGCAGGGCATCGAGCCAGCCCGGCTGCGGCACCGTATCGTTGTTGAGCAGCACCACGTAACGGCCGCGCGCGCGCGACACGCCGTCATTGCAGGCGGCGATGAAGCCGCCGTTGCGTTCACGCACCTCATAGCGCAGCCCGGCTACCTGCGGCATCCACTGCGCGGTGGCGTCGCTGCTGCCGTCATCCACCACCAGGATCTCGCACGAGGTCGCCGGCGGGTGCGCCGCCAGGGCACGCAGACAGGCCACCGTATGGTCAACGTGGTTGTAGACCGGGATGACGATGCTCACCTCCGGCGTTTCGCTGAACGGCACGGTGAAGGGGCCGAATGCCTGTGCCGGGGGCAGGAACAGTGGCGTGCGCGGGGCAGGGACGGCGCGCTGGGTATGGACGCGGATGCGCTGCCAGGTGGCCCGCCAGCCGCGCGTGCGCAGGCTCGCCAGGCTCCGGCGGGCCAGGCCCGACAGGCGGTTGATCAGGTATCGGATCTCGGCCAGGGACATCGCCATCCGGTTGCAACTCCAGCTTAAGCAGGGGAACCCGGGAGAATCCGCCAGCCGCAGCGGCTGGGGTAGACTCGCCAGACCCTACATTCTCGCATTCCCGTGCCCCGACGCTACGATTCCGACGACATCGACGATTTCGACGACGACGACCTGCAGGACAACGGCCCGCTGTGGCGGCGCCGGCTGATCACCTGGAGCATGGCGGCGGTCGCATTGGGGTTGGGTTTCCTGATCCCCTATACGCTGTACCTGAACCAGCAGGTGACCCAGCGCTTCGGTGAACTGCGCTGGCAGATCCCGACGCGGGTATACGCGCGCCCGCTGGTGCTGACGCCCGGCAGGGCGATGGATGCGGCGACCCTGAAGACCGAGCTGGCGGCCTCGGCCTATCGCGATGATGGGCAGGGCAAGGAGCTGGCGACCTACGCGGTGAAGGGCGGGCGCTTCGTCATTTCCAGCCGTGGCTACAACGACGTGGATGGCCGGGTCGCCCCGCGCCGGCTCGAACTGTCGTTGGCCGACGGCGCTGTCGCCTCGCTGCGCGATGCTGACAGCCGCAAGGCACTGAAGGCCGCGCGGCTGGACCCGGCGCGCATTGCCACGCTGTATGGCCAGAAGCAGGAGGAACGCCGCCTGATCCGCATGGATGAGGCCCCGGACCTGCTGGTGACCGGCCTGCAGGCGGTGGAGGACAAGGATTTCAACCGCCATCACGGCATCGACCTGTCCGGCATCGCCCGTGCGGTGTGGGTGACGATCCGTTCGGGTGGCCAGAGCCGCCAGGGTGCTTCGACGCTCACCCAGCAGCTGGCCCGCAGCGGCCTGCTCGGCATCGGCAAGGAGCAGACGGTCACCCGCAAGTTCAACGAGGTGCTGTATGCGCTGATCATGGAGGCGCGCTACGACAAGCGCACGATCTTCGAGGCCTACCTCAACCAGGTGTACCTGGGCCAGCGTGGCAGCCAGGCGATCCACGGCATGTCGTCCGGCGCCGAGTTCTGGTTCGGTCGCGATCTGCAGTCGCTGGAAACCGAGCAGATCGCGCTGTTGATCGGCCTGGTCAAAGGACCCTCCTATTACGATCCGCGACGCAATCCGGAGCGCGCACTGGACCGTCGCAACTTCGTGCTGGGCAAGTTGCACGAGGCCACGCTGATCGACGACGCCGAGTACCAGCGAGCGCTGAAGGCACCGCTGGGCGTGCCGAAGTCCCCAGGCCTGGTGGCCGCCAACCGCTTCCCCGCCTACGTTGATCTGGTCCGTCGCCAGTTGGGCCATGACTACCCGGAATCCGCGCTGCAGGGCGCCGGGCTGAGCGTGATGACCGGCATGTCTCCGTCCGCGCAGGCCTATGCCGAAGGCGCGGTGACCCGCACCATCAAGTCGCTGGAAAGCAAGCGCCGCCCTGAACTGCAGGCCGGCATGGTGCTGACCGATGTGCACAACGGTGACGTGCTGGCGGTGATCGGCAGCCGTGAAGTGTCCGAAGTAGGCTTCAACCGCGCGATCGAAGCACAGCGCCCGGTCGGCTCGCTGCTGAAGCCGTTCGTGTACCTGCTGGCGCTGGCGCAACCGGACCGCTACTCGCTGGCCAGTTGGGTCGATGATTCGCCGGTGACGGTGCAGCTTGGCCGCGGCCGCAACTGGACCCCCGGCAACGCGGACAATCGCAGTCACGGTACCGTGCGCCTGATCGATGCACTGGCCCACTCCTACAACCAGGCCACCGTGCGCGTGGGCATGCAGGTCGGTCCTGAGCGCGTGACCCAGTTGATCCACGTGCTGGCCGGTATCAAGGCCGAAGCGAACCCGGCGGTGATCCTTGGTTCGACCGATCAGAGCCCGTACGCGATGGCGCAGCTGTACCAGTTCCTTGCGTCCGGCGGCGAGATCCAGCCGTTGCATGCGGTGCGTGGCGTGCTCGATCCGCAGGGCAAGCTGCTCAAGCGCTATGACAAGACCCCGGCGCCGGCACAGGAAGGCGACTCCATCGCCGCCAACCTGATCAGTGTCGGCCTGCAGCAGGTGGTCGCCAGTGGTACCGCGCAGCGCCTGAATGCCGATGGCCTGGCCCGGCTGCAGCCAGCGGGCAAGACCGGGACCACCAATGACGGCCGTGACAGCTGGTATGCCGGCTATACCGGTGACCATCTGGCGGTGATCTGGATGGGCAATGACCAGAACGAGCAGGCGGGCCTGTACGGTGCCACCGGTGCGATGCGGGTATGGTCGGGCATCTTCCAGCGCCTGCCGAGCGCACCGCTGCGTGTCAGCAACAAGGGCCTGGACTGGCAGTCGGTGGCCGCCACTGGCCTCAACACCACCGATGAGGGCTGTCCGGGCGCGCGCCGCTTCCCGTTCGTGGTGGGCTACGCCCCCGCCTATGCGCCGTGTGCACCGGCCATTTCGCCAGAGGCCCAGGAGGGTGCCGAAGGTGAGGGTGGTGGCTGGCGCAGCTGGTTCGGCCTGGACCGCAAGCCGGACCCGCCTGCAGAACCTTCCGCAGCCCCGGCTGCGGCCACTCCCCCTCCGAGTAGATGAAATCGATGAACAGCCGAATCCTCCTGCGTCCCTTGGCCGTGACCGGCCTCAGCCTGGCCCTGGCCGCCTGCGTGACCAGTGCGCCGCCGGTGGTCAAGGCGGTCAACGCCACCACGCCGGCGCAGCGACTGGCCGCAGTGGACGCTGCCGCTGGCCCGGACGACAAGGAGCTGTCGGTACAGCCGTTGCGGGATTCGCAGGTGGAAGACCTGCGGGTGACCGCGCAGGCACAGCGCCAGGCCAATGATCTGGCGGGTGCTGTGCGCAGTCTGGATCAGGCACTGGAGATCGTGGCCGGTGACCCGGCGGTGCTGCAGGAGCGTGCCGAGGTGGCGCTGCTGCAGGGCCAATGGGCGCAGGCGGAAACGTTCGCGCGCAAGGCGGTCGATCTGGGTTCAAAGACTGGGCCGCTGTGCCGCCGGCACTGGGCGACGATCGAGCAGTCGCGCCTGGCGCGGGGCGAGAAGGAGAATGCGGTGTCGGCGCATGCGCAGATTGAGGGCTGCACGGTGCCGGGGATCAAGCGGTACTGAATTTCCAGCCAACGGCGCAGCCCCTCGTGGCTGTGGGTTGGTCGCTGAAGCCAGAAGCAAAAGCCGTGCTTGGCCGGGCGGGGGGGGGGGGGGGGGGGGGGGCGGGGGGC
>NZ_RAUX01000071.1 GCF_013464485.1 Stenotrophomonas maltophilia
CCCAACAGCTGGCGGTGAAACCGCTACGATAAAGCCGGGCTCCAAACAGCTCCGCTACTGAAAGCGGGGGGACGTCGCTGCTCCAATGCAGCCACCTGTCCGCTGATCCGACGTACGCGGGTAAGGGCCTGCTTTTTCTCCCGAGGGCTGTGAGGCATTGCGCACCTGTCCGTATCACATGAGGGAACGATACTATACTCCCCGATAGTATGCAAGCTAGCAATCTGCGAGGGTCTTTAACTCCGTCAACTGAGTCTGCGCCTGATTTCGAGCCGCCGCCAGAGGCCAGTGACAGACCCCTCCCGCCCCACCCCCACACCACAAAAGGCGGGCTCCTGTAGGAGCCACGCCCCACCACTCGAAAGAGTGGTTACATGTAGATGAATTGGCGGTATAGCTTGTCTAGCTCCAGCCTGACGAACTCGATCTCCTCCTCGTCCCCGGCATCAGAGAGCTCCAGAAGCTGTCGCTCCTTTGATGTAATTCGATCACAGAGGTCTTTTAGGTTGGCGCAGAACTCCGCTGAATGGGCTTGCGACCGGTCAGGTCGAGCCTCTGTTGATCCCAACATTCCGCGAGACGTTGACGGGGTGATGCCGAACTCCTCATTGAACGCGATCTGATGCTGTCGCCTGTCATCAGTCTCAGAAATGGCCTGCCGCATCGCACTAGTGATCGTATCGGCATACATGATCGCCTTACCGCGCGAGTTTCTTGCGGCTCGTCCAATCATCTGAATGAGGGCCTGGCTCGACCGAAGGAAGCCCGCCTGGTCCGCATCAACGATAGCGACCAGAGAGGCCTCAGGAATATCGAGCCCCTCTCTCAGCAGGCTGATACCCACTAGCACATCGAACTCGCCGGCCCTCAGCCCATTGATGATCTCAACTCGATCCTCTGCCTTGATATCCGAGTGCATGTACTTCGCACGCACCCCTTGATCCTCGAGGAACTCGCACAGCTCCTCAGCAGACACCTTTGTCAGCGTGGTCACCAAGACCCTGTCGCCCTCTCGTACACAACGGGCGATCTCTGACAGAAGATCGTGCCTGTAGCCCTCCCTCGGCCTCACCTCTACCAGCGGATCGAGCAAGCCAGTGGGCCTGATGAGCTGGTCAATCAATCTTCCCTTGGATCTCCCAATCTCATAGGCGCCAGGCGTAGCCGAAACGAAGATCGTCTGGGGCTTGATGGCTTCAAACTCAGAGAAGCTAAGCGGTCTGTTGTTCATCGCCGAAGGTAGACGGAACCCGTACTCGATTAGAGTATCCTTCCTGCTCTGATCGCTCCTGAACATCGCCTCGATCTGAGGAACCATGACGTGCGACTCATCAACAAATAGCAGGCCATCCTTCGGGAGGTAGTCCATGAGTGTCGTCGGCCTAGCTCCTGAAGGCTTCGAGTTCAGGTAACTGGAGTAGTTCTCCATGCCAGAGCAATATCCCAGCTCCCTCATCATCTCCACGTCGTTCGTGATCTTCTCGTAAAGCCTATTTGCCTCAACGATTCGACCAGATGCGTTGAGCTCCGTCACCCTGGCCTCCAAATCCTTGAGGATGGCCTTCGTAGCCTCATTGATTTCTGTTTTGGGGCTTGCGAAGAGTGTCTTTGGAGAAACGAGGTAGCGCGTCTCATCGCCAAGCTTCTTCCCTGTAACCGCATCAATCCAGGTGAGCGACTGCACTCTCCCCTCGTCCGTGAGCTCTACTCTAATTGCCTTGTACTCAGAGTCGGCGGGAAAAATATCGACCACATCGCCAGACACACGGAACGTGCCACGCTTCAGGGTCCGCTCAGTCCTGTCGTACTGAAGCGATGCAAGCCGACGCAGGAAGTCCCTCTGATCCAGTTCGATTCCAAGCGCAAGCTCAACCTGCAGATCCCGGTAGCTCTGTGGGTCTCCCAGTCCATAGATTGAGGACACCGAAGCGACAACAATCACGTCTCTACGCTCAATCAGAGACTTCGTAGTCGATAGTCGAAGCCTCTCAAGGTGATCATTGATGGCTGAGTCTTTCTGGATGTAACGATCGCTACCTGGGATATAGACCTCTGGCTGGAAGAAGTCGTAGTAGGAAACGAAATACTCCACGGCGTTCTCGGGGAACAGCGCCTTCATCTCCCCGTAGAGCTGAGCAGTCAACGTCTTGTTTGGCGCAAGAATGAGCGTGGGTCGCTTCAGCCGATGGATCACATTGGCCATCGTGAAGGTCTTCCCTGACCCTGTAATTCCCTTCAAGGTCTGATGTGTTGCTCCCTCCTCGATGCCAGCAATTAGCCTGGCAATCGCTTCGGGTTGATCCCCGGCCGGCGTATGATCCGAATGCATTACGAACATATCTGTTGACATCACTTACGCTCCTACTGGCTCATTCTTGATCGTTAGAGGAACTATTCCCGTCTCACAGACTCCATCCCATATGTGCGAGCGGAACCAAGGGGGCTGTACGAATGCTATCTTTGGGCGAGTTCCTTTCAGGTGAGCCTGGCAACCCATGCCTGACTAGCGCTAGGGCGTGAGCTGGCATGTCGTTACATGCCGGAGCGGCCTCAGAAGTGCACCCGCCGCCCTCCGCTCACGCCTCACTCCTCCCTACCTGGCTGCTGTACCGACTCCTGATCGACCGCAGTCAGAGCCAGCGTTGACATTAGCTCTGTCTCGATCGTCCTCTGCATTGAGTAGATCGGGAGCGCGTTCGGCGCGGAACTGAATGGCTCCTCCAGCTGACGGCCCAGCGCATCGAGACCAAAAAACGTGTACGCCACAATGAGCACCGGTAAAAAGGTCCACCACCCCAATGTTCCTGCCAGCGCAAAAGGAAGTGTTGTGCAGAATACGATCGCAGTCCGGTGAAGCAGCAGCGAATACGAGAATGGAATCGGAGTATTGAGTATCCTCTCGCACCCCCCCTGGATACGAGCCAAGTTGGCAAGCTGCTTATCCATCACCGAGTACTGAATCGAGTCGATCCTTCCCTCATGAGCCAGATGGGCAAGCTTCAAGCCAATGCCCTGGAGCACAGCGTCCGTCGGATTCGGGCCTTGTGATGCCTTGCCAATATCCCACCAAGGTGCGATCGCATGGGCTTCGTCGGCCCGGCGCAGTCGAGAATAGAGGCCAGCACTGAAGCCACACAGGCCTCGCAGGATCTGTGCTCGGCTGTTTGGATCCAGCAGGGACGTCTGCCTGGCTATTGAGCGACACGCTATGACCAGGTCACCCCAAAGGTGCCTCGCCTCCCACCATCTGGAGTAGCAAGCGTTGTTTCGAAAGCTCATGAATACGGAAAGTGCGATACCAATGAGCGTGAACGGAACGGCACTGAAGCGAGCAAAGATTCCTGGATGCTCCGTTGATGCGAGCACCGCTCCTGCGGTCACAATGCTAATCAGTAGTAGATGCAATGCGATCCTGGGCAGGATGGTACCCCTGACGGCAAACGCAACGTCCCACAACGTCGGCTGCCTTCGCATTCTCGTTTCAACATCTGGGAGACGGTGTGTCATGCCAACCTCTGATTCATTGATCGACTGCTGGCGTCGATACGCCTAGGCAACAAATTCCTTCCACTTGAGTTCGAAATGCGAATGACATCACGCCGTTCGCATGACACTGCTACAGCAGGTCTAAAGCAGTTCATCGTCGGCAGCCTCGGGCATCCATAGTTCAATGACCGTCCCTGTCAGGCCGGTTCTCACTACCGACAGGCTGCCACCGTGGCGGTTGGCAAGCATCTGACTGATGGAAAGACCCAGCCCAGTACCTTGACGATGTTTGGTCGTAAAGAATGGCTCAAAAATTCGGACCAGAATGTCCTGAGGAATGCCGCTTCCAGTATCTGAGACTCGCAAAGCGACGCCAGGGTGACCATGAACGTCGTCAACGTCCAACGTCGCCAATCCCAGCGTTCCGCCCTTCTGCATGACATAGATTGCATTGATCAGGAGGTTCACAAGAATTTGCTGCAGCTCGCCCCGATTGCCCGTTACGAGCCGTGTGGACAGGAAGTTCTTCTCTATCTTCACGGGATGGCGCTTGATGAGGTGTTGAATCAGGGGCAGCGTCTCCAACATCAGCGTGGCAGGCTCTAACAGCTCACTATGACCGGAGTACTCACTGGGCTTGGAGAACTGCAGCAACTTGGAAACAATGGTGCTGATACGCCCAATTTGATCCTCAATGAGGTCAATCTCTTCTCCAAACCCTTGACCCTCGGGCTCCCTGATCGAGTCACGCAGAAGCTCGAGGTTCCCCTGCATGACGGCAAGCGGATTGTTGATCTCGTGCGCTATTCCTGCTGCGATCTCGCCAATTGTTGCCAGCTTCTCAGTGACAATCAGGTGCTGGGTCGTCTCTTCCAACCGTCTATTGGCTAGTGCGAGACCAGCAGTTCGCTCCTCTACCCTGGAATTGAGCTCCTCGTTCCAGGCGACCAGCTGCCGTTCCTTCTCTTCCAGCTGACAGAGCAGCTGGTCCAAGTGCGAAGCGACACGTCCGATTTCATCATTGGATGCCCCTGCTCCGGAGCGAGCACTGCGGTCGCCCGCCTTGACCCGTCCAATTGCCTGATCCATCCGCTCAAGTGGCTTGAACACGCCGCGAGCGATGTACAGAAAAAGGGGTACGGTGATGACTGCAACAAGGAGGCAACCGAACACGATCGCTCCGATGGAATTTCGACGGGCGGTGGTGAATGGCTCCTCCAGAAAGCCCACGAAGAGCATACCAATAGGTACGCCCCGGCCATTGAGAATGGGCATATAGCCGGCAATGTACCAATCATTGACTACGTAGGCTCTCGCCTGCCAGGTCTTTCCCTGGCCCAGCACGGCCTCGGCCACTTCAGAAGACACCCGTGTCCCCGACGCTGGGTTCCCTCCCGCCAACAACGCGTTGGTGCTGATGCGGGTATCACCAAGGAAGATGGAGGCTATCCCTGTTGCGCCAGTACGCAGGGCCTTATCTCGGTAGACAAGATCAGTGATCTGCTTGATGAACTCGGTGTTGTGGTTCAGCAGAGTACCCGCAATCAAGACGCCAACCTGATTGTTTGGAAGTGCAACCGGCGTTGCAGCTTGAATCATTAGGCCCCGCTTCTCACTCTGGGCCGAATCGACAGGATTCCTTGCGTTATGCGGACGAATGACCTCGGCCCGTGCGGCGAGCTTTGGGGAGATCTCCATCAGATCGTCCCGGCTTACCACCCCCACCTCCACGCTGGACGCTCCCTTCAGGGCCTTTTCGATGACTGACCAGTCCAAGTCAAGCTCAGCTGGCGAGGCCGGCTCACTACTAGCCAACAAGCGACCGTTTGAATCCAACAGTGCGATGAAGTCTAGTGAACCACCTTGGGCTTTCGACGCTAGTAGGCTGCCAAGCTCTGCATTCTTGTTGACCCCCTGGCTAATGACGCCATGGAAGCTCTGCGAATCAGCAATCGCAGCCAGCGTCGCGCGGTCGTTGACGAGCAGCTGGTTCATGTACTGTCCCGCAACTTTCAGGTCCCCGCCAACCTTCGAGGCGAGCAGTCGGTCGAAGCGCAAATCCCATTGGTAGATGAGTCCGCCGACGATAGCCGGCAGGATCACAAACATTGGAAGGATCGCGATTAGAAGCAGGCGGAAGCGAACTGAGCGCGCTCGGTTCATTGCAGATTCCTAGGCTGATACATTCCAACTGGAGCACTTACGATCAATCGTCTTTCGCGATATGCCCAAGATCGTGGCCGCTCTTTCGCGATCTCCGCCAGTCTCACGAAGCACTGCAAGGATGTGCCTGCGCTCGACCTCCGAGAGCAGCCGGCTTCGTGGGTCAGAGAGTGACTCCAACCGCTCAAGCTGAGTCGGAAAGTGTCCGAGTATCAGGCTACGCTCAACGTAGTTGTGAAGCTCGCGGACGTTCCCGGGCCACGAGTAGCTCTGAAGATATGCCCGGATCCTTTCGTCGATCGGAATCGGTTGAAGGCCAAGCTGCAGCCCCAGCTCACGCATGAAGCCCGCCGCCAGCTCCAACACATCAGCGCCGCGGTCATGAAGGCGAGGAAGCGACACCTCGAGAACGTTGATGCGATAGTAGAGATCCGACCGGAATGTTCCATTCTTCACTTCCGCAACCAAATTCTTGTTGGTTGAGAAGATGAATCTGACATCGATCGGAATCTCCCGATCTGCGCCAACTGGTCGTATCCGTCTATCTTCAAGCATCCTTAGCAGCTTTCCTTGGAGAGCCAAGGGAAGATCAGCGACTTCGTCAAACAGCAATGTTCCGCCTTCTGCATAGGCGACCAGTCCTTGGCGAGACGAGTTCGCTCCACTGAACGTTCCTTTGAGACTCCCGAACAGTTCAACGTCAATCAACTCGCTGGGAACAGCTGCACAATTTATTGGAATGAAAGGATGAGATGCCCGTGCGGACAACGCGTGCAGCGATCTTGCGGCAACCTCCTTTCCAGAGCCGGATTCTCCAGTGAACAGCACGCTACTGGGCAGTGGTGCGACCTTCGCGATCAGATCCTTGGTGGCCTGAATCGCACGCGAGCTACCTGTGAGCCTGTCTCGAAGCGCAGCTGGTGCACCGGAGCCATGTAGCTCGTGACGGAGAATGGCATTCTCCCGCCGTAGGCGACCGCGTTCCAGGCAGCGCGATATAGCGGCCAGCAACTGATTGGTTCTGAAAGGCTTGAGAAGAAAATCAGCCGCTCCCGCGCGGATAGCGCCGATAGCGGAATCCAAGTCTGCGTACGCAGTAATCAGAATGAAGTCGGCCAAGACCCCTCCCCTGCGCTGGTCCTCCAGCCACGCGATGCCACTCTTCCCTGGCAACACGTTGTCCACAATCACGATGTCAAAGTGGCGCTCCGTCAGATGCTGCTCCGCTTCAATGGTGTCAGCTGCAGCTTCCACAACTTTGCATCGCGGTCGCAAGGCACGAACCAAGAAGCTACGCATGCCAGGTTCGTCGTCAACGATCAGTATCGATGAGCGCGCAAGGTCCGGCCATGCAAGATCGCCGTTTGCGCGCTCTTCGGAAGATTGGTTGGCGCTCTTTGGCGTCATGTTTCCCTCAGTACAATTGAAGCGTGGCTAGTTCCGTCGATTCGTGTTCGAGTTCATTTCGATCTTTCGACCGCTAGATGACGGGTGACATATCGAACAAAACACCCCCTCTCACGACGTAGGACGTTGTGCACCAAAGGCCAGTCTGAGACGTTCAATGCTGTCGACCTCAGTCATATGCCAATCCGGAACTCTTGCCCTACGAGCCTAGTATCGACCTCTTGGTGGCCAAACGGACCGGGGGCTCCTCGCCATATTGCCCAGAGCGCCAATGGCCTCCGTGCCCCTCCAAGCCCCTCGGCGGTCGGTCGCCACGGGAGGCTGGAGAAGTCTCGCTCCCTTCGAGCGGATCATTACGCCAATTCGGCCATATGGGAAGCGCTGGGTGCGCGTTGTCCCCGCCTCGGCCGGAGCCACGCAGCGCGGCCAAGCGCGGGCGAGTCGATCCGCCTTGCAAGAAGGTCCAGGCCCTACCGCTCGCCTACCGGCATAGAGATGCCTATGCACCAGGGTCGTCTCCCATTTGCGCGGCTCGCGGGCAGATGTATCGTGGCTTTGGACTCTCTGAGTCTCCGACTGACTGATGGTTGCTCTTCCCCTCAAGACCCGGGCTTGTTGGGGAGCCGACTAAGGATGGTAGAAGGCGGGGCTGACGGGTCGGCCTCTGACGCGAGCCGGGAGGAGAGATCAGTCGCCCATTTTCGATGCAGGCGATCTGGCCCCCAAATATCTCAATGTCGTTGGGATCATGGCTGATCAGCAGCAGTGGAATACCGGCCCCGTCCAGCACGGCCTCCAGCTCCTGCCGCAAGTGCTGGCGAAGATCCTGGTCCAGCGCGGAGAACGGTTCATCCAGCAGCAGCGCCTGCGGCTGCGTCACCAAGGCGCGTGCCAAGGCGGTACGCTGGCGCTGGCCGCCGGACACCTGCGAGGGCAGCAGATCACCCACCGTATCGATGCGGAATGCGTGCAACCACTGCTCCACCGCATCGAAGCGCTGGCCGACCCGCGGATTCAACCAGCCCTTCTGCAGACCGAACGCCACGTTCTGGCGCACGCTCAGGTGTGGGAACAGCGCGTAATCCTGGAACACGTAGCCCAGCCGGCGGTGCTGCGGCGGCAGATCCACACCGGTGGCCGCATCGAACAGGGTCTGCCCCTGTAGGCGCACATGACCCTGGCCCGGCCTCAGCAGCCCGGCCACCGCCTTCAGGGTCAGGCTCTTGCCCGCGCCCGAGGGCCCGAACAGCACCACCTGCCGCTGCGTGCACTGCAGCGACACGTCCAATACGAAATCCTGGCCGGCCGCCTGCAGGCGACGCTGCACCTGCAGGTCAAGCCACATCACGCAGCTCCCGGCGACGTCCGCCCACCAGCCGCGCGGCCAGCAGCAGGATCACGATGCACACCACCGAGGTCAGGATCACCAGCGCATTGGCCTTGCCGTCCTGGCCGGCCTGCACCGCTTCGTAGATGGCGATCGACAGCGTCTGCGTGCGGCCGGGAATGCTGCCCGCCACCATCAGCGTCGCGCCGAACTCGCCCATCGCGCGTGCAAACGCCAGCAGCAGGCCGGCGAGGATGCCGCGCCACGCCAGCGGCAGCGTGATGCGGAAGAACACCGCTGCTTCGGACACACCGAGCGTGCGTGCGGCCTGCTCCAACTGTCCATCCACTTCCTCGAACGCCGCGCGTGCCGGCTTGAACACCAGCGGCAGCGAGGCCACCGCCGCAGCGATCACCGCCGCCTGCCAGGTGAACACCAGGTTGATGCCGAACCACGACTGCAGCCACGCGCCGATCGGGCCGTTGCGGCCGATCAGCACCAGCAGGTAATACCCCAGCACGGTCGGCGGCAGCACCATCGGCAGGGTCAGCAGCGAATCCAGCAGCTCACGGCCAGGAAATCGCCGACGTGCCAGCAGCGCGCCCAGTGCCACGCCCAGCACCAGATTGATCGCGGTGGCCCAGCCGGCCACCTTCAGCGACAACCACAGTGCGCTCCAGTCGAGATCCATGCCTCAGGGCTTGCCGAACCCATGCTTGGCCAGGATCGCCTGGCCCTGTGCCGAACGCACGAAGGTGGTGAAGCGCTTGGCTTCAACCGGTTGCGCACTGGCCTTGGTCACCGCCAACGGATAGGCAATGCGCCCCGCCACCGGCACCGCGAAGGCACGGCGCACCCGATCAGGCATCGCCTGCGCATCGGTGGCATAGACGAAGCCGGCATCCACTTCACCGCGCGCCACGTAGTCCAGCGACTGGCGAACGTTCTGCGTGGTGATGGTCTTGCCCTGCACCGACGGCCACAGGCCCGCCGCTTCCAGCGCGCCCTTGGCATAGCGGCCGACCGGCACGCTGTCCGGGTTGCCCAGTGCGATGCGCTGCACACCGGCACCGGCCAGGTCCTTCAAGGTACGCGGCGCAGCCTTGGCCTGCGGCGGCACCACCACCCACAGCGCGTTCACCGCGAACACCTCGCGGGTGCCGGCCGCCAGCAGGTCCTGCTGCTGGGCCTGGTCCATCGTGGTTTCATCGGCCGACGCGAACACATCCACCGGCGCGCCGCGGCTGATCTGCTGCAGCAGCACGCCGGACGCGGCGAAGTTGAAATCGACCTTGGTTCCCGGGTGTGCCTTCTCATAGGCGGTGCCCAGTTCGCGGAAGCTCTCGGTCAAGCTCGATGCCGCCGACACCGTCAGGTCGGCCGCCAAGGCCGGCACCGTGGCCAGCAGTCCCAGCAACAACAGTCCAACTCGTTTCATCATTGGTTTCCCCGTTTGGTTGGGTTTAGATCGGTTTCACCGCCTATCCTTGGCATCGCAGGCGCTACATAGCTGGCCCGCCCAGAGCTAGGTAGAGGGTGCACGACGGTGCGGACCTCGTTGGCGCAGGCTGTCTCGTACATCCACATCGAATTGAAGCTGCAGCGAGATGTCATCATCCAGCGCAATGCCAAAACCCAGACCATCACGACAGGGCAAACGTAATGCCAAGGACTGAACCGCTTCGCGAGGAAGCATCAACCGGCAGTACTCGCTCCCCTCCAGAAGCACCGCCTGTTGCCCTGCATGCAGTGATAGCACCATGCCCCAGCCGCGATCGCCGCCGAACCGCGTCAGGTTCTCCACCGATTCGCCGGCCAGCAACTGCGCTAGCTCCTCTTCATCAACGCGCAGACGAACTGCCTGCCGCTGTAGCTGGACTTTCATGATGCAATGAACTCGAGCTCGGTTGAGGTGTTGCAGTTGAGTAGCTGGTCGTATTCGCTATCCGCCAGTGGCAGCTCGATTGCGCCCAAGCGTTCTCGCAGGGCGTGTAGCGAGCGGTGCGCCGCCGGATTCTCGATCAATTCCCGCAACACATGCCGGCAATGGTCATCAATCTGCAACCGCATCGGCAGGGGTTCTTCCGCAAACAGCACACAGGCAGCCGAAGGCGCATCACGTAACCGTTGTAGTAACGCCGGGGTCACATTGGGCGTATCCACCGGAAGCACCAGAGCGGCAGCGTCCGGCATGCACATGGCCACACTGTAGAGCCCGCCCAACGGGCCGCAGCGTGCCACGCGATCAGGAATGCCACCGAAGGCCGGGTAGTTGCCACTCACCCATACCCTTTCCGCACCTGCCTGTCGCAGCAGGCCACGCATGTGCTCTAGCAGGGTTCGCCCGTGCCACGGTAGCAGCGCCTTGTCACGGCCCATCCGGCTGGAAAGACCACCGGCCAGCACGATGCCGTCAGTGGGAATGTTCGTGATCGTGTGCACATTCATGGGCATTGTCATGAGCTTGCGTGGGTTCGTTATCCGCATGGCAGAGACTGCAGCCTTCGGTCCACTCGCTGTCGCCGTCCTCGTAATGCTCCTGCTTCCAGATCGGGCACTGGTGCTTGACCACCTCGATCAACTGCCGGCAGGCCCGGAATGCCTCGTCTCGATGCGGGCTGCCGGCGGCCACCACCACCGCCACATCGCCAATGCCCAACCGGCCCTTGGCGTGGGCCACATACAGCTTCAGCTTCGGACCGAACGTCGCCTCGACCTCTGCCGCCAGGCGCTTGAACTCGTTCAGCACCAAAGGTTCGAACAGGTCGTACGTGATCCCGGTCACCGGCCGGCCGATGTTGACGTCGCGCACCTTGCCGATGAACACGTCGATGCCGCCGAAGCCCGGATCAGATACCGCCGCGATGCCTTCGGCCGGATCGATCGCCGCCTGCGCGCGGTCCACCACCGTCGCGATGATCTTCTCGCTCATCGCTCAGCCCCCGCTCACTGGTGGCAGGATCGCCACGCGGCCATCGTCGGGCAGCGCCTCGTGGTCGCGCAGCACGCGTTGCTGGTCGGCAAACGCCGAGTAGTCCAGCAGGCCCGCGCGGAAACCCGGCCAACGCACCGGCAGCAGCTCGCGCAGCGCCTGGCGCAGATCGGCCACGGTGCCACCGGCCACATCGACGGCGATTTCGCGGCTGGCATCCAGATCGGAAAACGCACCGAACAACTGCAGATTCACCTGTTTCATCATGACTCCTGGCTCACCAGCTGCACCGGTTCGTGGTGACCCCAGCCCTGCACGCGCACGAAGGTGCCAGCGCTGGCCAGGTCTCCCTCGGCCTCCAGCACCACCCAGGCGTTGGCCTGCAGCATGGACATCAAACGGAACGACTCCTGCCCGGACAGTACGCGCGCACTCAGGCGCCCCTGCCCGTCCATTTCCACCCGCGCCCGCGCGTGGAAGCGCAGACCGGGCGGCTTGCGCACGTCGGCCTGCAGCGGCAGCCGCAACACCGGTTCCGGTGCAAGCCCCAGCAGGCGGCGCAGTACCGGCTCGACGAAGAAGCGCTGGCCCACGGCAGCCGAAACCGGGTTGCCGGGCAGGCCGAAGTACAGCGCGCCATTGGGCAACACCGCGAACAACAACGGCTTGCCGGGGCGGATCGCCACCTTATGGAAGACGATGCGCGCACCACGGCCACGCAGCGCATCGGGAACGAAGTCGTAGCGGCCGGCCGACACCGCGCCGGTACTGATCAGCAGCTGCGCGCCAGCGGCCAGCGCTTCATCCAGCACCGCATTGAACGCGGCCACGTCGTCGCCCACCGTGCCCTGCCAGACCACCTCGGCACCGGCCGCCTGCAGGCGGCCCACCAGGTAGGGGCGATTGCTGTCACGGATCTGGCCCGATTCCAGCGCCTGCGCCGCCTCGGTCACCAGTTCCTTGCCGGTGGCGATCACCGCCGCCCTCGGCCGCGCCACCACCGCCACCTCACCCACGCCCAGGGCGTGCAGCAGGGTGCGGGCATTGATATCCAGCACCTGGCCGGCGCACAGCACGCGCTCACCCTCGCGCACGTCCTGGCCGCGCAGGCGCACGTTCTGGCCCGGCTTCACCGTCGCGGTCAGCGCGATGCGGGTCGGGCGGCCGTCCTCGCTGGCGAGGATCTCCACGTTCTCGACCGGCACCACCGTATCCAGGCCAACCGGCATGCGCGCTCCGGTCATGATTTCCCAGGCACCCTCGCCGCCTTCGGCGCCGGCATCGCCGGCTGCCTGCCAGCCCTGCACCGCGAATTCGGTACCGGCCTCGAACGTCGCGCCGTTGGCGCGCAGCGCAAAGCCGTCCATCGCCGAATTGTCGAACGGCGGCAACGACTGCCCGCTGTGGATGTCACTGGCCAGGGTACGGCCGCCGGCTTCATGCAGCGGCACGCGCTCGGCCGGCAGCGGCGTGGCCGCGTCCAGCAGGTGCTGCAAGGCTTCGCAATAGGGAATCATGAGTGGCCATCCCCCTCGACCATCGCCAGGGCGTGGCCCAGTACCGGCGCCAGGATATCCAGGCACTGCGCCGCCGCCTTCGGGCTGCCGGGCAGCGCGAACACCAGCATGTTGCCCAGCTGCACCACCTCGGCGCGGCTCAGCCAGGCCATCGGCGTGTGCTGTGCACTCAGCGCGCGCACCATCTGCGCCAGGCCATGTACCGGCCGCGCGTTCAGGGAACGGAGCGCCTCCGGGGTCAGGTCACGCGGGCCCAGTCCGGTACCACCGGTACACAGGCACAGGCGCACGCCCTCGGCGGCCAAGGCCTGCAGGCGACCCGCCAATGGCTCGATGCCATCGGGCAACACCTCAGCGGCCACCACCTCGCCGCCCAGCTTTTTCAGGCCGGTCACCAGGGTCGGGCCAGAGATATCCTCATAGGTGCCGTCGCTGGCGCGATCGCTCAGCGTGATCACCGCGCAGGCCGCGCCCTCCAGGCCCTTCGGCGCACGCGGCTTGAAACGCGTGCGCTCGGCATCGTCCATGCCGTCGGGGTGCAGCCAGACACCGCGCTTGCCGCCTTCCTTGAACAGCAGGCGGATACCTTCGATGCGCAGGGCCGGTTCCACCGGCTTGCTCAGGTCGTACAGGGTAAGCAGCGCCGCGTTGACGCCGGCCAGTGCCTCCATCTCCACGCCGGTGCGCGCCTCGCTGGCGCACTCGCACCACACGCGGATCGCCTGCCGTTCCGGTACCGGCGCGCAGAACACCTGCAC
>NZ_RAUX01000072.1 GCF_013464485.1 Stenotrophomonas maltophilia
SCACTACCGTCAACGTGATCCCTGCCAGCGCTTCAACCCACGCGCAATCCGCTCCACCGCCTCCTGCAACCGCGGCACTTCCTGCGTATACGCCAGACGCACGTGCTGGTTCGCACGGTGGAAGCCGAAATCCAGGCCCGGGGTGAACGCCACGTGCTCGGTTTCCAGGAAGTGCGCGCAGAACGCCTGCGCATCATCAGTGAAGGCGCTCACATCGGCATACAGGTAGAACGCGCCCTGCGGCTCCACCTCGATGCGGAAGCCCAGTTCGCGCAGCGCGGGCAGCAGGAAATCACGGCGTTGGCGGAACGCTTCACGGCGCTGTTCGAAGATCGCCATCGACTCCTCGCTGAAGCAGGCGAGTGCGGCGTGCTGGGCAATGCTCGACGCGCTGATGTACAGGTTCTGCGCCAGCTTCTCCAGGTCCGGCACCGCTGCTGGCGGTGCCACCAGCCAGCCCAGCCGCCAGCCGGTCATGCCGAAGTACTTGGAGAAACTGTTCAGCACGAACGCGCTGTCATCCACCTGCAGCACGCTGGGCGCATCCAGCCCGTAGGTCAGGCCGTGGTAGATCTCGTCCACCACCAGGTGGCCGCCGCGCGCATGCAGGGTCGTCGACAGTGCTGCCAGTTCGTCGGCCGACAGCACGGTGCCGGTGGGATTGGCCGGCGAGGCCACCAGTGCGCCGACACTGTCAGCGTTCCAGTGCTGTTGCACCAGCGATGGGGTGAGTTGATAGGCGGTCTCCGGCCCGACCGGTACCAGCTGCGCGCCGCCTTCAACGAGACGCAGGAAGTGGCGGTTGCACGGATAGCCTGGGTCAGCCAGCAGCCAATGGCGGCCGGGATCGACCAGCAGGCTGCTGGCCAGCAGCAGCGCACCGGAGCCGCCGGGGGTGACCAGGATGCGTTCGGGATCGATGTCCAGACCGTAGTGGCTGCGATAGAAACCGCTGATGGCCTGGCGCAGGGCCGGCAGGCCACGTGCGGCGGTGTAGCGGGTATGGCCGGCGGCCAATGCGGCCTGGCCGGCACGCACGACCGGTTCGGCCGTGGTGAAGTCCGGTTCGCCGATTTCCAGGTGGATCACATCGTGGCCGGCCTGTTCCAGCGCCTGCGCACGGGCCAGCAGGGACATCACGTGGAACGGAGCGATTTCATGGCTGCGCCGGCTGTAGCCCGGCGTGTGGGGCAGGGTACTCATGTGGCCATGGTACGCCGGTCGGCATGACCCATGACGATCCGCAGGGTTGCCGCATTGCCGGGATTGGGGTCATATCCCTTTTCGGGAAAAGGGATATGACCCCGTCGAAGACCATTGCATTGATGCACCTGGAGCCATATTTGATGAAATCCACCCTCTGCCTGTTGCTTGCGAGCCTGATGACCACCACCGCTACCGCCGCCACGCCGCCCGTTCCGCCGGATGCCGCCAAGCACCCGCATGTGGTCAAGGCGCCGTTCGGCGCGACCCGTAACGACGACTACTACTGGCTGCGCGACGACAAGCGTGAGAACAAGGACATGCTGGCCTACCTGCAGGCCGAGAATGCCTACGCCGACCAGCTGCTGGCGCCGCTCAAACCGCTGGAAGACACGCTGTACAAGGAGATCGTCGGCCGCATCAAGCAGGACGATTCCAGCGTGCCGGCGCGCGAGCGCGGCTACTGGTACTACAGCCGTTTCGAGACCGGCCAGGACTACCCGATCCATGCGCGCCGCAAGGGCAGCATGGACGCGGCCGAAGAGATCCTGCTGGACGTCAACGCGATGGCCGCCGGCAAGGGCTATTTCAGCGTCGGCTCGATGGAAGTGAGCCAGGACAACCAGCTGCTGGCCTGGGCCGATGATGATGTGGGCCGCCGCCAGTACACGATCCGCTTCAAGGACCTGGCCACCGGCAAGGTGCTGCCCGACGTGATCACCGGCAGTTCCGGCGACCTGGTCTGGGCCGACGACAACCGCACCGTGCTGTACGTGGAAAACGACCCGGAAACACTGCTGACCGTGCGCGTGAAGAAGCATGTGCTGGGCACCCCGGCCAGCGCCGACACCGTGGTCTACGAAGAGAAGGACGACAGCTTCTACATGGGCATCGGCCGCACCCGCGACGATCGCTTCATCACCATCGGCGTGCACAGCACGGTGTCTTCGGAAGAGCGCTATGCGCCGGCCAGCGATCCGACCACGTTCACCGTGCTGGCGCCGCGCCAGCGCGATGTGGAGTACGACGCCGACCACTACGACGGCCGCTGGGTGATCCGCACCAACGATGGTGCGAAGAACTTCAAACTGGTCACCGCGCCGACCGACACCACCTCGCGTGCGCAGTGGAAGGACTGGATCGCGCATGACGATGCGGTGTTCATCGAAGGCTTCGAACTGTTCGACAGCTACACCGCCATCGCCGAACGCTCCGAAGGCCTGGAACGCATCCGCCTGCTGTTCAAGGATGGCCGCAGCGACTACGTGAAGGCTGATGAGCCCGCGTACTCGATGGGGCTGGGAGACAACACCGAGGCCGATACGCCGTGGCTGCGCTACGTCTACACCTCGATGACCACCCCGACCACCGTGTTCGAACTGAACACCGCCACCGGCGAGCGCCGCCAGCTGAAGGTGCAGCCGGTGATCGGCTATGACGCGTCGAAGTATGAAACCGACCGCGTCTGGATCACCGCGCGCGATGGCGTGAAGGTGCCGGTGTCGCTGGTCTACCGCAAGGGCTACCAGAAGGATGGCAAGGGCGCGTTGTTCCAGTACGCCTATGGCAGCTACGGCATGTCGATGGACCCGTATTTCAACCAGACCGCGGTGAGCCTGCTCGACCGCGGCGTGGTGTATGCCATCGCCCACATCCGCGGTGGCCAGGAAATGGGCCGCGATTGGTACGAGAACGGCAAGCTGCTGCACAAGCAGAACACCTTCAACGACTTCATCGACGTCACCCGTGGCCTGGTGGCGCAGGGCTGGGCGGCGAAGGATCGCGTGGCGGCATCCGGAGGCAGTGCCGGTGGCCTGCTGATGGGCGCAGTGGCCAACCAGGCGCCGCAGGATTACCGCGTGATGGTGGCCCAGGTGCCGTTCGTCGACGTGGTCACCACCATGCTCGACCCGACCATTCCGTTGACCACCAACGAGTACGACGAGTGGGGCAACCCGGAACAGAAGTCGTACTACGACTACATGCTGTCCTACTCGCCCTACGACAACGTCAGGAAGCAGGCCTATCCGGCGCTGTTCGTGGGCACCGGCCTGTGGGATTCGCAGGTGCAGTACTGGGAGCCGGCCAAGTGGGTGGCTAAGCTGCGTGACGACAACACCGGCCAATACCCGATCCTGTTCCGCACCAACATGGAAGCCGGTCACGGCGGCAAGTCGGGGCGATTCCAGCGTTACCGCGAGCTGTCCGAGTCGTACGCGTTCGTGCTGCAGCAGTTGGGCATCGCCCAGCCGTGATCGCGACAGGGTGCCGGGCACTGTCCGGCACCCTGAACCGGTATCCTTGCGGCCATGAGCGCGCCAGATCCTTCCGCCCCTCGCGACGCCACCACGCCACCGCGTGTGGTGCGTTTCCGCTGGGCGTGGTGGTTGCTGGCGTACGTCAGCCTCGGCACCGGCATCGTCGGCATCTTCGTGCCGGGCCTGCCGACCACCGTATTCATCCTGATTTCGGCCTGGGCCGCTTCGCGCGGCTCCGAGCGCCTGCACACCTGGCTGCTGCAGCATCCGCGCTTCGGCCCGGCCATCGCCAACTGGCAGGCGCACGGGGCGGTCAGCCGCTATGGCAAGTGGATGGCCACGATCACCATGGCCGTGTGTGCCGGCATCATGCTGTGGTGCGTGCCGGTTGCCTGGGTGAAGTGGTTCTCCATCAGCAGCATGACGGTGGTGGCGATCTGGCTGTGGACCCGGCCGCTGCCGCCACCGGAGCGGTAGTGCCGGCCGCTGGCCGGCAAGCCGATCCCCTGCACCAACCGCTCAGCCGCCAATGGCTATACTCGGGGCATGAAGATCCCCCATCGAAACGCCATCCTGATTCCGCTGGCAGCGGCCTCGCTGCTGTTCCTCGCCGCCTGCGGCAACAAGGGCCCGCTGGTACTGCCGCAGAAGCCGGTGCCGGTGGAAGAAACCGTCGAACCGGTTGCCGAGCCGGCCACCGAGGCGACCCCGGCGCAGACCGAAGGCAACGGCACCCCGGCCACGACGGCGGACCCGGCCGCAACGACGCCTCCGCCGGCAACCGCACCGGCGAAGAAGGCGGGCGGCGGGAATGAGTAAGGGCGGTTCCAATGCCGTGCGTTTCAGCAAGATGCATGGCGCGGGCAATGATTTCGTAGTGATCGACCTGCGTGACGGCACCGCGCCGCCCACGCCTGAACTGGCCGCGCGCCTGGCGGACCGCCACACCGGCGTCGGCTGCGATCAGATCCTGACCATCGAAGCGCCGCGCGCGGAAGGCTCGGTGGCGTCGTACCGCATCTGGAATGCCGACGGCTCCAATTCCGAACAGTGCGGCAACGGCGCGCGCTGCATTGCCGCCTGGCTGGTGCGCGAAGGCAGTGCACAGGGGGACCGTTTCGTCATCGACAGTCCGTTGGCAAGCCATGACGTGGAGGTGCTGGGCGATGGCCAGTACGCGGTGACCATGGGTGTGCCCGCGTTCGAGCCGGCCAACGTGCCGCTGATGGGCTTTGCCCACGCACGCGAGGAGTACCTGCTGCCGTTGCAGGGTGAAAGCGTGCGATTTGCCGCGGTGTCGATGGGCAACCCGCATGCGGTGATCGAAGTGGGCCTGATCGATGCGGCACCGGTCGAGCGCGTCGGTGCGCTGCTGCAGCAGCATGCGTCGTTCCCGCGTTCGGTGAACGTGGGCTTCGCCCAGGTGATGGGCCCGGCACACGCACGTCTGCGTGTGAATGAGCGTGGTGTAGGCGAAACCCTGGCCTGCGGCAGCGGCGCCTGCGCAGCTGCGGTGACCCTGATGCAGCGCGGCCGCCTTCAGCGCGACGCACGCATCAGTCTGCCCGGTGGCGACCTGCGCATCCAGTGGCCGGGCGATGGCCAGCCGGTGGTGATGGCAGGCCCGACCGCATTCGTCTTCGAAGGGGAGTGGATCGCATGACTGAAACTGTCGACAAGCTCGGGGCCCACGAAGTCGCTGCCTGGTTGCGGCGTCATCCCGGTTTCCTCAAGCAGTTCCCGGACCTGGCCCTGACCCTGGTGGTGCCGCGTGACGATGGCCCGACCGCGTCGCTGGCCAGCTACCAGCTGGAAGTGCTGCGCGAGAAGAACCGCGAGCTGTCGCGACGGTTGGCGGATCTGGGCGCGACTGCCCAGGTCAACGAACGCCTGGCGGTGCGCACGCACCAGCTGACCCTGGCGTTGATGAAGCAGGACAACGCCGCCGACACCCTGCGTGCGATGGCTGCATCGCTGCAGGAAGATTTCGCCGGTGATCTGGTACGGCTGGTGGTGCATGCGCCGGTAGCTGGGCTGGAACAGGCCGACTGGCTGCAGGTGATCGCAGCCGATGATCCGCAGCTGGGCCCGTTCCGCGACTGCCTGAAGGACGGCGAACCGATCTGTGGCCGCCTGCAGCCGGAAAAGAACGCCGTGCTGTATGGCGTGCGCAGCGAGGAGGTGCAGACTACCGCACTGCTGCCGCTGCCGGGCGTGGGCCTGATCGCGGTCGGCAGCCACGACCCGAACCGCTTCTATCCGGGCATGGGCACGCTGTTCCTGCGGATGATGGGTGATGCGTTGGCCACCGGCCTGAAGCGCTTCCCGGGCTGAGCAGGACACGACGATGAGCGCGGTACAGGCCTTCCTGCAGCACCTGCAGGTGGAGCGGCGGATGTCGGCGCATACGCTCGATGCCTACCGCCGTGACCTGGATGCGTTGTCGGTCTGGGCCGAGCCGCGCGGAGTTGCGGTGGAGGCACTCGATGCCGAGGCGCTGCGCCAGTTTGTTGCCGATGAGCATCGCCGTGGCCTGTCGGCCAAGAGCCTGCAGCGCCGGTTGTCGGCGTGCCGCAGCTTCTACGCCTGGCTGCTCAAGCACGGGCGCATCGATGTCAGCCCAGCGGCGACGCTGAAGGCGCCACGTGCGCCGCGCCGGTTGCCGCAGGTGCTCGACGCCGACGAAGCTGTGCAGCTGGTCGAGCTTGAGCCGGAAGGCGAGCTGGGCCGTCGTGACCGCGCACTGCTGGAACTGTTCTATTCCTCTGGCCTGCGCCTGAGCGAAGTCTGCGCGCTGACCTGGCGTGACCTGGATTTCGACAGCGGCCTGGTCAACGTGCTGGGCAAGGGCAATCGCCAGCGCCGCGTGCCGTTCGGGCGGCCGGCGCGCGAGGCGCTGCAGGCGTGGCGTGCGGAAACTGGCGGTGGTCCGTCCACGCCTGTGTTCCCCGGCCGCAACGGGCCGATCAGCCAACGCGCGGTGCAGATCCGCATCCGCCAGCTGGCGCAGCGCCAGGGGCTGTTCAAGCACGTGCACCCGCACATGCTGCGGCACAGTTTCGCCAGCCATATCCTGGAATCGTCCGGTGACCTGCGCGGTGTGCAGGAACTGCTCGGCCACGCCGACATCGCCACCACCCAGATCTATACGCACCTCGACTTCCAGCACCTGGCCAAGGTCTACGACGCCGCACATCCGCGCGCCAAGCGCCGCAGCAAGGACGACAAGGCTGAATAGACCTCCCTTGATCTGGATCAGGGCAGTGCGGGCATTGCCGGCGCATCGTGGCCGCAGGCCACGAGGAAACCGCCTCCATGGCGAAGCCCATCCCGCTGCATCCCAGGCACCCCGAGCGAATCTGCTGGGGCTGCGACCGCTACTGTGCGGCTGACGCACTGGCCTGCGGCAACGGTTCCGGCCGCACCCAGCATCCGATCGAGACACAGGGCGAAGACTGGTACATCGCCTGGGGCATCGAGCCCAATCCGGACCGGCCGTCACATGCCAAGCGCTGAACGGTAGCCATCCGTGCAGGCTTGATCGCACCCGGCGCTGTCCCCATGTCCCGGGAACAGCTATCGGAGGCCGCATGGACCCCAGTCAGAATCCCAACGTTTTCCACGCCACCACCATCGTCTGCGTCCGTCGCGGCGAGCACGTGGCCATTGCCGGCGACGGCCAGGTCACGCTGGGCCACACCGTGATGAAGGGCAATGCGCGCAAGGTGCGCCGCCTCGGTCGTGACGGCCAGGTGCTGGCCGGCTTCGCCGGTGCCGCTGCCGATGCCTTCACCCTGTTCGAGCTGTTCGAGGCCAAGCTGGAAAAGCACGGCCAGCTGCAGCGCGCTGCGGTCGAACTGGCCAAGGATTGGCGCACCGAGCGCCGCCTCGGCAAGCTCGAGGCCCTGCTGGCGGTGGCCGACAAGGAAACCTCGCTGATCATCAGCGGCACCGGCGATGTGATCGAACCGGAGGACGGCATCATCGCCATCGGCTCGGGTGGTTCCTATGCGCTGTCGGCCGCACGCGCGTTGATGGCGCACACCGAACTGGATGCGCGCACCATCGCCAGCGAAGCGATCGGCATTGCTGGCGATATCTGCATCTACACCAACCGCAACGTGGTGGTCGAGGAGCTCTGAGGGTAGTGCCGGCCGCTGGCCGGCAATCTCGTGAGCCCCCGCACCCGTGCCTGGTTGCCGGCCAGCGGCCGGCACTACCGACAACGCATCCGTGAGCACAACCATGTCGAAGATCGAAGTTTCCTCCGCCACCATGACCCCGCGCGAGATCGTGCAGGAACTGGACCGGCACATCGTTGGCCAGCACGACGCCAAGCGCGCGGTGGCCATCGCCCTGCGCAACCGCTGGCGCCGCATGCAGCTGCCGGCGGAGCTGCGCAATGAAGTGATGCCGAAGAACATCCTGATGATCGGCCCGACCGGCGTCGGCAAGACCGAAATCGCGCGCCGCCTGGCCACGCTGGCCAACGCGCCGTTCGTGAAGGTTGAAGCCACCCGCTTCACCGAAGTCGGCTACGTCGGCAAGGACGTCGAGCAGATCATCCGTGACCTGGCCGATACCGCCGTCAAGCTCTATCGCGAACAGGCCAAGGTGCGCGTGCGCACCCAGGCCGAAGAGCGCGCCGAAGACCGCATCCTGGACGCGCTGCTGCCGCGTCGGAGCGGTGGCATTGGCTTCGATCCGGAAGTGGCGCGCAACGAGCCGTCGGCGCAGGACAACGAGACCCGCATCAAGTTCCGCAAGATGCTGCGCAACGGTGAGCTGGACGAGCGCGAGATCGAGCTCGACCTGGCCGCCAACGTCAGCATGGACATCATGACCCCGCCGGGCATGGAGGAGATGGGCCAGCAGCTGAAGTCGATGTTCGCCAACCTCGGCGGCGGCGCCAAGGCGCACAAGCGCACGCTGACCATCAAGGCCGCGCGTCCGCTGCTGATCGAGGAAGAGGCCGGCAAGCTGGTCAACGAGGACGACATCCGTACCGCGGCGATCGAGGCCTGCGAGCAGCACGGCATCGTCTTCATCGACGAGATCGACAAGGTCGCCAAGCGTGGTGACAACGTCGGTGGTGGCGACGTGTCGCGCGAAGGCGTGCAGCGCGACCTGCTGCCGCTGGTGGAAGGCTCCAACGTGTCGACCAAGTACGGCACGATCAAGACCGACCACATCCTGTTCATTGCTTCGGGTGCGTTCCACCTGGCCAAGCCCAGCGATCTGATTCCGGAGCTGCAGGGCCGCTTCCCGATCCGCGTGGAGCTGGGTGCGCTGAGCAAGGGTGATTTCGTGCGTATCCTGACCGAGCCGAAGGCCGCGCTGACCAAGCAGTACGAAGCGCTGCTGGCCACCGAAGGCGTCAAGGTCAGCTTCACTGCCGATGCTATTGATCGTCTGGCCGAGATCGCCTTCCAGGTGAACGAGCGCCAGGAGAACATCGGTGCCCGTCGCCTGCACACCGTACTGGAGCGCCTGTTGGATTCGCTCAGCTACGAGGCACCGGACCGCGACGGCGAAACCCTGGCCATCGACAGTGCTTATGTCGATGCGCACCTGGGTGAGCTGGTGCAGGACCCGGACCTGAGCCGCTACATCCTGTAATGCCCGACGCTGCAAAGCATGAGGCCGCCGAAAGGCGGCCTTCTTCTTTGGCAGTCAGCGCGAGTGCCGTGTGCGGTAGGCCTGCAGCACCTGGTCGATCACCGCGCTGGTGCGGGCGGCGCTGATGCCGTTCGATGGCGAGTGGCCGTTGCCGCGCAGCTCATCCACCAGAGTGGCGATCAACGGCTGCTGGATCGACGGCGGGTTCGGGATGTCGAACGCCTGCACGCCGGCCTCGGTCTCCAGAACCACCGGGATGTCCTCGAAGGTGGCAAAGCGCAGTTGTCCGCGATCGCCGGTGATTTCGATTTCATCCTGGCGGCGGAACGCGCAGAAACTCCATTGCGCGATGCCGTGCGCCCCCGTCCCGGTGCGGAAGCACATCGAGACGCTGTCCTCGGCGGCATACGCGCCTGCCTGCGAACTGGCCAAGCCACGCACATCGCTCAGCGGCCCCAGCAGATGATCGAGCAGGTCCAGGGTGTGCGAGCCCAGATCGACGAACAGGCCGCCGCCGGCGATCGCGGGGTTGGTCCGCCAGAAGTCCGGCGATGCAGCGTTCGCCGAATGTGGCCGGTGCAGGGTGGCGCGCACGCTGCGCGGCGTGCCGATCGTGCCGCTGTCCAGCAGCTGCTTCACCTGCGCGAAGCGGGGCAGGGCGCGGCGGTAGTAGGCCACGAACACCGGCACGCCGCTGCGCGCGCTGGCCTCCAGCACGCGTTCGCATTCCGCGTGATCCATGGCCATCGGCTTTTCTATGTAGACCGGCTTGCCTGCGGCAATCGCCTGCAACGCGTAGTGCATGTGCGTGGAGGGCGGCGTCGCAACGTAGATCGCGTTCACTTCCGGGTCGGCGATGAGTGCATCGGCGTCCGCGTACCAGCGGGGAATCGCATGGCGCCGCGCATAATCCTCGGCCAACGCCGCATTGCGGCGCATGACCGCCGCCACCCGTGAGCCCGGCGTGTTGGCCAGGGCCGGGCCGCTCTTCTTCTCGGTGACGCTGCCGCAGCCGATGAAGCCCCACACCACGTTGTCCAGGATCATGGGTCCGTCCTCAGATGAGTGTCGCGGTGGTGGCAGCAGCTCTACTCACGCTTCGGGCAGCGGCTCGGGCACCGTTCCGGGCACGAACACGCCTTCTTTCACGTAGGCGGCCAGGGTCATGTCCAGCGCAAGCATGCCGTCACGCTTGAGATCCATCAGTTCCGGTTCGACCATCGCGCCATGCAGTACGCCCAGCACAGTGGCGTGCAGCATGCGCGCGGCGATCTTCGGGTCCGCGCCTTCGCGCAGCTGGCCCAGGTCCTGGGCCCGGCGCAGGGCGCGCTCCATCCGGTCCAGCGCGTCGCGGAAGCCGGCCTGCTGCATTTCGGTCAGCACCTTGGTATCGGCCGAGGCGTCGCTGCGCAGCATGATCTCCATGGTCTTGCGCAGGCGTTCGTCCTCGGACAGCTCGATGAACGAGTGGATCATCACTGCGCGCAGGTCGTGCACCGGTGTGTCGCGCTGGTCGGTGGAGGTGCGCTCCAGTTCCTGCATGAAGGGCAGGTGCACCCGTTCGACGATCGCGGCCAGCACCTCGCTCTTGTTCTTGAAGTGCCAGTACACCGCGCCACGGGTATAGCCGGCGCGGGCACCGATCATCTCCAGCGTGGTACGGGCCACGCCGTGTTCATGGAAGCAGGCTTCGGCGGCGTCAAGGATGCCTTCCCGGGTTGCCTGGGTGTCCTCTTTGGTCTTGCGGGCCATGGGTGTGGGTACGAGTGCGGGTGAAACGTGGCTGAATTGTACCGGTTTACAAACAAACAAGCATGTATGTATATTTCGCACCCATCATTCCCGTCGTGTGCGTGGCAGGCCCGTCCGGCTCCCACTCCACCCGGGTGGGCGCTGTTCGCACGGTCTTCACCTTCGCTGGTGGAGGGTCCGCCGTATCAGCGCTGGCTGAGACCCTTTCCTTCAAGAGCCTTTCCGTCATGTTGCTGAGCCGAATCCGACCCTTTGCACTGTCGCTGGCAATCGCCGCGACCGTGGCTGCCTGCGGCGGCCAACCCCAGGCCCCCGAACAGGGCCCGGGTGACGTCACCGTGGTCACGCTGAAGTCCGAGACCGTGGGCCTGACCCGCGAGCTGCCGGGCCGTACCAACGCCTTCCTGGTCGCCGAAGTGCGTCCGCAGGTCAACGGCATCGTCGCCAAGCGCCTGTTCACCGAGGGCGGCATGGTCAAGGCTGGCGAGCCGCTGTACCAGATCGAGGACGCCAGCTACCGCGCACAGGCCAACAGTGCCCGTGCCCAGCTGGCGCGTGCCGAGGCCACCGCCAACGCCGCGCGCCTGAGCGCCAAGCGCATCACCGAGCTGGCCAAGGTCGATGCGGTCAGCCAGCAGGACCTGGAAAACGCGGTGGCCGCGCAGAAGCAGGCCGAGGCTGACGTTGGTGCCGCCAAGGCCGCGCTGGATGCGGCCAACGTCACTCTGGGATACGCCCGCATCACCGCGCCGATCAGCGGCCGCATCGGCAAGTCCAGCGTCACCCAGGGTGCGCTGGTCAGCGCCGGCCA
>NZ_RAUX01000007.1 GCF_013464485.1 Stenotrophomonas maltophilia
GTGTGGCCAGGCAGGACACGCCGTAGACCCATCCATGGGGGCTCGATGGCGCCATCCATGGCGCCAACGGTCCTGCCTGCCCACACCGCCCCGCGCCTGACAGTTCCCTGCGACCTGTTGGGGTCGGATCCCGTTGCTGTGCAACGGGCTCTGACCCGGGAGCAGATGGACATGTCTGTTCGATTCATTGATTCCTGATGCGTGACTGGCTCCACGGAGCCTGCCTCGACGCCAGACCGTGGGCAGCGGTCATCGCAATGACATCTGGCCCCGGTACGGTTTGAGCCCGCTTGCTGGTCGCGCGGGCCGGGTCTCCGGTCGTGGCGCGCGTCCACTGCAGCTGCTGTCGCTGCCGAGGGTCATGTGTTCTACGTCAGGGGGCTGAATGGACACCATGCGGTCAGAACTTGGAAGGTGGCCATCGCCGCATGGCTGCTGTTGTCCTTCGCCGCTGTGGCGCAGGACGGTGTTCATGCCTACGACATCCCTGCGCAGCCGCTGGAGCAGGCGGTCGAGCGCTTCAGCGTCATCAGCGGGTGGTCGGTGATGTACCCGGGCGATCTTGCCGCCGGCCGTAGCAGCCATGCGCTGCGCGCCAGCCTTGCGCCGCTGCCTGCCTTGCAGATGCTGCTGCAGGATTCCGGTATCGAGGCCGAGGTGATCGGCGAGCAGCGTGTGGTGCTGCGCCGAGGCACGCCCGCGGCAGCCGAACCCGGTATTGGCGCCGAGCTCCCGGATGCCGAGCGTCGGCGACGCTATGGCGGCCTGCAGCAGCGGCTGCGTGCGGCGTTCTGTGACGACCCCGAGATCGCGCCCGGCCGCTATGCCGCAACGCTGCGCTTCCGCGTCGACGGCGAAGGTCAGGTGCAGCAGCCCGAACTGCTGTCGGGCAGCGGCAGTGCCCGCCGCGATGCGCGCCTGCTTCACGCGCTGCACGGCCTGGTACTGGCGCCCGATGCCGCCGCGCTGCCGCAGCCGGTGACGCTGCAGATCCGACCTTCCGGCACCGACCACGACTGTGGCCGGCGCGCGCCCCTTCCATGACTTCAAGGATTCGAACATGAGCAACGGTACGGCTGGGGCAGTTGACCTGATGGACCACCTTCTGGGGGCCTACGACGAGCTGAAGCGCCGCCTGGTGCGCAAGCTGGGCTCGGAGGAGCTGGCCGGCGATGCGCTGCAGGACACCTGGATGCGCCTGAGTGCGCGCCGTGACCGCCTGGATGCCGTGCAGAACCCCGCGGCCTACCTGCTGCGCATGGCGATGAACACGGTGATCGACCGCCAGCGTGCCGACCACCGCCTGCTGAGCCTGGAAGAGGTGGATACGCTGATGGAGATGGCCGACCCGGCACCGGGCCCGGCGCAGGCGGCCGAACTGGATTTCGCGCTGGAGGACATGGTCGGCCTGCTGCAGCGCATGCCCGAGCGCCGACGCCGCATCCTGCTGGCGATCCGCGTCGATGGCCTGCAGCAGCGCGACGTCGCCGACCAGCTGGGCGTGTCGCTGCGGCTTGTGCAGCGCGAGCTGAAAGCGGCCCAGGACTACCTGGCCGAGCGCAGCGGACAGGGACGTCAGGTGCGGTTCTGAGCGACGGCATCCGTCTACACTTTGACGCCGAGCAGAACCCCGCAGCGTGCGGGTCCGGCATGAGCCCCCATGGATCCTGACGATCGCCCGCAACGCCCGCTGGATGCCGTCGAGCGTCAGGCCCACGCGTGGGTGGTGCGGCTGACCTCGGGCGAGGCGACCGCCGCCGATGGGCGCAGGTTCCGCGAGTGGTGCGAGGCTGACCCGCGTCATCGCGAAGCATTCGGCCGTGCGCGCCGGCAATGGGAGCAGGTACGCCTGGCCGGCGAACAGCTGCCCGCCGCTGCGCGCCAGCCGGTCGCGCCGATACCGGCCCAGCGCTGGAGCCGGCGCGCCTTCCTGGGCGCCGCGATTGCCGCACCGGCCAGCCTGGTGGTGGTGGCGGCGATCCGCCCGCCGCTGGGGCTGTGGCCCTCGGTGACGGCGATGGCGGCCGATTTCCACACCGGCACCGGTGAACGGCTGCAGATCGCGCCCTTGCCGCAGCTGAAGATCGAACTGGATACGCAGAGCAGCCTGCGCCGTCGTTCGGACACGCAGGGCGAAGGCTTCGAGCTGGTGCAGGGCCAGGCCGCGATCGAAACCCAGGCAGGCCTGCGCCTTGCCCTGTTCGCGGGGCCGGGCTGCGTGATTGCCGATGAAGGTGCGGTGCGCCTGGACGTCCGCAACACCCACGGCCAGGTACGGGTAACCTGCCTGCAGGGCAGCGCCCGCATCGAGCACCCGCAGGGCCGCCTGCAGCTGCAGGCGGGCCAGCAGACCCAGTACGACGAGCGCCTCAGTGGCGTGGTGGCCGAAGCCCTGGCCTCGGAAGTGAGCGCCTGGACCGAGGGCATGCTGGTGTTCCGCCGCGCTCCATTGCGCGAGGTGGTGGATGAAATCAACCGCTACCGCCGCGGCAAGGTGCTGCTGGGCGAATCGGCATTGGCGCGGGCCCCGGTCAGCGGCCGTTTCCGCATCGATGATCCGGACGCGGCGCTGGAGCAGCTGCGACTGACGATGTCGCTGGATCTGCGTCGCTTTCCGGGTGGCATTGCCGTCCTTGGTTAGGTGAAGTCGCTGGCCGTGCGCGCCGCGCAGGGCTGTTGCAAGCAAGGAGACGCCAAGGATGCGCAACGAGACCATCGGTGTGCTGGATCTGCGCCGCAATCTGTCGGCGCTGCTGGAAACCACGCAGCGACGGCCATTGATGGTGCATCGCTATGGATCGCCGTGGGTGTGCGTGGTCTCCGATGCGCAATGGCAGCAACAGGCCGTTCTGCTGGAGTTCGATCCACAGTCCCACCCGTTGGCGATGCTGTTGCGGCTGCAGCAGCAGGTGCTGCCCCTCGCTGAGGCCGGCACGCTGCCGCCTGCGGCGATGGCGCGTGTGCTGCTGCTGATGGGCATGCACGGCATCGACGATCTCGTGCAACTGCACGAGCAGGTACAGCATCATCGTCTTTGGCACTGGTTCGTGGCCGGCAGCCATGGCGTGATGGATGGCTGGCAGCTGCCAGCGCTGCGTGTTGCGATGGCGTCATGGCTGGATGACGTGGACATGTCCGACGCGCTGGCGGCGTTCGCGCAGCGTAGTGAGGTGGCGATTCTGGCGCGGCGCTGCGGCGGCGACGTACCGCGACTGGAGCGCGAAGCCTGCAGGCAGATGACGCTGCGATGACGTTGCTGATGAAGCGCCACGCAGCGCACAGAGATGCATTCGCGTTGTCGCTTCACCTGCCTTGCTGACGTCTTCTGCAGAGTACGACGCACCACGCGTCGCGGAGCACGGGCGGCGCCGATGGCAGACAGTCGCAGGATCAGCATGCTGGAGCTGGATCGTCACCTGAGCCAGTCGCTGGAACAGGCACGGCATACGCCCGTGAACGTGCAGCGCTATGGGCACTCGTGGGTCTGGGTACTGTCCAGTGACGCCTGGGCAGATGCGGCGCGCTGGGCGGCACTGGACAGCAGCGCGCATCCGCTGGCGGCGTTGCGGCGCGCCCTCGACCTGCAGCTGCGGCCCTGGCCCGAAGCGGCCATGAACGCGCTGCCGCTTGACGCGGGCGATGTGCGGCTGCTGCAACGTGCGGCGCTGCTGGTGGTCGTGCGTGATCTCAACAGTGCGCAGCGCGTGTACGACGATCTGCGCTACCACCAGGCCTACCGGATGTTCATCGGCCTCGACCATGGCACCGCGTGGTCGCCGATGCAGTGCGTGCGCCTGCTGCAGGCCTGCGCGCACCCGTTGCTGCGCGGCTGCATCGACGATGCGCTGGCCAGCGTGCCGCAGCACCTGTTCGAGTCTGCATGTGCCCCGGCTACACGTGTTGCGCCTGCACAGGCACACGCGCAGCGAATAGCAGGCGGATGTTTATCGTACTGACACATGCACCGCTGACCATGGCGCAGCGGTCTCTTCCAGGATGACGAGGGCGGAACAATGGCAAGGCAGGTGGGTAGTCGCAGGGCTCGGCAGCAGGGTTTCAGCCTGATCGAGATCATGGTGGTGGTGGTGATCATCGGCATTCTCGCGGCATTGATCGTGCCGCGGTTGATGGACCGTCCCGACCAGGCGCGCGTGGTGGCGGCGCGCCAGGACATCGCGGCGCTGATGCAGGCATTGAAGTTGTTCAAGCTGGACAACGGTCGCTATCCCAGCGCCGAACAGGGCCTGCAGGCGCTGGTGAAGCCGCCGCAGGGCGGTGGTGCGATGCCGGTGACACCGTATCTGGATCGCCTGCCGAATGACCCATGGGGCCATCCGTACCAGTACCAGATTCCCGGAACCCACGGCGACATCGATGTGTTCTCGCTGGGTGCGGACAGCAAGGCCGGTGGCGACGCCGGGAACGCGGATATCGGCTCCTGGCAGCTGTGAGGCGTGCAGATGACAGCCCGGACGCGTTCGGTCCCGTGCACCCGCCAGCGCGGCATGGCGGTGATCGTCGCCCTGCTGGTGGTGGCATTGGTGGCGGTGATTGCCACTGCACTGCTGACCCGGCAGTCGGCACAGCTGCGTGCGCTGCGTGGCGACCAGCTGCGTGCGCAGGTGCGCATGGCGGTCGATGCCACCCTGGAGCGCGCGGCGCAGCAGCTGCGTGAGGATGTAAAGGAGCAGCTGACCACGGTGCGCGGCGGCCGTTGGGCGCGTCCGCTGACGCTGCAGTTGCCGCTGCCGGTGCAGTTGCAGCTGGTCGATGCACAGTCCATGTTCAACCTGCGCAACCTGCTGGCGCATGGCCGGCCGGACCCGGAGGCGCGACGCGCGTTCATCGCGTTGTGTGCCGGGCAGGGGCTGGGGCAGGGTGCCTGTGCATCTGCTGCCGACCACATCCAGGCGCGGCTGCGTGATGGCGACCTGCAGGCGCAGGCGCCGTTGCCGCGTGAATCGCTGATCGAGCAGGCCCTGGCGGGCGCCGACCCAGTGGCGGTGCAGGCACTCGCTGGGCGCACCGTGGTGCTGCCGGCCCAGACCCTGGTCAATGCCAACACCAGTGACATCAGCGTGTTGCAGGCGGTCACTCCCGGCGTGGAGCCGGGGCGCCTGCAGGCGCTGCTCGGTGAGCGCGACGGTGGCCATTGGCTGCTCAACCGCGGTGATATCTCCAATCGACTGCAACTGAGCAGCGCGCAGATGGCCGTGGTGCCGCTTGGCATTCATAGCGAGTGGTTCCTTGCCGTCGGCCAGGTACAGGCCGATGCCAATGCGGTCGACTTCCGGGCCCTGATCTGGCGCGAGTATCGCGATGACAGTGTGCGCGTGCAGCGTGTGTGGACGAGGATTGGAGCATGAGCGTGCAGCTGAGGGTGCGCCTGCCGGCGCTGGAACACCTGCGCGCCGACAGTACGGTCGAGTGGGCGCAGATGCACAAGGGTGGGGTGCTGGCCCATGGCCGCGAGGGCTTGGCCGTGCTCGGGCAACGTCATCCGCAGGCCGAGGTGCTGGCCTGTCTCGATCCGCAGGACCTGATCCTGCTGGAACTGCAGCTGCCGCCACTGTCGGACCGCAGGCTGCAGGCCGCACTGCAGGGCGAAGTAGAGGCGATGCTGCTGGATGACCTGCAGGAGGTCGCGTTGGCACACGGTGCGCAGGCGGCGGACGGCACGGTTCCGGTGGCCTGGCTCGGCCAGCAGGCAGTCCTGCAGGCGCAGCAGCTGCTGGCCTCGTGCGCACTGCAGCTTCAGGCGCTGTATCCGACGCCGCTGCTGATGCCGTGGCAGAACGGCCAGGCAACGCTGCAGGCTGACGGTGAGCATCTGCTGGTGCGCTGCGGGCGCGATCGTGGTTTTGTGCAGTGGTGCGGTGGGCGCGACACGGCGGCGGTGCTGCAGTCGCTCGCGACGCGTCTTCAGCAATCCGGGGTGCAGGCCGTGCAGTGGATCGACAGCGTGCCGTCGGCGTGGCCGGAGAACCTGCCGGCCACCGTGGTCGCGCATGAACGACAGGCGTGCGGACCCGTGCCAGCGTGGTCGTTGCCACTGCCGGGTCTCAGCAGGCAAGCACCACGACTGGCGATCGGCCTGGCACTGGCAGCAGTGCTGCTGGCTGCACTCGGCCTGCAGCTGCAGGTCTCGCGTTGGCGGATCGAGGGCGAGGCCCTGCAACAGGACATGGCACGCCAGTTCAGCGCACGCTTCCCGGAGATCACCGACGTGGTGGACCCGGTGCTACAGGCAAGGCGAGCACTGGCCGTGCCACTGCCGGCACCGCCGTTGCCGCCGCTGCAGCGTCAGGTAGCCGGCACGCTGCAGGCGGTTCCCGAGCTGGCCGGGCAGGTGCGCAGCCTGCATTACCAACCCGGGCAGCTGGACATGGAGCTGGATGCCGATGCCCAGGCACTGGCCGACGATCCGCAGCGGCTTGAGCATTGGCAGCAAGCGGTCCAGGCGCAGGGCCTGCAGTTGGCGCGCGAAGCCGGTGGAGGCCTGCGGGTGAGCGGAGCTGGACAGTGACGATCCGAACCCTGCGGTTGCGCGATGCAATGGAGGGCCTGCAGCAACGCTGGCAACGCCTGCCACCGCGCGACCGGCTGATGCTGTGGGTGATGGTGGTGACGCTGCTCGCGGCGGGTCTGTGGATGTTGTGGCTGGAGCCGCTGCTGAAGCAGCGCACGCACTGGCAGGCCGAGCTGCCGCGGCTGCAGGCACAGGCGCGTGTACTGGCACCACTGCTGCAGGCACGCGAGCGCCAGCAGCAGACGCAGGGGCAGCGCCCGACGATGGCCGGGTTGCGTGATGGAATCAAGTCAGCCGGCCTCGCCGACGGACTGCATATCGAAGCGCGCGACGGGCGTTGGCACCTGCAGGTGCACGCGGTGCCCGCTGACGCGCTGTGGAACTGGCTGCTGCCCGTGCTGGCCGATCCGGCCATCGAACTGCAGCAGCTGCAACTGACACGCACAGGGGATGCGAACATGCCGGCGGCACGGATTTCCGGAAACATCGTGATGGCGCTCAACGTGGGTGCCCATCCATGAGGGCGATGCGCAGCCTTGCCTGCAGTACCGCACTGGCCTTGATCGTGTGCATGGCCCACGCACCGGCGTCGGTGCTGGCGCAGGACGCTCGCGATGAGCCGGTGCAGTTGAACCTGGTCGACACCGATATCGGTGGCGTGTTGCGCATGGCCGCACGCTTCACCGGCCGCCAGTTCCTGGTCGACCCACGGGTGACCGGCAAGATGACAGTGGTTTCCGATGGCCCGGTCAGCCGTACCCAGGCCTACCAGTTGCTGTTAGGCGCACTGCGCATGCGTGGCTTCGCCGTGGTAGAGAACGGCGGCGTCAGCCGGGTGGTGCCGCAGGCCGAGGCCAAGCTGTTGGGAGGACGCGTCGGCACCGGTGGTGCCGGCGGCGAGGTCGCCACGCGCACCTTCGCGCTGCGCTACGAGAACGCGGCGGCACTGGTGGCGGTGCTGCGTCCGATGATCAGTCCGGACAATCCGATCACCGCCAATCCAGACAACAACACCCTGGTGATCACTGACTACGCCGACAACTTGGAGCGCATCGCACGGGTGATCGCAAGCGTCGATACACCGGCCGGCATGGACACCGATGTGGTGAAGCTGCAGCAGGGTATTGCTGTTGACGTGGCGGCGATGGTCGCGCCGCTGCTGGATGCGCAGGGCGCCGAACCGAGCCAGAAGGTGGTGGTGATGGCCGACCCGCGCAGCAACAGCGTGCTGCTGCGTTCCAGCAGCCCAGGCCGCACCCGTCTGGCGCGGCAGCTGGTGGAGAAGCTGGACCGCGCGCAGGACGAGTCCGGCAACCTGCATGTGGTCTACCTGCGCAATGCCCAGGCCAACCAGCTCGCCGGCGTGCTGCGCGGCGTGGTGGCCGGACAGAGCGATGCACCGGCAATGGGCAGCAACGAAGGCATCACGCCACTGCCGGGTGACGCCAACCGTTCCACGCCCGCGCAGCCGTCGCAGCCGCAGCAGGCCAAGACCGGGGGCAATGCGCTGGAATCACAGCGACTGGACCCGAGCCGCCGTGACCCGATCGACGCGGGAAGCACCGGCTTCAGCCAGAACGGCATTTCGGTGCAGGCGGACGTGGTCACCAACACGCTGCTGATCTCGGCGCCGGAGCCGGTGTACCGCAACCTGCGGCGTGTGATCGACCAGCTCGACCAGCGTCGTGCGCAGGTGCTGGTCGAGAGCCTGATCGTGGAGGTCAACCAGACCGACGCGGCCGAGCTGGGCGTGCAATGGATGCTGGGCAATGGCCGTACCTTTGGCGGCACCCACTTCGGTGGCGCCACCGGCGGCAGCGGGTTGAGCACCACCGCGCGCACCACCCTGGACGTGCTGCCCAAGGACGGCCTGAAGATCGGTGTGATCGACGGCACCATCAACCTGCCCGGTGTCGGTCAGATCCTCAACATGAAAGCGCTGGCCAACGCGCTGCAGAGCAAGGGCGGCGCGAACATCCTGTCCACGCCGAACCTGATGACGCTGGACAACGAGGCGGCCAGCATCATGGTCGGCCAGACCGTGCCGTTCGTCAGCGGTCGTTACGTGACCGACGGTGGTGGCGGCAGCAACAACCCGTTCCAGACCATCGTGCGCGAGGACGTGGGCCTGAAGCTGCGCGTACGCCCGCAGATTTCCGAGGGCGGCACGGTGAAGCTGGACATCTACCAGGAAGTCAGCAGCATCGATGCGCAGAGTGCCAACAGTGCCGTCGGCATCATCACCAACAAGCGTGCGCTGGATACCAGCGTGCTGCTGGACGATGGCCAGATCATGGTGCTTGGTGGCCTGCTGGAGGACAACGTCAGCCATGGCCGTGATGCGGTGCCGGGCCTGGGCAGGATCCCGGTGCTGGGGGCGCTGTTCCGCAGTGATACGCGCAAGCGTTCCAAGACCAACCTGATGGTGTTCCTGCGCCCGCACGTGGTGCGTGACCCCGCCGCCGGCCAGCGCCTGACCCGCGACCGCTACGACTACATGCGCAACGCGCAGGCCGGCGCGCAGCCGGTACAGAGCTGGGCATTGCCGGCGCTGTCCGCACCGCAGCTGCCGCCGCAGGACCTGTCTGTACTCGGCCAGGGCAATGCGCGCGATGGCCAGGGCCAGCCGCTGCAGAACACCAGCCTGGCAGCGTTGTATCCGGCCGGTGACGGCGATGCGCAGCTGGTGCAGTTCGCGCAGGGGCTGGACCCGGCACGTGCCAGTCAGGGCGTGGCGCAGGTGCGGGCACTGGGCCTGCAGGCCTATGCCGAAGCGACGCCGGGCGAGAGCGGGCAGCGCCTGCGCGTGCGACTGCCGCGCGATCCGGCGACGCTGGACCCGGCACTGCAGCAGCTGCGCGGGCTGGGCTACACGCCGGAACTGGTGATCGGGCCGTGAGCGCGCCTGCGCCACTGCCGTATGCATGGGTGCGCAGCCATGGCGTGATGCTGTCCGAAGCCGGTGGCGAGCCGGTGCTGCTGGGAACGGCCGACACCGCCGCGTGGGCGGTGGCCGAACTGCGCCGCCGGCATGGCCCGTTGCCGTTCCATGCGCTGGATGCGGCGACCTGGCAGCAGCGGCTGGGTGAGCAATACCGTGACGGCGGCGATGCCGCTGCCGTGGTCGGTGCCGCCGAAAGCGAAGTCGATCTGGATCGGTTGATGCAGGACATGCCGGAGGTTACCGATCTGCTGGATGCGCAGGACGATGCGCCGGTGATCCGCATGATCAATGCGCTGCTGGCACAGGCTGCACGCGATGGCGCCAGCGATCTGCACATCGAGCCGTTCGAGACCCATTCGGTGGTGCGCTACCGCGTGGACGGCACCCTGCGCGACATGGTGCAGCCACGGCGCGCGCTGCACGCGGCGCTGGTGTCGCGCATCAAGATCATGGCGCACCTGGATATTGCCGAGAAGCGGCTGCCACAGGACGGGCGCATCGCGATCCGCGTGGGCGGGCGGCCGCTGGATATCCGTGTCTCCACGGTGCCGACCGGACATGGCGAGCGTGCCGTGCTGCGCCTGCTGGAGAAGGATGCCGGACGCCTGCAGCTGCAGCGCCTCGGCATGGCCGATGACACCCTGGCCACGTTCACCGGATTGATCCGGCAGCCGCATGGCATCGTACTGGTCACCGGGCCGACCGGCAGTGGCAAGACCACGTCGCTGTACGCGGCGCTGGGCCAGCTCGACAGCAGCACCAGCAACATCCTCACCGTGGAAGACCCGGTGGAGTACGACTTCGCCGGCATCGGCCAGATCCAGGTCAACGCGCGCATCGGCATGAGCTTTGGCACCGCGCTGCGCGCGATTCTGCGTCAGGATCCGGACACGATCATGATTGGTGAGATCCGCGACCTGGAGACCGCGCAGATTGCGGTGCAGTCGTCGCTGACCGGCCATGGCGTGCTGGCGTCCCTGCACACCAACGATGCGATCTCGGCGGTGACCCGCCTGGCCGATATGGGCGTGGAGCCGTTCCTGTTGGCCTCGTCGTTGCGCGGCGTGCTGGCGCAGCGGCTGGTGCGGCGGCTGTGCACGCAGTGCCGGCGCGCCGAGGTGGATGGCGACGGCCGTACCGTGTGGCGTGCGGTGGGCTGCGCGGCCTGTGCCAACAGCGGCTACCGGGGGCGTACCGGCATCCACGAGCTGTTCGTGGTGGACGATCGCGTGCGTGCGCTGATCCATGAAGGGCAGGGTGAACCTGCGCTGCGCGAGGCGGCACGGCGCGCCGGGATGCGGACCTTGCGCCAGGACGGCCAGCGTTGGGTCGACAGCGGGGTGACCACGCTGGAAGAGATCCTGCGCGTCACCGGCGACGACTGAGGCAGCGATGGCATTGTTCGACTACCAGGCCGCCAACGCGCAGGGCCGCATCGAGAAGGGCCAGCTGGACGCCGACAGCCCGCGCGGCGCGCGCCAGGTGCTGCGCGGTCGTGGGCTGACGCCCGTGCAGGTCAGCGCGGCGCGCAGTGCGGGCAGTGGCTGGGGCACGCGCCGGCTGTCTGCCAGCGAGCTGGCGTGGGCCACGCGGCAGCTGGCCAGCCTGCTGGCCGCCAGCCTGCCGCTGGAAGGCGCTTTGAGCGCGGTGATCGAACAGGCTGAGCGCCCCCATGTCGCGCAGGCGCTTACTGCCGTTCGTGCCGATGTGCGCGCTGGCCAGCGCCTGACTGTTGCACTGGCAGCGCGGCCACGCGATTTTCCGCCGATCTATCGGGCGCTGGTGGGCGCAGGTGAAGACTCCGGTGACCTGGCGCGGGTGATGGAGCGCCTTGCCGACTACATCGAAGAACGCAACGCGCTGCAGGCCAAGGTACTGACCGCCTTCATCTATCCAGCGGCGATCAGCCTGGTATCGGTGGCGATCGTGATCTTCCTGCTCAGCTACGTGGTGCCGCAGGTGGTGACCGCGTTCGTGCAGGCGCGGCAGACGTTGCCGATGCTCACGCAGGTGATGCTGGCGGCCAGCGCGTTCGTGCGCAGCTGGGGCGTGTGGGCGGGGCTGGCCATCGCTGCGTTGGTGGTGGCGTGGCGGCTGGCGTTGCGCCGGCCCGAGCTGCGCCTGCGCTGGGACGCGATGCTGCTGCGGGTGCCGATGGTCGGGCGTTTCGCGCTGGGTGTGAACAGTGCGCGCTTTGCCTCGACGCTGGCGATCCTGCTGGATGCCGGTGTGCCACTGCTGCGTGCGTTGGAGGCGGCGCGGCAGACGCTTGGCAATGCGCTGCTGGCGCGCTGTGCCGATGATGTGGCTGCGCGCGTACGCGAAGGTGCGGCACTGGGTGCGGCGTTGAAGGTACAGAAGGTGTATCCGCCGATCCTGGTGCATCTGGTGGCCAGTGGCGAGAAGACCGGTTCGCTGGCGCCTCTGCTGGATCGCGCCGCGCAGACGATCTCGCGCGAGATCGAGCGTCGCGCGATGGCACTGACTGCGTTGCTGGAGCCGACCATGATCCTGGTGATGGGCGGCGTGGTGCTGACGATCGTGCTGGCGGTGCTGATGCCGATAATGGAAATGAATCAGCTGGTGCAGTGATGCGCGAAGCGCATCACGGGTAGAGTCGACTGTTAGTCGACTAGCGCGCAGAGCGCGTGCTTCGTACTGCTACTGGTTGTGAAGAGCAGTCGACTAACAGTCGACTCTACCCAGTCGATTCCATCAGGTCGATTCCATCAGGTCGATTCCATCAGGTCGATTCCATCAGGTCGATTCGATCCAGTCGATCGAGCGGCGTCGTTGGAACGTGGCATGGGCCGATTCTCCACACAATCCTCCACACCTTTTTCTGATCTTCCACAGGTTTCTTAAGCGGCCTGTCATCGGCGCGGACCAGCATGGACACGTCGCCGCAGAGTGGGCTGGGAGGCCCTCGGCGGCAGCAGGCGTGTAGTGACCGTTCCTCCCTTGGTGTTTCCCTTCGCAGTAAACCCTTCAGGAGAAGATCATGAACAAGTACAAGACCCTGGCCGCGCTGGTTGCTACCGCGCTGCTCGCCACCGCCGGTGCCGCTTCGGCCCAGCAGTCCCTCATCAACGGTGGTGGCGCCTCGCTGCCTGCCGATCTGTACAAGGGCCAGGCCGACAGCATCCTGCCGGCCAACTTCAGCTACGCCGTGACCGGCTCGGGCACCGGCAAGAAGGCGTTCCTCGAGAACACCATCGGCCTGTTCATCACCAACGGCACCGGCAACGTCCATTTCGCTGGCAGCGACTCGGTCCTGAGCAGCACCGAGATCAGCAACTACAACAGCTCGGCGCTGGCCTCCACGCTCGGCCCGGTGCTGCAGCTGCCGTCGGTCGCCACCTCGGTCACCGTGCCGTACAACAAGGCCGGTGGTGATCTGAACCTTGACGTGGCCAAGATCTGCGGCGTGTTCTCGGGCAAGATCAATGACTGGTCGCAGCTGGACAGCGCCCGCAGCGGCGCCATCAAGGTCATCTACCGCGGCGAAAGCAGCGGCACCAGCGAGCTGCTGACCCGCTTCCTGACCGCCGCCTGTGCCACCGAAGACCTGAGCGCCACCCGTCTGGTCGGCGGCAAGTTCCAGGTCAAGTCGACCTTCGCCGATCTGTTCACCCGCGATGCGCAGAACAACCTGCCGGCCTTCCTGGAAGCGGCTCCGGCCACCGGCGGCACCTCGCTGTACAACCGTGTCTACCAGGTTGCCGGCGCCATCGGCTATGTCGGCCCGGACGTGATCCCGAACCTGCAGGATGCGACCAAGATTGCCAAGGTGAAGGGCTTCTCGCCGGATGAAGTGAGCGTTGCCGCTACCCTGAACACCGTCGCCCCGCCGACCGGTGCCGACATCGCCAACCCGGCCAAGTGGGTGCCGGTGTTCACCAACCCGACCGCCGGCTACCCGATCGCCGGTTACACCAACCTGGTGTTCGCACAGTGCTACCGCACCCTGCCGCAGCGCCAGGCTGTCCGCAACTTCCTGGAAAAGCACTACAACCTGGGCGTCGATGGCAACAACGATGCTGCCGTGCGTGCGCACGGTTTCATCCCGCTGACCCAGACCTGGCGTGAAGCCGTTGCCAACAACCTGATCTCGGCCACCCCGGCCACCGGTCTGGGCAACGCCAGCACCTGCGCCGGCATCGGCCGTTGATCCACCGTACCTGCTGAACAGGGCGCCGACCGCGAGGTCGGCGCCTTTTTTTTGTGGTCGCGCCGAATGTGAAGAAGCTGTCGTTTTTCCGGCGCGGACAACGTCTATCTGATAGTGCCCGGCGATGCCTGCGGGCAGTCGAATCTCTCCTATGCCGCAGACCGTCCGTCGGTCGCTCGAGGTCCTGATGTCGCACCTGCACTCGCCTGTTCCGCACACTGCGCCGCACCGCCATCCGATGGCCTGGGCCATCGCGCTTGCGCTGGGCGCCACGCCCATGCTGCCTGCGCAGGCGCAGCAGGCATTTTCGCCGGGCTGGTTCGCCGAGCGCGGTGCAGCGCAGGGCGCAGCCGCGCAGAGTGGGCGCATGCCCAACGGCGTGCCGATCCAGTTCCAGCTGCCGGCCCAGCAGCAGGATGCCGCCCGGCAGAAGCTGCAGCAGTCGATCGACAATCTGGGCACGGCTGCGCAGGCCATTGCGCTGCAGCAGCGCTTGCAGGAGCAGGCCCGTGCGCAGCAGCGTGCTGCCGGTTTCGTGATTGCTGACGGCCTCGGCAAGGACGGCCTGAAGGTGGATGAGAATCCGCTGACCCGTGGCTGGGTGAATGCACGTGAAGCGATCCAGTCGCAGGGCAGCGACGGCAAGCTTCAGGTCAGCATCGAGCAGACCGCAGACCGCGCGATCCTGAACTGGGAGACCTTCAACATCGGCGGCAACACCACGCTCGATTTCAAACAGAATGCGGACTGGGCAGTGCTGAACCGGGTCAACGATCCGAGCGCGCGTCCCAGCCAGATCCTGGGCCAGCTGAAGGCCAACGGTACCGTGTTCGTGGTCAACCGCAACGGTGTTGTGTTCGGCAACAACAGCCAGGTCAACGTGGGTAATCTGGTCGCGGCAGCGACACGGATCAGCGATGGCCAGTTCCGTGACAACGGCCTGTACAGTGCCGACAACAACACCGCTGCGCTCACCGATGCCTTCGGCAAGGTCCTGGTTGAGCAGGGCGCACGCATCACCACGCAGGCGCCTGCCTCGGCCACCCGCGGCGGTGGCTATGTGCTGCTGGCCGGCCACACCGTGGAGAATGCCGGCCAGATTGAAACGCGCAAGGGCCAGACGCAGCTGGCTGCGGGCGACTCGTTCGTGATTCGCCGCGGCGTGGGTACCGCGCAGAACACCGCCTCGACCACGGCCGGCAACGAGATCGCGCCGCGCATCGCGGCCGGCAGCAGTGCCGGCAGCGTGCGTAACAGTGGCCTGATCCAGGCGCGCGAGGGCGACATCACGCTGGCCGGGCGCACGGTGGAACAGGCGGGCGTGGCCGTGGCCACCACCACGCTGGACCAGCGCGGCACGGTGCACCTGCTCAACGCCATCAGCGACCGCGCCGGTACGGTCACCCTGGCCAGCGGCGCGACCACGGCGGTGCTGATCGAAGACGATGGCAAGAACACGGCTCTGGACAGCCGCCGTGATGCGTTGGTCAAGGCCTCGGCCGAGCAGGACCTGCTGCGCGGCGCGAGCAGCACTGGCACATTCGACAATCTCTCGCGCATGCAGGACCGGCGTGACCAGTCACGCGTGGAGATCGTGTCCGGCGGCGACGTGAACTTCCAGGACGGTTCGCTGACCCTGGCCACCGGCGGTCAGGTGGTAGCGGAAGCCGCACGCCGGACCTACGCCGGCAATGCCGCGCGCATTGATGTGTCCGGTGCGGTGGGCGTGCGGGTTGCGATGGAAAGCAACAACGTCCAAGTGAAGGTGCAGGGCAACGAACTGCGTGATTCTCCCGACAACCGCGACAGTGGCAAGCTGATCAGCAGCGAGGTCTGGATCGATCGCCGCCAGCTGCAGCACGTGCCCGCAGGCACCGGTGGCAACGCCGCCGAGCGCTGGTATGCCGGTGGTGGCCTGCTGGAAGTCGGTGGGTATCTCGACAACCAGGGCCATTCGATAGGCGAATGGGCCGCGCAGGGCGGTACCGTGCAATTGTCCGGCAGCGAAGTGGTCACCCATGCCGGCTCCAGGATCAACCTGGCTGGCGGCAGCCTGGATGTGCAGAGCGGTGCCATCAAGCAGAGCTGGCTGCGTGGCACCGACGGTCAGCTGTACCGACTGGATGATGCGCCGGCCGAGATGCGGTACGACGGCCTGTATCGGGGCTTTGAAGTAAAGCAGGAGCGCTGGGGAGCCACCGATGTGTTCCGCAATCCGCTGATCGGTGCCGAACAGCGGGTGGAGAATGGCTATACCGTGGGCCGCGATGCCGGCCGGCTGCTGGTGTCCGCGCCCAGTGCGGTACTGCAGGGGCAGGTGGCGACCGATACCTTCCAGGGTGCGCAGCAATCGAAGACACCCGATGCTGCGCGCGACGGCTACGCGCAGGCGCAGACCGCCGTAGCGCGCAATGCCCAGCTGTGGCTCGGGCGCTACGATGGCAACGGTCGCAATGCGGTGTTCGACACCCAGGTGCGGATCGTCGATGGCGGGCTGCCCGCCGCCGACGTGTCGCTGCAGGCGCCGCTGCAACAGGAACAGCGCAATACGCTGTGGCTTGATGCCAACCAGCTCAGCGCGCAGCAGTGGGGACGCATCGATCTGGCCAGCGGTGGCAGCATCGCGGTGGAGGGTGCGCTGCGCCTGCAGGACGGTGGCCAGCTGGTGCTCACGGCCGCCGATGTACTGCTGGGGGGTGACATCCAGATCGCGGGCGGACAGGTGCAGGCGGGCAATGAACTGACCCGCGTGGGCGCTCCCGCCGCCTGGCTGCTGCAGGGCGGTCGTTCGCGCGTGGCCCTGGCGGAGGGCGCGCGCATCGATCTCAGTGGCCGCTGGGTGAATGCGTTGCTGGAACCGGCGTCCAGCCCGGGCATGGCGTGGACTGACGGCGGCAAGCTGCGATTGCAGAGCAGCCACGATGTCGTGGTGCCGGACAGCGACGTTCGCGTTGATGGTGGCGGTCGCATTGATGCAAAGGGCAAGGTCACGATCGGCAAGGGCGGCGACGTCAGCCTGCAGGCAGCGAGCGTGGCCGACAGCAGTGGACGGGTCGGTCGCCTGCAGCTGTCGGCCGATGCACGCTTGAGCGCGCTCGGCGCCGGCAGCGGCACGCTGTCGCTGGGCGATGGTGGACGTATCGTGATCGGCGGTCAGCCGGCCGACGGCGCACTCACCCTGCAGGAGACCCTGTTCAACAGGGGTTTCGCCAGCTATGACATCAATGGCCAGCAAGGTGTGGAAGTGGCGGACGGAGCCATCGTCGCCGTGCGCATGCCGGGCCTGCGCCTGGCCGAAGCAGCGATGCAGGCACGCGACCGGCACGACGCATTGCAGATCTGGTCGGCACCCCTTTACAGCGCGGATCCGATCACCGGCAGGTTCAGCCAGCGCAATGGCGCGAGTCTGACGCTGCGTTCGCAGCAGGGTGAGGCCGGCGGCGATCTGCGCATCGGTCGCGACGCCCTGGTCAGTGTGGACGCCGGCCAGTCGATGACCCTGCGCGCGGCTGGCAGCATCACGGTCGATGGCAGCCTGAAAGCGGCGGGTGGCCGCATCCGCCTGGACGACGTTCGCGAACCGACGAGCCTGTTCGACTCGCAGCGCAACGAGCGCACCTACCGCATCGGTGCGCAGGGTGTGCTCGACGTCAGTGGTGACACCTTCACTGCGAGCGATGCCAGTGGACGCCTGCGCGGGCAGGTGCGCAAGGGTGGCAGCATCGAGATTGGAGGCGCGCTCGACTGGGATGGCCAGGACAACGTGCCTGACCGGCCAGTGGATGCATTCGTGGTTGTTGAGCGCGGTGCGAAACTGCTGGCCAACGGCAGTTCAGCGCAGCTGGACATCGATGGCGCCGGCCGCCAGGACGTGGCCAGCGATGGCGGCACCATCGTGGTGCGATCGGCCAACGCGCTGTACCTGCAGGGTGGCCTGCAGGCCGCAGCCGGCGGCGCCGGTGCGCAGGGTGGCACCCTGGGCATCGCCTTCGGTGGCAGCAGGCATGCGCGTGGTGCCACCGAGGAGGTGCTGGCACCGCGTGCCATCGTGCTCACCCAGGACGATCGAGAGCAGGCCGCGCCGGCCCAGCTGCAGTATGGGCACGCACGCCTGTCGGCGGCGCAGGTCGGTGCCGGTGGCTTCGACAATCTGTCGCTGTTCGGAAACGTGCGCGCCGAAGGTGATGTGGAACTGCGCCTCGGCCAGAGCCTGCGCTTCCACGGCCTGCAACAGGATGGGCTGGGCATGCTGCCGGGCGGCAGCGCTGGCGGCCTGCTGGCGCTGAGCGCGCCCTACGTGCGGCTCGCCCAGAGCAGCTGGTTGCCTCTGCAAGGCGAAGGCCGGGTCGATACCGCTGCCGTGGCGGTGGATACCGGTCGCCAGCACCGCTTCAGCGTGGACGCGGACCTGATCGACCTGCGCAATACCACCTGGCTGGCGGGATTCGACGACGTGCAACTGCGCAGCCGCGGCGATGTGCGTTTCCTGGGCAGTGGCGCAGCGGTCGGCGGTACCGGCGCGCAGCTGGTCGCGCCGCGCAGCCTGGACGTAACCGCAGCGCAGTTGTACCCGGTGGCCGATGCGGGCGGCGTGCTGGCGGCCGGTGTGTCGCAGCCGGGCAGTGCGATCAGCCGCTGGGATGATGCCGAAGGCATCGTGCGCATCCATGGTCTTGGCGGGGCGGTTCCAGCCCTGCCGTTGTCGGTGTCCGGCGGCCTGTCAGTGGTGGCAGCGACCATCGAGCAGGGCGGCATCCTCCGGGCGCCGTTGGGCGCCATAACCCTGGGTGGTACCGATGCCGACGGGCGCCTGGCCGGCTCGGTGACGCTGCTGCCCGGAAGCGTCACCTCCACCAGCGGCGCGGGGCTCAGTGTGCCGTTCGGTGGCACCGTCGATGGCGTGGACTGGCGCAGGGACGGCAGCGCCCAGGCCATACCGCCGGTAGGCGGTGCCGCGCCCGGCGCGGACCCCAAGGGCATCGCCATCATCAGCAGCCGTACCGAGGTGGCCGAAGGGGCGCTGCTGGATCTCTCCGGCGGCGGTGAGTTGACCGGTGCGGCCTTTGTCAGCGGGCGCGGTGGCTCGGTCGACATCCTGCGCCATGCATTGGCCGATGCCAATCCGCGCTATGGCTTCAGCGAATCGGCCAGTCCGGTGTATGCGATCCTGCCCGGCTACACCGGCAGTGCAGCGCCGCTGGGGTTGAGTGACGGCTCGCTGGACCCTGGCATTGGCCAGCAGATCACGATTCCCGCAGGCGTGCCTGGATTGCCGGCCGGCACCTACACCTTGTTGCCGGCCAGCTTCGCACTGCAGCAGGGTGCGTTCCGGGTGGAGCTGGGGCGCACCGGCGCGGTCGGCATCGGTGCACCGCTGGCCACCGGCACCGGCTCCTGGATGGTCGGCGGACACACGGGGTCGGCGCTGGGTGGCCTGCGTTCGCCCTTGCTGACCGCGTTGCTGCTGACCCCGGCCGATACCGTTCGCCGGCATTCCAGCTACAACGAGACAAGCTACAACGCATTCGTGACCGCGTCGGCGCAACGGTTGGGCACGCCGCGCGGCTGGCAGACCGTCGATGCCGGCACGCTGCGCCTCGGGCTTGGCAATGGCGCCGGCAGGGACGGCACGCTGGCTTTCAGCTTCCAGGGCCAGACCCGGTTTGCGCCGGCAGCGGGCAGCGCGGGCATTGGCGGTTCGGTGGAAGTGAACCTGGTCAACCGGCTGGGCGAACTGGAAGTGGTGGCGGCCGGTCGCACGCCCAGCTCCACCGGCAATGGCGCTACCATCGAGGCGGACGTGCTCAACGCGTTGCAGCCCTCACGCCTGGTGCTCAACGCACAGATCCGCGCTACCAGCAACCAGCGCCTGCAGGTGGCCGGTGTCGGCCAGAACCTGGTGTTGCGGGACGGTGCGGTCCTGCGTGCGCCGGAGGTGATTCTGGGTGCGGTGGCCGGTGGCACGGGCGTGCGCGTGGAGGCAGGCGCAGGTATCGACACGCTCGGTCGCGGTGCCGCTTCGTTGCCCGCCGATGCCGGCTTCTACTACCAGGCCGAGGGCGGGGTGATGGTGGTGTCCAACGGGCGCACCGATCTGCTGGCCGCGCCCCTGCGCGAGGGAAGCGATCCGTCGCTGGTCAGCTTCGACATCGGCACCTGTGATCCGGGGCGTCAGTGTGCGGGCCAGGCACGACTGGTGTCGGAGGGGAGCATCAACGTCGCCACCAATGGCAGCCTGCAGCTGCGCGATGCGGCCAGCTACGGCACCCGCCAGCTCGGTGTCAGCGTGGCCGCGATCAATCTGGGCAGCGACGATGCCATCGCGCAGGCCGCTGCGGCCGCCGCGTTGCCGCCGGGCATGATGATGAACCAGCAGGTGCTGACCGCCTTGCTGCGCGGCAATACCGCCACCGGCGCACCGGCACTGGAGACGCTGAAGCTCTCGGCGGCCGAGTCGATCAATGTGTTCGGCAGTGTCGACCTCGATACGCGTGACAGCGCGACCGGCAAGTCGAGCCTTCGCAGCCTGGTGCTGGGCGCACCGGCCATCCATGGCTATGGCAACAGCGGCGATCGTGCGCGCATCTTCGCCGACAACCTCACCTGGGCCGGTGCACTTGCGGCGAGTGGGTTTGCGGATTCGAATGCCGCGCAGCCCGGCGGCGCGGCGATGGTCGACCGCCTTGGCAGTGGCCAGCTGGACATCATTGCCGATACGTTGCGGCTCGGCCCGGCGCCACAGTCGTGGCCCGCCTCGGAGGTCGTGGCCGGACGCCAGGTCCTCGGCTTCTCCGGGGTGAACCTGCGTGCCGCACAGCAGGTGGTCTTCGCCGGCAATGGTGCGTTGAATGTGCATCAGTTCCAGGGCGCCTACGACGCAGCCAAGGGCTGGACCTACAGTGGTGGCAACCTCGATATCCAGGCACCGCTGGTCACTGCCGAAGCAGGCGCGAAGCTGGAGGTGACTGCTGGTGGCACGCTGCGCGTGCACGGTGCGGGCGCCTCGACGGCGGCCGATGCGCTGGGCGCCGAATTGACGCTGGACGCCAACGACATCCTCCTCGATACCCGCATCGCCCTGGCCTCGGGCCGCCTGGCGGCCACGGCTGCCCGCTCGGTGCAGCTTGGCAGCAGCGCCAACCTCGATCTGGCCGGGCGCAAGGTCAGCCTGTTCGATGTCGATACCTACAGCGTCGGCGGTGACGTCACGCTGACCGCAACGGAAGGTGACGTGCGCAGCGATGCTGCATCGCGGGTCGATCTGTCGGCGCAGAACAACCGCGCGGGTCGTCTCACCGTGACCGCGCTGGGTACTGCCGGCGGGCATGTCGACCTGGCAGGGCGGCTGCTTGGCCAGGCCAGCGGCACGCTGGACGCAGGTGGCAGCCTGGTGCCGTATGAGAACGGTGAGCTGGTGGTGCGCGCACGTGAACTGACAGACTTCAGTGGCCTCAACCAGCGCCTCACCCGCGACGGTGTCACCGGAGCGCGCAGCTTCCAGATCAAGCAGGGCGACCTGCTGATCGGCGACGAAGTGAAAGCACGCAAGGTGGATATCAGCGTTGACGGCGGCGCGCTGCGGGTGGTCGGGCGCATCGACGCCAGCGGCGACCGGGTCGGCAGCATCCGCCTGGCAGCGCGCGATGGCCTGCAGGTGGACGGAAGCCTGGACGCCCACGGCACGACACTGCGTGTGGACAGCTATGGCAAGATCATCGACAGCCCGAACCGTGCCATCGTCGAGCTGGAAAGCCGCGATGGACGCGTGCAGCTGGGATCGGCGGCGCGGATCGATCTACGCAGCGGCACCGGCGTTGCCGTCGGTACCGGAGCAGGGCAGAACGATGGACGTGCCCGCGGCACGTTCGTGCTGAACGTGCCGAGAGTGGGCAGCGACGATGCAGGCGTCGATAGCGCCAATGGCGTGCAGGTGCTCGGCGCGCGCGATATCTTCGTGACCGGCGTGCGCCGCTATGACGACGCACCCCTGGCTGACACGGCGGATGTGAACGGCCGACGCGGCCAGCTGGTTACCCAGTCGTGGCTGGATACGGTGGTGGATCCGGCCAACAGTGCATGGATGAACGCCGCGCTGGGTAATGCCGGGCTGTCGACACGGCTGGCCACACTGGGGACCGTGCGCCTGCGTCCCGGCGTGGACGTCGTCGGCGCCATCTCGTCCAGCAACCCGCATGGTGACCTGACCGTCAGCGGCGATATCGATCTTTCCGGCTATCGCTACGGCCCGCAGGCCAATCGACAGGACCCCGCGCGACGCGGCTTCGGTGAAGCGGGTGCGTTGCGCCTGCGCGCAGCCGGCGACCTGTTCATCCATGGCAGCATCAACGACGGCTTTGCGCCGCCACCTGCCAGCCCGGATGATCGCGGTTGGCAGCTGGTGCCTGGACAGAGTTTCGGTGCCGGCATTACACCGTTCGGCAGTGACATCCTGGTGCCCAATGACAACGTCGTACTGGAGGCCGGCACGCGCTTCCCGGCGGGTGCCGTGCTGAACTACGCGATCGCGGTTCGCGATGCGGTCCTGCCTGCCGGCACCACGTTGCCGGTGGAGATGACGCTGGGGCAGGCACTTACGTTGCCGGCAGGCTACGTGCTGCCGGCCGCGGTTACGCTGGCCGATGGTCAGGTGCGTGCCGCAGGCAGCGTGCTGGCGCAGGCGCTGCAACTGCCCGCCGGCTCGCGCCTGGGCGCGGGCTTCCAGCTGCGCAGCGAGGCCAGCGTAAGGGCCACGACCTGGCCGGCCGGCGCGCGATTGCCGACGGAGCTGCGACTGGCGGCGCGCACACCGCTGGCACGAGGTTCGCTGATTCCGGCAATGACCACGCTGGAGCTGGCCGGCGGTCAACCGATCGACCTGCGCCCGGTGGGCAGCGATGGTCGACAGGGACGCAACTGGGCGTTGGCGCAGATGTTGCCCGAGGGCACCACCTCGTGGGATCTCACCGCCGTTGCGGGCGCCGATACCGAGGCAGCCGACCCGCGTGCGCGGCGCAATGGAAGCGGCGATCTGGTGCTGGCCGACACCCACTACGGCGTTGTGCGTGCGGCGACCATGGTCTCCACGTTCGTGCGCGAACAGCGGGTGACCGCCCTGGGTGCGCAGCGCGAAGGTGTGGATGCAAGCTGGGTCGGCAAACCGGTGAAGGCGCTGGCCGAGCATCTGGGCAAGCCTGAGTCTGCGATCTGCGCGGCTGGTAGCAGCTGCGAGGCGGCACCTTACTTGTTCACGGCGCAAGGTGCCGATGAAATGGGCGATCCGTCGCTGGTCGGCATGCCCGTGAAGGAAATTGCCGAGATGTTCGGGATGACCGAAGAGGAGCTGTGCGGTTCGGTCAGTTCGGGCATCTGCGTGATGCCCGGCGAGATGCGTGATGTGGCGACCGTGGGTCAACCGAAACATGGCACGCCGCTGTGGAGCGTGCTGCGCACCGGCAGTGGCGACCTGCAGTTGATGGCCGGCCGCGATCTGTCGATGCGCTCGGTGTACGGCGTCTATACTGCGGGAACGCCGACCGCGCTGGGTAATGGCCTCGATGCCCGTTTCCAGTCCGAGCGCGCGCCGCCGTCCGGACGCGAGGCACTGCTCGGGTTGCAGCAGTCCAGCGGTGACTATGACGCGGCACTTGCCGCCTATCGCGCGTGGTATCCGGATCACGGCGGCAACCTGAGCATTGCGGCTGGCCGCGACGTGACCGGGGCAACATGGGGTGCGCTGTCGTCGTCCGGCTCGGCGGCGGGTGACCTGGCCAACCACGCCAGCAGCGCGGTTGCCAACTGGCTGTGGCGCCAGGGTACAGGTGCGGTTGCGGGCGTCGAGCAGCAGCCTGTCGCCTGGTGGATCAACTTCGGCACTTACGCCAATGTGTCCACGTTCTCCAACCCCAGTCCACGCATGGTCGGCTTCACCGGCTTTGGTACGTTGGGTGGCGGCAATCTGGAGATTGATGCGGGCAGGCATGCCGGTGTGACCGAGGCCAAGGGTGACGCGCTGAAGAACACAAGCAGCACCCGTTTCTCCACCGCGATCAACGCAGCGGTGGGCTCGACCGGACGTGTGGATGATGGGCGGCTGGTGCTGACAGGTGGTGGCGATCTGAGCCTGCGCGCCAGCGGTGCACTCAACCCGAACCTGATGGCCACTACGATCAATCACGTCAGCAACGAGCAGGACCTGGAACTCAATGGCACATTCACGAACCTGCGCGGCAGCCTGAGTCTTGAGGCCTCCCGCATTGGTGGCAGTGCCGTCGGCATCTCCCAGTACACTGATCCCAGCGCTGGCCTGCGCCCCAGCGATCCGTTCCGCGCTTTCGGTGGCAAGGCGATGGGTGGTCCGGTGCTGGTGCTGGGCGACGCCGTGGCAAACCTGCACGCCCGCGGCGACGTCATCCTGGGCGGCGTAGCCGACGCCGGCCGTGTGGTGCAATTCAATGCGCCGCAGGTGGCGCTGGCGGGAGGTGGTCTTGCGGCGGGTACTACCGGCTTCTCGCTGTGGACCGCGGCCACGGCGGTAAATCTGGTTTCGTTCGGCGGCGACGCCACCCCGCTGACAGCGCATGCCAGCAGCCCGGGGCAGAATCTGCGATCGGAATCCACCGGCGACAATTTCGCCTACTGGATCTATCCCTCCAGGCTGAAGGTGCAGGCCACCAGCGGCGACATCAAGTTGGGCGAAGGCGGTGAGAACAACATACTGCTTACCGCTCCTTCCCCTACGGGCAGCATGCAGTTGCTGGCGGGCGATTCGATCATCGCCGGCGATCGGTCTCCGTACATCAGCAGCTCCGGTGCGGACACGCGCCTGCCATCCCCGTTCGATCCGGTATTCACCGCACGGGACGCGAAGGGCACCGAATTGCTCGGCAATATCTCGCCCGATGGCATCAATGCTCGGGTACCCACATGGGGCGATACCACACCGCTGTTCGCCTTTGGGCCGAACCGTCCCATGCTGGCGGTGGCACGCACTGCCGGGGGCACGCCGAACCGCTTCTACGCAGGCTCGGGCGACATCATCGGTCTACGCACGGGCGAACGATGGATGCTGAACGCCGCCAGTGGCAGCAGCCGCACCGTTCGCGAGTGGATTGACGTGGCTGCGCCGGTGCAGCTGCGTGCAGGCCAGGACATCCTGTCCAGCACCGTCCTTGCGTTGAACAACAGTGCCAGCGATGTCACGGTGCTGCAGGCCGGGCGTGACATCGTGCATGCCAACGTCAGCGTATACGGCAGCGGCAACGTCGATGTCAGCGCCGGCCGCCAGCTGCGCCAGGAAGACAAGGGAAGCATCGTCAGCCGCGGCGGCCTGGTGCAGGGCGACACGCGCCCCGGTGCCAGCATCGCGATGACCGCCGGCAACCAGCAGATCGACTTCGGCGCCGTGCGTGCGCGCTACCTGGATGCGACCCGGCTGGCCGATCCCGCGCAGACACTGGCGTCGCAGCCGGGCAAGGTGGTCAAGGTCTATGACAAGGAACTGAAGCAGTGGCTGCTGGAGCGTTTCAACATCAGCGCTGACGGCGCGCAGGGACTGGCCCTGTTCGACACACTGCCGCAGGAGCAGCAGCGCATCTTCCTGCGCCAGGTCTACTACGCCGAACTGCGCGAGGGTGGCCGCGAGTACACCGATGCAGATGGCCCGCGCGTGGGCTCCTACCTGCGCGGCCGCGAGGCCATCGCCACCTTGATGCCGGACAAGGATGCAGCGGGCACGACGATCCAGCGCACCGGCGATATCGTGATGTATGGCGGAGCCGGCGTGCGTACCGAGGCCGGTGGCAATATCGAGTTGATGGCGCCGGGTGGGCAGATCGTGGTGGGCGTGGTTGGCGAGGCGCCACCGGCAAGCGCGGGCCTGGTGACCCAGGGTCAGGGCGACATCCGGCTGTTCAGCCAGGACAGCGTGCTGTTGGGTTTGTCGCGGGTGATGACCACCTTTGGCGGTGACATCCTGGCCTGGTCCGAACAGGGCGACATCAATGCGGGCCGTGGCTCGCGCACCACGCTGGTGTATACCCCGCCACGCCGCCTGTACGACCGCTGGGGCAACGTCAGCCTGTCGCCGCTCGCACCGGTCAGCGGTGCCGGTTTCGCCACGCTGGACCCGATTCCCGAAGTACCGCCGGGCGACGTCGACCTGATCGCGCCGCTGGGCACCATCGATGCAGGCGAAGCAGGTATCCGTGTCTCGGGCAACATCAATCTGGCAGCGCTGCAGGTGCTCAACGCCGCCAATATCCAGGTGCAGGGCGAGAGCAAGGGCCTGCCGGTGTTGGCCACGGTGAACGTCAATGCGCTGGCGTCGGCCAGTGCTGCAGCGAACAGCGCCAGCCAGGCCGCACAGGACGTGATGCGCAAGAGCCAGGACGACGCACGGCGCAACCAGCCGTCAGTGATCAGCGTGCAGATTCTCGGCTTCGGCAGCGGCACCAGCAGCATTGCGCCGCCGGCGCGCGGCACGACCGCCAACAGCGGCTACGACGCCAACAGCGCCTTCCAGTTCCCGCAGGCAAGCCGCGACGAAGGCACGCAGCGCCGATAGGCATAGCACGCCCCGGTAGGTGCCGACCTTGGTCGGCACGCATTGCCCGATGCAGCGCATCGGGCTGCAGCATCGGGCCAGCCGCCAGGGAACGGTGGCGGCCCCAGCCAGGACGGCACGGAGGGCAGGGAGCGGCCATCAGCGGTGAGGACCACCGACACAGCGCCGCCGGGTGCAGGAGAGCACCCGGCGGCAGGAGGGACGCGCGCATGTGTCACGGTAGATGCCGACCTTGGTCGGCAGTAGATCCTCGCCATGCGTGGATGCCCGGACAGCCTCAGTGCCGACCAACGGTCGGCACCCACCAGAGCAGGCGTGGCAGCAGGAGCCGCTCGGCCGTAGATCCACGTCATGCGTGGATGCGGTGCCACGAACGAGTCCTAAAGCTCCAGCACCCGCCGGTAACTCAACGGCCCACGCCCATCGCGAAGGCCAAGCCGCAGCTCCAGCCCGGTGGCCGGCAGCACCTCGCCCTTGCTCGGCAACATTGCCCAACCGGCGCCGGGCTGCCAGGCGCGCACCTCGAACCGATGCACATCCCGGGCCACCGCGATGCCTCTCGATTGCTCAGGCTCTGGCAGCGGATACCGGTCCGTAGCCGCACCACTGGCCCGCCACAACGTGTTGCCCTGCCGCCACCAGCGCACCCGCTGCCAGCGCAGCCCATCGCTGCCGACACTGCGGGTGATCTCCAGCGCGAAGGTGCCATCCGGGTGTCGCTCGCTCACCAGCGACGGGGGCAGCAATCGCTGCGGACGATCTGCCGGGCGCACCGCGCCATTCATCAGCGCATCGTCTGCGCGCATTTCGATATCCCGCTGGAACTGCTGCAGCACGCGCAGCGCCGTCGTGGTCTCGGCATCGGCCTGGCGCAGGCGTTGGTCGCTGCTGGCCACGCTGTCCAGCGCACGCCAGCAGATCAGCGCCAGCACGCCCATGATGGTGATCGCGATCATCACCTCGATCAGGGTGAAGCCGCGCGCGACCCGCTTCATTGAGTGGCAGTCCACGGCAGCTGCATCCGGGTCAGCGACTGCCGCGGTGCATCTTCGGCCACCACGGTCAGTTCCAGTTGCGGCTGCCCGTCGCTGCCCGTGCCCAGATGCTGAAGCACCAGGAAGCTGCCGCGTCCCTGCACACAGCGCTGCCGGGCATCCTGCGGTGCCTGTCCGCTCAGGCGCAGTTCCTGCCAGCGATCCTGCGCACACAACAGTGCCAGGCGACGGTCGCGCAGCCGTGACTGATCGTCGGTTGCCACTGCCACCGAGCGCATCACCGCCGCCAGTGCAATCGATACGATCGCAAGCGCGATCAGCACCTCGATCAGGGTGAATCCGCGGGCCACCTGCTTCATTGCACGACCTGCAACTGTCCGCTGCCATCATCACGAAGACGCAGTTTGCGACCATCCAGCGACAACCCAACCTCCCAGGCGATACCGATCCACTCCGGGCTCAGCTCAATGGGGTTGGCGGGCTGCACCGCGATGCCCGTTGCCTGCCACTTCTGCGGACGCAGCAGATCATCGCGTTCAACGGTGACCCAGCGGCTGCCTTCGAGGCGGCTGAAGCGATAGCCGTCGGCGTCGGCCTGCCAACGCAGGGTGCGGCCATCGATGCGGGCCTCATCGCGTGCCACCTGCAGGCGCTGCGCCAACCGTTCGGCTTCCTGCCGCAGCTGCCGGCCCGGGTCGAGCAGGCTGCCCAGGCCCAGGCCGATGCCCGCCGTGCAGATGCCGATGATCACCAGCACCACCATCAGCTCCAGCAGGGTGAAACCACGCGGCACGTGCTGCATCGACGTTGCCTCCTGTCCGGGTCGATACCTGCCAGCGTAGGCCGGCATGATGAAACAAAAGCGTCAGCCACAGCTGCTAGCGTAGGCGGACACGAACGTGGCGGTGGTGCGGAACATGGATGGCAGGCGCTGGGATCGCAATCGCATACTGACCCTGCTGGCGGCGACGCTGCTGCTGGCCGTGGTGGCCTATTGGGGTGTCACCCTGTCTGCGGTGGCGCCAGCGGCCGCGGCCAGCGAGACGAAAGCCGAGGCACCGGTACGGCCGATGTTCGATGCAGTGGCCAGCCTGCCGCTGGTGCGCCTGCTGTCGCCCGGTGCGGTGCAGACCGAGGTGGTGGTGCTGGGCGTGATGGCCGGTGACCATGCGCCATTGGCCCTGCTCTCGGTGGATGGACGCCCGGCGGAAGCGTATTCGCCCGGCCAACGACTCGGACCCTGCACGGTACTGGCCAGCATCAGTGCCAGCGCGGTGGAACTGAACCAGGCTGGGCAATCACGCAGCTTGCCGGTGCCTGAGCTGCCGCCGGTGCCGACCGATGGCATCGTGCCGGGCGCCCCGTAGAGCCGAGCCCGCGCTCGGCTGCTCCTGTGCGGCATCGCCGATGAGTGCAAAAACAGCCGAGCATGGGCTCGGCTCTACAAAGGCGCTGGCTCAGCGCGCCGGACGCTGCGGTACCACCGAACGACCAAAGGCATCGCCCATGCGCTGTCGTGTGCCTTCCAGGTTGTACTGCATCAGCTGGTTGCCGGGCTGCCGCATCAGGCGTTCGGCCTCCGGTAGCGCCGGTGATTTCGACGTTTTCGATGCCGGCGCAAGTTTGCGCTGCAGGCAGTCCCAGGCCGGAATACGCTCGCCATTGACCTGCACTTCGATGCAGGGCGCAGCGTCCTCCTGCTTCTTCGCCTCGTCGGCGCGAACCGGGGCCAACACCAGCAGCAACGCAAGGGCGAGGGCGCCGCGCAGTTCCACCATCAATGATTCACGCATCTCGAATCTCCCGCAGCAATCGGCGCTCTGCAATGAAGACGTGTGGCGAAGCCAGGGTCCGCCTGCGTGCGTTGCGGCGCTGTCAAAAGATGACAGTGCTGTCACAAAACTGTTGGCGGTTTTGACGCGACGTACACGTCCTGTTGGTAGACCCACGCGCCGCTCCATGGCCATTACCTTCGATACGACGCGATGCCTTCGATGACTCCTGTTCCGTGCCGAGCCGTCCGCCATCCCCTGCGCCTGCATCCACTGGTGCTGGCCCTGGCCGCGATGCCGCTGCCATTGTTCGCGCAGGAGGCGGCGCCTGCGCCCAGCGTGAACATCAATGAATACATCGTGCGCGGCAACACCGTGCTCGATCCGCGCCAGATCGAGCGCGCGGTCGAGCCCTTCCTCGGCCCGGGAAAGACCCTGGCCGATGTCGAGAAGGCACGCGATGCAGTCAATGCGCTGTACCAGCAGGCGGGCTACCAGTCGGTCTACGTGGAGCTGCCCGAGCAGCAGGTCACCGGCGGCGTGGTGCTGCTGAAAGTGCAGCAGACACCGATCGGCCAGCTGCGGGTCGTGGGCACGAAGCACGAATCGCCCGAACGCATCCGCGAACGCGTACCGGCACTTGCCGAGGGCAAGGTGCCGGACTTCGACCAGGCCCAGAAAGAACTGACCGCGCTCAATGAAGGCGGACGTCGCCAGGTGATGCCGCTGGTGCGCGAAGGCCAGGTGCCGGGCACGATGGATGTGGACCTGCAGGTCGAAGAGAAGTCGCCGTGGCGTGCCAGCGCGTCACTCAACAACGACCACAGCGCCGACACCGAGAAGCTGCGCCTGAGTGCGTCGCTGGCCTACGACAACCTGTGGAAGCGCGGGCACAGCGCCAACATCGGCGTGTACCTGGCGCCGGAAGATACAAAGCAGGCCAAGGTGTTCTCGGCCTCGTACACGATGCCGTTCGAAGGCACGCCGTGGAGCCTGGAAGCCTCCGGCTACAAGTCCGACAGCCGCGTGCTGAACGCGGGCGGGCAGGTCGGAACCGGCACTGGCACCAATGTGATCGGCAATGGTCATTCGATTGGTGTCAAGCTCAACTACCGCCTGGCCGGCAGCAGCCAATGGTGGCGCCAGCTCAGCCTCGGCGTGGACTTCAAGGACACCGAGGAAGACACGCAGATGGGCAAGGAGAGCCTGAAGACGCCGCTGAAGTACGCGCCGATCAGCCTGGCGTTTGTCGGTGTGCGCCAGGGCGAGCAGGATCAGTTGAGCATCAACACGCAGCTGGTGGCCGGTACCCGTCGGCTGTTCGGCTATGGCAGCGATGCCATCGGGTTCGGGCAGAAGCGCTATTGGGCCGACCCGAGCTTCGTGGCCTTCAAGGCCGACGTGGCCAACACCCACACCTTCGGCAATGACTGGCAATGGTATGCGCGCGGCTCGCTGCAGGTGACCGATGCGCCGCTGGTGTCGGCCGAGCAGTTCGCCGCCGGTGGCATGTACACCGTGCGTGGCTACCTGTCGGCCGAGGCGATCGGCGACTACGGTGGTCTGGCCAGCCTGGAATGGCGCACCCCGGCGTGGTCGCTGTGGAGCGGCACGGATCTGCGCGTCTACAGCTTTGCAGACGCCGCCTACCTGCGCCTGCGCCAGCCACTGCCCGAACAGCGTGACAAGTACAACCTGGCCTCGGTCGGCCTGGGCGCGCAGCTGCGCCTGGGCGAGCACCTGCAGCTGCGCCTGGACTACGCCTGGCCCTATGCCGATGGCCCGGTCACGCGCAAGGACGACCCGCGCCTGCATTTCAACATCAGCACCAGTTACTGACCCTTCCCTTGAACATGCGTTCTCCGGAGACCCTTCGCATGGACCGTTTGCTTTCCCGAGTGTTGCTGCTGCTGGCCGCGCTGGTTGCGTTGCCTGCTGCTGCGGCCGATGCCAATTGGTGGCAGGCCGAATGGAAGTACCGCAAGCCGATCACCGTCGACGCCGGCCCGCAAGGCGCCGGCCTGGCCGCTGACCCGGGCCGCACGCCGCTGCTGTTGCGCCTGCATACCGGCAACTTCGGTTTCGACGGTACCCAGGACGCGGGCAACGACCTGCGTTTCGTCTCGGGCGATGGCCGGACTGTGCTGGCCCATCAGATCGAACAGTTCGATCCCAAGCTGGGCCTGGCCCTGGTCTGGGTGGACGTGCCGGCAGTCAGCGCCGCGGCGCCGCAGACGATCTGGATGTACTACGGCAACGAGAAGGCCCCGGCCAGCGGCAACGGCCAGCAGGTGTTCGACCCGGACTACACGCTGGTCTACCACTTCGCCGAAGCCAATGCGCCTGCACGCGACACCACCGCCTACGGCAACAATGCCGGTGCTGTGGTGCCGCCGTCCGAAGGTTCGGTGATCGGCCGTGGCGTGCAGTTGGGCGCAGGCCCGCTGCCGTTGCCGGCCAGCGCCTCGCTGGCACAGGAAGCGGGGGCGCCGTTGACCCTCTCGGCCTGGATCAAGCCGGGCAGCAACAATGCGGCGCAGGCAATCTATGCCCGTCGCGATGGCGCCTCCGAGCTGGTGGTCGGTATCGAGAACCGGGTGCCGTTCGTGCAACTCAATGGCCAGCGCAGTACGCCGGCACAGCCGATTCCGGAAGGGCAGTGGGCGCACGTGGCACTGACCGCGGACAAGGGTGCGCTGCAGCTGTACCTCAACGGCCGTGTAGTGGCCCAGCTGAGCGGCGAGCTGCCGGCGCTGGGTACCGCGCCGGTGGTGGGCGCCGATGCCCCGGGTGCTGCACAGCCTTTGGCCAACTTCGAAGGCGCTCTGGATGAGCTGCGCATCTCGCGGGTGGCACGTCCGGCCGCGCTGCTGCTGGCCGATGCCACCGCTCAGGGCGCCGACTCGCGCCTGATCAGCTACGGCGCCGACGAGCAATCCGCCGGGCAGAGCCACTTCGGCTTCATTCTCAAGGCGATGCCGTTCGATGCCTGGGTGGTGGTCGCCATCCTCGGCCTGATGATGCTGCTGTCGTGGGCGATCATGATTGCCAAGAGCCGCCACTTCGGCCGCACCAGCAAGGCCAATGCGGTATTCACCGAGAGCTTCGGCAAGTTGTCCGGTGTGCCGCTGCGCACTCTGTCCGAGATGGACCGCCAGGGCAAGGCGCCGACCGCGATGCACGACGGCTCGCTGTGGCGCATCTACCAGGTGGCCATCGATGAAATGCAGCAGCGTCACCAGCGCGACGGCAATAGTGGTTATCTCAGTGGTGCCACCATTGCGGCGATCCGCGCCTCGATGGATGCGGTGATGGTGCGCGAGCAGGAAGCGATGGCGCGGCGCATGAACTGGCTGTCGACCACCATCGAAGGCGCGCCGTACGTGGGCCTGTTCGGTACCGTGATCGGCATCATGCTGGTGTTCGTGGTGGCGGCGATGGCTGGCGCGGTGGACATCAATTCGGTGGCGCCCGGCATGGCGGCGGCGCTGCTGTGTACCGCTGCCGGCCTCGGCGTCGCGATCCCGGCGCTGTTCGGCTACAACTACCTGGGCGCACGCGCCGAGGCGATCGGCGCGGATATGGCGGTGTTCATCGACGAGTTCGCCGCGCGCCTGGCCGAAGAGCAGGACGGGCGCGGCCCGGCCGCGGTCCAGGGCTGAGGGGCGCGCCATGGGCCAGAAGGCGAAGTTCGGCATCAAGAAGCGCGAGAAGGGCATCAACGTAACGCCCTTCGTCGACGTGCTGCTGGTGGTGCTGGTGATCTTCATCCTGACCAGCAACGCCTCCATCCCCGGCATCGAGGTCAATCTGCCGAAGGCCAGCAACAGCGTGGCCCTGGAAAAGCCGAAGACCAAGGCGATCACCATCGACCCCAGTGGCCAGGTGTTCCTGGATGCCTATCCGGTGACGATGGCCGAGCTGGAAGACCGGCTGCGTACCGAACGCGCGACCACGCCAGATTTCCCGGTGATCGTGCGCGGTGATGCGCAGGTGCAGTACGCCCGCGTGGTCGAGGTGCTGGACCTGCTGCGGCGCCTGGAGCTGGCCCAGGTCGGCCTGGTCACCGGCAAGGCGCAGGGTTGAGGCATGACGGCCCATCAACCCCCTCGACCGGAGCCCGGCATGCGCGGTCGCCAGTTGCTGGTGACCGTGGCACTGGTGCTGGCCGCGTTGCTGGTGCTCGGCATCGCGGTGTGGTGGCTGTTGTTCAAGGACACCGCCAGCACCCGTCGGCCGGTGGCGCAGCCGCCGATGCTGGCGCTGCCACCCCCTCCGCCGCCGCCCCCGCCGCCCCCGGAAAAACCACCGGAGCCGGAGACACCACCGGAAGAGACGATGCCCGAACCGGAACCGCTGGATCAGCCGACGCCGGCCGAAGAGCCGACGCCGACGCCGGATAACAGCGATCCGGTGACGATGAATGCCGACGCGCAGGCCGGTGGTGACAACTTCGGTATCCAGTCCGGCAGTGGTGGCGGTTCGTCCGGCGTTGGCCGTGGTGGCGCCGGCAACGCTACCTACGGCCGCTACCTGGGCTACCTGATGCAGCAGGCGATCTCGCGCGACGACAAGGTCAAGCGCCTGGCATTCCAGCTGCAGGTGAACGTATGGCTGGCCAGCGATGGCCGCCTGGAGAAGGTCGAGCTGGTGCGCGGCAGTGGCAACGAGGAGGCCGACGCGGCCGTGCTCGATGCCCTGCGTCGCATCGGCAAGGTTGACCAGGCACCGCCGCCGTCACTCGATTTCCCCGCCCGCGTCCTGATCCAGGGCCGCCGGCCGGGGGCCTGACTCCGACTTCCGTGATTTCCCTTCTTTCGATGAGAACCGTGATGAACGACCACGTCCGCGCACGAACCGACTCCCGCCGCCCGCGGCCGGCCCGACGGGCGCTGCTGTGCTGCGCCGTGCTGCTCAGCCTGGCCGCCCCGGCCGGTGCGATGGCGGCCGAAACCACCATGGTCAAGCTGATCAAGGGCCTGATCGCCAGCGGTGCATTGAAACCCGAAGACGGCCAGGCACTGCTGGTACAGGCCGAAGCCGAAGCGGCGGCCGCACAGCGCACTGCAGCCACGGGCAGCACCGCGGCGAGCGGTGGCGTGGCCCTGGAGGCCGGTGACGTGCGCGTGCCGTACGTACCGCAGAGCGTGCGCGATGGTATCCGTGACGAAGTGCGCCAGGACGTGATGGCGCAGGCGAAGTCGGAAGGCTGGGCGGCACCCAACGAAGTGGCCGAGTGGACCAAGCGCATCAAGGTCACCGGTGACATGCGTGTGCGCAGCGAGTCGCGCTTCTACTCCGAGCGCAACAGCGACATCGTGAGCAACTGGTCGTCGATCAACTCCGGCAACGGCTTCGACACCAACACCAATACCAACCTGCAGTTGCCGCCGCTGCTGAACACCCGCCAGGACCGCCGTAATCTGTGGCGCATCCGTGCCCGCCTGGGCATCGAGGCCACCATTGGCCAGCACACCACGGCCGGCGTGCGCCTGGCCAGCGGCAGCAGCAATGGCCCGGTGTCGACCACCGAGCAGCTGGGCGGCGGCCTGAGCAAGAAGGACGTGTGGCTGGACCAGGCCTGGCTGGCCTACAGCCCGGCGGACTGGGTGACGGTGCGTGGCGGCCGCTTCGGCAATCCGTTCTGGACCAGCGACACGCTGTTCTCCAACGATCTCAACTTCGATGGCCTGGCCGCGAACCTGAAGTATGACTTCGATGGTGGCGACCTCGACCTGTTCGGCAACCTCGCGGTGGTACCGCTGGAGTACACCTCAGACAGCTCGCCGAGCCAGAGCAAGGTCAAGACTCCGAACGAGAACAAGTGGCTGTCCGGTGCCCAGGTGGGCGTGAACTGGCGCTTCAACGATGACAACGCGCTGCGTGCTGCGCTGGGCTACTACGACTTCAAGAACATCAGCGGTCGCCTGTCCTCAACGTGCTCGCTGTACTCGGGTGCGGTGGGCTGCGACACCGACTGGTCGCGCCCGGCGTTCATGCAGAAGGGAAATACCCTGATGCTGATCCGCAACATCGCGCGCAATCCGGTGGATCCGGCCGGTACGCCGACCCCGCAGTATGTCGGCCTGGCCTCGGCGTTCCGCCTGGCCACGCTGAACCTGCGCTGGGACACGCAGCTGGCGCAGGGCATCGGTCTGCGCCTGGATGGCGACTACATCCGCAACCTGGCCTACGACAAGCAGGCCATGTTCAGTCGTGCCCAGAACGGCATCGTCAACAACTACGGCGCCGGCGATACTGTCGGCATCGATACCTTCCGCAGTGGCGACACCGCATGGATGGTGCAGGCCACCTTCGGTGCCACCGAGCTGAAGGAGAAGGGCCAGTGGCAGGCGCTGCTGGGCTACAAGCACATCGAGGCCGACGCACTGCCCGATGCCTACAACGATCCGAACTTCCACCTGGGCGGCACCAACGCCCGCGGCTACTACGTGGGCGGCGCCTACGCGCTGGATGCACGCAGCTGGATCAGCGGCAAGTGGATGGCGGCCAAGGAAGTGTCCGGCGCGCCGCTGTCGATCGACGTGTTCCAGCTGGAGTTCAACACCGGGTTCTGAGTGGCGGGCGTGATGCGGATCACGTAGTGCGTGGCGGGGGCGCAGCGATGCGCCCGTCTAAGGAAAGGAGACCACGCGTTGTTCAAAAGGAGGAGTGGATGAGCCGTCGCAAGCTGTTCGAGAGTCCCGAACCGTCCAGCCAGATGCTGGGTGTTGGACCGGCCTATGTTTCAGTGGAGGGCCTGCGCCAGCACCTGGCCGAGTTCCTGCTGTATGCGGGCCGGCCGGTGGTGATCATGCGCGGGCGCAGCGAAGTGGGCTATTTCCTGCCGGCGCGCTGCTGGCGCCAGCGTGACGATGATCCGCTGGCGGCGGCTGCCGCCGACCAGCTGCTGGATGCGGCCGGCTTCCAGGCCGAGGACATCCAGCAGGTGGAGCAGGAATTCAACGCGATGCGCCAGCGCACTGTGCTGCATTCACGCCGCTGAGCGGAATGTAGAGCCGAGCCCACGCTCGGCTGCACGCTGAGGAGCCGAGCATGGGCTCGGCTCTACAGCAGATCCACGCCATGCGTGGATGGGGTTACGCTGCGCCCCCGCGCTCACTGGTGATGCGCGCACCTTCGCGCATCACCAGCGTCACCGGGGTCTTTTCCACCACCTCCAGCAACCGCTGCCACTGCGCATCGCTCAGCTCGGCGCTGGCATGAAGCACGCGGTGCACGTGGAAGCGCCCATCCGCGTCACGGTCCGAGCGCAGCTCGGCATGGAACTCGCCCAGTTCCCAGCCCTTGCGCTGCGCATACATGCGCAGGGTGATGGCGGTGCAGGCGGCCAGCGAGGCCAGGTACAGATCGAAGGGCGCGAAGCCCTTGCCCTGGCCGCCCAGCGAGGCGGGCTCGTCCGCATCCACATCAAAGCTGCCATTGTTGATGTGGTGCAGGTAGTTGTCGCCGGTCGAAACAATGCGCGCGTAGGCCATCACATTCTCCATCTGTCTGTAGCGTCGAACCATGCTCGACTGCTCCAAAAGGCGGCGCCGGCCAGGACCGGCGCCGCCACCCAATCACTCGGTACGATCGTACGAGAACTGGATGCCTGCCGTACCACCGGTTTCAATGAAGAGATTCATGAAAGCCGGCACCGTTTCCGAGCGGGCCCAGTCGCGCTGCAGCTCGCAGAACAACTGCGGCACGCTGATCAGCTGGCCACCGGCCTGTTCGATGCGGCGCAGCGCCGCATCGTGCGCGGCCAGCGAGGTGCCGCCGACGGCGTCGACCACCACATACACCTCATAGCCTTCCCTCAACGCATCCAGGGCCGGGAAAGTCAGGCAGGCCTCGGTCCACAGCGCGGTCATGATCAGCTTGCGGCGGCCGGTGGCTTCCACCGCCTTGCGGAACTCGACGTCCTCCCAGGAATTGATGGTGGTGCGGTCGTAGGTGGGGTAGTCGCCCAGCACCTTGCGCAGTTGCGGAATCGGCGGTTTGTTCAGGCCGGTCTTGACGTTGACCGTCGAATGCACGATCGGCAGACCGTAACCCACAGCGGCCTTGGCGGTGCCGACGATGTTGTTGACCAGCAGCTGGCGGTCCATCGAGGCGATGGAGTTCACCTGCACCGGCTGGTAGTCGATGATGATGAAGGCGGAATTCTGCGGGGTCAGCAGGTGGTCGCTGGCCGGGTCGCGGATCGGTTCACTGGACATGATGGGTCTCCGGTTGGGAGGAGTGCCGGCAGCGGGCCGGCACCCCGGGGGCAGCTCAGCTGCGCTGCGAATCCAGCTGCTCCTGGTTCTTCTGCACGTCCTGCGCCTTGAGGTAGCTCTCGATCAGCAGCTGGTAGTTCGGGAAGATCTTCGTGTAGACCTCGGCCCATTGCTGGGCATCGTCGCGGTTCCAGCTGCGCTGGATCTCCGAGGCCACCGCGGCGGTGTCCATCGGCACCACGCCGGCCTGCACCACGCGGGCCAGGGTGATCTCTTCGGCCATCTTCGAATAGGTGCCCGAGGCATCGATCACCGCGAACACCTGGTAGCCATCGGCCACGGCGGCGATCGACGGGAAGGCCATGCACACGCTGGTGATGGTGCCGGCAATGATCAGCTGCTTGCGGCCGGTAGCCTTCACCGCAGCAACGAACTCCGGGTTGTCCCAGGCATTGATCTCACCCTTACGCGCTACATACTGGGCATGCGGGGCGGCCTCATGGATCTCCGGAATCAGCGGACCGTTCGGGCCCTGCGGGACCGAGGCGGTGGTGATCACCGGCATCTTTGCCAGCGTGGCCATCTTCGCCAGCGCAGTGGCGTGGGCGCGCACGCTGGTGAATGGCATGTCACCGATGGTCTGGAACAGGCCGCTCTGGTGGTCGATCAGCAACATCGCGGCGTTGTCCGGATCGATCACCGGGCGGGCACCGTTGAAGTTGGCGGGGGTACTCATGGTCGGTCTCCTGGGGAAAGTGGGCGATGGCCCATTGGCGCGGCGGGTCATCGCCCGCCGCGCGGAAGCGCTCAGTGCGCGATCCGGCCGAAGCGGCCGCTGTTGAAGTCGTTGACCGCCTGGCTGATCTCGGCCTGGCTGTTCATCACGAACGGGCCATAGCCCACCACCGGCTCGTCGATCGGCTCGCCGCTGAGCAGCAGCACAGTGGCGTCGCTGTCGGCGTCGACGAACACGTCCTCGCCGCTGCGATCGAAGGTGACCAGCTGCGCCTCGCCGACCGGCTGGCCGCCGTTGATCCGGACCTGGCCCTTCAACACCACCAGCGCCAGCGTGCGGCCATCGGCCACCGGCAGTTCGGCGTGGTGGCCCTGCTGCAGGCGGATGTCCCAGACATCCATCGGCGTGTGGGTACGTGCCGGGCCGGCGTGGCCGTCGAGGCGGCCCGCGATGACACGCACGCGGCCGGCGCCTTCAGGCAGATCCACCGAGGGAATGTCGGCGTCGAGCAGGGTCTGGTAGCCCGGTGCGCCCATCTTGTCCCGCGCCGGCAGGTTCACCCAAAGCTGCACCATGTCCAGGGTGCCGCCGCGCTTGCTGAATTCCGGCGTATGGAATTCCTCGTGGAGAATGCCGGAGGCAGCGGTCATCCACTGCACGTCGCCCGGGCCGATGGTGCCGCCGGCACCGGTCGAATCGCGATGCGCGACCTCGCCTTCATAGACGATGGTGACTGTCTCGAAACCGCGGTGCGGATGCTGGCCGACCCCACGCGGGGTATCGCTGGGCGCGAAGCTGTACGGGCCGGCATAGTCCAGCAGCAGGAACGGGCTCAGGTGCTGGCCGTGGGTGTTGTAGGAAAACATCGAGCGGGCGGGGAATCCGTCGCCTACCCAGTGCGGGCGGGGGGCGCTGTAGCTACCGGTGACACGCTTCATGGCGATCTCCTGGCCGGGGCTGCCGGCCGCTGTTCTTCGTTGCGAAGACGATATCGCCGCGACAATTGGGCCGGTAGACGCCAATATTTGCCGTCATAGTCCTATCTGGTGAACAATGGCGGCAGGCCGTGGGCCGCAGGAGATCGCCCCGTGTTCATCGCAGATATCCGCCGTTGTGATCTCAACGATCTGTTCTATTTCGCCATGGTGGTCGAGCACGGCGGCTTCTCGCAGGCCGGTCGGGCGCTGGCCATGCCAAAGTCGAAACTGAGCCGGCGCATCGCGCTGCTGGAAGAACGGTTGGGCGTGCGCCTGATCCAGCGCTCGACCCGGCGTTTCTCGGTCACCGAGGTCGGCCAGGACTACTACCGCCATTGCAAGGCAATGCTGGTCGAGGCCGAGGCGGCCGAAGAAGCGATTGCGATGTCACGCGCCGAGCCGCGCGGCACGATTCGCCTGGCGTGCCCGATCGCGATCCTGCATGCGCGCATCGGCACGATGCTGGCCGACTTCCTGGCCCTGCACCCGCAGGTGACGGTGCAGCTGGACGCCACCAACCGCCGCGTGGACGTGGTGGGCGAGGGTGTGGACGTGGCGATCCGGGTACGGCCGCCGCCGCTGGAGGACAGCGACCTGGTGGTGCGTGTGCTGGCGCGCCGGGTGTGGTGCACCAGTGCCAGTCCGGCGTTGTTGCAGCGGCTGGGTACGCCGCAGGTGCCGGCTGATCTGGCGATGATGCCGACGGTGGACCTGGCATCGCCCAGCCAGCAGCATGTATGGGAGTACACCGGGCCGGAGGACGTGCAGGCCAGCGTGCACCACCGTCCCCGGCTGGTCAGTGATGACATGATCGCGCTGCGTGCGGCCGCCGTGGCCGGGGTCGGGCTGCTGATGCTGCCGCGGATGATGATCACCGATGAGCTGGCCAGTGGCTCGTTGGTACCGGTGCTGCAGGAGTGGGTGCCGAAGCATGGCATCGTGCATGCGGTGTTCCCGTCGCGGCGGGGGCTGCTGCCAGCGGTGCGCGCGTTGATCGATTACCTCGCCGAGCGTTTCGAGGCGCTGGAGGAACCTTAGATCCTCCATCCACGCATGGCGTGGATCTACTGTAGAGCCGAGCCGATGCTCGGCTGCCCTTGGCCCAGGCACAGCCGAGCATGGGCTCGGCTCTACACGGTGCGGCTTGCCGCCTGCGGCCGCGCGGCCCACAATCCACCTTCGGACCGTCGCCATCACGCCCATCATTCCCCGGTCCGGCCTTGGCACCTATGTCTCCCAATGCCCTGGCGCTGGTCGAGCTGCTGATCCGCGAGCGCCGTGCGTTGTCTCGCTTCATCGCGCGCTATCTCGACCCGGCCAGTACCGAGGACACCCTGCAGAACCTGTACCTGAAGGCCAGCAGCGTACCCGGCGATCCACCCATCCTCGAGCCGCGCGGCTATCTGTACCGGATGGCCTATCATCACGCGCTCAACCGCAGCCAAGCTGAGGCCCGCGAGCGGCGCGCGATGGCCGAGTACGCCGTCGACATGGTCGATGCAGGCCATGATGGCGAGGCCCAGGCGCTGGACCAGGCGCAGCTGCGCGAGATCACCCAGACTATCCTTGCGTTGCCGGCACAGGTGCGCGAGTGCTTCGTGCTCAACCGCTACCTGGGCCTGAGCGAGCGCGAGATCGCCGCGCATCTCGGCATTTCCAAGAGTGTGGTGGGCAAATACGTGATGCGCGCGGCGTTGCTGATCCAGCAGCACCAGCAGGGAACACGCCGATGAGCCGCGATTGCCGTGGGCAGATCGCGCCCGCCGTTGTCACAACAGGAAGGCGCACCCGTTCGCGGTGCGGCAGGCCACAACCATGACCACGTCCGAACCCTCGCCGCGTCAGGCCAGGCAGGCGTTGCGCTGGGTGATCCGGTGCAGCGCAGGCCCGCTGCCGGAACGCCAGCAACGAACTCTGCAGCGCTGGCTGCAGGCCGATCCCCGCCACGCGTTGGCATGGCGCCAGCAGCAGGCCTTCTGGCAAGGGTTGGATGCCGCCGGGCCCGAGGTGCTGGCCGCGCTGCCCGGGTTGACGGCTGATCGCCAAGGGTTGCGCCCGATCGCGCCGCGTCGGCGCCTGCCGTGGCTGCTGGCCAGTGCTGCCGCGGTGGCGCTGATGGTTGCCGCTGCGCCACACGCGCTGCTGTTGGCACGCAGTGACCTGCGCAGCAGCGATGCACCGCGCGTGGTGCAGTTGGAGGACGGCAGCACCGCGGTACTCGATGCGGGCACCGCACTGGCGGTTGCGTTCGATGGCCAGCAGCGGCGCCTGCGCCTGTTGCGCGGGCAGGCCTGGTTCCAGGTGGCGCATGAACAGCGTCCGTTCCAGGTCGATGCCGGCGGTGGCCAGATCCGTGACATCGGCACGGCCTTCAGCGTATCCATGCAGGACACCACGGTCGTGACCCAGGTCAGTGAGGGTGTCGTGGATGTGCGCCCCGGCGATGGCAGCGTACAGCGCCTGCATGCCGGGCAGGCACGTGTGTTCCGTGACGGTCGCTGGCTGCAGCCGGTGCGGCTGGAAGATCCCGAGACCATGGCGCCGTGGCGGCGCGGCGAGGTGGTGATCGACGATCAGCCGGCCGCGCAGGCCATCGCCGATCTGGCGCGCTACCGCCGTGCTCCGGTGTGGGTACTGGGCGGGCAGGGCAAGGACGTACGGGTCAGTGGCCTGTTCCATCTGCAGCAGCCGGAGACCGCCATTGACGCGGTCGCCGCGCAGGCAGGACTGCGTGTGCAGCGCTTGCCCGGTGGCGCGCTGGTGGTGTGGTGAGGCGCCTGCGGCGCAGCGCACAGCCCGCCACATGAAAAAAACATGAAAAAACCGTGGGCACTCGCTGTGCCCTGCTGTCTATAGAGGTATAGCCAGAGCGAAACACCGTTTCTCCTCAAGCCAGACATGCCACCGGCACCGGATGTGCCCGTGGTTCCGCCACGCTTGAGGAGTTCCTGTCCATGCCGTCCACGGCATTCGCCTGTCATCGTCGCGCCACCGTCCTGGCCCTGGCCATCTCCACCGCACTGCTGCCGCTGGCTTGGGTGCCGGTCGTGCAGGCGCAACCGGCGGTCGTCGCGCCGGTGCGCCAGTACGTCATTCCGGAACAGCCCTTGGCCGACGCCGTGCGTGCCTTTGGTCGCCAGGCTGATGTGCAGGTGGTGTTCCGCAGTGACCTGGTGGAGGGCCGCCGCTCCAGTGCAGTGCGTGGTGAGTACAGCCAGATGCAGGCACTGCAGCAGCTGCTGCGCGGCAGCGGCGTGCGCGCGCAGCGCGGCATGGACGGCACCTGGAGCCTGCGTGCCGCAGCGGAGGCGGGTGAGGGGGAAGGGGTGCGGGTGACCGAAACACTGGACGTGGCCGGTCGCCTGCAGTCGGAAGGGGGCGAGGCCCGTGATCGACGCGGCTACGATGATGTGTTCGCGCTGGACCTGACCACGGCGTATTCGGGGCGTGACCGGGTGGAGCGCTATCGCGGCTCCAATCCGGCCGACGTGGTCAAGGATCTGATCGGTGTGTTCAGTGGCGACGCACGCAACAGCGGCGCGCTGGACATCAACATCCGCGGCATCCAGGGGCCGGGGCGGGTGCCGGTCAGCATCGACGGTGGTGAGCAGGCGCTCACGGTCTGGCGCGGCTACAACGGCGTCAGCAACCGCAACTACATCGATCCCAACCTGATTGGTGGCATCCAGGTCATCAAGGGGCCAGGGCTGGTGCGCGATGTGCACAGCGGGATCGGTGGCGCGCTGGTGATCAAGACCATCGACGTCGATGACATCGTGGAAGCGGGTGAGCGCTTCGGCGGGGAGCTGAAGATCGAAGGCAGCAGCAATGCGGTGGCGCCGCGCCTGCCGCGCCTTCACACCGGCGAGGACTACCGCACGGTACCCGGCTTCCCGCAGGCGTCGCCGGCCTCGCCCTATGACGACCGCACCCTGGTGGTGCCGGTGAAGTCGCGCAGTGGCAACAATCCCTTCGACGGCGAGGACCAGGCCTGGCGTCTGGCGCTCGGCTACCGCGGCGATACGGTCGACCTGATGGCGGCCTATGCCTGGCGCAAGCGCGGCAACTACTTCTCCGGCAGCAAGGGCAGCGCCTACTACGACCAGGACCCGCGCGAGCAGTTCGAGTACCAGGGCATCGACTACATCACCACGCTTGCGCGCTACTTCAAGCCCGGCGATGAAGTGCCCAACACTTCCAGCGAACAGGAATCGTGGCTGCTGAAGGGCAGCTGGCAGATCAACGATGTCCAGCAGCTCAAGGCCACGTGGCGGCGCACGCTGTCGCACTACGGCGAGATCATGCCGTCGCGCATCCTGTCCGCGCCCGATTACGGGCGCATCCAGTGGCCGCTCAGCCGGGTTGCGTCCGATGCCTGGAACCTGGAGTACCGCTTCCAGCCGGCCGGAAGCCGCTGGCTGGACCTCTACGCCAACCTGTGGCGCACCGAGACGGACAGCGATACCTACACCGCAGGCGGCTTTCCCAACTTCGCGCCGGGAAATCCGGCCTGGAACCCGGGCGCCAGCCCGATCCTGCGCAACACCGCGCTGGCCAATGCGCGTAATGATCGCACCGGCCTGACCCTGAGCAACCGTTTCGCCCTGCATTCCCGCCTGGACCTGACCGTGGGCGGCAACTGGCAGTACGAAAAGCTCGGCTCGCGTGACCCGTACTTCGGTCCTTCCGATGGTTGGCGCATGTACCCGCGTGCCGGTCGCCGCCAGGAAGGCGAGGGCTACCTCAATCTGGCGTGGCGCCCGTTCGAGTTCCTCACCCTCAACGCCGGCGTGCGCTACAGCCGCTACTGGGCGTTCGACGACTTCCTGCAGGCGCATTCGGAGCTGCTGACCAAGGGCGTGGGCAGCAAGGAGGCGACCTACCGGACCAACGAGCTGCCCGAGCGGCCGGCCAGTCTGCAGGCGGAGATCGACGCGCTCGAGGCCGAACGTGAGTTCTGGGAGAGCATCGGTATGGGTTCGGTGATCGACGATGCGTTGCATGGCCTGCTGGCGTACTACGAGACGCCGCAGGCAGTGGAACACCGCATCGCCTGGCAGCCTGATGCCAGCGGCAATTACAGCCGTGCCACCAACCCCTGCCTCAATGGCCAGGTGGCGGGGATTCCCGGTGCGCTGCCGCTCTACGCGGGCAGCGACCTGGTCTGCAGCATCGGCAGCACCCTGCAGTCGCGACCGGTGGATGGGCGCAATGAACGCCGTCGTGACCATGCCTGGCTTCCCAGTTTCTCGGCCACGGTGAACCTGTCGCCGGCCGCACGCGTCTACCTGCGCTACAGCGAGGCAGTGCGCTTCCCGAGCATGTTTGAAAGCACCATCGCCTTCTCCAGCAGCCTCAACCCGCTGTATTCGCTCAAGCCGGAACACGCCTACAACTACGAACTGGGCTACGTGCACAACCTTTCCGGCCTGTTCGGCAACACCGCCGATGCCGACGTCAAGCTGGCCTATTACGTGCACAAGACCCGCAACGTGATCGAGCGTGATGCGTATTTTCTGTTCGACAACATCGACAAGCAGACCATTCGCGGCATCGAGCTGCAGGCGCGCTTCGACAATCGGCGCTTCTTCACCGACCTGGGCATCGCCCGCACGCTGGAAAACGAGGTGTGCGACGAAAGTACGGCCGTGCTGCTGGACGCCAATCGTGGCCTGGTCCCGAACTGCGTGCAGGACGGCTTCGTCAGTGGCTACCTGCTGACCCAGGCGATTCCGAAGCTGTCTGTGAACCTGTCGCTGGGCACCCGCCTGTTCGATGAGCGGTTGGAACTGGGCAGCCGCATCGTTCACTACCAGCGCCACGAAAACCCCGATCTGCAGGCGTACCGCGACCGGCTGCTGGCCGGTGGCAGCAGCCTGCTGTGGCAGAACGTGCCGTTCACCTGGGGCAACATCACCACCGTCGATGCCTATGCGCGCTGGCGCTTCAACGAGCACGCCAGCGTCGAGCTGGTCGGCAGCAACCTCGGCAACCGCTACTACGTCGACCCGGCCACACGCTCCACGCTGCCGGCGCCGGGCCGCACGATCAAGCTCGGCGTCACCGCGCGCTTCTGATGTATCCGTTTCACGTGTTGTACCCGTAGTTCCCTCAATCCAAGGAGCAATACCATGAAGATGATCTCCCGTTCGGTTCTCGCCGTTGCGGCAACCTTCGCCCTGGCTGGTGCCGCGCAGGCAGCCGATATCGTGGGCGCAGCCAGCCCGGTGACCGATGCCGAGCTGTACGTCGCCGTCGGTGAATCGCAGGTCAACGGTGGCCCGCACCAGGCTGGCAAGGCCGGCATCGGCGTCGGCACCGTCTCCGGCGCCCGCCGTGTCGACTTCCAGGGCCTGTCGGCGTACTCGGTGCCGACCACGGTCAACGGCACCACCGTGCGCACCCTGGCCATGCCGATCACCGGCGCGCCGGGCAGCCACTCGGGCATGGGCCACTTCAACTTCGTCAAGGTCGGCAGCGGCGATGTGTGGTTCGGCGAGTGGTCCAAGGATGGCGCCGCCGGTGGTTTCAACAACCGCCAGGTCTATTTCGTCGGTGACCGCACCGGCACCACGCTGCCGGCCGGTGTGGCCACCTACAGCGTGGCAGGCCTGAACAAGTTCAATGGCAGCAACCTGCTGTCGGGTACCTTCCGCGCCAACTTCGGCAATGGCACCCTGCTCGGTGGCCTGAGCGGTGGCGGCCTGTCGATCAACGTCAACGCCAACATCAACAGCGCCAACGCCTCGTTCGCCGGCACCGCCACCGCCAACGGCTCGGTCACCGGCACCACCCAGGGTCAGTTCTTCGGCGCCAACGCGGCCGCCCTGGCCGGTATCGCCACCTTCAGCGGCAACAGCCAGTACGACACCGCTTTCGGCGGCAGCAAGAACTGATCGCCACGCCCTTGACGGGGCAGGGCAGGGACAAGCCGCGATCCGCCAGTCCCTGCTTCGGCCCGGTGTACGCTCCACCACGGATCGACCATGCGCCATTCCATCTTCCTTGTCGTACTGCTGTTGGCTGCCACCAACGTGCGCGCCCAGCAGGACGATCTTCGCCGTGTGCTTGAACAGGGCACCGAACTGCGCCACCAGCAGCAGGACCAGCAGCGCCTGCAGCAGGCCGAGTCGGAGCGGCCGACCATCACCATCGACGGCCAGACGCTGCGCGTGGAGCGCACCGTCGATGATCTTGGCCAGGCCCTCTATCTGTCACTGCAGCATCAGCAATGGCAGGTCGCCGCTGCGTTCCTCGATGAGTACATCGAGCTGCCGGGGCATGACCCCCTGCTGCGCCACTACGCGCAGGGAGCGCTGGCGCGGGTGGCAGGCGACCATCGTCGCGCAGCGAAGGAGTACGAAGCGCTGCTGGCGTCGCAGCCGGATTTCCTGCCGGCCCGCCTCGAGCTGGCGCGTGTCTATGCGGAAGACCAGCGCGATCGCGATGCGGCCGCGCTGTTCACGGCCATCGCTGCAGGCATCAATGCCGATGATCCGGCCACGGCCGGCGTCCGTGCGCGCGTGGACGGTTACCTGAGTGCCCTGCAGGCGCGCCAGCGCTGGAAAGGCGCGCTGTCCGCCGGCCCGGCATGGAGTGACAACATCAACCGCAGCTCGGCCAGTCGCACCTGCCTGTTCGGCGTGGGCGACGCCTGCATCATCGAGCGGAAGCTGCCGGATGCCCAGCGCGCGGCGGGCCTCGACTACGACGCCAGCCTGGAACGGCGCTGGGTGCTCGGCGGGCATCATGGGCTGTACGTGCGCGGTCTCGCCTTCGGTCAGGCATGGCGCGGGCACAGTGCGTACAACGAGCTCAATGCCAACGTGCAGGCGGGCTACAGCTGGCGTAGTGCACGGCAGACCGTGATGCTCGCCCCCAGCTATGACTATCAGGGCCTGGGCAACCATGCGCTGCAGGGCGGCAGTGGCGTGCACGCGGAATGGCAGTACACCCTGGATGCACGTAGCCTGCTCAAGCTGGAGGCCGACTGGAAGCGCCAGCGGTATCGCCAGCAGGGCCTGGCCAGCAACTACGACGGCGAGCTGGCATCGGTGTATGCCACCTGGTTCCGCGCGCTCAATCCGCGCTGGACGGTATTCGCCGGGCTGGATGTCACCGACAGCAGCGCTGCCGACCCGGCCAACGGCTACCGTCAGCGGGGCCTGCGGCTGGGTGCGGCACGGCAGTGGAGCGGCACCACCGCCACCCTGTTCGTGTCGCTGCGCCAGCGCGACTACGACACCTGGAGTCCGTTGCTGGAGGCGCGCAGGCAGGACGACGAACAGAATCTGATCGCCATCGTGCGCAGTGAGCGCCTGGCCGTGGCCGGGCTGGTACCCAGCCTGAGCCTGCGCTACGCGCGCATCGACAGCAACGTCGGCTGGCTGTACAGCCACGACCGTAGCCTCCTCAGCCTGAAGTGGGAACGGGCCTTCTGAACGCGCCGTTGCGCTGCCGCGGTGAACGCGCCGTGGCCGCGATCTTCATCCATCATCACGCGCTCTTGTAGCCCGGTTCGCGCATCCTGCGGGCGTTGCGGCAGAGGTAGGCCGCGTGCATCGAGGAGCGCCGGTCGTGCTGGAAGCGGGCAACAAGCCAGAGGGCCTGAAAGGGCTGCGTGTACTGGTGGCGGAGGATGAATTCGCCATCGCGATGTTCCTGGTCGACTATCTGGAGCTGAAAGGCGCACAGGTGGTGGGGCCTGCCGGTGACCTGCAGGCGCTGGGGCAGCTGGTCGATACCCATCCCATCGATGTGGCGCTGCTTGACATCAACCTGGGCGGTGAGCAGGTCTATCCGCTGGCCGATCGGCTAGCCGAGGCAGGCACCCCCTTCCTGCTGACCTCCGGTTACGACGACAACCTGCCCAGCCGCTTCGCCAGCGCACCGCGCTGTACCAAGCCTTATCACATCGAAGCCCTGGTGCAGCAGCTGGCGGGGCTGGTGGCGACGCCGCAGGTCTCTGCGGGCACCGCCTGATTGCGCGGCATGTCGCGCCGTCCTGAAGGTATCCACGCCGCCAAGCTGCGTGGCGGGATGCCACCTGCACCGCGCCTGCGCGCGCGCCACGATGGCATGGCCGCCCGCATAGACCGCCACGACTGGTCATCCACACCGTTGGGTAGCTGTGAGCAGTGGCCACCCCACCTGCGCGCCACCGTCGACCTGATGCTCGCCCATGGCTTCCCGATGATCGTGCTGTGGGGCGAGCAGCTGGTGCAGCTCTACAACGATGGCTATGCCGAGATCCTGGCTGACAAGCATCCTGGCGGGCTCGGCCAGCCGACCCGCGAATGCTGGCCCGAGGTGTGGCATATCAATGGGCCCATCTACACCCGTGTCTGGCAGGGCGAGACACTCACCTTCGAGGACAAGCTGTACCCGCTGGTCCGGCGCGGTCGGTTGGAAGACATCTGGTTCACCATCACCTACAGCCCGATCCGTGGTGAGGAAGGACGCATCAACGGCGTACTGGTGACCATGTTCGAAACCACCGCCGCGCATCTGGCGCTGGCGGCGCGAGAGCGCGAAGAGCTGCGGCGGCGTGAGAGCGAGCGGCGCCTGGAGCTGGCCTTCCGGATGTTGCCGGTGGGCCTGTGCATCGTTGATCTGCAGGGCCGGATGCTGCTGTCCAACGATCAGATGCGTGCCTACCTGCCCACGGGCAAGGTGCCATCTTCGGATGCAGAGAACCAGCATCGCTGGCGTGGCTGGCACGCCGACGGCACCCCCATCGGGCCGGAGGATTTTGCCATCGCCCGTGCGATGCGCGGCGAGACCGTGGTGCCGGGGTTGGAGTTCCAGTACCTGCATGACGATGGCCGCGCGCGCTGGACCCGGGTCGCGGCCGCGCCACTGCGCGATGGTGATGGCAAGGTCAGCGGAGTCTTTGCCATCGCCGTGGACATCGACGACCTCAAGCGTGCCACCGAGCGCCAATCGGTGTTGCTGGCCGAGCTGCAGCACCGGGTGCGCAACATCATGTCGACCATCCATGCCATTGCCTGGCGGACCCGCGAGTCGGTCAGCAGCGTGGATGAATATGCTGAACGGTTGTGCGGGCGACTGATGTCACTGGCGCGCACGCAAAGCCTCCTGACCCGTGGCGCCAATGCCGGGGTCTGCCTGCGCGGCATGCTTGATGAAGAGATCGCGGCGCAGACGCCAGCGGCGGCTGCCTATCGCCTGCAGGGCGAGGACGTGCTGCTGCCGCCGAAGGCGGCCGAAGTACTGTCCCTGGCGATCCATGAGCTGGCCAGCAACGCACTGCGGCACGGCGCTCTGACCCATGAGGATGGCCGGATCGAGGTGACCTGGGATCTGCAGGTTCAGGCCGGTCAGCCATGGCTGGGCCTGCACTGGTGCGAGCGCCACGCCGAGGTGGAGGACTGGGAGTTGCCCCGGCAGCGCGGCCTTGGCCGGGCGCTGATCGAGCAGCGCGTGCCGTACGAACTGGCCGGCAGCGGTGAGTTGCGCTTTGGTCCCCAAGGCCTGGACGCCTGGATCCGCTTCCCTCTGCGTGAACGCGACAGCCTGCTGCAGACCGATGCCCCGGGCGCCGCGGACGATTCCGGCAGATAGATGTCCATTTATCCCCAATTTGGCCAAATTGGGCATAATGGCCTCAACTGTCCCTGCCCGGAGCCGTGCCATGACCCTGCCGCTGGATCTGCCCGGCCTCGAAAAGGCCCCGGCGTCGTCGGTGAAGACCCGTGGCTGGCCGAGCCTGATGCGCACTGTGCGCGAGAAGCAGGCGCTGGTCATCACCAACCACAATCATCCGGAAGCGGTGATCGTGGATATCCGCACGTATCAGGAACTGCTGGCCAAGGCCGCCGGCGGTGACGCCGGTGAGCGCAGCGAAGAACTGCTGCGCCTGCGCGATGAATTCGACCAGACCCTGGCCAGCCTGCAACGCGGAGAGGGGTTGGGCAGGGTGCTTGGGCAGCCGATCCGTCGCGGTCGCAAGGTCACCCTCGGCCGTCCGCTCTGACCGATGGGGCGGATCCTGGTGTTGGCCGGCGTCAATGGCGCCGGCAAAAGTTCGCTGCTGGGCACCTGGCTGGAGGCCGAAGGGCTGAGCTGGTTCAACCCCGATTCCTTTACCCGCCGCCTGGTGGACGCCGGGTGGCCATTGGCCGAAGCCAACGCCGAAGCGTGGCAGGAAGGCACCCGCCGGCTGCGCAAGGCCATGGCCGACGGCAGCGACTTCGCATTCGAGACTACGCTGGGGGGCAACACCATCCCGCGATTGTTGCGCGAGGCCTGCGACCAGCACCAGGTGGCCATCTGGTTCTGTGGCCTGGCGACGGTGGAACTGCACATCGCCCGTGTCGCCGCGCGGGTAGCTGCCGGCGGCCATGATATTCCGGTGGAGAAGATCCACGCCCGCTTCGACTCGGCACGCGAGCACCTGCTGGATCTTCTGCCGTACCTGGCCGAGCTGCACGTGTACGACAACAGTGCCCCGGCTGATGCCGATGGCTGCGTCGAGCCGCTGCCGGTGCTGGCAATGACGCATGGCCAACTGCAGTATCCGGTCTCGGTGGCCGAGCTGATGCACACGCCGGACTGGGCCAAGCCCATCGTGATGCGCGCGATGGAGTTGAATGCCGCGCGCGATTGAGGCCATGCACGTTGTAGGGCCGAGCCCATGCTCGGCTGATTCCGAGAAAGGCAGCCGAGCGCGGGCTGGGCTCTACAGGGCCGGCTTCACCTGCTCAGGCTCCGCGACGTCCGGCAGCGGCGGCAGGCTCGGGTCCACCGTCACCGGTACATCGCTCTTCAGCAATGCCGCCGCTTCCTTGTCGCTGCCCACAGCGGGCGGCGAACCGCGAAGCGGCAGACCAGCGGTTTCCTTCACGAACAGCATGGTCACCAGCCCGACCACCGCCGCGCCCATCAGGTAATAGGCCGGCACCAGCGGATCGCCGGTACGCTCCACCAGCCATGCGGTGACCAGCGGCGTCGTGCCACCGAACAACGACACCGACACATTGAAGGCGATCGAAAGCGCGCTGTAGCGCACCGGGGTGTAGAACAGCGCCGGCAAAGTGGACGGCATCGAACTGGTGAAGCACACCAATGCAAGGCCCAGCAGCATCAGGCCCAGGAAAATCAGCCAGTCGTTGCCGCTGCCCACCAGCAGCAGGCACGGAATAGCCAGCACGAGCAGCGCGATGCAGGCACCGATGATCATCGGCCGACGGCCCAACCTGTCACTGAACAACCCGCCGACGATGTTCAACGGCATCATCACCAGCATCACGATGATGATCAGCAGCAGCCCCTTGCTCTCGGCATAGCCCATGGTCACGCTGAGGTAGCTGGGCATGTAGGTCAGCAGCATGTAATCGGTGACGTTGAACACCAGCACCAGGCCCATGCATACCAGCAGCTGGCGGCCATGCACCTGGAACAGCGCGCCAAGCCCGGGCCGATCATGTTCGCGTTTCTCGGCCTCCTCGGCGAAGGCGCGGAATGCCGGGGTCTCTTCCAGCTTCATGCGCATGTACAGGCCGAGCAGGCCCAGCGGGCCGGCCACCAGGAATGGAATGCGCCAGCCCCAGTCCAGCATCTGCTCGCTGCTCAACAGCATGTGCAGTGCGGTTACGGTACCGGCACCGGCTATATAGCCGCCCAGCGTACCGAACTCCAGCCAGCTGCCCATCAACCCGCGGTTGCGGTCGGTGGAATACTCGGCGATGAAGGTGGCCGCACCGCCATACTCGCCGCCGGTGGAAAAGCCCTGCACCACACGCGCCAGCAGCAACAGCACCGGTGCCCAGATGCCGATCCGCTCGTAGGAAGGAATCAGGCCGATCGCAAAGGTACCCAGCGCCATCAGGATCATGGTGAACGCCAGCACTTTCTGGCGCCCGTAGCGGTCGCCGAGTGGGCCGAACACCAGGCCACCCAGCGGGCGCACCAGGAATGCCACGGTGAAGGTGGCGAAGGCCGCGATCACCTGCGCGGTGGGATTGCTCGACGGGAAGAACACCTGGCCGATGGTGACGGCCAGATAGCCGTAGACACCGAAGTCGAACCACTCCATGGCATTGCCGAGTGCAGCGGCACCGACGGCGCGCTTGAGCATGGGCTTGTCGACGACGGTGATCTCATCGACCTTCAGGTGGCGGCGGCGTTTGAACCAGCCGAAGTGGGCATGGGAATCGGGCGTGTCCTGCATAGGGGCTCCCTTGTAGGTATGGAATAGGGGAATGGGTGCTGTGGTGTGTCCCGGAAATCGGAAACGGCGATGCAGGCGCAAGTGGCGCAGGGGCATCGGAAGGCGGCGTGGGGGCCGGGGAATGTGTGCAGGCGCAACGCCACGCGCACGGCAAAGCACCGCCGCAAGGGCGGAAACGCGGCAACGGGATCACAACGGCCGCGCAGTTGGCAGCCGCGTGTCACATCAGCGTGTGGGGAAGGCAGGCCGTGGGCCTGCGGGCGTCATCCGCCGGGATCCAGCGCGAGGCGATGGAAATGCAGGGCGGGAGCAATCGTGGCAAGCGAAGCGCCGGTCGGCAGTGCTTCCCACGTAACAGGTGCGCCCGTCACGTAGTGGGTCATGTCGATCATCCGTTCATCATAACGGCACCGGCGTGAGCGTGCAGCGAAGCGGGCTGATCTGCACGCTGTGTTCCACGTCGCCTGTTCAGAAGGTTCAGGCTGACTTCGCCAGCAAACCGAACACCGTGCAGGCCATCGCCAAGGCGCCCGGCAGTGCCAGTTTCCGCGTGACCAGTGCGGCGCCGATCATCGTGAGCACCGAGAGCATGATGGCCAGGGCGAAGAACGGTTGGCCCTGCAGGAACTGGTGGATGCAGCCGGCACAGCCGGCAATGGCCAGGCTGGTGGCGAAGCAGACGTGGAACAGTGAGCCAGCGTGCACAGCGGTTCCTCGCGATGATGGAGGCCATAGCGGCAGGCGTCCCGGTAAATTTAGGGTGGATTTCAGATTGCGATGACGGAATCACATCCTGTACGCGCTCTGGTGACATAGGCGTGCATAAGGTGGAGCACACACCCACTTTTCAAATTGACGGAGGATGCAATGGCGCGGACGATTCCCGAAGGAACGCTGATCGTGGTAGCCGACGGTGGTTCGGCACGGGTGTTCACCAACGTGGGCAGCAACCATCAGTTGACCCTGAAGCAGGAGGGCGAGTTGCGCCTGCAGGACATCAGTGAGCAGGGCGTGTCCGGGCAGGGGCCTGCGGGTGCCGTGCCGAAGGACATGTCGGTCTCGCAGCTCAACGAGGCGACGTTCGCCAAGCAGGTGGCCGAACAGCTCAATGAGGATGCCTTGAAGAACCGCTATGCGCACCTGGTGTTGATCGCCGACCCGACCACGCTGGGTCGCATTCGTCCGCTGCTGCATAAAGAGGTCCAGGCGCGATTGCTCGGGGATATTGCCAAGGACCTGACCAACGCGCCGCTGGAAGACATCCAGAAGGCACTGGCGGCGTAGCGCTCATGCCGTTCATGCGTGATCACCTTCCGAACGAGCCCACCTCTGCGGGGGTGGCGGCGCAGGCTGGGTGGCAGGTGCTGGAGTTCGGTGCGCCCTGGTGCGGTCATTGCCAGGCCGCGCAGCCCGCGTTGCAGGCCTTCGTCGAAGCGAACGATCTGCCGCATTGGAAGATCGAGGATGGCAAGGGAAGGGCATTGGGGCGAGCGTTCAAGGTGAAGCTGTGGCCGACAGTGGTGCTGCTGCGCGATGGAGAAGAGGTCGCGCGGGTGGTGAGGCCGCTGCACAGCGCGGACCTCATGTCGTTGCAGAACGCGCTTCCCGGTTGACGATTGAACCCGGCGCGGGACACCGGGCAGTCGCACTGCAGCATGCGGCGTGACAGGCCCGGTGCTAGCATCCGGCTACCACCTGAATCGATCCAAATGCCGATGCCCACGCTGGACCGTCGTCTCCTGATTGCTGTCGCCGCCACGGCAATGCTCGCTTCCTGCCTGGCGTCGGCCGCTCCCGCCAAAACCGCCGCCGACAAGGCCTACGCCTCGGTCGACCCGTTCATTGGTACTGGAGGTGAAGGCCACACCTACCCGGGTGCCACAGTGCCGTTCGGCATGGTCCAGCTCAGCCCGGATACGCGCATCCAGCCGCGTGAGAAGGCCTACGGCTGGGCGGCCGGCTATCGCTACGACGACAGCAGCATCGTCGGCTTCTCGCACACCCATTTTTCCGGCACCGGCCATTCGGATCTGGGCGACATCCTGCTGATGCCGTTCACCGGCAATCCGGGCCTGGAGCGTGGCGATCCCGAGAAGCCGCGCAGCGGCTATGCATCGCGCTTCCGCCACGACGACGAGAAGGCCGAGCCGGGCTACTACGCAGTCACCCTGGATGACTACAAGGTGCGCGCGGAGCTGACCACCAGTGCGCGCGTGGGCGTGCACCGCTATGCCTTCCCCAAGGGCGCCGATGCCAAGGTGCTGCTGGACATGCGCACCAGCATGTACGACTACCCGGGCAAGGTGCTGTGGTCGCGGGTGCGGGTGCGCGCCGATGGCACGGTGACCGGCTTCCGCGAGACGCGCGGCTGGGCGCCGGGCCGCCAGCTGTATTTCGCGATGCGTTTCTCGCGCCCGCTGGCCGGGCATGAGCTGCACAACACCGAGCAGGACATCGTCTACAAGGGCTTCCCGCCGCCGGGCGAGAAGGATCCAGCGCAGCGGGCGCAGATCGAAGGCCGTCAGCTGGTCGGTACCTTCGCATTCGGCAAGCTGGACGCACCGCTGGTGGTCAAGGTTGCGATCTCGCCGGTCAGTGAAGCCGGTGCCATCGCCAACCTCGGCGCGGAAGTGGCGGACTTCGATTTTGACCGCATTCGCGCGCAGGCAAAGCAGGAATGGACGCAGGCGCTGTCGGTGCTGGATATCGAAGCGCCGGAACATGCGCGACGCAGCGCCTATACCGCGCTGTACCACACGATGCTGGGGCCGACGCTGTTCATGGATGCCGATGGCCAGTACCGCGGTTCGGACAACGCGGTGCACCAGGCCAAGGGCTACACCAACTACTCCACGTTCTCGCTGTGGGATACCTACCGCGCGCTGCATCCGCTGCTGACGCTGGTGCAGCCGGAGAAGCGCAACAGCGACTTCGTCAATTCGATGCTGGCCCACCATGAGCACAGCCCCTACGGCATGCTGCCGGTGTGGTCGTTCCACGGCCTGGAAGACTGGTGCATGATCGGCTACCACGCCGTGCCGGTGATCGCCGATGCCTACGTAAAAGGCATCCGTGGCTTCGACGCCGACAAGGCGCTGAAGGCGATGGTCGAGACCGCCAACTACGGGCCCTACGACGGCATCGCGCAGTACCGCGAGCTGGGCTATGTGCCGATCGACGAGGAAGGCGAAGCGGCCAGCAAGACACTGGAGTACGCCTTCGACGACTGGACCATCGCGCGCATGGCACAGGCGATGGGCAAGACCGATGTTGCGGCCACCTTCGACAAGCGCGCCGGCAACTGGCGCAACGCCTTCGACAAGGACACCGGCTTCATGCGCGCACGCAAGCGCGATGGCAGCTTCCGCACGCCGTTCGATCCCAGCGCAAGTGGTTACGGCACCGACTACACCGAAGGCAATGCCTGGCAGTATTCGTGGTACGTACCGCAGGACGTCGCCGGCCTGGCCGCCGCGCACGGTGGCAGCGACAAGCTGCTCGCGCGCCTGGACGACGTGTTCAGCGCCAAGGTCGATCCGTCCATCTTCGAGCACATGGAAGACATCACCGGCCTGATCGGCTGGTATGCGCATGGCAACGAGCCCAGCCACCACGTGGCCTACCTGTATGCGTATGCCGGCCAGCCGTGGCGCACGCAGGCGCGCCTGAAGCAGATCATGGACACCCAGTACGCCGACCGTCCCGATGGCCTGGCCGGCAACGATGATGTCGGCCAGATGTCGGCGTGGTACGTGTTTACCGCGCTGGGCTTCTACCCGGTGGCCCCCGGCTCGGGCGAGTACATCCTGGGTCGTCCGTTCCTGCCGAAGACCGCGATGCGACTGCCGAACGGCAAGACCTTCACCATCGTGGCCGATGAGCTGGATGACAAGCACACCTATGTGGGCAGCGTGAGCCTCAACGGCAAGCCGCTACAGCGCACCTTCCTGCGCCACGACGAGATCCTGGCCGGCGGCGAACTGCGCTTCAGCATGCAGGCCGAGCCGAACAAGGCATGGCCGGGGCAGGGCGCGCAGGCGCCGTATTCGATGAGCCGGTGACGCTTGGTTGGCACGCTACACGGCTGACCTGGAACCTGTAGAGCCGAGCCCATGCTCGGCTCAGGCATCGTGCCAGGAGCAGCCGAGCATGGGCTCGGCTCTACAAGGGCAATTCGACAAAGGTCAGCGAAACCACAACCCCACCCGCGCGCCACCGATCGGGGCGGTATCAATCACCAGCGCCGCACCATGCCGCTGCGCGATCTCGGCCACGATCGCCAGCCCCAGCCCGCAGCCATCACCTTCGCTGCTGGCCCGGTAGAAGCGTTCCGTGACGCGCCCGCGTTCGGCCTCGGCAATGCCGGTGCCGTCATCATCCACCCATGCCTGAACGCCTTCGGCATTCTGCTGCAGGCCCAGGGTGATCACACCACGCACGGCACCATAGCGCAGTGCGTTGTCCAGCAGGTTGCCCAGCGCCTCGCGCAGCAGCTGCGGATCGCCCTGTACCTGCACGCCGTCGTCGGGCCCGTCATAACCCAGGTCCACGCCTGCAGCCAATGCACGGTCCGCATAGCGCTCCACCACGCCGCGCGCCAACGCGGCCAGGTCCACTGGCTGCAGCGGCAGTGCACTGCCATGCGGATCTTCGGAGCGGCTCAACATCAGCAGTTGGTTGACCAGATGCTGCAAGCGGGCCAACCCGGCCAGCGTGCCGGACAGCGCCAGCTGCTGGGTCTGCGGATCATGCTGGCGCAATGAGCTCTCCAGCTCCACCTGCATGGCTGCCAACGGGGTGCGCAGTTGATGTGCGGCGTTGCTGACGAAGCGCCGCTGCGCATCCTGCATCGCGTCCAGGCGCTGCAGCAGGGCGTTGTAGGCCTCAACCGCCGGCCACAGTTCGCGCGGTGCCTCCTGCGCCGGATCCAGCGGTGCCAACGGATCCGGCCGCGGGCTGGCCAGCTTCCGTGCGACCAGGTTGGCGTGGCCTGCGGCGGCGCCGGTGCCGGACCAGGCCAGCCACGCCGCCAGTGCCAGGATCGCGGCCTGGAACGGCACGCTGGTCAGCAGCAACTTGCGTTCCAGCCGGTGGCGCTTGCGCAGTGTTTCGGCCACGCGCAGCCGGATGTCATGGCCCGGGCCGGCGCTGACCACCACTTCGACCATGCGCACCGGTTGACCACGCAGGCGCGCATCGTAGTAGACCGCATCGTCATTCGCGGCGGCGCTCGCCGGACGTGGCAATGCATCGGGCAGGTCGCCATACAGGCGCCCGCCCACGGCGTCGACCACCTCGCCATGCACTTCGTCGGCGGTGTCCCAGGTGAACATGCGTGATACCGCAGGGGTGATCTCGATGGATGCGCGGCCGTCCTGCACCGTCACCAGCTCGGACAACGACATCGCCGAATCCAGCAGCCAGCGGTCGTAGACCTGGCCGGCGTAGAAACGGGCCAACGCAAACGAGTCAACCGCACTGCACAGCATCAGCACCAGCAGCGGCAGCCACAGGCGGCGCAGCAGCAGGCCACGCAGGCTGTGTACGCGCTCAGTCACCCACGGCCTCCAGCCGGTAGCCGAGGCCGCGCAGCATGCGGATGCCGACGCCGGCGCGGGCCTGCTCCAGCTTGCGGCGCAGGCGGCTGACGTGCACCTCGATCACCGACAGGTTGGCCTCGTGGTCCCAGCTGTAAAGCGCATCGAACAGGCGCTGCTTGGTCACGGTGCGGCCGGGGTGCTGCATCAACGCTTCGACCAGCGAAAGCTCGCGCGCGGTCAGCTCGATACGCTGGCCTTCTACCTGCACTTCGTTGCGGATGCTGTCGAAGCACAGCCGGCCCAATCGCTTCTGTGCGGGTGCGTCACTGCGGCGGCGCGACAACGCACGCAGGCGCGCTTCCAGCTCGCCCAGCGCGAATGGTTTTGCCAGATAGTCATCGCCGCCACGATCGAGGCCAAGGATGCGATCCTCCACGCCATCGCGCGCAGTGAGAATCAGCACCGGCAATGTGGTGCCATCGTTGCGCAGGCGCGACAGCAGGTCGAGGCCATCCACGTCCGGCAAGGAAAGGTCCAGCACCATCACGTCATAGGGTGCACTGGCCAGCGCCGCAGGTGCGTGCAGTCCGCGCGAGAGGTGGTCGCACAGATGGCCAGCACCTTGCAGGGCGCGGATCAGTCCATCGGCCAGGGCGGCATCGTCTTCGATCAGCAGGATTCGCATTGCAAGCTTCGTGCAAGGTTGGGGCAAGTTTGGCGCAAGTGCATCACCTTACCTTGACGCACATGAATTTCTCCTCTCGTCTTGCGGCCGTGCTGGCCACTCTTCTGTGCGCGCCTGTGGCTTCGGCGCTGTCCCTGCAGGACGCGCAGCGCGCAATGGACGCACACAACCCTGACTTGCGTGCGGCGGCACTGGAGCTGCGCGGTGTGCAGGGCGATGCGCAGACGGCGGCATTGCGCCCGGCCACCGAGCTGTCGCTCGGTACCAGCAAGGTCAGCCCCAAGCATGGCATCGGCCCGGGGCGCTGGCAGGACAAGCGCGTGGACAGCACCGTGGGCCTGGGCTGGACCTGGGAACGTGGTGGCAAGCGTGCGTTGCGCATCCGCCAGGCCGACGCGCTGCTGGAAGTCGCAGGGCTGGAGATGCTCGATACCCGTCGCCGACAACAGGTGGCACTGCATGAAGCCTATTTCGGCCTGAAGGGCGCGCAGGAGCGGGCCCAGATTGCCGACGCCAACCGGCAGAGTTCGGCCGAGCAGATGGCGGCGGCGGATAAGCAGGTTGCGACAGGGGCGATGGCACCGGTGGATCGCGCGCGCCTGGCGGTGGACGATCTCGCCGTAGCCGACGCGGCGCGCGAAGCAGCGCTGGATCTGCGCGACGCGCGGCATGCGCTGGGCTTGCTGCTCGGCCGCGACGGCAGCCATGACCTCAGTGCCGATGATCCCTGGCCGGAGGCCAGCAGCGTGGCCGGCGTGCATGCGTTCGATCCGCAGCAGCGTGCCGATCTGCGCGCGGCACGTTTGCGCCTGGCCGCGGCCGACGCCGGTGTGGCACTCGCGCGCAGTGAGCGCCACCGCGACATCCAGTTGGGCGTGGAGGCCGAGCGTGAGCCGACCGACATCAGCGGCGTCACCTGGGGTGTGTCATTGACCATTCCGCTCGGCGGCCCGTCACGTGCGCGCGGCGCGATCCAGCGTGCCGAGGCCGACCGTGACAGTGCCGCGCTGGAACTGCAGGTGCTGCAGCGCGAAGCGCGCGCCGAACTGGACCAGTTGCAGGCCAGTGCGCAGTCCGCCGCACAGCGTCGCAGCGACTACGAAGGACTGCAGTCAGACGCCGCACGCAAGGCGGTGCAGGGCATCGAGCTGGCCTACAGGCGCGGCGCCGCCAGCCTGACCGATCTGCTGGATGCGCGCCGCAGCTGGCGCGAGTTCGAGGCCGCGTTGATTGAAGCGCGTGCCGACCATGCCATTGCCCTGGCGCGCTGGGTAGCGGCCACTTCCGTTGCTGAAGGAGAATCCCGATGAAGTCCATCGTCGCCCATCGCCTGCGGGCGCGTCATGCCGTGCTGCCGGCGCTGCTGGCGCTGGCCCTGCTGGGGGGCTGCGGTCGCGAGCCGGCGTCGTACACCGAGGATGCGCCGCAGGTCAGTGCCGGGCAGATTCAGTTCCCGGCCGACAGCCGCCAGCTGGACGTGCTGCGCAGCGAGGTGGTGACCGCCGGCGCCAGCGCCAGGCTGCAGCTGCCGGGCCGCGTGGTCTGGGACGAGACCCGATCCAGTGCACTGCGCACGCCGTTGGCGGGGCAGGTGGCGCGCATCGAGGCGCAGCCAGGGCAGAAGATGAAGGCGGGCCAGGTGATCGCCTGGATCACTTCGCCCGAGTTCGGCCAGGCCCAGGCCGACGGCGTGCGTGGCCGCGCCGAGCTGCAGCAGGCCCGCAGGGAGCTGGAACGCACCCGCGAGCTGCACGCCGCAGGCGTAGCGTCCGGGCGCGAACTGGACGAGGCCGAGGCCAGCTTCGCCGGCAGCCAGGCCGATCATGCACGCGCGACCGCCTTCGCCAAGGCCTATGGCAATGGCCAGCACGTCGACCAGCGCCTGCCGTTGCGCGCGCCCATCGACGGCGTGCTGGTGGAGCGGCGGATGAGCCCGGGCATGACAGTCAGCCCCGACAGCGATCAGCCGTTGGCGGTGATTGGCGATCCGGACCGCCTGTGGTTGATGCTGGATGTACCGGAGAGCCTGGCCGGACGCTTGAAGGCCGGCATGCAGGTGAGCGTGCCCGGCGCCGACGGCACGCCGTTGCAGGCCACGCTGCAGCACGTAGACGACTTTGTCGACAGTGAGCGCCGCGTAGTGCAGGCGCGCGCCGAGCTGGACAACCGCGCACGCGGCTTCAAGGCAGGGCAGTACGTGCGTGCACAGGTGGCGTTGCCGGCCGAGGGAGGTGTCTCGCTGCCCGATGCGGCCGTGTTGTTGATCGACGGCAGGCAGGTGGTGTTCGTGGAAGAGGGCAAGGGCCGTTTCGTGCGCCATGCCGTGCAGGTCGAAGAACTCGGTGATGGCCGCTTGTGGGTGCGTGAGGGCCTGGCGGCCGGCAGCCGGGTGGTGGTCGAGGGCGGGCTGCTGCTGCAGCAGCTGGTGGACAGCGCGCCGGTAGCAGCGGCGACTGCTCGCGCTACAGGGCATGCCGCGCCATGATCGATCGCCTGATTGCCTATTGCCTGCGCCAACCGTTGATGGTGATGCTGGCATTGCTGTTGTTCATCGGCGCCGGTATCGCCGCGTTCCGCGTGCTTCCGGTGGAAGCCTTCCCGGATGTGTCCGACACCCAGGTGACGGTGGTGTCGCTGCACCCGGGCCGTGCCGCCGAGGAAGTGGAGCGCGAGGTAACGATGCCACTGGAGGTGGCGTTGTCCGGCATTCCGCATTCGGTGCGGGTGTTCTCGCATACGCAGTTCGGCCTGTCGATGATCATCCTGACCTTCCATGACAAGGCCGACGACTATTTCGCGCGGCAGCAGGTGCTGGAGCGCCTGCAGGGCGTGGAGCTGCCGGAAGGGGTGACCCCTGAGCTGGAGGCGATGAGCTCGGCGGTGGGCGAGATCTACCGCTATGTGCTGAAGGGCCCGCACCTGACGTCCACCCAGCTGCGCACGGTGCAGGAATGGACGATGGAGCGCAGCCTGCGCACGGTGCCAGGGGTGGCCAATGTGGTCAGCTTTGGGGGCTTCGCGAGAACATTCCAGGTCAAGCCGGATCTGGACAAGCTGCGCGACCGCGGTATCAGTCTCGGCGAGTTCGCCGAGGCGCTGGAGAAGGGCAGTTCCAATGCCGGTGGCGGCTACGTGGAGCGCGGCCAGCAGCAGTTCCTGATCCGTGGTGTCGGCCTGATGCGTTCGCCGGCCGACATCGGCAACGTGGTGGTGGCGCAGCGGGGGGGCACGCCTCTCCTGGTGCGCGACCTGGCCGGCATCGCCGACACCGGCCTGCCGCGCCAGGGTCTGGTCGGACAGGACGACAACGACGATGCGGTGTTCGGCATGGTGCTGATGCGCAAAGGCGAGAACCCGTCCGATGTGCTCGATGCGCTGCATGCGCGCATTGCCGAGATCCAGGCCAACCAGCTGCCGGCCGGGGTCAGCATCGAGCCGTTCTATGACCGCTCGTGGCTGGTCTCGACCACATTGAAGACGGTGTTCCGCAACCTGCTGGAAGGCGCGGTGCTGGTGTTCCTGGTGTTGTGGCTGTTCCTGTACAACGCCCGGGCCGCGCTGATCGTGGCGGCGATGATGCCGCTGGCCCTGCTGTCGACCTTCCTCGGCCTGCATCTGTGGGGTGTGCCGGCGAACCTGCTGTCGTTGGGTGCGATGGATTTCGGCATCATCATTGATGGCGCGGTGATCGTGACCGAGCACATCGTTTCGCGACTCTCGAAACTACCACCCGACGCCGACCGGAAGGCGCGGTTCTCGACCATTCTTTCAGCCGCATCGGAAGTGGGCCGGCCGACGTTCTTCTCGATGCTGATCATCATCGCCGCACACATCCCGATCTTCACCCTGCAGCGCCAGGAAGGCCGCATGTTCGCGCCGATGGCGTATTCGGTGACCTCGGCGTTGATCGGTGCGCTGATCCTGGCGCTGACCGTGGTACCGCTGTTCTGCTACTGGTGGTTGCGGCGCGACCGCATGCGCGACGGCAATCCGCTGATGGACCGCCTGACGGGTTGGTACAAGCCGGTGCTGGAGCGCGCCCTGGCGCGACCGCGTACAGTGGTGCTGACTGCAGTGGCGCTGCTGGTCGGTACGCTGGCGTTGGGCACGCGACTGGGCTCGGAGTTCCTGCCGGAGCTGGACGAGGGTTCGATCTGGTTGACCGCCACGCTCGACCCCAGCACCAGCCTGGCCGAAGCCCAGCAGCAGTCGCGGCGCATCCGTGAGCTGGTCGGCACCTTCCCGCAGGTGTCGACGGTGGTGGCCAAGCTTGGCCGCCCGGAAGACGGCTCCGACGCCAAGGGCGCCAACCAGATCGAGGCGCTGGTAGCGCTGAAGCCGGAAAAGGAGTGGCCGAAGGGCGTGGACAAGCGGCAACTGGTGAGTGACCTGCAGCGCACCCTGGAGCAACGCATTCCGGGGCCGGAGTTCTCGATCTCGCAGCCGGTGCGCGACAACATCCTGGAGAGCATCTCGCAGATCAAGGGCCAGGTGGTGATCAAGGTCAGTGGCTCGGATCTGGACGTACTCAACCAGCAGGCGCAGGCGATCCTGCGCCAGGTACGTGGGGTGGAGGGCGTGGAGAGCGCGTTCATCGACCGGGACGGGTCATTGCCGCAGCTGCAGATCGAGATCGACCGCGACCGAGCTGCGCGCTATGGCCTCAATGTGCGCGACATCGACGAGGTGATCGAGACCGCACTGGGCGGGCGCCAGGTTGGCGAACTGTGGGAGGGCGACCGCAAGTTCCCGATCACGCTGCGCCTGGACGACGCCGACCGCGACCTGCAACGGCTGCGCACGGTGCCGGTCGGCATCGGTGACGGCCACACCGTGACGCTGTCCGACGTGGCTGATTTCCGCATGGCCAGCGGCGCGATCAACATCTCGCGCGAGAACGCACAGCGGGTGAAGGCGGTGAGCATCTTCATCGCCGGGCGTGACATGGGCAGCGTGGTGGCCGACATGCGCAAGCGCGTGGACGCCAGTGTTCAGCTGCCGGAAGGCTACCGGCTGGAGTGGTCCGGCGAGTTCGAGAACCAGCAGCGCGCGATGAAGCGGCTGGGCTGGGTGATTCCGTTGTCGGTGCTGCTGATTTTCGTGCTGCTGTTTGACGCGTTCAAGGACATCAGTAGTGCAGCACTGATCCTGGCCAACGTGCCGCTGGCGATGATCGGCGGCATCCTGGCGCTGTGGCTGACCGGCATTCCGCTGTCGGTGTCGGCGGCGATTGGATTCATCGCCTTGTTCGGGCAGGCGGTATTGAACGGGGTGGTGATGCTCAGTCGCTTCGCGCAGCTGCGAGATCAGGGCATGGACCTGCTGCAGTCGGTGGTACAGGGATCGCTGCAGCGCCTGCGCACGGTGCTGATGACCGCGCTGCTGGCGATGTTCGGCCTGCTGCCGATGGCGACTTCGCATGCGATCGGTGCCGAGACGCAGAAACCGCTCGCGGTGGTGGTGATCGGCGGCCTGCTGTCGGCGATGCTGCTGACCCTGCTGGTGCTGCCCACGCTGTACTACTGGGTACACCGCCGCCGCGAGGCGCGGACGGGCTGACGATAATGTAGAGCCGAGCCCGTGCTCGGCTGCTTCTGGCTTCTGCGCGAAGAGCAGCCGAGCATGGGCTCGGCTCTACAGCAGTGCTACGTCACCACGCCACGCCCTGCCAGGCAATCATCATCGGTACGATCAGCAGGCCCAGGCAGCTGACGCACAGCATCGTCGTGGTGATGTGGCAGAGCCAGAAAACTCGCGGCCTGTCCGCACGCCAGACTTTCCTGCCGTGGTTGACGCCCCAGATCGTAAAGCCAGCGACGATGCCGCCCAGAAAGAAGCAGACGGTGGCCAGTGCCCACAGCACCCAGGTCAGCGCCATGGCCAGATTGCGAACGTCGCCAGGCAGCCTGGTCCACAGTACCAGCGTCGCCAGGGCCAACAGACCTCCCATCAGGAGGGTGATCATCCATAGCCAATACCAGATGCCCGGCTTTCCCATGCGCGTGGCTCCCGTCCGTTTGAGCGAGGATAGGCAGAGAAGGGGTCTTCACACCATCCCGCCGTTGGCGCGCAGCACCTGGCCGTTGATCCACCCACCATCGGTGCCGGCCAGGAAGGCTACTGCACCGGCGACGTCCTCCGGCGTACCCAACCGCTCCAAGGGGTTCATCTTCGCCAGCCGCTCGATCAGTTCCGGTGACTTGCCGTCCAGGAACAGGTCGGTAGCGGTGGGGCCGGGGGCCACTGCGTTCACGGTGATGTTTCGCCCGCGCAGCTCCTTGCTGAGGATCGCGCCCATTGTCTCCACCGCTGCCTTGCTGGCCGCATACACGCTGTAGTTCTCCAGTCTGATGCCGACCACGCTGGTGGACAGGGTGATCAGGCGGCCACCGTCGCGCACCCGTCGCGCGCTCTCGCGCAGCACGTTGAAGGCGCCTTTCAGGTTGATCCCGATCACCCGCTCGAACAGGGCATCGTCGCTGTCGGCCAGCGGCGCCAACTGCAGCACGCCGGCACTGTTCACCACTACGTCGATACCGCCGAAGCGCGCCTCGATGGCATCGAACAGCTGCCGCACCGCCTGAGGATCGGCGACATCGGCCTGCAGCGCGATGGCCTGCGCTCCGGCTGCGCTGAGCTCGGCCGCCAAAGCTTCGGCGTCGTCGCGGCGCCCCGCATAGTTGATCGCGAGCGCGTGGCCCTCGGCGGCCAGGCGGCGGGAGATGGCGGCGCCGATGCCACGGGAGCCGCCGGTGACCAGGGCGACAGAGCGGGCGGGGGAGAGGGTCATGGTCGGTTCCAGCGGGCGCGCCGGAGTGGCGCAGGGCCATCTTCGCGATATTGCCTTTTCGGATAATCCTGCATAATCCGTCAACATCATCCGGACAGCCGAACAATGGATCGTTTCACGGCCATGCGCGCCTTCGTCCGTATCGTCGAGCGCCGCAGCTTCACCCGGGCCTCCGAGGACCTGGGCCTGCCGCGGGCCACGGTGACCGACGCGATCAAGGCGCTGGAACAGCGGCTGGGCGTGCGCCTGCTGCACCGGACCACCCGGCTGGTGGTGCCGACGCTGGAAGGCGAGGCCTTCTATGGCCGTTGCCTGCGCCTGATCGCCGACATGGACGATGCCGAGGCTGCGTTCCGTGATGCCCCGCCACGTGGCCCGTTGCGCATTGAAGTGCATGGCACGCTGGGCCGGCACCTGCTGTTTCCGCACCTGCCGGAATTCCTGCAGCGCTACCCGGAGATCGAGCTGGACGTCAGTGAAGGCGACCGCTATGTCGACCTGCTGCGCGAAGGCGTGGATGCGGCGTTGCGGGTGGGGACGCTGGCCGACAGCGATCTGGCGGCGCGACGGTTGACGATGCTGCGCGAGGTCACGGTGGCCTCGCCGGGCTACCTGCAGGCCAGAGGCGTACCGGGCAGCATCGATGCACTGCAGGACGGCCACCAGATGGTCGGCTACCGCTCCAGCGCCACCGGCCAGCTGATTCCTCTGGAGTTCCAGCAGGGCTGGCAGGTGCGCTACGTGCCGCTGCCGGCGCGGGTGCGAGTGTCCGGTGCGGACGCGTTCCTTGGTGCCGCGCTGGCGGGCCTCGGTATCATCCAGGCGCCGCGCTACCGGATGGACCCGTACATCGCGCGCGAGCAGTTGGTGGAGCTGTTGCCCGAGACGCCGCCGACGCCGAGTCCACTGAGCCTGGTCTACCCGCGCAACCGAACGCCGTCGCCACGGTTGCGGGTGTTCATCGATTGGGTTGCCGGGGTGTTTGACCAGACAGGGGTTGCCGGCCAGCGGCCGGCACTACCGACCAGGGGGGGCGCTGGGTAGTGCCGGCCCGCGGCCGGCACTACCGGGCTGAGGCCCTCGGCAGCACCAGCTCGAACATGGTGCCGGTGCCATCCGACGCAACACTCACGCTGCCGCCGTGCGCCTGTGCAATCGCGCGGGTGATCGCCAGGCCCAGTCCGGCACCTTCGTGGCGGCCACGTTCGCCGCGGTAGAACCGATCGAACAGGCGCGGCAGCGCCTCGCTGGCAATCGGCGTGCCGAGGTTGTGCACACTGACCCTGCACACGCCATCGGCCTCGAGCAGCCGCACCCGCACTTCGCTGCCCACGGCTGCGTGCTTCAACGCGTTGGACAGCAGGTTGGCGATCGCACGGTGCAGCATCAAGCGATTGCCCTCGACGCGTGCGGTGCCGTCGCGGCGCAGGGTCAACTGCCGATCCTCGGCCAGCAGGTCGTAGAACTCGAGCAGCGAATCCACCACCCCATCCAGCGCCACCGGCTCGCGCGAGGGCAGCGCGCCCGGCGCCTCGGCCTGCGCCAGGTACAGCAGGTCGCCCACGGTCTGTGCCAGTTGCTGCAGTTCCTCGGCACACGACGCCAGCGTCTCGCGGTAGGCCTCATTGCTGCGCGGGTGCGCAAGCACCACCTGCACCTGGGTCAGCATATTGGTGATCGGCGTGCGCAGCTCGTGGGCGAGATCACCGGAGAACTCGGTCAGCCGCGCGAAGTCCTGCTGCAGGCGCGCCAGCATCCCGTTGAGCGTCTGCGCCAGCTGCTCCAGTTCGGCCGGTGCACTGCGTGCACTCAGTCGGCGTTGCAGCCGGCCGGCGGTGATCTGCCGGGCCTCATCGGCCAGCGTGCGCAGCGGCCGCAGCGTTCGCCGCACCACGTAGCCGCCGAGCAGGCTGCTGGCCACCGCGGCGCCGATGATCGCGATCGCCAGCAGATGGCGGAAGCGCTGCAGGAAATCAGCATGGCGGTTGTCGTCGATGGCCAGCAGGATGACCAGCTGGCTGCCGTCGGCCAGCGTCTGGCGCAGGTGCAGGACATGCATGCAGCGGCCATCAGTGAGGATCCAGTCGTGCCGCCGTGGCGCGGCGTCGATGGGCTGGCTGCGTGCATGCTCGCGCAGCAGTGCCGGTGCGGTGGAGAACAGCACCGCGCCGCTCCCATCAACAATGTGGAAGGCGATATCCGGATGATGGCCCAGCGCCTCCGCCAAGCGCTGCCCGCGTGCAGATGCCGGTCCGTTATCAGCCAGGTCACGGATCAACGCAACCTTGTTTTCCAGTTCGATGAAGTCCTGGGCCACCAGGTCGTGGCGGGCGCTGACATAGATCGCCACGCCCAATGCGGCCAGCACCAGCGTGGCCACGATGGCGAACAGCAGCGTCAGCCGTACCGCAATGGAACGGCGCAGGCTCATCCGTTGCTCACAGTGCCGTCGTCCGGTGCCTCGAGCACGTAGCCCATGCCGCGCACGGTGACGATCAGCTTGGCGTCGAAGTCATCGTCGATCTTCGCGCGCAGGCGGCGGATCGCCACGTCGATCACGTTGGTGTCGCTGTCGAAGTTCATGTCCCATACCTGAGAGGCGATCAACGAGCGCGGCAGCACTTCGCCGCGCCGCCGCGCCAGCAGTTCCAGCAGGGTGTATTCCTTCTGGCTGAGGGGGATGCGCTGGCCGCCGCGTTCGACCCGGCGGCGCAGGGTGTCCACCACCAGGTCGGCGATGACGATGCGCTCGGCCTGCGGCAGCGCCTGGCCACGACGCAGCAGGGTGCGCACGCGCGCCAGCAGCTCGGCGAAGGCGAACGGCTTGGCCAGGTAGTCATCCGCGCCCAGCTCCAGGCCCTGCACGCGGTCGGCGATGCTGCTGCGCGCGGTGAGGAACAGCACCGGCACCTGCCATCCGGCCTCGCGCAGCCGCGACAGCACGTTCCAGCCATCCAGGCCGGGCAGCATCACGTCGAGGATGACCAGCTGGTACTCGCCGCTGCCGGCCAGGTGCAGCCCGTCAAGGCCGTTGCAGGCGAGATCGACCACGTAGCCGGCCTCGATCAGGCCCTGGCGCAGGTAGTTGCCGGTCTTGGGTTCGTCTTCGACGATCAGCAGTTTCATGGTGTGCCCATCATCGCAGCTTGGGCCCGTGCTGGAACGGATGAGTCATGCCAATGGGTCCAGCGTGCCTAGCACCGCTACGCAGGCCAGCACCAGCACGGCCAGCACCGATTCGCAGGCCAGGCTGTGGCGAAGTGAGCGCAGCGGCCTGGGTTGCCAGCCGCCGCGGATGGAACTGGCCAGCGCCGGCACCAGCCGCCAGCGATGCAGCGCGGCAAGTCCCAGCATGCCACCCACCAGCGCCAGCTTGAGCAGCAGCCAACGCCCATGCGCGGCGCCGGTCAGGGTCTGTATGGAACCGCCGAGATCGACATAGGTATAGGTGCCGGTCATCGCCAGCAGGACGACGATGATCGTGCCCGGCACGGCGAAGCTATGCGCGGCCTGCCACAACTCGTAGGTGCGTTCGCGCAGGCGCAGGCCCTGGCGGCGCAGTGCCAGCTGCAGGATGGCGGCGATCGCACCGACCCAGGCGCCGGCGGCCAACAGGTGGACGATGCCGGCGGCAAGACGCAGCCTGCCAGCGAACCCATCGCCAGCAGCGGCATGGCCATTCCAGGCGAGGCTGGCCAGGGTCGCCGCCGAGAATGCCAGCAGCGCCAGACGGCGCAGGCCCTGCACCGGGCGATTGACTGCCAGCAGCGGCAGCATTGCCAGCAGGGCCAGGATGCGCAGCAGCCCCGCCTCACCCACCGGCGTACCGGTAAGAAACCAGCGCGCCGTCTCGCCATCGATGTCGACTGCTGATATGCCAAGCACGCCGGACAATCGGCTGGCCGCATCGGTGACGACCAGGATCAGCGCAACCACGGCGAGCGCCAGCGAGATGCCGCGTGGCGGCCCGGGGCGGACGAACAGCAGCCGCCCGAATAGCAGCATCAGCACCAGGTACAACGCCAGCCGCAGCGCATACGGTGAGAGCTCGGCCACGACGGCCGCCTTACTTCACGGTGAAGCGGTAGCTGCCGGTCATCGGATGAGTGTCCTGGCCGACCGCGCGCCACTGCAGTGCGTAGCTTCCTGCCGGCAAGGGTTTGGCGAAGCGCGCACGCAGGGTGTGGCCATCTTCTGAGAGGTCCTGCGTGGTGGTGGGCATGGCCATCTTCATGCGGCCGTGGTCCATGCTCAGTTCGATGCGGGTGGCACGCGGCATCACCTTCTCACTGAACTGCAGCGTGATCTCGGTCGCCGGGGCTACGGTGGCGTCGGCGGCCGGCGTCGAACGCACCAGGCTGGGATGGGCCAGCGCCAGCGGTACAACCGCGAGGCCGGACAGGAGAAGAACAAGGGAAACGGAGCGGATCGGGAAGCGGGTCATGCGCGGGACACCTGTGGGAGAACTGGCCCTCAGGGTGAAGAGTGGCGCCTTTCGCTGCCCTGACGCGGACATTACCGTCTTGTAATGTTGGTTGGCTGCCGGCCAGCGGCCGGCACTACCGGGTACGTGACTGCGCGATCCATGCAGACGGCGAACAGCCGAGCACGCGGCGGAATGCCGCGCTGAACTTGCTGGGATTGGCATACCCGCTGGCCAGGGCAACATCGGTGACACGGCGGCCCTGCGCGAGTTCGGTGCGCGCCCAGTGCATGCGGCGCTGGGTGAGGAACGCGTAGGGTGGCAGGCCTGTGGCCGCGCGTAGCGCCCGACTGAACGTTGCGGCCTCCATCTGCACTGCAGCAGCCAGCTGTGGGACCGTCAGCGCCCGACCGTGCTGCGCGTCGATGTAGGCCTCCAGTTGTCGCAGCCGTCGTGCCGACAGCGCAGACGTGGTGCCGCGTGCCTGGCGAGGTTGGCCGGCAAGCTGGCCCAGGCGGTGCAGCAGCACCTGCGCGCCATGCTCAAGGAAGCCGGGCAGGCAGGCATCGGCCTGCGTGCTGCACCACAACGCGCTCAGCACCGCGGACACCACCGGATCGCGGTGCAGCCGCGCAGCCAGCGGCTGCAGGTGATGCAGCGTCTGCACGTTGTGCGGCAGCATGCGGGTATCGATGGCGATCCCGATCAGATCCACTGACGGGCTGACATAGGTGCCGGTGTCTGCGGGCAGCACCAGGTTGAACTGGCCAGGTCGCCAGGATGCCCGCAGAAGACCGTTGAGGGTGTGCTGCTGCAGTTGTCCGCCGCCGCCCACGGCCATGCCCAGGCGAAGCTGGTGCGGATGCCCCATCTCACCTTCACCTGCTTCGAAGTGGTGGCGCAGCAGCACCACCGCGCCCTCATTGCTGGCGTGAACCACAGGGGGCTGCGGGCCGGCTTCCTGCAACAGCTGGTCGGCGAGGGTTGGCATCAAGGATCCGGGAATGGAGCAGTGCCGCCCGGAATGGAGTGGCAGCGCGGCGCGGGTGTTACATCATAACACTCTTGTCCCGCGCTGCCGCCGCTCGCGCGTCCTCCAGTCCAGCCCGTCGAGGTCTCCCCGTTGAAGTCGTCCACGCCTGCCGCCGCCCTCGTTGCGGCATCCCTGCTCATTCCCGCAATGCCCGTGCTGGCCCAGCAGGCCGACCCGGCCACGCTCGACGGTGTACGCGTCACCGGTTCAAAGCGCGATACCCCCTACCTGAAGAGCGACCTGTCGGTGACGGTGCTCGACCGGCAGGCGCTGAAGGAGGCGGGTGTCACCGAGTTCCGTGACCTCGACAAGCTCGCGCCCAACGTGAAATTCAATGCGATGGGCCAGCTCAGCAACATGTTCATCTCGATCCGCGGCATCGAGTCCAATCCGTTCCTGGTCAATCGTGCCTCGGTCTACATCGATGGCATCCCGTTCCGGGAGTTGAGCAACGCAGTGCTCAACCAGGTCGAGTCGGTGGAAGTGCTGCGCGGGCCGCAGGGCACGCTGTACGGTGCCAACAGCGAGTCGGGGCTGGTGCTGGTGCGTACACGCGGCCCGGCCGATGCGCGAGAGGGCGAGGTCAATGTGCGCAGCACCTGGTTCGGCAACGGCAATGGCACCGCTCTGGATGGCTTCCTGGCAGGGCCGTTGAACAAGACGGGCAGCCTGTCGGGCTCGGTGGCGTTCATGGGCTCGGATGAGGACGCCTACCTGAAGAACCTCACGCCGTCCGGTGCGCGCGGCAGGGTGGGCGAAGGCTATCTGCAGGGCAAGCTGCGCTGGCGGCCAAGCGACTATGTTTCGGTGAACGCGCTGGCCTATCACCTGCGCACCCGCGCGCCCGGCATGTTCGAGTACGAGTACCTGCCGCTGGATACCGGCCAGTACAACCGCACCTACGGAACGTCGCTCAACGGTGGCCGTCCTGCCGGTGACTTCACCTATATCAACGACGCACCCAAGCGCACCGAAAAGGATGAGTCGGTTGCAGGCCTGAGCGCGCAATGGCAGCTGCAGGCAGGCACGCTGGACGTGGCCGCCTCCTGGCGCAGCGAGGAAGTGACCTCCGCCGGCTATGACTTTGACATGACCCAGAGCCCGGCATTGGCAGGCCGCATCTACGACCGGAAGCGCGAGTGGACGGCCGAGGCGCGCTTCAGTTCACCCAGCGACCAGGCCCTGACGTGGATGGCCGGTGTGTCCACCTACCGCAACAGCAAGGATTCGGTCCTTGGCACGTTCGTCGGCCCGGCACTGCATGGGCTGGACAGTTACAACCTGGCGCCGCGGCAGACTTCGAAGGGCGAGGACTACAGTGCGTTCGCTACCGCAAGCTACACCTTCCCCGCGCTGCCCAAGCTGACCGCCAGTGCCGGCCTGCGCCATGAGCAGGCGCGGCGTTCCACCGAGCAGCGTGCAGGTGCGCTGGATCTGGGCGCCGGTGGCCGCGTGCTGTACCGCGACGCCGCGCTGGCGCATACCTTCACGGCGACACTGCCGCGGGTGTCGCTGCGCTACGACGCCACTGACGACCTGTCGTTCTATGCCGCTTCGGCCAAGGGCTACATACCGGGTGGCTTCAACCTGGCCGCAGCGCAGAGCGATGTGGTCAACGACAAGGTGCTGCGCTATGAGGCTGAGCGCATGTGGAGTCATGAACTGGGCTTCAAGATGAACCTGGCTGGTGGGCGCGGGCACATCGGTGGCGCGCTGTTCCATATCACGTCGGACAACTGGCAGGAGATCCAGGTGGCCACCGATGCCAACGGCCGTCCGATCTCTTCGGACTACGTGGGCTCGGATGCCTCGATCCGTTCGCGCGGTGCCGAGCTGGAGGGCGTGTTTGAAGTGCTGCCGGGTTTCACGCTGATGGCGAATGTGGGCTACGTCGACGCGAAGTACACCAAACTGTGGGTCACCGTCGACCAGAACCTGGATGGCAAGCGGGTCAAACTGACCCCGCATTACACCGGCTACCTGGCCGCACGCTACCAGTTTGAATCCGGGCTTTACGCGCGGCTGGAGTCGCAGTTCACCGGCTCCAGCGCACTTGACGAGCGCAACCGCGCCTTCCAGCCGGCCGTCGCCGTGCTGGGCGCGCAGCTGGGCTACGAAACCGGGCCGTGGAGCGCACGGGTATTCGTGCAGAACCTGACCAACAAGCGTCGCATCAACGGCCTGATCTTCGACAATCTGGCATTTGGGCGTGATGGCAATTACTACGGCCCGGTCGACAGCCCGCGCATCTTCGGGGCGGAAGTGGGCTACCGCTTCTGATGATAGGTAGTGCCGGCCGCTGGCCGGCATCTTCGGGGCGTCGGTCAACGGCCGGCGCTACCGGCGGTTACGCAACGCCCGTCGATTGCCGACGTGCGCCGCCGCCAACAACACGCCACCACATGCCGTGGCTACGCCATGCCAGAGCAGCGATTCCTTCAGCGGCAGATACAGAGAGGCCGACAGCAGCAGGATGGCGCCGGCGCAGGCCAGCTGCACAGGCCGCCAGTGCCGATGCCGGTGCACCCCGGCCGAGGTGCTCGCCAAGGCCAGCGAGGAGGCCAGCAGCGCGAACAGCCACTCCCAGCGCGACATCATCAGCAGCAATGTCATTGCGCCATGGCCGGGATGCTGGAACGAGCGCAGCGCCATCATCGCTGCCGGCACGAAGGCCAGCAGCAGGGGTAGGGCGATGCAATGGGCGGCGCAGGCCAGGGACAGCCAGGCACCGGCAAGATCGAAGCGGAGGTGCCAGCGTGCCGAAGTTGGCGGCTGGGCCAGGGCCCTTGCGGGCGTCGTGGGGATATGGTCCATAATGTTACATAGTAACAATTGGAGACTCCCCCATGAAGCTTCCTGCTGCTCTATTCCTGCTGCTGGCTGCCAGCGCCGCGCAGGCCCATGACATCCGCCAGAACGCACCGCACGTGCATGGCCAGGCGACAGTGGATGTTGCGCTTGACCAGCAAACCCTGGAATTCGCCCTTCAGGCCCCCGGCATAGGCATCCTCGATTACGAGCGGCCGCCGGCCAATGCAGCCGAGCAGGCCACGCTGGCACGAGCGACGTCGTTGCTGAAGGGCGGCAGCTGGGTCACCTTGCCCACCGCTGCAGAGTGCCTTCTGGCCACCAGTAGAGCCGATGCAGAGGGTTTCGACGCGACGGCCGCAGCGCCGCCGCCGGGACAGCACCGGCACGCAGGTTTCAGCGCAACGCTGCAGTACCACTGTGCCAAACCTGCCGAGCTGCGCGCCATCGTCGTGCGCCTGCCCGTACTGTTCCCGGGCCTGCACGAAGTCATCGTCAACAGTGCGACAGCCAACGGCCAGAATCGCAACGTCCTGACCCCCGACAACCTGCGCGTGGTGCTGGCACCGTGAGCGCGGCACCGGTGATCTCGCTGGAAGACGTGCAGTTCGGATACGGCATGCAGCTGGTGCTGGATATCCCGCGGTTGTGGGTCGAGCAGGGCAGCAGCGTGTTGCTGCGCGGAATCAGCGGCGGTGGCAAAAGTACCCTGCTGGGCCTGCTGGCCGGTGTGCTGTTGCCTGGCAGGGGCCGTGTCGAGGTGGCAGGCCAGGCACTTCAGGACATGGGAGGTGCGGCGCGGGATCGTTTCCGTGCCGACCAGTTGGGCGTGATCTTCCAGCAGTTCAATCTGCTGCCGTTCCTCACCGTGCGCGACAACATCGCGCTGGGCCTGCGCTTCTCGCGCCTGCGCAGCGCGCGCATCAGTGGGCCGCTGGATGCCGAGATCGCCCGCCTGCTGCTGGCCCTGCAGCTGGACCCGGCGCTGATGCAGCGGCGCGCAGGCACGCTCAGTGTTGGCCAGCAGCAGCGCGTGGCGGCGGCACGCGCCCTGATCGGCCGCCCGGCGTTGCTGCTGGCCGATGAGCCCACCTCGGCGCTCGACCGCGAAGCGGCGACCGCCTTCCTGCAGCTGATGTCCGCGCAGTGCCAGGCGGCTGGCACCACGGTGCTGGTGGTCAGCCATGACGACAGCCTGCAGCCGTTGTTCGACCGCACCATTTCACTGTCCGAGATCAACCAGGCAGGTGCCGGCCATGCTTGAGCTTGCCTGGGCCAGTCTGCGCAGCCGTGCGTTAAGTGTCGGCCTGACCGTGCTGGTCATCACCCTCAGCGTGGTGTTGCTGCTGGGCGTCGAGCGTGTGCGCACGCAGGCGCATGAGGGGTTCGCCAGCACCGTATCGGGCACCGACCTGATCGTCGGTGCGCGCTCGGGACCGGTGAACCTGCTGCTGTACTCGGTGTTCCATATCGGCGACCCGACCAACAACGTGTCCTGGCAGTCCTACCAGGAGCTGTCCGCCTTGCCGCAGGTGAAGTGGTCGGTGCCACTGTCGCTGGGCGATTCCTGGCGCGGCTACCGTGTAGTGGGTACCACTGGCGGCTACTTTGAACACTATCGCTATGGTTCCGGTCACGAGCTGGCCTTTGCACAGGGGCAGCCCTTCGATGATCTGTATGACGCGGTGATCGGCGCAGAAGTGGCACGCGCGCAGAAGGTCGGCCTCGGCGATGAGATCGTGCTGGCACACGGCACCGGCGCGGTCACCCTGGCCACGCATGCCGACAAGCCGTTCCGTGTTGCGGGCATCCTGCAGCGCACCGGCACGCCGGTGGATTCGTCGCTGCTGGTCTCGCTGCCGGCCATCGAGGCGATCCATGTCGACTGGCGATCGGGCGTGCAGCTGCGCAGCCAGAGCGTCAGCGCCGAGCAGGCGCGCCACCTGGACCTGACGCCGACCAGCATCACCGCCTTCATGCTCGGCCTCAACTCGCGCATCGCCACGTTCTCGGTACAGCGCAGGATCAACGAGTATCCGGACGAGGCGATGCTGGCGATCCTGCCCGGCGTCACGCTGCAACAGCTGTGGCAGTCACTGGGCACCGCCGAGCGCGCCCTGCAGCTGATCAGTGCAATGGTGGTGCTGCTGGGCATGGTCTCGCTGGTGGCGCTGCTGGTCTCGACCCTGCAGGAGCGGCGGCGTGAGATGGCCATCCTGCGTGCCACCGGTGCGCGACCGCGCTACATCGCTGGCCTGCTCGTGGTGGAAGCCGTGGCGACCAGTGCCGTGGCGTGCGTGCTGGCCCTGTCGCTGCTGGTGGTCGCCAGCATTGCCGGGCGCGGCTGGGTACTTGCCACCTTCGGCCTGTCGATCACCCATGTCTGGCCGGATGGCCGCGAGCTGACATGGGCTGCGGGCGTGCTGCTGGTCAGCGCGGTAGCGGGGCTGGTGCCGGCGTTGCTCGCTTACCGGCGCACCCTGGCCGATGGCCTTTCACCGGGAGGCTGAGCATGCGCTGGATGTGGGTAGTGCCGATGGTGCTGGCGCTGGCCGCCTGTGAGCGGCCCGTGGATACCGGCGTGCAGGCGTTGCCACCCGCGCCGGTTGTTGACCGCGATGACCCTGCAGACGCTGCGGAGCAGGAACTGGACTGGCTGCAGATGATGCCGAAGGACGAGCTGGCCGCGCTGGAACGGGGCGAGGGCCCGGAAGTCGAGCACAACGGCAACCGGCGCATGCCGCAGTTCGGTACGTTTCGCACCGCGGATACCGTGCTGCAACGGCCGGTGCGCTTGCCGGGTTACGTGGTGCCGCTGGCCAACGCGCAGGACGGGCGGCTGACCGAATTCCTGTTCGTGCCGTACTACGGCGCCTGCATCCATGTGCCGCCGCCACCGCCGAACCAGATCGTGCACGTGGTGCTGCCGCGCCCGATCGAGATGCCGGACATGTATTCGCCGTTCTTCCTGGTCGGCACCCTGCGCGCCGAACGGTTGGATGACGATCTGGCCGGTTCGGCCTACACCATGCGTGACGCACAGCTGAGGCCCTATGAACCGTAGTCACCTGTTGCTGGCGTTGGGATGCCTGTGGTTGACGGGCTGTACGGCGCCGGGCGGCGATACCGTGGCGGTCACGCCACAGGAAAAGCCGGCACCCTCGGTCACGGCCGAAGCCGCCATTGATCGCTGGGACGCGCTGCGGCCGGACGAAGTGACCTTCCAGCGCCCACCCCCGCAGATCGGCCTGTCACGCAACGGCATGGAGGGCGTGGGTGGCCTGATCGACGACACCGGCTCGGGCACGCCGCCGGGGCTGGAGATCGACCATTCCAGCCCCGACCGCGCCAAGCAGTTCGGCTCTTCGCGCGTGGTCGATGCTGTCGATGGTCGCGCGGTGGATCTGGATGGCTACGTGGTACCGCTCGGTACCAACGATGCAGGATTGGTGGATGAACTGCTGTTCGTGCCGTTCTACGGGGCCTGCATCCATGTGCCGCCACCGCCACCGAACCAGATCATCCATGTGACCCTGGCCACGCCGATCGCACTGGGAGACCTGTGGGACCCGTACCGGCTTGCCGGCCGCCTGCAGGTGAAGCGTTTCGACGCGGACATCGCCAGCGCATCCTACGATGCCGCAGCGGCCACGCTGACGGCGATCCGCAACTGATGCGCAGGCGCTCGATCATTGCTACGGGAATGGTGCTGGCAGTGGTTGCGCTGCTGGTGTGGTGGCAGCAGCAGCGCGCACCCATCGCGCCGCCGGCGGTCGCGTTTCCGGCACCGGCGTCCGACGCCAGCCGGCGTATCGAACAGCGCCTGGGCGATGACCACGCGTTCCGCAACGACGTACTGTTCCTGCTCGCTGCAACCCTGCGCGACCGCTGCCAGCCGGCGCAGGCAGGTCTGTTGGCGCGCATGGCCAATCGTGCATCGCTGCCGGTGCTGGCGGCGGTCAGTGCGGTGACCCAGCAGGATCCATCGCTGGACCGGCCGATCTACCAGTACATCCAGCATCGCGCCGATGCGACGCAGTGCGGCCAGCCGCTGCAGATGCCGCTGGCTGGTGGGCGCAGCATGGCCGTGGACATCGAACAGTACGCGCGCACGTTCCCGGACAGCTACTTCGACCCGCAACGCAGCAGCGAACCGCGGGATTTCGCTGGACTGTCGCTGCAGCAGCGCGCCGGCAACGCCTGCAACAGCGTGGTGTATTCGGTGCTGCCGCTGGGTGGCACCGACTGGCGGTGCAGCAGCCTGCGCGCGAACGCCCGTGCACGGGTGCGCGGCCTGTGCGAGGACGAGCTGCGGCGCCAGCATGGGGGAACTGGCGGGGAACTGGACATGGCTGTGGGGCAGGGCATGCAGGCAGCGGTGGTATCGGCGATTGCCGCGCTGCCGGAGGACTGCCGGTGATGATCCCTGACACTGTCCACGACCCGGCATGACGGGCACGACAACATGAACATTGCCCGGGCCCCAATCTGAATCGGTACCGTTGTTCTCATAACTATACAGGACATCCTGTATAGTTATGGCCGTATTCCACCCCCAATCAGGTTCTCCCATGGCTTTGTCCCAGCCCTTGGCCGGTGCGCCGGCCCTGTCGCGTGCCCGTCGCTGGGCACTGTTGTTCACCGTCGCCGCTGGCCTGCTGCTGGTTACGCTCGACAACTCCGTGCTCTACACCGCACTGCCCACGCTGACCGAAGAACTCTCGGCCAGTGCCGGCCAGGCGCTGTGGATCATCAACGCCTATCCGCTGGTGATGGCCGGGCTGCTGCTGGGCGCGGGTACGCTGGGCGACCGCATCGGTCACCGGCGCATGTTCCTGATCGGCCTGGTGGTGTTCGGCATTGCCTCGCTGGCCGCAGCCTTCGCTGGAACTGCCGCGCAGTTGATTGCTGCGCGAGCGTTCCTAGCGGTCGGTGCCGCAGCGATGATGCCGGCCACGCTGGCGCTGATCGGACTGAGCTTCCACGAAGAACGCGAACGCAACATCGCCATCGCGATCTGGGGTTCGGTCGCTATTGTCGGTGCGGCGCTCGGCCCGATCATTGGCGGCTGGCTGCTACAGCACTTCTGGTGGGGCTCGGTGTTCCTGATCAATGTACCGGTGGTGGTGGTCGCGTTCGTGGCCACGCTGCTGCTGGCGCCGGAAGGACAGCGCGACACCTCGCGGCCCTGGGATCTGGTGTCGTCAGTGCTGGCATTGGCTGCACTGTCCGGCCTGGTGCTGGCGATCAAGTCGCTGATCGCTACGCCGCCGTCGTATGCGCTGGGCGCAAGCGCGCTGCTGTTGGCCGTCATCAGCGGTGCGGCGTTCGCGCGCCGCCAGCAGCAGCTACCGTACCCGCTGCTGGACTTCGCGATCTTCCGCAACCCGGCGTTCCTGGCCGGCACGTTGTCGGCGGTGTTCACCCTGTTCGCGATGGCCGGCCTGCAGCTGGTCACCACCCAGCGCTTCCAGCTGGTGGCGGGCTTTACGCCGCTGCAGGCGGGCCTGCTGGTATCGGTGGCAGCGCTGGGCAGCCTGCCCAGTGCGCTGCTGGGCGGCAGCATCCTCCATCGGGTCGGCCTGCGTCCGTTGATCTGCGGCGGCCTGGCTGCGGGCGCGCTGGGTGTCGGCGTGGTGGCGTTCGGCTTCCCGCACGGGCTCGGCTGGGTCGTGGCGGGCATGGCGATCACCGGATTCGGCATGGGTGCGGCCATCTCGGTGGCGTCCACCGCCATCCTCAACAATGTGCCTGCACATCGGGCAGGCATGGCCTCGTCGGTGGAAGAAGTGTCCTATGAGTTCGGCGGCCTGCTGGCGGTGGCGATGCTGGGCAGCCTGAGCGCGGCAATGTACAGCGCATTCCTGCCGGTCTCGGCCGACATGCCTGTACTTGCCCGGGAAGGCTTCACCCAGGCGCTGCATGCCGCGCGCGAGAGCGGGCAGGGCGAGTGGTTCGTGCTGGCTGCGGCCGCGTATGACCGCGGCTACCAGATCGTGCTGCTGGTGATCACTGCGATGCTCGCACTGGGCGCGGCGATCATCGCGCGCCTGCTGCGCGGCCGCGTGGGCAGCCGCGAGGGCGCGGCCGATCGCGTAAAATGAAGCGATGAGAACCAGCAAGCGCGATCGCATCCTCGACGCCGCCGTCAACGTGATCAATCGTGACGGCGTGCGCGCGGTGACCTTCGAGTCGGTGGCGGCCGAGGCCCAGCTGACACGTGGTGGCCTGCTGTATCACTTCCCGTCCCGCGAGGCGCTGCTGCGGGGTATCGACGAACACCTGGTGCATGCCTGGGAGACGTCGATGGAAGCGTTGCTGGGCAAGACCGCCGAGCAGGCCACTGCGTTGGAGCGTTACCAGACCTTCGTGCGCGTGTCGGCCCAGAGCGCTACCCGTGCCGAGCTGATGTTCATGCTTGAATCGGCCGACCCTGAAGCGCGCGAGCGTCCGTGGGGCCCGGCGGTCCAGCGCTGGGCACCGTCCGCGCCGGAGGCCGGGAATGCCGACCCGACGACGCTCGACAATTTCGTGGCGCGCCTGGCCGCCGATGGCCTGTGGATCTATGAGGCGATGTACGAAGGGCAGCTGGATGAAGATGTGCGTGCCCAGGTTGCAGAGCGCATCGCCGGCTTGCTGGCGAAGTCTGATGGGGCGTCGCACGTGTAGAGTCGACTGTCGGTAGAGTCGACTGTCAGTCGACTGCTCTTCAACCAGACAACGAAACCCCCGCGCTGCGCGCGAGAGTCGACTGACAGTCGACTCTACCCGGCCTGCGCGGCAAGGCCCGCCAGCCATGCCCTCGGCGACGCCCCCAGCCGCTTGCGGAACGCCTTCGATAGCGAGGCGGTATCGGCAAACCCCACCTCGATCGCCACCTGCTTGACCGCCACGCCCGCCCTCAACTGCGCGCAGGCCAGGCTCAGCCGCCAGTCCAGCAGATAGCTGGCCGGCGTCGCCTGCATCACGTCCTTGAACGCCGCCGCGAAGGCGCTGCGCGACATCCCGGCGGTCGCAGCCATGCGTGGCAGCGTCCATTCTTCCTGCGGCGCCTGGTGCATCGCCACCAGCGTGCGCGCCAGCCGCGCATCGGACAGCCCCCGCATCAGCCCGTGGCTGACGCCGGCCGCGTCCGGGTGGTCCACCACCCAGCGCAGGATCTGGATCAGCGCCACCTCGAACAGGCGGTTGGTCAGCAGCCTTGAGCCGCAACGCCGGCGATCAGCCTCTGCGAACAGCAGGTGCAGGGTGTCGTCCAATTCGCCGATCGCGGCCAGTGGCACCACCATCACCGGCGGCAGCGACTGCACGATCGGATTACGCGCACCGCCATCGAAATCCAGCGTGGCACAGGTGAAATCGGGGCCATCCAGCGGTGCGTTGAAGAACACATGGTGCAGCGGCTGCGGATACAGCAGCAGGCTGGGTGTGTCGATCTTCAAGCGGGGCAGCGCGATATCGCCCCCGGGATGGCGGACCTCCATTTCACCCTGGCGCAGGATGTGCAGGAAGGCACGACCGGGCTGCGGCTCGAAGACATGGCGCCCGCACAGCGGACCGCTGTGGAACAGCGCGGCCTGTACCCGGAAGCGCTCCAGCAGGGAGGAGAGGCGGTCGGGTGGGGAGGTGTCGGCGGGGATGCTCATGGATGAATGGACAACATGTGTGGCTGATTGCGCCTAATGCGTCCAACGAGTCTACCTAGGATGAGCGGGTCGTCCAATCCCGGGCGCTTTCCCAAGGAGATCCACCATGTCCCGTGTCCCCCTGATCGATGCCGCCAACACCACTGCCGACCGCCAGGCCCTGCTGGGCCAGGTCCATGCCGCTTTCGGCGCCACCCCGGCCATGTTCCGCGCCGTGGCCAACTCGCCAGCCGCCCTGCAGAGCATGTGGGGTTCGTTCGGCGCGCTGGGCGGCGGTCGCCTGTCGCCGCTGCTGGGCGAGCAGATCGCCGTGGCCATCGCCAACCGCAATGCGTGCGAATACTGCCTGGCCGCCCACACTGCGTTAGGTCGCAAGGCCGGTGCCAGCAGCGAGCAGATGGCCGCCGCGCAGATCGGCCAGTCCAGCGACCCAGCGACCGCCGCTGCCCTGAACTTCGCACTGAAGGTGGTCGAGCAGCGTGCGCAGATTGCCGATGGCGATGTGCAGGCGCTGCGTGCGGCCGGCTTCGACGATGAGCAGATCGTTGAGATCCTCGCCCACGTGGCGCTCAACCTGTTCACCAACTACGTCAACGTAGCGTTCGACGTGCCGGTGGACTTCCCGAAGGTGGCGCTGCGCTGAGATTCGGTTCGGCCCGGGTGGCAGTGGTCCGCCCGGGCCGGTCGGAATGGAGCCGACGGGGTAGAGTCGACTGTCAGTCGACTATCGTGCGCAGCGCGGGGTTTTGGGGATCTGAACGAAGGGCAGTCGACTGACAGTCGACTCTACCCAGTCGACGTTACTTGTCATCCGCCTGCAGCCGTTCGGGATGCGTATATACGTTGAATCCGCTCTCCCGCGCGAAACCCACCAGGCACAGGCCTGCGCTGCGGGCCAGGTCGATCGCCAGCGCGGTCGGTGCCGATACCGCCGCCAGCACGCTGGCGCCGGCACGTACCGCCTTGCTGACCATTTCGTAGCTGGCGCGGCTGGAAATGACCAGCAGGCCGCCGGTGACGGTGTGCTCGTTGTGATGCAGAGCACCGATCAGCTTGTCCAACGCATTGTGGCGGCCGACATCCTCGCGCACCCAGCCGATCCGGCCATTGGCGTCGGCCCAGGCGGCAGCGTGGGTCGAGCCACTCACCGCATTCATCGGCTGATGCTGCACCAGCATGGCCAGCGCCCGCTGCAGGGCTGCCGGGGGGTAGGTCCGCCGCTCACGCACCTCAGGCAGCGGTCGCAGCACCTCTTCCAGTTGGCGTGTGCCGCACAGGCCACAACCACCGCGGCCCGGTAGTAGACGTCCATTGGCCGGGTCCAGGTCAGCACCGGGCGCCTCCTCGGCGACGGTCATCTGCAGCTCGATGCCTTCCAGCTGCGGGCGGATGTCGACCGACAGCAACTGCGAGGGGGTGTCGATCAGGCCCTCGCTGAGCGAGAACCCGAGCGCGAAATCTTCCAGGTCACACGGCGTGGCCATCATCACCGCGAAGGCGGCGCCGTTGTAGCGCAGCGCCACCGGTACTTCTTCGGCCACCACATCGACCTGCCGCTGTCGACCCTCGTTGCGCCATCGCTGCAACGGGCGTTGGACGGTGCCGGCCGGCGGGGTGTGCGGCGGGATCGAATCAGGCATGCAGCGCGTCCGGACAAGGAAGAAACGCGGGCGGGCCACCGCCTGCGGTTTCGAGGATAGCGCAGTGATCACACGCAGACGCGGCGGTAACCGTTGTCATGGCAGGCTGCGCTGAAAATGGCACGTATCCACTGGCGGAGCGGCGTGGGCCGTGCTTGACTGTGAAGCTGGCCGTGCGATCGAAGGCGCTGCCGGAGCGCATTGTGCCGTTGTGTTGCTGCGTTCCTCCCGTCAGGTTCCCGAACATGTCCGAGCAGAAGCCACCGCGTTACAAGCCCTACAACCAGCCGGCTGGTGGCTGGGGGGCCGCCGGCGCTACCGCCAGGGTGCTGCTGCAGCAGAGCGTGATCGGCAAAGGCTCGAAGGCGTTGCTGGCGATGAACCAGCCGGGTGGCTTCAAGTGCCCCAGCTGTGCGTTCCCGGACGCCGACGAGCGCAGGAAACTGGAGTTCTGCGAAAACGGCGCGAAGGCACTGGCCTGGGAAGCCACCCAGTTCCGCGCCGGCCGCGAACTGTTCGCACAGCACACCGTTACCGAACTGATGGCGCAGACCGATTACTGGCTGGAGATGCAGGGCCGGCTGACCGAGCCAATGCGTTACGACGCAGCCACCGACCACTATGTTCCGTGCAGCTGGGATGAGGCCTTCGCGTTGATCGGCCGCCACCTGCAGGCACTGGACAGCCCGCACCAGGCCGAGTTCTACACCTCCGGCCGCACGCCGAACGAAGCTGCGTTCCTCTATTCGATCTTCGTGCGCGAGTTCGGCACCAACAACTTCCCGGACTGCTCGAACATGTGCCACGAGCCGACCAGCCGCGGCCTGCCGCCGGCCATCGGGGTGGGCAAGGGCACCATCGTGCTGCAGGATTTCGAGCACGCCGAGGCGATCTTCGTGATCGGCCAGAACACCGGCACCAATTCGCCGCGGATGATGAGCAACCTGGTCGAGGCGCGCAAACGCGGCATCCCCATCGTAGCGGTCAACCCGATGCCCGAGCGCGCGCTGATCCGCTTCGCAGAACCGCAGGACGTGGTACAGATGGCCACGTTCGGTTCTACCGAAATCACAAGCGAGTTCGTGCACATCCGCATCGGCGGCGACCTCGCGCTGATCAAGGGCATGATGAAGGTGATGTTCGAGCGCGAGGCGCAGGGCGAGCACGTGCTCGACCACGACTTCCTGTCAGAACACACGGTGGGCCTGGAGGCGCTGCGCGAGGACGTGATGGCGCAGGATTGGGACGAGATCGTACGGATTTCCGGCATTTCGCAGGCGCAGATCCGCCGTTGTGCGGAGATCTACATCCGCTCCAACGCCACGGTGATCTGCTACGGCATGGGACTGACCCAGCATCAGTACGGCTCGCGCCTGCTGCAGCAGGTCGCCAACCTGCTGTTGCTGCGTGGCAACTTCGGCAAGCCCGGTGCCGGCATCGGGCCGATCCGCGGCCATTCCAATGTGCAGGGCGACCGAACCGTCGGCATCGATGAGAAGCCCAAGCCGGCCTATCTGGATCGCGTGCAGCAGGTGTTCGGCTTCGATCCGCCACGCGAGCACGGCCACCATGTGGTCGAATCGATCGAAGCGATGCTGGACGGCAGCGCCAAGGTGTTCATCGGCCTGGGTGGCAATTTCATTCATGCAGTGCCCGATACGCCGCGTGCGTATGAGGCCATGCGTGGCCTGGATCTGACCGTGGGCATCGCCACCAAGCTCAACCGAGGTCATCTGGTGCACGGCCGCGACGCGCTGATCCTGCCGGTGGTCGCGCGCTCGGAGCGCATCGTCACGCCGGCCGGCGAGCAGTTCGTCACCATCGAAGATGCGATGTCCAATGTGACCGCCTCGCGGGGTGTGCTCGAGCCGGTCAGTGCCGATGTGTTGCCGGAGGTAGAGATCGTCTGCCGCATGGCGATGGCCGCACTGCCGCACAGCAGGGTCGACTGGGCACGCTGCATTCACGACTATGCCCCCATTCGTGAACTGATAGCTGCGGTGTACCCGGAGATCTACACCGGCTTCAACGAGCGCATCCAGCAGCCGCATGGTTTCCATCTGGACATCCCGCCGCGCCGCCGCGTCTGGCCCACGCCGAACGGCAAGGCCAACATCCTGGTGATGCCTGGCCTGGACGTGGACGATCCCGTACATGATCCGGACATGCTGCGGCTGGCCACCGTGCGCTCGCACGATCAGTACAACACCACCATCTACAGCTACAACGACCGCTATCGCGGCGTGTACAACGACCGCATGGTGCTGTTCATGAACATCGAGGATCGGCTGGCGCGCGGGCTGGAGAAGGAGGCACTGGTCAGTCTGGAGACCATCAGCGGTGATGGCGTTCAGCGGCGCATCGAAGGCCTGACCGTACTGGACTACCCGATGCCGCGCGGCGCGCTGGCCGGTTACTACCCTGAACTGAACCCGTTGCTGCCGCTGGATTACTACGACCGGATCAGCGGCACGCCAGCCGCCAAGTCGATTCCGGTGCGGGTGAGCGCAATGGTGGCGGCGATTGCGTGACGCGCGCATCGGCTATCATCGGCGGGTGAACCTGCCTGGCCTGCTACTGAGATGGATGCTGCTTGTTGCCTTGGTGCTGAATGCACCGGCGCTTGCGACTGTCTCATCCTCGTACGCGGCGCAGTCCAGCGCGGACCATTGCGCCGCACCGCATTCTGCGGCCATGGCCGGATGCTGCGACGCTGCTGCATCAACGGCCTGCCAGAGCGGCGAGTGTGAATGCCCGCCGGCCTGTCTTGGCTTGCTGGCGACATTGAACGGAACACCGGCATCGCCCTGGCGTGAGGCACCTGTGCCGGCAAGCACCCAGCAGCGCGCACCGCCGCCGATGCCGGACCCGTTGCGTCCACCCATCGCGTGATTTCCTGCAGGCCCTCAAGCGCCTGCCAAGACTGCTCGACTTTTTCTCGACTCTGCCGGCGCCTTCGATGCGCGGGCGGCGGGCCTTGTTGCCCGTACCTGCAAAGGAATCACTCAATGAACCGTACTCTCTCCCTCGGCCTGCTGCTGGGCACTGTGTTGGCCACGAACGCCTGCGCTCGTGCCGTCGAAGAATCCTCCGCAGCACCGGTCGCCAGCGAGGCACCGGCACCAGCCCCGGTCAGCCCGGCGATGGTTGATCCGGCCTTGCCGGTTGCCATCGTGCACAAGACCGCCAGCTGCGGTTGCTGCGGCATATGGGTCGATCACTTGAAGGCCGCCGGCTTCCAGGTCGATGTGCGCGATACCGACGACATGAACCCGATCAAGGTCCGCCTGGGCGTGCCGGTCGGCAAGGCCTCCTGCCATACCGCCGAGATCGGTGGCTACGTGGTCGAGGGCCATATCCCGGCCGAGGACATCAAGCGCTTGTTGGCCGAACGACCGTCGGCGCGCGGGCTGGTGCTGCCCGGTATGCCGGCCGGTTCGCCGGGAATGGAAATGCCCGATGGCTACGTGCAGCGGTACACCGTTGAGCTGGTGCGCACCGACGGCAGCACCGAGCCGTATGCCCAGCACGGGCAGGGGGGCTGACAGTCAGTGGAGGTGCCGGTCGGCCTGGCCGGCACCCCTCTACGCGGCCGGTGTAGAGCCGAGCCCACGCTCGGCTGCTTTCGGCCGGCAAGCCGAGCGTAGGCTCGGCTCTACAGGATCATCGGTGTACCGCAGATTCCCTGGCCAACTGCGCGTCGAATTTCTTCTCGGCCTCATCCGCGTAGGCCTTGCAGGTCAGCGCGTTGGCGCTGGCCTTGCTGCCGGCAGCGTAGTTCCATTGGCTGGCACCTGGATGCGGAGTCAGCAGCAGGTCGCAGGGCAGGCCACGCACCGTGGTGAAGCTGCGCCTGTAGTCTTCGATCAGGCGCGGATAGCGGGGATTGTCCTTCAGCTGGTAGCCCGGCGCACTCAGGCTGTCGGCGTAGGCGATGCGCACCGGCTTGCCATCGCGGGTATCGGTCCAGGTCCACGCGGTGCTTCCCGGCGTGTGCCCCGGCATGAAGTGCGCGGTGAACGCGATGCCACCCACCGTAACCACTTCGGCATCCATGATGATCCGGTCAGCGCTGGTGGGCGGATAGGTGATGCCATCACCGAAGTGAAGATCATCGCTGCCGCCGCGTGCCAGCAGCACCGCCGATTCGGCATTGGCAGCTACATGCGCGCCGGTGCGACGCTTGAGTTCGGCAACCGGGCCGGCGTGGTCGGCATGCGCATGGCTGAGCAGAATCAATCGCAGGTCCTGCGGAGCCACACCGCGCGCCTTCATGTTGTCCAGCAGGTGGCCGGCCATCTGTGGCATGCCGCCGTCCAGCAGCACTGCGCCGTCGGCAGTCTGCACCAGCAACGCGGTCAGGTCCTGCGTGCCGATCTGCCACGTGTGGTCGGCGATCCGTAGCGGCGCCATCGGCTGCAACCAGGACGCATCCACGGTATAGGCCCGCAGCTGTGGCAAGGGCGCTTCGGCAGCGCTGGCGTGGGTGATCGTGAGTACTGCGGCAAGCGTGAGGGCGAGCATGTGCTGGCGCATGTGAAAGATGCATAGGGAAGGTGGATCGAGGCTAGCACGGTGTTTTCCGGTCCCGTTTCGATGATTCCTCATGCCTGCCATGAGGAGGGGTTGCAGGTGCCGGAATTCTGGCGCTGCCCCGTCGTTAAAGGGCGATGCAGTTCGCAGCGTATTCGACGTGCTCGGGGTAGCCTGCGCGGACCACAAGGAAGGAGCAGGCGCATGTGCATTGTGTGCAATCCCGGAGCCGCAGCATTCCTGCAGGCTCGTCGTGATTTTCTCGGCAGCATGATCGGATTGGGGGTGGTGGCAGTGGCGGGAACGGCTGCACCGATGACGGCGATCGCGGCTACGCCGGCGCCGGACCTGGCGGGGCCGGCGGATCGGATTTTCCATGGCGGTCCGATCCATACGCTCGGGCGCAAGGGCAAGGTGCAGGCCATCGCGGTTCGCCAAGGGCGGATCCTGGCCACGGGCAGCCACGAGGAGGTCATGTTGCACCGGGGGCGCCACACTGACGTGGTGGATCTGCGCGGCAGGGCGCTGTTGCCAGGCTTCATCGATCCGCATATGCACTCGGCGATGGCGATGCTGTCCGACTGGGTGGACGTGACACCGTTCAGTACCGCCACCCTGGACGAAGCGCTGTCCAAGATCGGCGCCGCAGCGCGTGCAGTCAAACCCGGGGAATGGATCGTTGCGCAGGGCATCGACCCCTCGCTGATGCCAGGCCCGGCCATCACGATGCAGGCACTGGATGGTGTGGCGGCGGACAATCCGGTTTTCGTGCTCGAGTCCAATGGGCATATCGCCTACAGCAACACGAAGGGATTCGCGGCAGCAGGGGTCACCGATGCCACGCCCGATCCGGATCAGGGGCGCTACGATCGCGTGCATGGAATACTCACCGGGCGCATGCAGGAATCCCCTGCGATGAAGCCGTTCATGGCGGTGATGCCGATGCCGGGCCCGGAGCGATATGCGGAGCTGATCCAGCAGCTGTTCGCAGACGCGACCAAGGCCGGTTGCACCAGCCTGCATGACGCAGGCATCGGCACCGGTGGAACTACGGATCTGGACGTCCTCCATGGCGTGATGGCGAACAATCCATCTGTCCGCTACTCAGGATTCCTCACCTCCGATCTGATGGACGACTGGATCAAGCGTGGCATCAAGCCTGGGGATGGCGATGATCGCTTCCGCCTGACCGGCATCAAGTTCTGGTCCGATGGCTCCAACCAGGCGCAGACCGGCTATCAGCGCCAGAACTATCTGGGTTCGGACAAGCGGGGAGCATTGAACTACACCGAAGCCCAGTTGATCGCTGGGGTCCAGCGCGCCCACGACCTCGGTTGGCAGGTGGGTATCCATGCCAACGGTGATGCAGCCATTGACACTACGCTGAACGTCTATCAGGCGGTGCTGGCAAAGACCGCGCGCACGGATCATCGCCATCGCATCGAACATTGCAGCGTGCTGCATCCCGAGCAGATCGCCCGGCTGGCCGATCTCCAGGTCTCTCCTTCGTTCCTGATCGGGCACGTTTTCTACTGGGGAAAAGCGTTCCGCGACAACATCCTCGGACCGCAGCGCGCGGCGTTCTACGACCCATGCCGTTCTGCATTGAATGGAGGCCTGCGCATCTCGCTGCATTCGGATTTCAATGTCACGACCATCGAACCCTTGCGCTACATCGACAATGCGGTGAACCGGCGCATGCGTGATGGTGGCGAGGTGCTGAATCCGGAGGAGTGCATCAGTGTCGAGCAGGCACTGCGCGCCGTCACGATCGATGCGGCCTGGCAGTGCCGCGTCGATGACATTGTCGGAAGCCTGGAACACGGCAAGTATGCGGACATGGTCATCCTCGATCGCGATCCACTGAAGATCGATCCGGCAAGGGTGCTCGACCTGAAGGTGATGGAGACCTGGCTGCAGGGTGAGCGACGCTACGCAGCGTGACCCGCAGATTCCACTGCGGGCCCGGGGCAACTCCGCCCCGGGCCCTGCTGCTGCTTAGTACCGGTACTGCCACCCCAGCGTCAGCACCCGGCCGCGACCAGAGAAATAGCTTGGATTCGATGGCGTCGTCTGCGAGTAGTAGCTGATGTACTGCTTGTTCGCCAGGTTCTGCACGCCAAGTGTGAAGGCATGCTTGTCCAGCATGTAGCGCGCGACCAGATCCACCGTGGTGTAGCCCTTGAACTCTGCTACCCGCGCGCCACGCAGGTCGAAGTCGCGATCGAAGGCGTGGCTGGCCTGCAGGCGGGTGCTGAGCTGCGGCGTCCAGCCCTGTTCCCAGAACGCGGTCAGCCGGTTCGGTGCGATGTTCACGCCCGCCAGGTCGCTGTCGAGGCGACCGTCGATGTCGGCGTCATAGCGGCCGTTCGCGCGCGCGTAGCCCAGGCCGAGGCGGCTGTCACCCAGGCGCAGGCGCAGGTTGCTCTCGAAGCCTTCCACGCGCGTGGCCTGCCGTTGCACGTTGTAGGCGTCGATGCCGGCGTCGTAGACCAGCACCGAGCCCAGCTTGGATTCGGAGGTGTAGTAGGCGATGTCACCGCTGAAGCGGCCATCGTCGTATTCAAGACCGATTTCGCGGTTGTCCGAGACCACCGGCGACAGGTCGACCAGGTTCTCCACGCGTTGGCCGTCGCGGTTGATCGCACGCAGCACGCGGCCGACATCGGCCACGGTGTAGCCCTCCGAGTACGAGGCATAGGCGTTGAGGCGATCGTTGATGTACCAGACCGCGCCGAAGTTGGGCAGGGTCTCGCTCATGGTCGGCTTGCCCCCGGCCACTTTCCGCGTACCGTAACGCGGCAGCGTCGTGTAATCGCCCACTTCCAGCTCCCCCTTTTCGTAGCGAAGGCCGCCGGACAGCATGAGGTGATCGGTCGGCCACCAGTGCAGCTGCAGCAGCGGCGAGAGGCTCTGGTAGGTGGTCAGCGGCACCCAGTTCATGCCGCTGGCCAGCAGCACCTGGTGGGTGCGGTCACGCAGGCCGTCCAGGCCCAGGGTGACGTCCAGCGTGGTATCGGCCACGCGGGTCCAGCTCTGGGTCAGCTTGAAGCCGCGCTTGTCCGATTCGTTCTGGGTCTGGTCCCAGGCGGCATTGGCACCTGTGTTGCCCCACGGATCCCACTGGCTGGCACCATAACGGCCTTCGAAGTCGACCGCGAACGCCTGTGCCTGGAAGCGACCGCCAAGCAGATCGGCAGCGCTGTAGTCCACGGTCAAGGAGCGTGAGCGGTTCATCGGCGGATCCAGTGGCGTGTCACCCGGTACCGAAACGGTCGGGCGGCCGCTGCGGAAGTCGCCATTCACTGCGAAGTAGTTGTCCAGCCCGCGCAGTTCGTAGCGGTTGGCCATCACCTGCAGGCGATGGCCCTCGGCAATGCTCCAGCCCAGCTTGGCGAATACATTCGACGAGGTCGAATCCATCAGTTCGCCCTGCGCGTTGGTGCCGATCGATCGGCCCTCGCCGTCGTGGTACAGGCCCTGCTTTTCATAGGCCAGGCCAGCGACCAGGTCGAACTGCTCGCTGCGCACACCCACCAGGGCCGAGCCGCGCTGGCCATTGTCATCATGGCGGCTGGGCAGGGCAGAGCTGTAGCTGACATTGGTGTCGAGCAGGAACGCGCCCGGCTCACTGGGCGCACTGCGGGTGATGATATTGACGATGCCACCGGTGCCGCCGATGCCCTGCAGCGCATTGGCACCGTGGATCACTTCGATGCGCTCGATCATCGCCGGATCAATGGTGTGCGAATCGCGCGATCCATCACGCAGCGGTGTGGACTGCGGTACACCATCGACCATGTACAGGATGCCGCGGCCGCGCATTGTTTCGCCGTAGTTGGACATTTTCTCGCGCGCTGGCGCGAACGCCGGAATCTGTGACGACAGCACGCGCGAAACATCCGAGCCCAGCGCCAGTTGCTGGGCGATGTCCTCGCGGGTCAGCACGGTGATGGTGTTGGGCATCGCGGTTTCGCCCTGCGGCATGCGCGCCGTGGAGGCCGATACCGTGACGCGGGCCAGCGAGGTGGGGGCCGTTGGCGAGGAGGCCCGCGCCGGCGCCTTGGCCTTTGGCGGCGTGGCTGCCGGGCTTACCACGAAGACACCGGGCGAGCGTTCCTGGAGGGTGAGGCCGTGCCCGGCCAGCAACCGCTGCAGCGCCTCGCCTGGCGTGTAGCGGCCATCGAGAGCGGGTGCGTTGCGGCCGCTTACCGTGTCGGCGGCGAACAGCAGCTGGATACCACTCTGGCGCGCCAGCGCGTTGAGCGAAGCCTGCAGCGGGCCGGCGGGCAGGTGCAGTTCGAGCGGCGCAGGTGCGGTGGTCTGTGCGGCAGCGGGCAGCGCGGTGCAGAGGCAGGCGGCGAGCAGGGTGGGGGCCAGCCGGCGCAGGGCGGCGGGCGAATGACGGCGGGTCATGCGGGGTCCTTCGAAGGGGTTCAAGCAGTTGCCGGTTGGGGCGGCGCTCAACCCACCCTCGATGTGGCCGCTAATGGCGTGCGCGCAGATGCAGGCTTCCATCTGCAGCGGTATTCACCTGCACCGGCAGGATCTCCGGCAACAACGCCACGGCGGTCTCGGCGCGATCGGCATCGAACACGCCCGATACCAGCAGTGGACCCAGAGCCGGGTCGTCCAGCACGATGGGACGGTCGTGATAGCGCTGCAGGATCCGCAGAACCTCAGCCAAAGGCATGCGATCGAACTGCAGCCGGCCATGGGTCCAGTCGGCCTGGTCCAGCTCGACCACCTCCGGCGGGGAGACCGAACCCGGCTGGGCCAGCAGGCGCTGGCCGGGGACCAGCCGCTGTTCGGCAGTGCCGCCTTCCACGCGCACGCCTACCTCGCCGCGCCACAGCGTGACCTCGCTGAGCTCGCCCTGGCGATCGACATCGAACACCGTGCCATAGTTGCGCACGTGCACCGGGCCGGCATCCACCTCGAAGCGCCGCCAGGCGGAGTGCTGCACGTCGAAGCGGGCGCGCCCCTGGACCAGCAGTACCTGCCGGGAGCGCAGATGGCGGCGCACCTGCAGACGGGTGCCTGCGTCAAGCAGTACGCGGCTGCCATCGGACAGGGGCAGCTCGCGGCGCTCGGCCACGCCGGTCTGGTACTCGCGTACCTGCCAGGCCGGATCGACCACGAACAGTGCGCCTGCCATCACCAGCAGTACGGCCAGCGCGGGCATCCCCCGCTTTGCGTCCCCCCCGCCGCGGCGTCGCAAGGTTTCGGGGGCCGGCAGCGGGAAGCGTTTCTTGAGGGCGTCGCGATGCTGGTCCAGCACCTGCTCGGTGGAGGGGGGGGC
>NZ_RAUX01000073.1 GCF_013464485.1 Stenotrophomonas maltophilia
GGCCGGCACTACCATTTCTTCGCCGAAGGCGTGCGGACCAACGGTCCGTACCCACCGCGTGGATGAGGGACCTTCAGGCTTCAGCGCACCAACCCATCCAGCAGCGGCACACGCTGCGCTGTGGCGCCGCCCACCTGCAGTTCGGCGTCGCCGGCCTCCAGTGGCAGTACCGCCAGCGCCAGCTCACCGGCCACGCTGGCAATCGTGCCCAACGCTGCGCTGTCCTGCTGCACGCCATCGCCGGCCTGCGCCGGCGCGGCGGTATGCAGCAACTGCACCGCGCGCTTGGCCTTGCCGAGGAAGTGGGTGCGGGCAACGATTTCCTGGCCCGGATAGCAGCCCTTCTTCACGCTGTAGCCGTTCAGGCGGTCCAGGCCCAGCTGCTGCGGGGTCCACACTTCGCGCTGGCTTTCTTCCAGTCGCGGCAACCCGTAGCGCAGGTCGGCCTGGCGCCAGGCCAGAGCGAAAGCGGCTTCATCGGTTTCGCTGCCGGCGGCAAAGGCGTCGGCGGCGCCAATGCGCAGGGTGCGCGGCAGGGCATCGCTGCCCAGGTCAAGTTCCCAGCCGTCACCGGCGGCGTGCGCGATCGCGGCGCCGCTGGCGGCCTCCGGCGCAGTGAACGCTCCGGCCACGGCCAGATCGCCGCGCACCTGCACCTTCACCTTGCGACGGAACACGAAGCGCTGCAGTTGCGACGCAATCGCATCGGCATCGCCGTCGGCCAGCACCAGCATCACGTGGTCGTCGGCCAGCCGAAGCAGCTGGAACACCGCCAGGGTGCGGCCCTTGGCGCTCAACCAGGCGCTCCACTGCCAGTGCAGCAGGGGCAGGGCAGTGACGTCGCTGCTGAACTGGGCGTGGGCGAAAACGGCCGCATCCACACCCTGCAGGCTCAGCAGCTGGTGGCCGGGCAGGCGCGGATATCCGACGAAAGCAGGGGGCAGGTTGTCAGGCACGTGAACGAGGTCTAAAATTTGTGCGTTGCGAGACCGAACATGATAGGCCAAACAACCCCCACTCCCGACGACGAATCTGAAGCCCCGCTGGTCCCTGCGGCACCCGTGCCCGTGGAACAGGAAAAAGCAGAGGAATTCGGCGGCCGCGGCGGACTCGATCCGGTGCGGTATGGCGATTGGGAGAAAAACGGACGCTGCATCGATTTCTGATCAGCATTGAGCCAACGCGGCCACGTGCCGCCCAGCCGAGACAACGAGCCCAGCGAATGGCGACCAGACAACGCCCACTTTCCCCGCACCTTCAGGTGTATCGCTGGCAGATTCAGATGGCCACCTCGATCCTGCATCGAGCCACTGGCGTCTTTCTGTCTGTTGGTGCCCTCATCATCGCTGCCGGCCTGCTGGCCCTGATGATGGGGCCCGAGTCCTGGAACTGCTTCACCGGCCATGCCGGGGCCTGGTATGGCCGCGTGTTCCTGTTCGCGTGGACATGGTCGTTCGCCTATCACCTGTGCAATGGCATCCGCCACGTGGTGCAGGACTTCGCCATCGGCTTCAGCATCCCCGCCTTCATCCGCAGCAGCTGGCTTTCGGTCATCGGCAGCCTGGTGATCACCCTGCTGGTGTGGGCCTATGTGATGTTCGGAGGTGCCGCGTGAGCAAGTTCCGTACCCCGTTGAAGAACGTGCGCGGCCTCGGTTCGGCCAAGACCGGCACCGAGCACTTCGTGCACCAGCGTCTGACCGCCGCCGCCCTGGTGGTGCTGGGCATCTGGTTCCTGGTCTTCGTGCTGGGCCTGCTTGGCTCGGATTACGCGACTGCCGCCGCTGCCGTGGCCAAGCCGTGGAACGCAGTGCCGCTGATCGGCCTGCTGATCGCCATGTTCTGGCACGCGCAGCTCGGCATGCAGGTCGTGCTGGAAGACTACATCCACGAATCGCTGCTGGCCCTGGTGCTGCAGACCGCGGTGAAGTTCGTCGCCGTGCTCGGCATGATCGTCAGTGTGTTTGCGGTGGGCCGCATCGCCCTCGGCGTTGCCTGAGCCCAGGCACCTACACAGGAATCCAGATTAGATGTCCGCTTACAAGATCACCGAACACAAGTACGACATGGTCGTGGTCGGCGCCGGCGGCGCCGGCCTGCGCGCCACGTTCGGCCTGGCCGCCAAGGGCCTGCAGACCGTGTGCCTGACCAAGGTCTTCCCGACCCGTTCGCACACCGTTGCCGCCCAGGGCGGTATCTCGGCCGCACTCGCCAACATGGGCGAGGACGACTGGCGCTACCACTTCTTCGACACCATCAAGGGGTCGGACTGGCTGGGTGACCAGGATGCCATCGAATACATGTGCCGTGAGGCCATCCCGGCCATCATCGAGCTCGAACACTATGGCGTGCCGTTCTCGCGTACGGCTGAAGGCAAGATCTACCAGCGTCCGTTCGGTGGCATGACCACCAAGTACGGCGAAGGCCCGGCGGCGCAGCGCACCTGCGCGGCGGCCGACCGTACCGGCCACGCGATGCTGCATACCCTGTACCAGCAGTCGCTGAAGCACGATGCGCGCTTCATGATCGAGTACTTCGCGCTCGATCTGATCTTCGACGAGGAAGGCGCCTGCCGCGGTGTGCTGGCCCTGGACATGTCCGACGGCACGCTGCACCTGTTCCGCGCCCAGGGCGTGGTGCTGGCCACCGGCGGCTACGGCCGTGCGTACTTCAGCGCCACCTCGGCGCACACCTGCACCGGCGACGGTGGCGGCCTGGCCATGCGTGCCGGCATCGCCATGCAGGACATGGAATTCGTGCAGTTCCACCCGACCGGCATCTACGGTGCCGGCTGCCTGATCACCGAGGGTGTCCGCGGTGAAGGTGGCATCCTGCGCAACAGCAGCGGCGAGCGCTTCATGGAGCGCTACGCACCGCACTACAAGGACCTGGCCTCGCGTGACGTGGTCAGCCGTTCGATGACCATCGAGATCCGCGAAGGCCGCGGCGTCGGCGAGCACAAGGATCACATCCTGCTCGACCTGACCCACCTCGGCCCGGGCGTGATCGACGACAAGCTGCCGGGCATCGCCGAAAGCGCGCGCATCTTCGCCGGCGTCGACGTGCACAAGCAGCCGATCCCGGTCATTCCGACCGTGCACTACAACATGGGCGGCATCCCGACCAACTACCACGGTGAAGTGGTGCGCAAGGTCGGCGACAACCCCGATGCGGTCGTGCCGGGCCTGTACGCCATCGGCGAAGCGGCCTGCGTGTCCGTGCACGGCGCCAACCGCCTGGGCTCGAACTCGCTGCTGGACCTGGTGGTGTTCGGTCGTGCGGTGGCCAACCGCTGCGCCGAGACCATCAAGCCGGGCGCGTCGCACAAGCCGCTGCCGGCCGATGCCTGCGACAAGGCGCTGGGCCTGCTGGACAAGCTGCGCCACGCCAACGGCGATACCCCGACCTCGGTCATCCGCGATCGCATGCAGCGCACCATGCAGGCCGACGCGGCGGTCTTCCGCACCAGCCAGACGCTGAAGGAAGGCTGCGAGAAGATGGACAAGATCTTCGACTCGTTCCAGGACGTGAAGGTCTCCGACCGTTCGCTGGTCTGGAACTCGGACCTGATCGAGACCTACGAGCTGAACAACCTGCTGCTCAACGCGGTGGCGACGATCAACTCGGCCGAACAGCGCAAGGAAAGCCGCGGCGCGCATGCGCACGAGGACTTCCCGGACCGCGACGACGTCAACTGGCAGAAGCACACCCTGGTCAGCGTCGACGATAAGGGCAAGTGCAGCTTCGACTACCGTCCGGTGCACATGTACACGTTGACCGACGACGTGTCCGTAGTGCCGCCGAAGCCGCGCGTGTACTGATCCGACCCCGCCTACCATGCAATCCGCGCCCACGGGCGCGGGCCGCCTGAGCCAACGAGAGCAGCCATGGCCGAGTTTTCACTCCCCAAGAATTCCAAGATCACGAAGGGCAAGCACTTCCCCGTCAAGAACGGCGGCAAGAACGTGCGCACCTTCAAGATCTACCGCTGGAGTCCGGACGACGACAGCAACCCGCGTACCGATACCTATGAAGTTGATCTGGACGCCTGTGGCCCGATGGTCCTGGACGCCCTGATCAAGATCAAGAACGAGATCGACCCGACCCTGACCTTCCGCCGCTCCTGCCGCGAAGGTATCTGTGGTTCGTGCGCGATGAACATCGACGGCACCAACACCCTGGCCTGCACCCGAGCCATCTCGGACTGCGGCAAGAAGGAAGTGCCGATCTACCCGCTGCCGCACATGAACGTGGTCAAGGATCTGGTTCCGGACCTGACCCACTTCTACGCGCAGTACGCCTCGATCAAGCCGTGGATCCGCACCCAGACCCCGGCACCGCCGGACCGTGAGCGCCTGCAGTCGCCGGAAGACCGCAAGAAGCTGGACGGCCTGTACGAGTGCATCCTGTGCGCCTGCTGCTCGACCAGCTGCCCAAGCTACTGGTGGAACGGCGAGCGTTACCTGGGCCCGGCGATCCTGCTGCAGGCCTATCGCTGGATCATCGACTCGCGCGATGAGGACACCGGTGCGCGCCTGGACGATCTGGAAGATCCGTTCAAGCTGTACCGCTGCCACACCATCATGAACTGCGCCCGGACCTGCCCGAAGGGCCTGAACCCGGCGCTGGCGATCGCCGAGATCAAGAAGCTGATGATGGAACGCCGCGCCTGATCAGGCCCGGCTGTACCCGGTAGAGTCACGCCACGCGTGGCTGTGCCACCCCAGTAGAGCCACGCCATGCGTGGCTTTGCTGTATCTGGAGAAACACGATGGAAGAAGACGTTCTGCTGAAGAAGCTGCGCTGGCGCTGCCGCCGCGGCATGCGTGAGCTGGACCAGCTGTTCGGCCGCTACCTGGACCACGAGTGGAGCACTGCGCCGACCGAAGAGCGCGAGGTTTTCCTGTTCCTGCTTGATTGCGAGGACGATAAGTTGTGGCGCTGGTTCATGGGCTATGAGGCCTGTCCACATGCGCACGCGATCCCCCTCATGCAGAAGATCCTCGCCCTCAAGCCTTGAGTGGCGCCCCTCGCGGCTGCAGGCCGCCGCCCAGTTGGCGGTGCTGCTGGCTGCGCCCTGGCTGCTGCGCGCATCGGATCTGCCTTCACGGTTGCTGATGCCCGCGGTGGTGCTGGCCTGGGTCATCGGGTTTGCCGAACTGGCCTGGAGCCAGCGCAGGCCACGCGTGCAGGTGCTTCTGCCGGTACCACCCGAGCCGCTGCAGGTGGCCGGGCAGGACGTCGATGAACCACGGTTGGTCGTGCGTGGGCCTTGGCTGCTGTTGCTGTGGCGTGAGGATCGGCGGCGCCGGCGCCTTCTGTTCTGGCCGGATGTGCTCGATTCCGGGCAGCGACGTGAACTGCGACTGGCCGTGGCCGCACGCGGCGTTTCCCGTAGGCCCCGGTCGATGGCACCATAAGCTGAATTGACCGGCGTGCCTGCATGTTCAAACCCATTCCCGTGGCCATTGGCCTGCGCTACCTGCGCGCCAAGCGCCGCAACGGCTTCATCTCCTTCATCTCGATGGCATCGATCCTGGGCATCGCGCTCGGCGTGACGGTGCTGATCACCACCCTGGCGGTCATGAGCGGTTTCCAGAAGGAAATCCGCAGCCGCCTGCTGCAGATGACCGCGCACACCACCATCAGTCGCGACGGCGAGCCGATGCCGGACTGGATGCGCGTGGTAGACGTGGCCCGCAAGGACCCGCGCGTGGCCGGTGCCGCGCCCTACATCGAGATCCAGTCGATGATCAGCGGCCCGCGCGTGCAGGGCGCGATCATCCAGGGCATCGATCCGGCGCTGGAGCCGAAGGTGTCGGTGATCGACAAGAAGGTCACCAAGGGCAGCTATGACAGCCTCAAGCCAGGCAGCTTCAACCTGCTGCTGGGCAAGGAGCTGGCGATCTGGCTGGGCGTGGACGTGGGCGACCAGGTGCTGGTGACCTTCGCCGAGGTGCAGGGCACGCCTGCCGGCGCAGTGCCGCGGATGAAACGCTTCACCGTCAGTGGCATCTTCGAGGCCGGCTACAACGAGGTCGACCGCGGCGTGGGCTTTGCCAACATGCAGGACCTGGAGCGCGTGCTGCGCAGCGACGGTGCCACCGGCGTGCGGCTGAAACTGCACGACATGGACCGCTCGCTCGAAGTGGGCGTGGACCTGGCGCAGAGCCTCGGCGGTGCGTACCGGGTGAGTGACTGGACCCAGCAGAACGCCAACCTCTACCACTCGCTGCGCATGGAAAAGGTGGTGATGGGCATCCTGCTGTCGCTGATCATCGCCATGGGTGCCTTCAACCTGGTGTCCTCGCAGGTGATGCTGGTGACCGACAAGCAGGCCGACATCGCCATCCTGCGCACGCTGGGCCTGACCCCGGGCGGGGTGATGCAGGTGTTCATGGTGCAGGGTTCGCTGATCGGCATCTTCGGCACGCTGGCCGGCCTGATCGGCGGCATCACCCTGACCCTCAACCTGGAGCGCATCCTCGGCGCCATCGAGAGCGTGTTCAACGTCAAGCTGCTGCCGGAGGATGTCTACTACATCACCGGCCTGCCGACCGACATGCAGACCGGCGACGTGGTGGCGATCACCGTGGTCGCACTGCTGATGAGTTTCCTGGCCACCCTGTATCCCGCCTGGCGGGCAGCACGCACCCAGCCGGCGGAGGCCCTGCGTTATGAATAAGGTCTTCAAGCGCGGCGATGAAGTGATCCGCGCCGAAGCACTGGGCAAGACCTACGCCGAGGGGCGCATGCAGACCCCGGTGTTCGACGGCCTGGACCTGACCGTGACCGCCGGCGAAACGGTGGCGATCATCGGTGCGTCCGGTGCCGGCAAGAGCACGCTGCTGCATCTGCTGGGTGGCCTCGACATTCCGACTGCGGGTGAGGTCTACGTGACCGGCCAGCGCATGTCGGCGCTGTCGGATACCGCGCGCGGCCTGCTGCGCAACCAGGCGCTGGGCTTTGTGTACCAGTTCCACCATCTGCTTCCCGAGTTCACTGCGCTGGAAAACGTGATGATGCCGGTGCTGCTGGCCGGCACCGCCGTGGCCGAGGCGAGCAGCCGGGCCACCACGCTGCTGGAAGCGGTCGGCCTCGGCCATCGCCTGGACCACAAGCCGGGCGAGCTGTCCGGCGGTGAGCGCCAGCGTGCGGCCGTTGCGCGTGCGCTGGTGAACCATCCGGCCTGCGTGCTGGGTGATGAGCCAACCGGCAACCTGGATGACCGCACCGCTGCGACCGTGTTCGAGCTGATGCTGGAACTCAACCGCGCGCGCCATACCAGCCTGGTGCTGGTCACCCACGACCGCAGCCTGGCGCGCCGCCTCGATCGCGTGCTGGAGCTGCGCGAAGGTCGCCTGCACGCACTGGCCCACGCCGACGTCTGAGCGGCCGGCAACGGCCGCCTCCCGGGGCCTGAACGGGTTTACCTGCCATCGCGCCGGCCGCACGTCGGTCGGCGCATGATCGCAGCAGGTTCCCCGAGGAGATCGCCATGAAGACCCCGATCCTGATCGCCGGACTCTGCCTGGCGCTGGCCGCCTGCGCGACGACCGGCCGGCTCAGCAGTACCGAGAAACTGGATCTGTACCGTGCCCACGCCGGCGCGCCGCAGAACGATATGCAGTTCTTCGGCAGCCTCAATGGCTGGACCGAGCTGGGTGACAGCGCGCTGGCGGTGTGGACGCGTCCCAGCGAGGCCTATCTGCTGGAATTGAGGGGTCCCTGCCAGGACCTGCCGTATGCCACCGCCATCGGCCTGACCAGCCAGATGAACCGTGTCTCGGCGCGCTTCGACAAGGTGCTGGTGCGCGACCCCGCCGGCGGCCCACGCCTGCCGTGCTTCATCGACAGCATCCGCAAGCTGGACGTGAAGGCACTGCGTGCCTCCGAGCAGGAACTGCGCCAGGCGCAGGTGCAGGAGCGCGAGGAAAACGCGAAATAGCGCGGTAGTGCCGGCCGC
>NZ_RAUX01000074.1 GCF_013464485.1 Stenotrophomonas maltophilia
GCATCGCACAGATGCCAGCTTGCCGGCCAGCGGCCGGTACTACCTGTGGGTCAGGCTTCCGGAACGAAGCCAGCCGGCTTTTCCGCGTCCTTCTCGAACAGGAACTTGACCAGTTCGCCTTCAAGGAATGCGCGATGCTCCGGGGTGCGCGGCGACAGGCGGTTTTCATTGATCAGCATGGTCTGGTGCGCCAGCCATGCGGCCCAGGCCTGCTTGCCGATGTTGTTGAAGATGCGCTGGCCCAGCTCGCCGGGGTAGGGCACGAAGTCCAGGCCCTCGGCATCGCGTTGTTCGTACTGGCAGAAGACGGTTCGGGGCATGGTGTTCACTCGTGGTTGCGGGGTTTCTTGGACGTTCGTTTCGGCGCCTTGAGCGTGGCGCCATCGAGCAGCTTGCGGATTGGTGCTGGCAGGCCCAGCGCAGGCAGTTCGTCGGCAGCCACCCAGCGCAGCGTGGGTTCTTCCGCGCGCAGGCCGTGCACCTGTCGCGACAATACCTGCAGGTGCAGCTTGTAGTGGCTGAAGGTGTGCTGCAGCACCGGTAGTTCCTCGGCATCTTCCAGCGAGCCGTCGACGTGCACGTCGAACCAGTCCTGCAGGTCGCTGCCGGCCTCGGCCTGCGGCAGCGTCCACAACTGTGCCCAGATGCCGGTGTCCGGGCGCTTCTGCAGCAGTACGCGCTGCCGGGCGTCACGCAGCAGCAGGGCGACCGCTTCGCGCTCGGGCAGGGTCTTGCTCGGCTTGGGCGTGGGCAGTTCAGCAGTTCGGCCTTCGCGGCGTGCTACGCAGGCGTCCTGCAGCGGGCAGATCACGCAGGCCGGCTTCGCGCGGCTGCACACGGTGGCGCCCAGGTCCATCTGCGCCTGGGTGTAGTCGGCCATGCGCCCGGCCGGCACCTGTGCCATGTGCGCCTCGGCAATCGACCACAACTGCTTCTCGATGGCCGGCAGGCCGGGGAAGCCGTCGATGCCGTGGTAGCGGCTGAGCACGCGCTTGACGTTGCCATCGAGGATCGCAAACGGGTCGTTCCAGGCCTGGCTGAGGATCGCACCGGCGGTGCTGCGGCCGATGCCGGGCAGGGCATGCAGCGCGTCGAAGTCACGCGGCAGGTCGCCATCGTGCAGTTCAACGCAGCGCTTGGCTGCCGCGTGCAGGTTGCGCGCGCGCGCGTAGTAGCCCAGCCCGGCCCACTGCGCCATCACCGCGTCATTGCTGGCGGCGGCAAGGTCGGGCAGGGTCGGGAAGTGCTGCAGGAACCGATGGAAGTATGGGATGACCGTGGCCACCTGGGTCTGCTGCAGCATGATCTCCGACAGCCAGACCCGATACGGGCTGCGCGGATGCTGCCAGGGCAGATCGTGGCGGCCGTGGTCATCGAACCAGTGCAGCAGATGGGCGACGAATCGGTCTGTCTGCATGGTTCCGGCGCTGGCGTGCGGCTGGCGGGGCATCGGGGTTCCGGGAAAGGGCAGCCACCCTTGGGGTGGCTCTACTCGCTCTGGTAGAACCGCCCCACGGGTGGCTGCACCAGATTGCGGTGGCTGCGCGGCGTATCAGGCACCCAGCGCTTCGGGCAGCAGGGCGTCGACGAAGGCTTCCGGATCGAACACGCGCAGGTCTTCCGGGCGCTCGCCGATGCCGGCAAAGCGGATCGGAATGCCGAACTCGCGGGCCAGCGCGAACACCACGCCGCCCTTGGCAGTGCCGTCCAGCTTGGTCACCACCAGGCCGGTCACGTTCACTGCGGCATTGAACTGGCGCAGCTGCGACAGCGCGTTCTGGCCGGTGGTGCCGTCGATCACCATCAGCACCTCATGCGGCGCAGTGGGGTCGATCTTGCCGAGCACGCGGCGGATCTTGCCCAGCTCGTTCATCAGGCCGGACTGGGTGTGCAGGCGACCGGCGGTATCGGCGATCAGCACCGAGGTACCACGGGCCTTGCCAGCCTGCAGCGCGTCGAACGCCACTGAAGCGGCATCGGCGTTCTGGCCCTGCGCGACCACGGCCACGCCGTTGCGCTCGCCCCAGGCCTGCAGCTGCGCCACGGCAGCAGCACGGAAGGTATCGCCGGCGGCCAGCATCAGACTGTGGCCGTCGTCCTTGAAGCGTTTGGCCAGCTTGCCGATGGTGGTGGTCTTGCCGACGCCGTTGACGCCGACGGTGAGCACCACGAACGGCTTGGCGTTGCGGTCGATCACCAGCGGCTTGGCTACCGGCTGCAGGATCGCGATCAGCTCGGCACGCAGCGCGGCCAGCAGTGCATTCGCATCCGCGAACTCACGCGACTTCATGCGCTTGCGCAGGCCTTCGACCAGGTCGGTGGTGGCGCCCACGCCGACGTCGGCGGTGATCAGTGCGGTTTCCAGCTCGTCCAGCAGATCGTCGTCGAGCTTGGGGTTGCGCGAGAACAGGCCGCCAAAGCTGCGTGCGATGACGCTGTTGCGCAGGCGTTCGCGCCAGCCAGGCTTGCCGGCCGGGGCGGGCGCGGCGTCGACCGAAGCAGCGGCGGGCAGGTCGTCGGCGACCGGGGCCGGTACCGGGGTGGGCTCAGGCAGCGGTGCCGGTTCGATGGCCGGAGTGGCGATGGGGGCGACGTCGATCTGCGCCGTCGGCGCAGGAGCTGCCGGAACCGGTGCGGCAGGGGCCGGAACCACCGGGGTGGGCTCGACAGCGACCGGAACGGCGGCTGCCGGGGTCGGCTCGACCGGTGCAGGCTCGGCCGGCACGGCTACCGGTGCCGGCTCCTTGTCCTCGACCGGCGCGGCCGACGGGAACGCCGCCGCCAGCTCTTCAGCCGAGTAGTGCTGGGTCTTGGGAGCCTCCGTTGCGGGGGCATCCTGGGGCTTCTTGCGGCGGAAAAAACTGAGCATTGGCAAAAGGCGCTGAAATCAGGGGGATATGCTACCACTCGGGCCTGTCGGGCCGATGTGGACTCAAGGTCGCAGCCCGCCGGCCGCTAACCGGTTCGGAGGGCTGCACGCAGCGGCCCGGAGACCGCCATGAACAACGTGATGGGAATCGCCCTCAGCGGGATGCGCGCGGCCCAGCAGGGCATGCAGGTGGCCGCGCACAACGTGGCCAATCTGGCGACCCCTGATGCCGAGCGCCTGCAACTGCAGCGTAGTGCGGTGGAGCAGGGCGGGGTGCAGGCCGCGGTGACCCCTACCGGCGCCGATGCCAGTGCACCGCTGGGAGATCTGCTGGCAGCGAAAGCCGAGGTGGTGGCTTTCGCTGCCAACGCCGCGCTGGTGCGCCGCCAGGACCAGATGCTGGGCACCCTGCTGGATCGAAGCGCCTGAGCCGCCCGGCTTTGGTGGGTGTCAACCTTGGTTGACACGCCTTTAGAGTGCCAACCAAGGTTGGCATCTACCAGAGCAGGAATGCCAACCAAGGTTGGCATCCACCAGCACCCGGTAGCGG
>NZ_RAUX01000075.1 GCF_013464485.1 Stenotrophomonas maltophilia
GGAAGAGCAGGAGCGGGTCGCGCGCTTCTGTAGAGCCGAGCCCACGCTCGGCTGCATTCAACGGCAGCCGAGCGTGGGCTCGGCTCTACAGTTACAGAAGCTGGCGAAGCATGGCCTTCAGTCGGCGCCCTTCCAGCTGGAAGTAGTCGCGCTGCTCGCGCCAGGCAGGGAAGCGTTGTTCCACTTCGTGCCAGAAGGCGGGCGAATGATTCGGCTGGATCAGATGGCAGAGTTCGTGCACCAGCACGTACTCGAACGCTTCCGGACGGCCAAGCACCAGGGCCAGGTCCAGCGCCATGCTGCCGTCCGGGGACAGCGAGCCCCATTGCGAGGACATCACCTTCAACCGCACGCGGCTGGGCGCGCGCGGCAGCCCCGGCAGGTACTTGGGCAGCCAGCGGCCGACGTCGACGCGGGTCTGGGCTTCGTAGAACTCGCGCAGCAGACGGCGCAGGGTGGCGTCACCACCACGGGTGGGCCACTGCACGCAGGCGCCATGCGCGTCGATCTCCAGGCGCGCATAGCGGCCTTCCTGCCAGCGCAGTGGCAGCAGTTCGCCACGCAGGGGCAGCACGCCGTCTTCGCCGGGCTGCAGCGGTGCCGGCAGGCCCTGGCCCTGGTACTGGCGCAGCTGCACCGCCAGCCAGTCGCGGTGCTGTTCCAGGAAGCGCTCGCCCATCACCAGACTTGCCCGCGGCGGCAGGGTCAAGCGTGCGCCGCGCTCGTCCACGCTCAGCTTGATGCGGCGCGCACGCGGGTCGCGCACGCGCAGCACCTCGATCTCGGCATCCTCAAGGCGCAGGCGAACAGTGTCGCGCTGTACGGTGGCGGGCGGGGTCGGGCTGATCAGGCGGCGCAGCAGACGGCTCATGGGCCCAGCATAGCGCTGCTTCGGGCCGCCGGATGACCGGCGGCCGTCGGGCTGCCTGTTCAGTCAGCCTTGCTGAGCTTGAAGGCTTCTTCCAGCAACAGGAACAGGCGGCGGATCTCGGCGCTCTGCAGGGCGAAGCGGGCGTCGAACTCGGCGCGGCGGCCGTCTTCGTCGGCATGCTCCAACTGGTCCAGGGCACCGTCGAGGAACTTCAGCTTGCGCACGATCAGGTCGTCGCCGATCACGAACGACAGGTTGTCCTCGAAGATCAGCGCCAGCTTGGTCACCTGCTTGCCAGCGTCCAGGTGCTTGTCGATCTCGTCGCAGCGCAGCTCCTGGTGCTGGCACTTGACCACCGCGCCACCTTCCACCGGGTCCTTCATCTCGCACTCTTCGCCCAGGCTCAGCCCGGTCGGCAGCGGCTCGCCGGCGATCCAGCCGGTCAGGATCGAGCGCGGCGCGACTTCGGCGTTCAGCGGCATCGCCGGGAAGCTGCCGAGCAGGCCACGGATGTCGGACATGAAGTACTCGCCGGTCTTGCGGCTGGAGGTATCCACCGCCACGTAGCCGTGCTGCAGGTCGATGAAGGCGTCGTTGCGCGAGGACTTCACGAAGGCGCGCGGCAGCAGCTCATGCAGCAGGTCGTCTTTCATGCGCTTGCGCTCACGGCCACCCGGGCGACGGCCTTCCTTCTCCTCGATCTCCTCCAGCTTGCGCTCGAGCAGGTCGTTGACCACCGCCGCCGGCAGGATCTTGTCCTCGCCGCCCACGGTCAGCCACAGATGTTCGGCGATGCGGTGGGAGAGCAGTTCCTTCTCCTCGCGGCCGAACGGCGAGATGAAGCCGCGCGAATTCATTTCCAGTGCGCCGACGGGCTTCAGCAGGGCGTGCGGCAGCAGGGTGTCGACTTCGGAAAAATCGGTGGTGGTCGGGAAACGGAAGAACGTCAGGTTGCGAAAGAACATGGAATTCCGGATGGCGAAGAGGAAGGGCGACCGACCTTAAACGGAGGGCGTCTCGGGATCTGCGTCGGCGTCGGCCGGGGAACCGGCCAGCCAGGCATGGGCGTCGGGCAGCGGCGCGTCATCGCGACGGCCCAGCGCCATGAAGTCGAACAGGGTGGTGTCGGCCAGCTGCGAGGGCCGGACTTCACCCATGGCGCGCGCGATCTGATCGATGCGGCCCGGATGGTCCTTTTCCCACTGCTTGAGCATCAGGCCAACCTGGCGGCGCTGCAGGTTCTCCTGGCTGCCGCACAGGTTGCAGGGAATGATCGGGAACTGGCGTGCCTGCGCGTAGTCGACGATGTCGCTCTCGCGCACGTAAGCCAGCGGCCGGATCACCACGTGCCTGCCGTCATCGCTGCGCAGCTTCGGCGGCATGCCCGACAGCTTGGCGTGGTGGAACAGGTTCATGAAGAACGTGGCCACCATGTCGTCGCGGTGGTGGCCCAGCGCGATCTTGGTGAAACCGTGGGTTTCGGCGTAGTTGTACAGCGCGCCGCGGCGCAGGCGCGAGCACAGCGAACACATCGTCTTGCCTTCCGGGATGACCCGGCTGACCACCGAATAGGTGTCCTGCTCGATGATGTGGTACGGCACGCCCAGCCCGGCCAGGTATTCCGGCAGTACTTGCTCGGGGAAGTCCGGCTGCTTCTGGTCCAGGTTCACCGCCACCAGCTCGAATGGCACCGGTGCCTTCTTCTGCAGCTGCAGCAGCACGTCCAGCAGGGTGTAGCTGTCCTTGCCGCCGGACAGGCAGACCATGACCTTGTCACCGGCCTCGATCATGCCGAAGTCGGCGATCGCCTCGCCGACCTGGCGGCGCAGGCGCTTGGCCAGCTTGTGCTGCTCGCGCTCGGCCACGCGCGGATCGCGGGCGGCGCGCGGCTGGGGATCGGGAAGGGAAATCACGGCATTCATGGGTTCCATTCTAACGGCTCGGAGCAGCCACGGCCGGGGGTCGGGATTCCCCTCTCCCGGCAGTCATCATCGCTGTGTATGCTCGGAGGCTGTGGACACCTACAGCCCCGCCGAGATCGTCGAGCACCTCGCCGCCCTGCGCGCCGAGCACCGCCTGTTGGATGAACAGATCACCCGCATGGCGGCCAACGGCGAGGATGAACTGGAAGCCAAGCGCCTGAAGCGGCGCAAGCTGCAGCTGAAGGACTGCATCGCCAGGCTGGAAAGCCTGCAGATTCCCGACGAACCGGCGTGAAGCCGGGTTCGGGTGGGGCCAACCTTGGTTGGCCTCCTGTTCTGGTAGGTGCCAACCTTGGTTGGCACAGATGGAAGGTGTGCGGACCAAGATCCGCACCCACCGCATGGCCCGGCGCTACCTTCAATCCTGCGGCGCAGGCTCGTCCGGGCGGGCCGCTTCCGGGCTGACCCGTTCGATGGTGTGGCGCAGTTCGCGGCCGAGGATGAACTTGGCGTCCTTGGCCCAGGCATCCAGGCGCTCGTCGAACAGCAGTTTGCTGTTCTCGTCCGGCCACACCAGGCGCAGTTCGCGCAGCTTCTGGATGAAGCCGCGGAACAGGGTGCGGTCGAAGAACTCCGGTGCGGCCGGTGCGTAAAGCAGGCTCAAACGCTGCGCCGCCTGCTGGCACAGGCTTTCCAGCTCGGCCGCACCCAGCACGCCCGGGCCATTCTTCACCAGCACCGAGATGGCGATGTAGTAGCGCTCGAACGCCTGCTGCAGCGAGTGGCCGATCGCACGCAGGCGGAATACCTCGTCGGTCTGCCCGGTGTTGCGCGCCAGGATGCCGCCATCGTCATCGTTGACGTTCTGCAGCAGGCCCTCGCGCACGAACACGTTGATGGTCTGGTCGATGCGCTGCGCGAACTCGTCCTCGCTCCACGGCAGGAACAGCTCGGCCTGCAGGAACGGGTACACCGTGCGGCCCAGCTGGACCAGGCCGGTGCGGCTCATGCGGCGGTTGTTCTGGAAGCAGCAGGCCACCCACGACGAGGCGGTGAACAGGTGCAGCACGTTGTTGCGGAAGTAGCTCAGCAGCACCGCGGTGTCGCCACTGACGCTGAGCACGTCGCCCAGCGGATGCTTGATGCGGGTGAGGACGTTGATTTCCTCGGCGTGGGCGATGATCCGCTCCGGCGAGTGCGGGGTCACGGTTACCCGGTCCGAGTACGGCATCTCGACCAGCAGCGTCTTGCACAGCTCGATCTGCGCGATCAGGTCGGCCTCGCCCATCGCATGCTTCGGCGTGGACAGCAGCGCCAGCGCCAGCAGGTTGATCGGGTTGACGTCGGCGGCGCCGTTGATGCGCACCTGGATGCGTTCGGCCAATGTATCCACCGTGGTCGACAGCCAGGCCGGCTTCTCGTCCTCGGACACCGCCTCGCCCTTCCACTCCGGCGCCTTCTCGGCCAGCACGTCGTTCAGCGCGATCGGTTCGCCGAAGTTCACCACCACCTGGCCGTAGTTCTGCTTGAGCACCTTGGGAATGCCCCACAGCAGCGACCAGATCGATTCCTTTTCCTTCGGCCGCCCGGACAGTTCGTCCAGGTAGCTGCCGCCTTCCATCAGCTTCTCGTAGCCGATGTAGATCGGCTGGAACAGCACCGGCTTGCGCGGCTGGCGCAGGAACGCACGCAGCGTCATCGAGATCATGCCGCCCTTGGGCTGCAGCAGGCGCCCGGTGCGCGAACGGCCACCTTCGACGAAGTACTCCAGCGAGTAACCACCGGCCACCAGCTGCGCGACGTACTCACTGAGCACGGCCGAGTACAGCGCGTTGCCGCGGATCGAGCGGCGGATGAAGAACGCGCCGCCCTTGCGCAGCAGGGTACCCACCACCGGCAGGTTCAGGTTGATGCCAGCCACGATGTGCGGCGGCACGATGCCACGGTCGTAAAGCAGGTAGGACAGCAGCAGGTAGTCCATGTGGCTGCGGTGGCTGGGCACGTAGACCACTTCGTGGCCCGGCGCGGCAGCCTTGAACTTGTCCAGGTGGTGCACCAGCACGCCCGCATAGATGCGGTTCCACACATGGCTGAGCATGAAGCTGGCCGAGCGCACCACCGGGCTGGAATAGTCCGCAGCAATTTCCCAGGCGTAGGCGTGCGCCTTCTTCCACGCATCAGCCGGCTTCGAGTTGTCGCGCTTTGCCTGCGAGGCAATCGCTTCGCGCACCGGCTCCGCCGCCAGCACCTGGTCGACCAGCAGGCGCCGGGTCGACAGGTCGGGGCCGATCACCGATTCACGGATGCGGCGGAAATGGGTGCGCAGCACGCGCTGCAGCTTGCGTACCGTGCGCTCCGGTTCAAGGCCTTCGTCCACGGTGCTGCGCAGCGAGATCGGCGGCGCGAAGCGGACAATGGTGCCGCGGCCGTTGAGCAGCACGGCCAGCAGGCGACGGAAGCGGCCGACCAGCGCCCAGTTTTCCGAGAACAACACGGCAAACCAGCCGCTCTGCTTGTCCGGTGCACGGCCGACGAAGATCGACACCGGCACCAGGTGCACGTCCAGATCCTCGCGCACGCGGTGCGCCTGCAGCACCTTGGCCAGCGAATCGGAATGGGTCTTTGCGCCGCGCTGCTCGGGAATCAGCGAGTTGCTGGAGCTGCGCCGCGACAGTGCCAGGTAAGCGCGCTTGCGGCCGGTCGGGTCACCGGCCAGCGGCACCAGCGGCGACGGCAGGCCAGCCTGGCGGCAGGCCTTGTCCAGGATCAGCGCGTTGGACAGGCCGTAGTCTTCCAGCACGTACATGACCGGACGGCCATCGTTGTACTGGCCCGGATCTTCCGGCTCGATCTTCAGCGACAGCCACGGCTCGACCAGGCGGCCCAGCATCCGTGCCCACAGCGGGCGGCGGCCGGCCGGACGCGCGTGCGCGGGCGGCGGTACCGGGTTCGGGCCGGTACCGGTCGAGGGGGACGCCGGCACCGTATCGGCGGGCGTCGACTGGGATTCTTCGCCGGGGAACGGCAGCGGGTTCTGTTTCGACATCGGCGCCATTATGGCTTAGGCGGTGGTGTTGCCGCTTCCCCACCCTCGGCGGGGGCTTCAGCCGGTGCTGGAGCCGCCGCGGCGCGGGCCGCATCGGACTTGCGCAGGAGGGCATCGGTGTCGGCCAGGGTTCGGGTCAGGTACCAGTTGCCTTCACGCCGGCTCAGCGGCAACTGCAGGCTCATTTCGCGACCGGCGAGGTCGTAGCTCAGCCGTACCAGCGCGTTGTCGCCTTCCAGCGACAGCAGTTCGCCACGCACACTGCGCAGCGCGTCGTCCACACCCAGCCCGTAGCTGCCCAACACCGCCTTGAGGGTGTGGATGAACGGTGCCAGCTGCCGCAGGCTGCCTTCCATGCCAGCGGCCTGCAGGCCGGCCTCGTCATCGAAGCCAACCTTGCCGGCGGCGCCGACCAGCGCCGCGATGGTGCTGCGGGCGCGGGCGCGGTCACTGATCGGGGCGCCCTGCGCCCAGCTGGCAAGGGTTTCGACGAGGGCGATGTAATGGGCCTGCTGGCCCGGTGTGTAGCCCTTCTGGTGGCGCAGGTACTGCACGCCGAAGGTGCCCATCGACTGTGCGGCCTGGCGCACGGCGCCAGCCTGGCCGGCCAGCTGACGATCGAAGCTGCGCTGCAGTTCCGCGCTGGCGTTGGGTTTGCGCAGTGCGGCCAGCATCGGCAGCAGCTGGTCGCCCAGCGGCAGTTCGGTCAGCGGCCATTGGCTGTGGCCTTCGGTCCAGGCCTGTTGCAGGCGCTGGTACTGGCTCGGCGGTACCGACAGCTTTGCGTAGCCGACCAGATCGTCCTCGGCCAGGCGCAGCGCCATCGCCTGCACCGCCGCGACCGGCTCAGCCGCCGGCTTGGCCGGGTCCTGGCTCGATTCACGACACGCCGCCACCGCCAGCAGCAGCATGGCCGCCAGCCCCCATCCACGCGCAGACCTTCCTCGCACTGCCACGCTCATGCACTCGGACTCCCCGGACCGGTCCGCATCTTGCGGCCTGTGACGTGACAGCGGCAAGCCGGGACGTCACGGTTTCCGCTGTTGACCGTGCAAGTCACTGATCGGCATAAAAAAAGAGCCGGGATCTCGGGGATCCCTGGCTCTTCAAGCCGGCGCAAGGCCGGTGGACAGTGTTGTGGCACATGTCCGGCCCGAGGACCGGATGGCGGCGATCCTACGCTGTGCTTCAACTTAAGGCAACACTTCACATGATTGCAAATAAGCAATTGATTTAATTGAAATATATATCTCGCCGCAGTCACCCGATGAAATCTACGGCATGTTTTGTGGCGATTCGTGCACAACCGCTCCCCAGGCCGGATGCAAAAACGCCACCCCGCTCGGGACGGGATGGCGTTCGAGCCCACAGCCCTGGCCGCGGAATCTCAGCGCGCAGCCAGCGCCGACGTGATTTCCTGCTGGATCGCCCGTGCTGCGGCCTGCGGATCGGTGGCCAGGCGGATCGGGCGGCCCACCACGATGGCGTCAGCGCCATCGGCGAAGGCCTGGGCCACGCCAACGGTGCGCTTCTGGTCATCACCCACCGGACCACCGGGGCGGATGCCCGGGCAGACGATCGAGAAGCCTGCGCCCGTGGCAGCGCGGATCGGACCGGCTTCCTGGCCCGAGGCGATCACGCCATCGATGCCGGCGGCCTGGGCGGCCAGCGCGCGCTCGACCACCACGTCGACCGGTTCGCGGTCGATGCCCATCTGCGCCAGGTCCGGGCGACCCATCGAGGTCAGCACGGTCACTGCCAGCAGGCGCATGTCGCTACTGTTGGCGGCCGCGCAGGCTTCCATCATCGCCGGGTGCCAGCCGTGGATGGTGGCGTAGCTGACCGGCCACTGCGACAGGCGCTTGATCACCGCCGCGGCGGTGGCCGGGATGTCGAAGAACTTCAGGTCGACGAACACGCGCTTGTCGCGGCGGGCCAGCTCGTCCAGCACTTGGAAGTACTCGCCCGACGCCAGCAGTTCCATGCCGATCTTGTAGAACGTCACGCTGTCGCCGAGGCGATCGACCCATTCCAACGCCTGCACGCGATCGGGCACGTCCAGCGCGAAGATCAGGCGCTCGTCATCGCGCAGCGGCAGCGGCACACGGCTCACGGTGCGTAGTCCAAGGCAGCGCGCTTGGCGTCGTGGCGGGCCTGGCGCGACTGGCTGTAGTCGTTGTTGAACTGCGCCGGCTCGAAGCCACCGTAGGTCGGGTTCGGCAGCATCCACCAACGCTCGCCGAACCAATCGTGGTACTGCTGCAGCAGCGCGTCACGGCCGTCGTTGGTGTTGGCGGTCACTTCGACGAAATCGCCCAGCTGGTCGCCGAACTGCATCAGCACGCGGTACTTCTGCCCGGCGAGGCGGCGGCGGCAGTTCTTCTCGCTGCCGGCCTGCTCGCAGCCTTCGACCACGGTGCCCAGGCCCAGGAACACGTTGTCATCGGCCACCGGCAGGCCCTGCTCGCGCAGGTTGGCCAGGGTCGCATCCTTCAGGTGCACGGCGCGGTTGGAGATATACAGCAGGGTCACGCCCTTGGCGTTGGCGGCCTTGGCGAAATCAACCACGCCCGGGATCGCCTTGGCCTTCTTTTCGGCTACCCACTGGTCCCAGGTCAGCTCGTCGTATTCCTTGCCGTCGCGCACCAGGCGCGCCTGGTAGGGCGAGTTGTCCAGCACGGTCTCGTCCACGTCCAGTACCACGGCCGGCTTCAGGCCCTTGGCCTCGTTGCCACGCTCTTCCGGCACCAACGCATCCCAATGGGCTTCCTTCAGCGCTGCATCCAGGTGGTCGGCGGCGGCACGGTAGGTCTGCTCGGTGATCGCCTTGTACTCCTGCGCACGCTGCATCCACAGCACCGCATTGAGGTTGTCGTTGGCAGTGGCATCGAGCGCGCCATCGGTCTTGGCAGCGGCGGCCGGGGCCTCCGGTGCATCGGCTTCGGCGGCAGGCGCATCCACGCGCTTGCAGGCGGACAGGCCCAGCGCCGCGGTAGCGAGCAGGGTCAGGGACAGGGAAACAGGACGACGCATGGATTCACCGGCAATCAGATATACCCGCGCATTTTACCGGCAAAGGCGGCCTCGGGACGGCTATGCTTGGCGGTTGATCCGTTGCCCTTCCGGAGGCCGCCATGACCGATTCCGTCCAGATCCCCGACGTTCCCCTGCTCGACGCCGTGCAGGCCCGCCTGCTGGGCTGCCTGGTGGAGAAGGAGGCAACCACACCGGACACCTACCCGCTGACGGTCAATGCGGCCCAGTCGGCCGCCAACCAGAAGACCGCCCGCGAGCCAGTGATGAACGTCGACGCCGGCAGCGTGCAGCACGCACTGCGCCAGCTGGAGACACTCGGCCTGGCGCGCCAGCACTTCTCGTCGCGTGCCGACCGCTACGAGCACCGCATGCAGGCCGCGCTGGACCTGACCCGGCAGCAGACCGTGCTGCTGGCGCTGCTGCTGCTGCGTGGGCCGCAGACGCTGGGCGAGCTGGTCTCGCGCAGCGAGCGCCTGCACCGCTTCGCCGACACCGACGAGGCCCGCCACGCCATTGATCGCCTGCAGCAGCGCGCGCTGCTGGTGGTGCTGCCGCGCGCCAGCGGCCAGCGCGAAGACCGCTACATGCACCTGCTGTGCGGCGAAGTGGACGGTGCGGCGCTGGCGGCGAAGTACGCCAGCAGCGGCGGTGGCAGCAGCGATGCGGCCGACCCGGGCCTGGCCGAGCGCGTGGCCCAGCTGGAAGCGGCGGTGGCCGAACTGCAGGCACAGTTGGCCGAACTGCAGGCACAGTTGGCCGAACTGCGCGGTTGAACGTCCACATCCGGTAGTGGC
>NZ_RAUX01000076.1 GCF_013464485.1 Stenotrophomonas maltophilia
GTTCGCGGGGGTGTCCGCSGCATGGATGCSGCGGCCAAGCCTACASGGACGTACTTGCGGCGTCCCCCGCGAACCCAACCCGCCCGGCCAACCCAATAACAAGCTCTACGCGTCCACCCACGAGGGGCTGCGCCGTTGGCTGGAAACTACGCCACCGCGCGAAGGACCAGCGCCAGGATCGCCGGCACCGCCTGGATCATGAAAATGCGCCTGCTCACGCTGTAGGCGCCATAGCACCCCGCCACCACCACGCACGCCAGCGAGAACATCACCAGCACCGGCTGGTCGATCACCAGCCCCACCACGATGCCCGCCGCCAGGAAGCCGTTGTACAGGCCCTGGTTGGCCGCCAGCACGCGCGTGGTCTCCGCCTTCTCCGGCGTGTTGCGGAACGTCTTCAAGCCCAGCGGGCGGGTCCACAGGAACATCTCCAGCACCAGGAAGTACAGGTGCAGCACCGCGACCAGCACGGTCAGCAGCAGCGCGATCAGCAACATCGTTCTCTCCTCGGGAAGATTGGGCCACGTCAGCGGTCGCGTGGCAGTTTCTTTTCTTCGCGCAGCACGCCAAACGCGGCGGCGGTCATGCACGCGGCCACCAGCATGCCGCCGATGAACACTACGTGCGAGCCGAACAATGACAGGCCCTTGTGCACCCACGCAAAGCTCAGGTCGGCGCCACGATAGACCACCGTGTCGATGGCCGCGCCGGCCTTGTAGCGCCACTGGCGGTCCACACGGGTGTAGATCGTCTCGCGTGCCGGCTTGGCCAATGCAAACTCGCTGGCGCGGGTCATCACCTGCACCACCGCCACCATCAAGGGCATCGGTGAAGCGGCCAGCACCGAGAAGCCGAGCAGGATCGCGAAGCCGGGAATCAGCAGCGCCGGTGCAATGCCATGGCGGGACAGCAGCCAGCGGGTCAGGCCCAGCTGCATCAGCAGCGCCAGCGCATTCACTGCCAGATCGATGCGCGAGAAGAACGCGGTGGCGGCGCCTGCATCACTGAACGAAGCACGCACGATAGTGGCCTGCTGGTTGTACAGAAGGGTGCCAATGCCCACACCAAACAGCACCATGATCGCCAGCCAGCGCAGCAGGGGTTCGCGCACGATCAGCTTCAGGCCATCCAGCACACTGCCGCCCATCGGCTTTTCGCCCGATACCAGCTGCTGTTCCCGCTCACGCAGCACCGCCCAGTGCCGCAGGCGCCAGATGCAGAACAGGCAGATCGCCAGGAAACCGGCTGACACCAGCATCAGGTTGGCGATGCCCACGCGCTGCACCAGCGCACTGGTGATGAACGGACCAAGGAAGGCACCGATGGTGCCCGCTGCGCCGATGTAGCCGTAGTAAGCCCGTGCCTGCACATTGGAGAACACATCGGCCATGAAGCTCCAGAACACGGCCACCGCGAACAGGTTGAAGACGCTGATCCAGAAGAAGAAGGCCATGCCGCGCCCGGGCACGTTGCTGTCAAACAACGCGTAGAAGCCCAGCAGGGTGACGATGAAGAAGCCGTACACCGCTGGCAGGAACACTCGGCGTGGGAAGCGACTGACAAGCCAGCCGTACACCGGCTGCAGCACCAGCATGATCACGAACACGCAGGTGAACAGGAACTGCAGGACGAAGTCCTTCAGCGCGATGCCGTGGCTCTCGAACCAGCCGATCAGCAGCGGCGGGAACACTGTTTCCAGATCGGCCGAGGCCGCCATCGCCTCGCGCACCGGGCGCAGCACGTAGTAGCCACTGAGCAGGCAGAAGAAGTACAGGAACGACCACCACAGCGCCGGCGACTCGCGCAGTGCCGCCATCAGGCCCCGCAGCGGCCCTTTCCCCCGTACCGCGCTCACGCGGTGTCCCTCGCCAGATGACGGCGGTTGGACAGCGGCATGGCAGGCTCCGGGGGCGGCGAAGCGCGTACGTTAGCCAATGCACCGCAACATCGCCAGCGCGAGGCATGCCAGAGACTGCAACACGGCGCTGCGGACCGCCCCGGATGACACGTTCCGACACACTTTTCTGGCGTCAAAATTCCAACTTTTTCAACGAGATGCGCATTCATCTTCGCTTTGTTTGTGCACAGGGGAAAAGCGGCGCTAGAATCGCCATCAGCAGTCGCGCACGGGTCCAACCGATGAAAAAGAACAGCCTGCGTCGTCCGATCCGTTCGGCGGCCACCGGTTTGCTGGGCATGTTGATGCCCGTTGCCTTGTCCACCACCGCGCAGACCCCGCCGCCGTTGCCGCCGATGCCGGCCAACATCGAGACCACTGCGGCCTCCACCGTCGCCCACACCCAGCCGGCGGCCTACCGCACCGGCCTGGTCCCGCAGGTGCAGGCGCCCGCCGCAGGTTTCAACGTCGCCAACATCGAGTCGATGGCGCAGCAGCTTACCTATGGCGAGCGCGTGCCAGGCATGGCGGTGGCCATCGTGCAGGGCGGCCGCATCCTCAGCGCGCGCGGCTATGGAGTCACCGACGTCAACAACCCGCTGCCGGTCGATGCCCACACCGTGTTCCGCCTGGCCTCGCTGTCCAAGGCCTTCGCCGGCACCATGGCCGGCCTGCTGGTCAACGATGGCACGCTGCGCTGGGACAGCAAGGTTACCGACTACGTGCCGGGCTTCCGCCTGAACTCGCCCGAAGCGACCGATCGCCTGACCGTGGCCGATGTGCTCAGCCACCGCGTCGGCCTGCCCTACAACGCCTACGACCGCGACATCGAAGGCAACGCCGAGTACTACTCGCTGACCCAGAAGCTGGCCAACACCAGCCTGAAGTGCCTGCCGGGCGACTGCTACGCCTACCAGAACGTGGCCTTCAGCCTGATCGGCGACGTGGTCTACGCCGCTTCCGGCAGCTTCTACGAACAGTCGGTGGAGCGCCGCATCTTCAAGCCGCTGGGCATGAACGATGCCAGCCTCGGCCTGGCCGGCATCCAGGCCAGCTCGCGTTGGGCACGCCCACACGTGCGCAGCCGCAACGGCTGGGTGTCGCTGACGCCGAAGCCGACCTACTACCGCGTCGCCCCGGCGGCTGGCGTCAATGCGAGCGCCAGCGACATGGCGCAGTGGCTGCTGGCCCACACCGGCCACCGCCCCGACGTGCTGCCGGCGCCGCTGCTGGCCACCTTGCATTCCAGCCTGATCAACACCCCCGGCGAGATGCGTTCGGGCTGGCGCCGCGAGCGGCTGCATTCGGCCGGCTATGCACTGGGCTGGCGCACCTTTGACTACGCCGGCCACGATGTGGTGTTCCATGCCGGCGCCGTGCAGGGCTACCGCGGCCTGGTGGCATTGGTGCCAGAACGCGATCTCGGCATCGCCATCATGTGGAACGGCGAAAGCGGCCTGCCCAGCGGCCTGCTGCCGACCGTGCTCGATTCCGCACTCGGCCTGCCGGCACAGCGCTGGCTGGATGTGGACACCGACTTCGGCAGCGACAACCTGATGGCCGAAGGTGCAAGCCCGGCGCAGCAGGACAAGCGCAAGGGCAAGGGTGCCTCAAGCAACCGCGCGGTGGCGTCGCCGCGCTGAGTTGGCGGGCTCGACCGCAAGCCTGAAGGGCGGCCCACGGGTCGCCCTTTCTGTTTTTGTAGAGCCGAGCCATGCTCGGCTGATTCAAGCAGTCGAGCACGGCTCGACTCTGCGAACGCGCAAGGCAGCCGAGCATGGGCTCGGCTCTACAGCTCCGCAGTGCTAGTGCGCGAAGTAGTGCATGCCGCCATCCACCGGAATCACCGCACCAGTGATATAGCCGGCCAGCGGCGAAGCCAGGAAGGCCACCAGCGGCGCCACTTCGTCCGGCTCGCCAAAGCGCCCGATCGGAATGTTGCGTGCAATGAACTCGCGCCGGCTTTCCTCGGTGGGATGCAGGCGATCAAGAATCTGCGGGCTGTTGATCCGTCCCGGCGCGATTGCATTCACCGTGATGCCCTGCCCGGCCACCTCGGACGACAGGCCCTTGCTCCATAGATGCAGCGCCGCCTTGGCCGCCGTTGCCGCGTTCACCGCGCGTGGCTCCATCGAACCGCTGAAGTTGATCACCCGCCCCCATCCCTGCGCCTGCATCGCCGGCAGCAGTGCCTGGGTCAGCCGTCGTGCGGCAGAGAAGTTCAGGGCCAATGCCTCCTCCCAGATCGTGTCGGCTGCATCAACGGTCGTTGGCCGCGAGCCGCCCGCCGCATTGACCAGGATGTCTACCCGCTGCAACGCCGCCAGCGCGGCGTCGGCGATGCGGCGCACGCCCCCGGCGTCGGTGACATCGCCCAGCAGGATGATCGGCGCGGATCCGCCCGCCGCTTCGATCTCTGCCGCCAGCGCCTGCAACGGTGCCTGCCGCCGTGACGAGATGGCGACACGCACGCCCTGTGCGGCCAGTTGCCTGGCGACAGCGGCACCGATGCCACTGCCCGCCCCGGTGACCAGCGTGGTGCGCCCCTCAAGGTTCAGATCCATGGTGTTCTCCTGCCAACGTGGCCGGTACATCCGGCCCGTGCGATGCATGCTGTTTGATCACCCCTGATTGATAAACTCCGCACAGGTTTCAGCATTCAACACCTGGGGTGTCAGATGAACCTACTGGAAAGCATGCAGGTCTACGTGTTGATCGTAGACAAGGGCAGCCTCAGCGCTGCGGCAGCGGCGCTGGACATCTCCGCGACGATGGCCGGCAAGCACCTGCGTGCACTGGAGTCACGGCTCGGCATGCAGTTGCTCAGTCGCACCACCCGTCGCCAGCACATGACGCCGTTCGGCGAGGACTACTACGCCCGCTGCAGGGAGATCCTGCGGCTGGTGGAGGAAACCGATGCGCAGGCCCAGCACCAGCACCTGGCACCTGCAGGCACGCTGCGTATCAGCGCGCCGGTGATCTTCGGAACGCATGCGCTGGTGCCGGCATTGGCCGACTATATGGAGCGCCATCCCGACGTGCGTGTCGACGCGGTGCTGACCGACCGCGTCGTCGACCTCGCCGAGGAAGGTTTCGAAGCCGCCCTGCGAATCGGCACACTGGCTGACAGCAGCACGCTGGTCGCACGTGCGCTGACCCCGTATCGATTGATGATGTGCGCCTCGCCCGGATACCTCGCCCGGCACGGTACGCCTTCCGACCTACGGGCGCTTGCCCGGCACCAATGCCTGTCCTTCGAACCCAGCGCACTGGCGCAGTGGCTTCAGGCTGACGCTGGCGGGCTCGGCCATGTGCCCGCGGGTCGCCTGCGGATCAACAACGGCGAAGCGCTGCGCTCGGCCGCGTTGCGTGACATGGGCATCGTGCTGCAATCGGCACTGCTGCTGGCTGCCGACGTCGACGCCGGGCGCCTGGTGCAGCTGTTCCCGGAGCACGGCCAGACCGGTCGGCCGATGCACGTGGTCTTTGCCCACGACCGCTACCACTCAACCCGCCTGCGCAGCTTCATCGATTTCCTGGTGGAGCGATTTCCACCGGCACCGCATTGCTAGCGTCGATCCTCAGAAAGGCAGTCGAGCATGGCTCGACGCTACAAATGATCCCATAAAAAAACCCCCTCCCCGCTGGGCAGCCAGGGAAGGGGGTTTCAGGATGCGGCTATCGGGAAGTACTTAGATCAGCGGCGCCGGGGTTGCCGGCAGAGCGACCGGGGCGGCCTTCTTCTTGCGGGCGGCCGGCTTGCGCTTGGCAACCTTCTTCGCTGCCTTCTTCGGGGCAGCCTTCTTGGTGGCCTTCTTCGCGGTCTTCTTTACTGCCTTCTTGGCGGTCTTCTTGACGGCCTTCTTGGCAGTCGCCTTCTTCGCGACCTTCTTGGCAGGCTTGCGGGCCGTGGCCTTCTTGGCAGTCTTCCTGGTGGCCTTCTTGGCTACCTTCTTGACGGCCTTCTTCGCGGTCTTCTTGACGGCCTTCTTGGCAGTGGACTTCTTGGCTACCTTCTTTGCCGCCTTCTTCACTGCCTTCTTCGCAGTGGTCTTCTTGGCGACCTTCTTCGCAGCCTTCTTCACTGCCTTCTTGGCGGTCGCCTTCTTCGCGACCTTCTTCACTGCCTTCTTGGCAGCGGCCTTCTTCGCGACCTTCTTCACCGCTTTCTTGGCGGCGGGCTTCTTCTTCGCAGCTTTCTTGGTTGCCATGGGATGGCTCCTCGTCAGTGATAGGGAGTTGAAACGCCCAGGTGGATCAAACCCGCGGATGCTGCGTGCGGGGACCGCCGGCGCGTCAGGCGCGCCGTTACGGATACGGCAATGCCCGCCTCGATCGGCGGAGCGGGCATCGGAACGGGAGGTGCCTTGCATTTCTCCGGGGGAAGCGGGGCCATGTCCACCGTCATCAGGGTCGCGGTGGTCTTGAAGGGGCTGCTTCGCATCGGACGATTGATTCTGCGCACTCGGTTGGGCAGGCAAGGTCTGCTGAGGCGAAACCTAATCACGGTTTTTTTTACTGTCAACAACCCCCGCGAAAAATTTTCACATCTGCGCCATCCACAGTGGTGCCTGCACGGTCGCCACGCTCCGTCTTCGATGACCGCCAAAGCACCATGCGCGCACGCTGCCTGCAGCAGCAACAACGCAAGCGTTGAACAAAAAGCACTTGAAATAAGCACTCCGCGCAGATGCATGTATGTCGGCGTCCAATGCATGCACGCATCGCCAGCACCCGCCGCAGCCCGCACCAACACCAGCACAACGGCACCGCAACGGGGGGCGAAAAGTTTTCACATCCGGACGCGTCGGCGCGGGGTGGAAACGCGGATTTGCGCAAAACTGCGCACACCCCTCGGTACCGTTCGCGGGTCTGCTGATGCCGCGTCGAGGGCGCGCAGCAAACCCTGCGTCATGAGTCCGACGCACTCGCCAAAACAAAAACGGCCACCCGAAGGTGGCCGTTCCAGAACCCGGAAACGACGACTCAGTGGTCGTCGTTCTCCAAGGCTTCGGCGTATGCGTCCGGGTCCAGCAGCTCGTTGACCTCTTCGGCGTTGGTCAGTTCGACCACGAACATCCAGCCTTCGCCGTAGGCATCTTCGTTGATGGTTTCCGGCTTGTCGGACAGGGCCGAGTTGACCTCGACAACCTTGCCGCTGATCGGGCTGTAGACGTCCGAGGCAGCCTTCACCGACTCAACGACGGCGATCTGCTCGCCGGCCTTGGCGTCGGCGCCGACTTCCGGCAGTTCGACGTAGACCAGGTCACCCAGCAGGCCCTGGGCATGGTCGGAAATACCGACGGTGACGCGGCCATTGCCTTCGACACGGGCCCACTCGTGGGACTTGAGGAACTTGAGGTCGCCGGGGATCTCGCTCATGGGACTGCTCCAGAGATATGCAGGGGTGGAAAAAACGGGGCTAGTGTAACCAACCGGCCGCCACTGCTGTCAGTGACGACCGGCACGTTGGGATCAGGCGTCGGCGAGCACGCCGGGCTGGGCCTGGCCTTCGCGCACGAACGGGAACTTGACCACGCGCACCGGGACCTGCCGGCCGCGGATGTCGACGGTGACTTCGCCGAGTTCACCGGCCGGTACGCGGGCGAAGGCGATGCCCTTGGCCAGGGTCGGCGAGAAGGTGCCGGACAGAATCTCGCCCTGGCCGCCGGCAGTGGTCACCGCCTGGCCGTGGCGCAGCACGCCCTTCTCGTCCATCACCAGGCCGATCATCTGGCGCGCGGTGCCGGCGGCCTTCTGCGCTTCCAGTACGTCGCGGCCGATGAAGTCGCGGCCTTCGTCCAGCGACACGGTCCAGGCCAGCGCGGCTTCGTACGGGCTGATCTCTTCGTCCATGTCCTGGCCGTACAGGTTCATGCCGGCTTCCAGGCGCAGGGTGTCGCGCGCGCCGAGGCCGGCCGGCTTCACGCCTGCTGCCAACAGGCGGTTCCAGAACGCGACCACGGCGTCCTGCGGCAGCAGGATCTCGAAACCATCTTCACCGGTGTAGCCGGTGCGCGCGACAAACAGCTCGGCGCCGTCATCGGACTGCGCCTGCAGGGCGGCGAAGCGGCCCAGCTTGGTCAACGCTGCGCGGTCGCTTTCGCGGGCCAGACCGATGACGATGTCGCGCGCCTGCGGGCCCTGCACGGCCAGGATGGCCAGGTCCGGGCGCTGCTCGACGGAAACGCCGAACGGTGCGGCCTGCTCACGCAACCAGGCCAGATCCTTTTCACGGGTGGAGGCATTGACGACCATGCGGAAGAAGTCGTCGCCCAGGTAGTAGACGATCAGGTCATCGATCACGCCGCCGCGCGGATTCAGCATGCACGAGTACAACGCCTTGCCGGTCACCTTCAGCTTGTCGACCGAGTTGGCCAGCAGGCGGCGCAGGAACGGCTTGACCTGGTCACCGCGCAGGTCGACCACGGTCATGTGGCTGACGTCGAACACACCCGACTCGCGACGCACCAGGTGGTGCTCGTCCAGCTGCGAGCCGTAGTGGATGGGCATGTCCCAACCCCCGAAATCGACCATCTTGGCGCCAAGGGCGCGGTGGGTATCGTTGAGCAGCGTCTTCTGGGTCATGACCGGGTCCGGCAGCAGAGGAAACAAGAATCCCCATTATCCCAGATCGGTCGCCCGCAGGTCGCGCCGCAGCGCAGCGGGGGATGTTGGCCGGCCTGCGGCCGGCGGGCGCTTTCTACAAGCCAGAGCGCAAAGCGCAAAGCCGAAGCGTGTCGGCTCTGGGTTCTTTCGGCTTGGTCGGAGCAGCGTGGGCMCGCGGGGGACGCCGTAAACCCATCCCTGGGGGCTTGGCCGCGGCATCCATGCCGCGGACACCCCCGCGCGCCCACGCTGCCCCTCCCTTCCGGAGTTCCCGGTGACGGGACGGAAGGCAAGAGCGGTTGTGGATATCGCTACATATAAGGAGAGGGATGGGATTTCTTTTCCTGCGGAGAAGAAATCCCACCCCGGCCATGACCCGCGAGCGCAGCGACCGGCTTTTGCTTCTCGCTTTTATTTCTTTTCCGTGGGCTGGACGCGCACGGAAACCGTCAGAGGCCGGGCGGGTTGGGTTCGCGGGACCGTTGGCGCCATGGATGGCGCCATCGAGCCCCCATGGAYGGGTTTACGGCGTGTCCCGCGAACCCCCCCCCCCCCGCCCCA
>NZ_RAUX01000077.1 GCF_013464485.1 Stenotrophomonas maltophilia
CCGCGCCGGCATGGATCAGTTGTCTTCCAGTTCCATGTTGATGGCCAGCGAGCGGATTTCCTTCACGAGCACGTTGAAGGATTCCGGCATGCCCGCGACCATCTCGTGCTCACCGTCGACGATGTTCTTGTACATCTGGTTGCGGCCCTGCACGTCATCGGACTTCACCGTCAGCATTTCCTGCAGGGTGTAGGCCGCGCCGTAGGCTTCCAGCGCCCAGACTTCCATTTCACCGAAGCGCTGGCCGCCGAACTGCGCCTTGCCGCCCAGCGGCTGCTGGGTGACGAGCGAGTACGGACCGGTCGAACGGGCGTGCATCTTGTCGTCGACCAGGTGGTTCAGCTTCAGGTAGTGCATGTAACCCACGGTGGTGTGGCGATCGAATGCTTCACCGGTGCGGCCGTCGTACAGCTGGGTCTGGCCACTGCTCGGCAGGTCGGCCAGTTCCAGCATGCGCTTGATTTCCGCTTCGGTGGCGCCGTCGAACACCGGGGTGGCCATCGGCACGCCGTCGGTGAGGTTACGGGCCAGACGCAGCAGTTCCTCGTCGCTGAACTGCGACAGGTCGACACGGTTGGCCACGTTGGTGTCGTCGTGGTTGTAGATGTCGTCCAGGAACTTGCGCAGGTCGGCAACCGCAGCCTGGGCTTCCATCATCGCCTGGATCTTGCGACCCAGACCCTTGGCCGCCCAGCCCAGGTGCACTTCCAGGATCTGGCCGATGTTCATACGCGACGGCACGCCCAGCGGGTTCAGCACGATGTCCACGGTCTCGCCCGAGGCCATGTACGGCATGTCCTCGACCGGCACCACGTTGGACACCACACCCTTGTTGCCGTGGCGGCCTGCCATCTTGTCGCCCGGCTGGATGCGGCGCTTCACGGCCAGGAACACCTTGACCATCTTCAGCACGCCCGGGGCGAGGTCGTCACCGGCGGTGATCTTGCCGCGCTTGTCGGCGAAGCGACGCTCGAATTCCTTCTCGTGCGCCTGGATCTGCTTCTGCGCGCGCTCGATGGCTTCCGAAGCGTCCTCGTCCTTCATGCGCAGGGCGAACCAGTCAGCCTTCTTCAGGCCGTCCAGGAAGGCGTCGCTGATCACGTCACCCTTCTTCAGGCCAGCGCCACCGTTGACCACCTTGCCCACGATCTGCGAACGCAGACGCATGTAGATGGCGGCTTCCAGGATGCGGAACTGGTCGTCGAAGTCCTTCTTGACGCGCTTGATTTCAGACTCTTCGATCTGGCGGGCGCGCTTGTCCTTCTCGATGCCGTCGCGGGTGAAGACCTGCACGTCGATGACGGTGCCGTCCATGCCCGGCGGAACGCGCAGCGAGCTGTCCTTAACGTCCGAAGCCTTCTCGCCGAAGATCGCGCGCAGCAGCTTCTCTTCCGGGGTCAGCTGGCTTTCGCCCTTCGGGGTGACCTTGCCGACCATGATGTCGCCGGCGCGGACTTCGGCACCGATGTACACCACGCCGCTCTCGTCCAGGCGGTTCAGCGCCTGCTCGGAGACGTTCGGGATGTCGGCGGAGATTTCCTCCGGCCCCAGCTTGGTGTCACGCGCAACGCAGGTCAGCTCTTCGATGTGGATCGTGGTGTAACGATCCTCTTCCACCACGCGCTCGGAGAGCAGGATGGAGTCTTCGAAGTTGTAGCCGTTCCACGGCATGAACGCGATCAGCATGTTCTGGCCCAGGGCCAGTTCGCCGATGTCGGTGGACGGACCGTCGGCCAGCACGTCGCCGCGGGCGATGACGTCACCCACCTGGACCAGCGGACGCTGGTTGATGCAGGTGTTCTGGTTCGAACGGGTGTACTTGACCAGGTTGTAGATGTCCACGCCTGCGTCGGTGGCACCAACGATCTCTTCCTCGTTGACCTTGACCACGATGCGGGCGGCGTCGATCTGCACGATCTCGCCACCACGGCGGGCGTTCACGGTCACACCGGAGTCACGCGCCACGGCGCGCTCGATGCCGGTACCGACCAGCGGCTTCTGCGCACGCAGGGTCGGCACGGCCTGACGCTGCATGTTGGCGCCCATCAGTGCGCGGTTCGCGTCATCGTGCTCCAGGAACGGAACCAGCGCGGCCGCGATCGACACGGTCTGCATCGGCGAGACGTCCATGAAGTGGACTTCCGCCGGCGGCTTCAGCAGCGATTCGCCCTGGAAGCGGCACGGAACGAACTGCTCGGTCAGCACGCTCTCGGCATTGGTCAGGGCGTTGGCCTGTGCAATGACGTACTCGTTTTCCTCGATGGCCGACAGGAACTCGACTTCGTCATAGACCTTGCCGTCCACGACCTTGCGGTACGGGGTCTCAAGGAAACCGTACTGGTTGGTGCGGGCGTACACGGCCAGCGAGTTGATCAGGCCGATGTTCGGGCCTTCCGGGGTTTCGATGGTGCAGACGCGGCCGTAATGGGTCGGGTGCACGTCGCGCACTTCGAAGCCGGCGCGCTCACGGGTCAGGCCGCCCGGGCCCAGGGCCGAGACGCGACGCTTGTGGGTCACTTCCGACAGCGGGTTGTTCTGGTCCATGAACTGCGACAGCTGCGAGGAGCCGAAGAACTCCTTGATGGCAGCGGCGACCGGCTTGGCGTTGATCAGCTCCTGCGGGGTCAGGCCTTCCGACTCGGCCATCGACAGGCGCTCCTTGACCGCGCGCTCGACGCGGACCAGGCCCACGCGGAACACGTTCTCGGCCATTTCACCGACCGAACGCACGCGACGGTTGCCCAGGTGATCGATATCGTCGACCACGCCGCGACCATTGCGGATCTCGGTCAGGACCTTGATCACGTCCAGGATGTCGGAGCTGTCGCCATGGGCGGCGACCAGGCGCTTGGACTCTTCGTCGTTGCGCTCACCGAAGTACTTGCTGTCGTACAGCACGGCTTCGCCGGTGGTTTCCTTGCGGCCCACGCGACGGTTGAACTTCATGCGGCCGACCGCGGACAGGTCGTAGCGCTCGAAGGTGAAGAACAGGTTGTGGAACAGGTTCTGCGCGGCGTCCTTGGTCGGCGGCTCGCCCGGACGCATCATGCGGTAGATCTCGACCAGGGCTTCCAGCTGGGTCTTGGTCGGGTCGATGCGCAGGGTGTTGGACAGGTACGGGCCACGATCCAGATCGTTCACCCACAGGGTGCCGACCGCATCAACACCGGCCTTGCGGAAGGCCTGCAGCTGCTCGTCGGTGATCTCGTCATTGGCCTGGGCCAGCAGTTCGCCGGTCGAGGCGTCGACCACGTCGTGCGACAGGATGCGGCCGACGATGTAGTCGTCCGGCACGGCCAGGGCGGCGATGCCCGAGGCTTCCAGCTGCTTGATGTGGCGCGCGGTGATGCGCTTGCCGGCTTCCACGATGACCTTGTCGCCGTCGGCGAGGTCGAAGCCCAGGGTTTCGCCACGCAGGCGCTCCGGCACCAGCTCCAGCTGGACGCCTTCATCCGGGTTGATGTGGAAGGTGTTGATCTCGAAGAACTCGGCCAGCATCTCTTCGTTGCTGTAGCCAAGCGCGCGCAGCAGGATCGACACCGGCAGCTTGCGGCGGCGGTCGATACGGGTGAACAGCGCGTCCTTCGGGTCGAACTCGAAGTCCAGCCAGGAACCGCGGTAAGGAATGATGCGGGCGCTGTACAGCAGCTTGCCCGAGCTGTGGGTCTTGCCACGGTCGTGGTCGAAGAACACACCCGGCGAGCGGTGCAGCTGCGAGACGATGACGCGCTCGGTGCCGTTGACGATGAAGGTGCCGTTCTCGGTCATCAGCGGGATTTCGCCCAGATAGACCTCCTGCTCCTTCACGTACTTGATGGCCTTGGTCGACGACTCACGGTCGTAGATCACCAGGCGCACGGTCACGCGCAGCGGGGCGCCGTAGCTCATGCCACGCTGGCGGCACTCGCGCTCGTCGAAGACCGGTTCGCCCAGCTTGTAGCCGACGTATTCCAGGGCGGCATTGCCGCTGTAGCTGGCGATCGGGAAGACCGACTTCAGCGCAGCGTGCAGGCCGTGGTCCGTGCGCTTGGCCGGATCGACGTTTTCCTGCAGGAATTCACGATAGGAATCCACCTGGATGGCGAGCAGGAACGGCACTTCGAGAATCGAGCGCTGCTTGCCGAAATCCTTGCGGATACGCTTTTTTTCGGTGAACGAATAGGACGTCATGAGGTCTTCCGCCTTGTTGTGCGGGCCGTGCGTCCACGACCCAGAAGGAAACTTGAAATTGTCAGTTGGAAGTCGCTGGTATTGCCGGCACCAGCACGCCTTCTCCCGCTACTTCCAACTGCCAACTCGTCTGCCACCACGCCCCTGCTGCCGCGCGCTGCGCTGGCCGGCCGGGGTTTGACTGCAGCCCGTGTTGGGCTTTTTGCTGCTTTTGAAACGGTAGAGTCGACTGTCAGTCGACCTTCTTCACAGCAGTCGACTGGCAGTCGACTCTACCAATACCGCAACAACGACCAAAGGCCGGGGGCTTACGCCCCCAGCCTTGGCTGCATCGCCGTGAATCGGTGACGATGCAAGGTAACTGCTTACTTGACTTCGACAGTCGCGCCAGCAGCTTCCAGGTCCTTCTTCATCTTCTCGGCGTCGTCCTTCGAAGCGCCTTCCTTCAGGACGCCACCGGCTTCGGCCAGGTCCTTCGCTTCCTTCAGGCCCAGGCCGGTGATGGCGCGGACGGCCTTGATGACTTCGACCTTCTTGTCGCCGGCCGACTTCAGGGTGACGGTGAACTCGGTCTGCTCTTCAACAGCAGCGGCCGGGCCAGCGGCAGCAGCCACGGCAACCGGAGCAGCGGCGGAGACGCCGAACTTCTCTTCGATGGCCTTGACCAGCTCCATCACTTCCATCAGGGACTTCTCGGCGATGGCGTCGACGATCTGTTCGTTGGTAAGGGACATGATTAATACCTTTGGATGATTTTCTGGGGTGAGGTTCCGTCAGGAACCACGGTAAGTCGAAACTCAGGCGGTCTCGGCGGCCGGCTCGGCAGCGTCGGCGGCGACATCGCCACCACCCTGCTTCTCGCCAACGGCCTTGATGGCGCGGGCAAACATCGTGACCGGCTCGGTCAGGACGCGGGCCAGCATGGCCAGGGCCTGATCGCGGGTCGGCAGCGAGGCCAGCACTTCGACGTGGCTTGCCGGGAACACTTCGCCACCGATGGCGACGACCTTAGCCTTCAGCTTGTCGTTGCCCTTGGCGGCTTCCTTGATCAGGCGACCGGCAGCGCCGGGCTCCTCGAGCGAGAACGCGTACAGCAGCGGACCAACCATCTGGTCCTGGGCGACTGCGAACTCGGTGCCTTCAACGGCGCGCGAAGCCAGGGTGTTCTTGACAACCTTCAAGAAAACACCGGTTTCACGAGCCTGCTTGCGCATCGCGGTCATCTGGGCGACCGTGGTGCCAGCGTATTCGGCTGCGATCAAGGAGTGGGCCTTGGCGGCGACGTCTGCCAGCTCGGCGACTACTTCTTGCTTCTGGGACAGATTGAGAGCCATTGCACTCCTCCTATTGAACTCCGCTTACGGCTCCTGCCGTGTGCGGTCCTGTGCGGCATCCGTCCTGGACGCCGGGAACATCGGGATGATGTTCCGGGGGGGTGGGCCGTTCCAGACCTGGAGGCAATCAGGGAAATCCCAGACATGCGTGAACCAGAAAAACTCCAGAAGGGCACCATCTACGCAGGTTGATTCCGGGGAATCGATTAAGCGTTCGTGACTGCTCCGGCGGCGACTCCTTGCCAGGTCGAGCTTCCGTGCCCGTCGCCGGTAGTGCCACGACCGCGCCTGCGGTCTTTGACGGCTACCGCGGGCGATGCACTGCCAGCGATGCCTTCAAATGTCACGACCACGGCGCCAGGGGCACCGTGACCGCTTCAAACAATTACTTCAGGGTCAGCGACGACTGGTCGACGGTGACGCCCGGGCCCATCGTCGAGCTGACCGAAACCTTCTGCAGGTAGGTGCCCTTCGAGGTGGCCGGCTTGGCCTTGATCAGGTCCAGCAGCAGCGCGGTCAGGTTCGACTTCAGCGCGTCTTCGGCGAAGTCGGCCTTGCCGATGGTGCAGTGGATGATGCCGGCCTTGTCGGTGCGGTAACGGACCTGACCCGACTTGGCGTTCTTCACGGCTTCACCCGGGTTCGGGGAAACGGTGCCGACCTTCGGGTTCGGCATCAGGCCGCGCGGGCCCAGCACGGTGCCCAGCTTACCGACGACGCGCATGGCGTCCGGGGTCGCGATGACGACGTCGTAGTTCAGATCGCCGGCCTGCATCTTCTCGGCGAGGTCATCCATACCGACGGCTTCGGCGCCAGCGGCCAGGGCTTCATCAGCCTTGGCACCGGCCGGAGCGAACACGGCGACGCGGACCGACTTGCCGGTACCGGCCGGCAGCACGGTGGAGCCACGGACCTGCTGGTCGGACTTCTTCGCATCGACGCCCAGGCGCACAGCGACGTCGATCGACTCGACGAACTTGGCCTTGGTGGCGCTCTTCAGGATGTTGATCGCGTCCTCGAAGGCGTATGCCTTGCCCGGAACGACGGCGGCCTTGATGGCCTTCTCACGCTTGGTCTGTGCCATCTTATTAACCCTCCACCACGAGGCCCATGGAACGGGCAGAGCCAGCGATGGTACGCACGGCGGCGTCCAGATCGGCGGCAGTCAGATCCGGTTCCTTCGCCTTGGCGATCTCTTCCAGCTGCTTACGGGTGACCTTGCCGACCTTCTCGGTGTTCGGGCGCTTGGAGCCCGACGAGATGCCAGCGGCCTTCTTCAGCAGGGTGGTGGCCGGGGTGCTCTTGGTGATGAAGGTGAACGTACGGTCCGAGTAGGCCGTGATGATCACCGGAACCGGCAGACCCGGCTCGAGCTTCTGCGTGGCAGCGTTGAACGCCTTGCAGAATTCCATGATGTTCAGACCGCGCTGACCCAGCGCAGGACCGACCGGCGGCGAGGGGTTGGCCTGACCGGCCTTCACCTGCAGCTTGATGTAACCGACAACTTTCTTTGCCATGAGTATGCTCTCCGGGTGCTAGCGCCTTTCGACAACAGGCTCCCCATCGGACCGGGAATCACGCGTCCCGGCATCGCGTTTTGAAATCATGCTGAAGGCCACCTTGCGGCGGCCTCGTCCTACTGGCTTCCCAGCGGGGAGCCGCGCACTATATCAGGTTTTTTCTTCACATGCCTGAAGCGGCACGTAAACGAGAGAAACCGGGCCAAGCCCGGTTTCTGGTCCGGAGTCGAGCATGGCTCGACTCTACAGCGGGATCAGACGGCCTTTTCGACCTGGCCGAACTCGAGCTCGACCGGGGTGGCACGACCGAAGATGAGCACCGAGACGCGCAGACGGCTCTTCTCGTAGTTGACTTCTTCGACGACGCCGTTGAAATCGTTGAACGGACCATCGGTGACTCGGACCATCTGGCCTGGCTCGAACAGCACCTTCGGACGCGGCTTCTCGACACCTTCCTGAACGCGGTTCAGGATGGCCTCGGCCTCGGAATCGGCGATCGGCAGCGGGCGGTCGGCGGTGCCGCCGATGAAGCCCATCACGCGCGGGGTTTCCTTGACCAGGTGCCAGCTTTCGTTGTCGATGCGCGGAATACCGGCTTCTTCGTGGGTCTCGATCTGGACCAGCACGTAGCCCGGGAAGAACTTGCGCTCGGAACGGCGCTTCTGGCCAGCGCGCATCTCGACCACTTCTTCGGTCGGGACCAGGACATCGCCGAAGCGCTCTTCCATGCCGTCACGGACGATGCGATCGCGCAGAGCCTGCGCCACCGACTTCTCGAAGCCCGAATAGGCGTGAACGACGTACCAACGCTTCATGCAATTCTCCTTAGCGGCTCAGGAACAACTGAACCAGCCACTGAATGACGTAATCGAACCCACCCAGCAACAGACTGAGAATGGTCACCACCACCATCACGACCCAGGTCATGCGGATGGCTTCCTGGCGCGTCGGCCAGACCACCTTGCGCAGTTCGAAGCGCGACTCGGAGAGGAACTCGCGGGTGTCGCGCCCCTTGCCGGTCAGCATGAACACGCCGATACCGCCAACCAGACCGACTACGACCGCCAACGCACGCAGCTGACCCGCCCACGCACCCAGCTGGGTGGCGCGACCGGAGTCGGCGGAGAACCAGAACCAGACGAACAGACCGGCCAGCACCAGCAGCGATGCGGCGACATACTTGACGATATCCCCACCGTTGGCGGAGTTGTCCTTGGAGTGTTCGATCTTGCTATTCATCAGGCTGTGTCTGCTTTAGCGGCCCAGGCCGCTGGATAAGGTGGGCAGATGGCACGCCAGGAGGGACTCGAACCCCCAACCTGCGGTTTTGGAGACCGCTGCTCTGCCAATTGAGCTACTGGCGTACGTTTTGAAACTTGCCTTCCCTTAGACGGCGAAGGCGGACCGAGGTTCCCGGCCCGCCATTCGCGTAACCGGCGGCGCTATGCAACCACCGGTACTGCAGGCTTACTCGATGATCTTCGAGACCACGCCGGCGCCGACGGTACGGCCGCCTTCGCGGATGGCGAAGCGCAGGCCTTCGTCCATTGCCACCGGGTTGATCAGGGTGACGACCATCTTGACGTTGTC
>NZ_RAUX01000078.1 GCF_013464485.1 Stenotrophomonas maltophilia
ACCAGGATCGCGCCGTCCATCTGGGCGGCACCGGTGATCATGTTCTTGACGTAGTCAGCGTGGCCCGGGCAATCGACATGGGCGTAGTGACGGACCGGGGATTCGTACTCGACGTGCGCGGTCGAGATCGTGATACCACGAGCCTTTTCTTCCGGCGCGGCGTCGATCGAGGAGTAATCCTTGAACTCGCCACCGAAGCGCTCGGCACCGATCTTGGTCAGTGCAGCGGTCAGCGTGGTCTTGCCGTGATCGACGTGACCGATGGTGCCGACGTTGACGTGCGGCTTGGTGCGCTCGAACTTACCCTTTGCCATTGTTCTATACCTTGATTGTTCGTAAGTGGTTTCAAGAGAGGCTGAGCGAGGCTCAGCCCTTCTTCATGACGGCTTCGGCGATGTTGGTCGGAGCCGGCTCGTAGTGATCGAATTCCATGGTGAAGGTGGCGCGGCCCTGGGTCTGCGAACGCAGCGCAGTGGCGTAGCCGAACATTTCACCCAGCGGGATCATCGCGTTGATGATCGAAGCGGAGCCGTCACCGGTGGTGTCGGAACCCTGCAGCACGCCGCGACGACGGCTGACGTCGCCCATCACGTCACCCTGGTAATCCTCCGGGGTCACGATCTCGACCTTCATGATCGGCTCCAGCAGCACCGGCTTGGCCTTGGCGAAGCCCTGCTTGAAGGCCATCGACGAAGCCAGCTTGAACGCCATTTCCGAGGAGTCGACGTCGTGGTACGAACCGAACACCAGCTTCACCTTGACGTCCACGACCGGGAAGCCAGCCAGCGGACCGCTGGTGATGGTTTCGCGCAGGCCCTTTTCAACCGACGGAATGAATTCCTTCGGGATCACGCCGCCGGTGATGTCGTTGATGAACAGGAAGTCGTCCTTGATCATCGGAGCGATCTTCGGATCGGCACGATCTTCAGCGGTGATCGGCGACAGTTCGATCACGACGTGACCGTACTGACCCTTACCACCGGACTGCTTGGCGTGCTTGTAGTCCGACTTGACGTCAGCCAGGGTGATGGTTTCGCGGTAGGCCACCTGCGGCGCGCCGACGTTGGCTTCAACGTTGAACTCGCGCTTCAGGCGGTCGACGATGATGTCCAGGTGCAGCTCGCCCATGCCCGAGATGATGGTCTGGCCGGATTCTTCGTCGGTCTTGACGCGGAACGACGGATCTTCCTGCGCCAGACGGCCCAGGGCCAGACCCATCTTTTCCTGGTCCGACTTGGTCTTCGGCTCGACGGCCATCGAGATCACCGGCTCCGGGAACGTCATGCGCTCCAGGATGATCGGGGCGTCCACGGCGCACAGGGTGTCACCGGTGGTGGTGTCCTTCAGGCCCACGGCAGCGGCGATGTCACCGGCCAGAACTTCCTTGATTTCCTCGCGGTTGTTCGAGTGCATCTGCAGGATGCGGCCGATGCGCTCCTTCTTGCCCTTCACCGAGTTCAGCACGGTGTCGCCACCGTTCAGGGTGCCCGAGTAGACACGGAAGAAGGTCAGCGCGCCGACGAACGGGTCGGTGATGATCTTGAAGGCCAGCGACGAGAACGGAGCCTTGTCGTCCGACTTGCGGGTCATTTCGACGGTGTCGTCGTCAACGTCCACGCCCTTCACGTCCGGCACGTCGACCGGCGACGGCAGCAGCTGGATCACGCCGTCCAGCATGGCCTGCACGCCCTTGTTCTTGAAGGCCGAGCCGCAGTACATCGGCACGATCTCGGTCGCCAGGGTACGGGTACGCAGGGCGTTGATGATTTCGGCCTCGGCCAGCTCTTCGCCGCCCAGGTACTTTTCCATCAGCTCTTCGCTGGCTTCGGCAGCGGTCTCGACCATGAACTGGCGAGCCTCTTCAGCCGGACCCTGCAGTTCGGCCGGGATTTCACCGTATTCGAACTTCATGCCCTGCGAAGCCTCATCCCAATGGATGGCCTTCATCTTCAGCAGGTCGACAACGCCCTTGAAGTTGTCTTCAGCGCCGATCGGCAGCTGCATCGGCACGGCAACCGCGCCCAGCTTGGCCTTCAGCTGGCCGACGACCTTCTGGAAGTTGGCACCGGTGCGGTCCATCTTGTTGACGAACGCGATGCGCGGCACGTGGTACTTGTTGGCCTGGCGCCACACGGTTTCCGACTGCGGCTGCACGCCACCGACGGCGCACAGGACGAAGACGGCACCGTCGAGCACGCGCAGCGAGCGCTCCACTTCGATGGTGAAGTCGACGTGCCCGGGGGTGTCGATGATGTTGAAGCGGTGCTCCGGCAGGGACTTGTCCATGCCCTTCCAGAACGCGGTGGTGGCAGCGGACTGGATCGTGATGCCACGCTCCTGCTCCTGCTCCATCCAGTCCATGGTGGCGGCGCCGTCGTGCACTTCACCGATCTTGTGGCTCTTGCCGGTGTAGAACAGGATGCGCTCGGACGTGGTGGTCTTGCCGGCATCGATGTGAGCCATGATGCCGAAGTTACGGTAACGCTCGATGGGAGTGGAACGGGCCACGGGAGCCTCTCAGATTTCTTGGATTTCGGATGGCCGAACGCCGCCTTTCGGCGGCCTTCGGATTGGCGCAGTCCTTCTGGGACCGCGAGGCAGCACGCACCGAAGTGGTGCTGCCCTGCCTGTTTTACAAGGCCGTCAAACTCACCAGCGGTAGTGGGCGAATGCCTTGTTGGCTTCGGCCATGCGGTGGGTTTCTTCGCGCTTCTTGATGGCGCCGCCACGGTTTTCCGAGGCGTCGATCAGTTCAGCAGCCAGCTTCTTCGGCATGGTGTTCTCACCACGCTTGCGCGCGGAGTCGATCAGCCAGCGCATGGCCAGGGCCATCTTGCGCGACGAACGCACTTCGACCGGCACCTGGTAGGTGGCACCACCGACGCGGCGCGACTTGACTTCGACCGCCGGAGCGACGTTGTCCAGAGCCTTCTGCACCAGTTCAATGGCGTTGGCGCTGCTGTTCTTCTCGGTGATCACGTCCATGGCGCCGTACACGATCTTTTCGGCGACGGACTTCTTGCCGCTCTGCATGACCATGTTGATGAAGCGGGCGATGGTTTCGCTTCCGTGCTTCGGATCGGGCAGGACGGAACGCTGCGGAGTATTACCCTTACGCGACATAGTGCTCTCTCCTTATGCCTTCGGACGCTTGGCGCCGTACTTGGAACGGGCCTGGCGACGCTTGGCAACGCCGGCGGCGTCGAGCGAGCCACGAACGGTGTGGTAACGCACACCCGGCAGGTCCTTGACGCGACCGCCGCGGATCAGGACCACGGAGTGCTCCTGCAGGTTGTGGCCTTCACCACCGATGTAGGAAATCACTTCTTCCTGGTTGGTCAGGCGGACCTTGGCAACCTTGCGCAGAGCCGAGTTCGGCTTCTTCGGAGTGGTGGTGTAGACACGGGTGCAGACGCCACGGCGCTGCGGGCACTTGTCGAGCGCCGGCGAGGCACTCTTGTAGGTGGTCGCTTGCCGCGGCTTGCGGACCAGCTGGTTGATCGTCGCCATCAGTAGGTTCTTCTGATTGGTGGCCGGAAAATCCGACCAGAGATGCGGAAATGTTAAAGCAGGCCAAAATTCTGGCCTGCTGAGACAGACGATTGTAGCAACCTGCCAGGAAAGCAGTCAAACGCCTCCTGTCAAGCCCGTTCCTGATCCCGGAACGTTACTGGGGGGCCTCCATGTACCCCGTTCAGGTTGGCGGAGGTGATCGCGGACGACCTCCCCTGCCCTTTCCCAATCCCATCGATGAACCGATGGGTGGTCCGGCCTTGCGGCCGGACCGGATACCTCATTCTTCGCCCGAAGCCTGTTCAGCTTCGGCTTCAACCACCGGTGCCTCGACCGCGGCCGGGGTGCCGGCCAGGGTCTGCATTTCCGACTCGGTGAGACCGGAAGCGCCGCGACGGCGGTTGCTGTGGTACGCCAGGCCGGTACCGGCCGGAATCAGGCGACCCACGATGACATTTTCCTTCAGGCCACGCAGGTTGTCCGAGGTGCCGCGGACGGCCGCTTCGGTCAGCACGCGGGTGGTTTCCTGGAACGACGCGGCCGAGATGAACGATTCGGTCGCCAGCGAGGCCTTGGTGATACCCAGCAAGACCGGATCGAAGTGCGCCGGCAGCTCGTTGCGGGTCGACAGGCGCGCATTCTCCTCGATAACGCGCTGACGCTCCACCTGTTCACCGTTCAGGAACTTGCTGCTGCCCTGGTCGGTGATCTCGACCTTGCGCAGCATCTGGCGGGTGATCACCTCGATGTGCTTGTCGTTGATCTTCACGCCCTGCAGGCGGTACACGTCCTGGATTTCCTTCACCAGGTAGGCGGCCAGCGGCTCGACACCCAGCAGACGCAGGATGTCCTGCGGGCTCGGCTCGCCGTCCACGATGGTTTCACCCTTGGTGACATGCTCGCCTTCGAACACGATGACCTGGCGGTACTTCGGGATCAGCTCTTCGTGCTCCGAACCATCGGTGTCCTTGATGATCAGGCGCTGCTTGCCCTTGGTGTCCTTGCCGAAGCTGATGATGCCCGAACGCTCGGCCAGCACCGCCGGATCCTTCGGCTTGCGCGCTTCGAACAGATCGGCCACGCGCGGCAGACCACCGGTGATGTCGCGGGTCTTCGACGCTTCCTGCGGGATCTTGGCGACCACGTCACCCACGCCGACGGCAGCGCCATCCTGCAGGTTGACGATCGAGCGCGGCGGCAGCAGGTACTGCGCCGGCAGATCGGTGCCCGGGATCGACAGGTCGTTGCCCTTGGCGTCGACGATGCGCACGATCGGGCGCAGGTCCTTGGCCTGGGTACCACGACGCTTCGGATCGGTGATTTCGCGCGAAGCGAGGCCGGTCAGCTCGTCGGTCTTCTCGATGACGGTAATGCCGTCGACGAAGTCGATGAAGCGGATGAAGCCGGCCACTTCCGACACGATCGGGTGGTTATGCGGATCCCAGTTGGCCACGGTCTGGCCAGCCTTGATCGCATCACCGTCCTTGGACGTGATGGTTGCACCGTACGGCAGCTTGTAACGCTCACGCTCACGGCCGTGGGCATCGAGCACCGAGATTTCGCCCGAGCGCGACACTGCCACCAGCGAGCCGTTGGCGTGCTCAACCGACTTGAGGTTGCTGAACTTGACCGAGCCGGTGGTCTTGACGGTGATGTTGTCGACCGCAGCAGCTCGCGACGCCGCACCACCGATGTGGAACGTACGCATGGTCAGCTGGGTACCCGGCTCACCGATGGACTGGGCGGCGATGACGCCGACCGCTTCACCGATGTTGACCAGGTGGCCACGGGCCAGATCGCGGCCGTAGCAGCGCGAGCAGACACCGAAGGCCGATTCGCAGGAGATGGTCGAGCGGACCTTGATGGTCTGCACGCCGGCATCTTCCAGCTTGGCAACCCAGGCTTCGTCCAGCAGGGTGTTGCGGGTGACGATCGGATCTTCGTCGTTGCCCGGCAGGAACACGTCCTCGGCAACCACGCGACCCAGCACGCGATCCTTCAGCGGCTCGACCACGTCGCCGCCTTCCACGATCGGGGTCATGATCAGGCCTTCGGTGGTACCGCAATCCACCTCGGTGATCACCACGTCCTGCGCGACGTCCACCAGACGACGGGTCAGGTAACCCGAGTTCGCGGTCTTCAGCGCGGTATCGGCCAGACCCTTACGGGCACCGTGGGTGGAGTTGAAGTACTCCTGCACGTTCAGGCCTTCGCGGAAGTTCGCCTTGATGGGCGTCTCGATGATCGAGCCGTCCGGACGGGCCATCAGGCCACGCATGCCGGCCAGCTGACGGATCTGCGCCTGCGAACCACGCGCACCGGAGTCGGCCATGATGTACAGCGAGTTCATCGACTTCTGGTCGATGGTCTCACCCTTGGCATTGACGACCTTCTCGGTACCGATGGTGTCCATCATCGCCTTGGCGATGCGCTCGTTGGTGCGCGACCAGATGTCGACCACCTTGTTGTAGCGCTCGCCGGCGGTGACCAGACCCGACTGGTACTGCTCCTGGATTTCCAGCACTTCGGCTTCGGCCTCGGTGAGGATGCCCTTCTTCTCGTCCGGGATCAGCATGTCATCGATGCCGATGGAGACGCCGGCGCGGGTCGCGTAGGCGAAGCCGGTGTACATCAGCTTGTCGGCGAACACGACCGTGTCCTTCAGACCCAGCTGGCGGTAGCTGGAGTTGATCAGGCGGCTGATGTTCTTCTTGGTCAACTCGGTGTTGGCCAGCGCGAACGGCAGGCCTTCCGGCAGGATTTCAGCCAGCAGGGCGCGACCGATCGTGGTGTCCACGATCGAGGTCTTGTTCTGCTTGACGCCGTCTTCGTCGGTCACCACTTCGGTGATGCGGACTTTGACGCGCGCGTGCAGTTCCACCACGCGGTTGTCGTAGGCACGCTTCACTTCGGCGATGTTGGCGAAGGCCATGCCCTCGCCCTTCTTGTTTTCCAGCGAGCGGGTCATGTAGTACAGACCCAGCACGACGTCCTGCGACGGCACGATGATCGGCTCGCCGTTGGCCGGCGACAGGATGTTGTTGGTCGACATCATCAGCGCACGCGCTTCCAGCTGGGCTTCCAGCGAGAGCGGCACGTGGACGGCCATCTGGTCACCGTCGAAGTCGGCGTTGAACGCGGTGCAGACCAGCGGGTGCAGCTGGATGGCCTTGCCTTCGATCAGCACCGGCTCGAACGCCTGGATGCCCAGACGGTGCAGGGTCGGCGCACGGTTCAGCATCACCGGATGCTCGCGGATGACCTCTTCCAGGATGTCCCAGACTTCGGCTTCTTCGCGCTCGACCAGCTTCTTGGCGGCCTTGATGGTGGTGGCCAGGCCACGGCGCTGCAGCTTGGCGAAGACGAATGGCTTGAACAGCTCAAGCGCCATCTTCTTCGGCAGGCCGCACTGGTGCAGGCGCAGGTACGGGCCGACCACGATGACCGAACGGCCCGAGTAGTCGACGCGCTTGCCGAGCAGGTTCTGGCGGAAGCGACCCTGCTTGCCCTTGATCATGTCGGCCAGCGACTTCAGCGGGCGCTTGTTGGTGCCGGTGATGGCACGGCCACGACGGCCGTTGTCCAGCAGCGCATCGACCGATTCCTGCAGCATGCGCTTTTCATTGCGCACGATGATGTCCGGCGCGCTCAGTTCGAGCAGGCGGCGCAGGCGGTTGTTACGGTTGATGACGCGGCGGTACAGGTCGTTCAGGTCGGAGGTCGCGAAGCGGCCGCCATCCAGCGGGACCAGCGGACGCAGGTCCGGCGGCAGCACCGGCAGCACAGTCATGACCATCCATTCCGGACGGTTGCCCGATTCCAGGAAGGCTTCGATCAGCTTGATGCGCTTGGTGAGGCGCTTGAGCTTGGTTTCCGAACCGGTAGCAGCGATTTCCTCGCGCAGGCGGGTCATTTCCGACTGCAGATCGATCGTGCGCAGCAGTTCGTACACGGCCTCGGCACCCATTGCGGCGTCGAAGTCGTCACCGTGCTCCTGGCGGGCCTGCAGGTACTGTTCTTCGGTCAGCAGCTGGCGGCGTTCCAGGGCGGTCAGGCCCGGCTCGGTCACCACGTAGGCTTCGAAGTACAGCACGCGCTCGATGTCGCGCAGGGTCATGTCCAGCATCAGGCCGATGCGCGACGGCAGCGACTTCAGGAACCAGATGTGCGCGACCGGCGAGGCCAGGTCGATGTGGCCCATGCGCTCACGACGCACCTTGGCCAGGGTCACTTCGGTGCCGCACTTTTCGCAGACCACGCCGCGGTGCTTCATGCGCTTGTACTTGCCGCACAGGCACTCGTAGTCCTTCACCGGGCCGAAGATGGCGGCGCAGAACAGGCCGTCGCGTTCCGGCTTGAAGGTACGGTAGTTGATGGTTTCCGGCTTCTTCACTTCGCCGAAGGACCACGAACGGATCAGGTCCGGCGAGGCCAGCGCGATCTTGATCGCGTCGAAGTCCAGCGTCTGGCGCTGCTGGTTGAAGAGGTTGAGCAGGTCTTTCATGGTGTTCTCCAGAAGGAGGAATGCTGTGTCGATGGGCTTTCAGTTGACTGCCAGCGGCGCGGSGGSGGRGGC
>NZ_RAUX01000079.1 GCF_013464485.1 Stenotrophomonas maltophilia
GCTCTACAGAAGGCAGCGACCGGGCGATAATGGGCCATGAACGTGCAACGCTCCCCTTCGCGCGCGGTGGCCTGGATGGTCGCTGCGGTCGCCTGCTTCTCGCTGATGGACGCTGGCATGAAGCAGCTGTCGGCCAGTTATCCCACGCTGGAAGTAACCTTCCTGCGCGGCGCGGCCTCGCTGCCGTTCGTGCTGGTCTGGGTGCTGGTCAGTGCCGGCCCGCGCTCGCTGATTCCGCGGCGCTGGGGGCTGCACCTGCTGCGTGGCGGACTGGGCATGGCGATGATCGGCTGCTTCGTGTTCGCCCTGCGCGACCTGCCGCTGTCCACCGCCTACACCATCTATTTCGTTGCGCCGCTGCTGATCGCCGCGCTGTCGGTGCCACTGCTGGGTGAACGCGTCGGGCCGCGGCGCTGGGTGGCCATCGGCATCGGCCTGATCGGCGTGCTGGTGGTGCTGCGACCGGGCGTGGACGGCTTCATTTCGGTGCCAGGCCTGATGGTACTGGCCGCCGCCACCGCCTATGCCGTGGCGGCGATCACGGTCAGCCTGTTGACCCGCACCGATACCTCGCAATCGATGGTGGTCTGGTTCCTGGTCATCATGGCGATCGGCGCGGGCCTGCTGGCCATTCCTGGCTGGGTGCCGCTGCAGTTGGCGCATGCGCCGCTGATCGCCGGTATGGGCCTGGCCGGGGCGCTGGGCCAGATCGCGCTGACCAGGGCCTTCCAGCTGGGTGAGGCGTCGATGATCGCGCCGCTGGAGTACAGCGGCCTGGTCTGGGTGATCGGCTGGGACCTGGCTTTCTGGGGCCAACTGCCGGACGGCTATACCTGGGTGGGGGCCGCGATCATCGTCGCCTCGGGCCTGTACCTGCTGCACCGGGAACGCCTGAACCGGGTGCAGCCGCCGAAACCACTCGACCACCCCTGATCGTGGGGTAGTGCCGGTCGCWGGCCGGCAACCCATTGCACCGGGGGGACCGCCGCAGGTGCCGGCCAGCGGCCGGCACTACCGGGGAGAGCCGCGTCTTAGAACCAAAAGGAATAATATTCCGGCTCAAGGCGCGGGCGCGCGAGCGCTGGCGCTGGTAGGCTGCACGCCCCCTTCCGTCACCCAGCCGGTGAGCCACGCCCGTGATCGAGTTCCAGCGCCTGCACAAATCCTATGCCGTTGCCGGTCGCGAAGTCAGCGCACTGCAACCGCTGGACCTGACCATCGAGGCCGGCGAGGTATTCGGCATCATCGGCCATTCCGGCGCCGGCAAGTCGACCCTGATCCGCATGATCAACCGCCTGGAGGAACCCAGCGGTGGCCGCCTGTTGATCGGTGGCGAGGATGTCACTGCGCTGGACGCGGATGGCCTGCGCGCACTGCGCCGGCGCATCGGCATGATTTTCCAGCACTTCAACCTGCTGTCCTCGCGCACGGTTTCCGGCAACGTGGCTTTCCCGCTGGAGCTGGCGGGTACGCCGAAGGCGGAGATCGATGCGCGCGTGGCCGAGCTGCTGCAGACCGTCGGCCTGGAAGCGCATGCGCACAAGTACCCGGCGCAGCTGTCCGGTGGCCAGAAGCAGCGCGTGGGCATCGCCCGTGCGCTGGCAACGCGTCCGCAGATCCTGCTGTGCGATGAAGCCACCAGTGCGCTCGACCCGCAGACCACCGCATCGGTGCTGTCGTTGCTGTCGAAGATCAATCGCGAGCTGGGCCTGACCATCGTGCTGATCACCCACGAGATGGATGTGATCCGCCGTGTCTGCGACCGCGTCGCCGTGCTCGATGCCGGCCAGATGGTCGAAACCGGGCCAGTCACCCGCGTGTTCCTGCATCCGCAGCACCCGACCACGCGCCGTTTCGTCAGCGAATCGGAGCATGTGGACGAGGGGACGCTGCACCGCGATTTCGACGCAGTCGGGGGCCGCATCGTGCGCCTGACCTTCCTGGGCGGCGACACCTACGAGCCGTTGCTCGGCAGCGTCGCGCGGCAGACCGGCGTCGACTACAACATCCTGTCCGGCCGTATCGACCGGATCAAGGACACCCCGTATGGCCAGCTGGTGGTCGCCCTGGTGGGCGGTGACCAGTCCGCCGCGCAGGCCGCGTTCGTGGCTGCCGGCGTGCACGTTGAGGAACTGCGTCGATGATCATCGCCACTGCCGGCGGCTTCTTCCGCCACCTGGATGCGGGCAAATGGGCCGACATCGGCCAGGCCACCATCGACACGCTGCTGATGCTGCTGGGTTCTCTACCGCTGACCCTGGCCATCGGCTTGCCCTTGGGCGTGCTGCTGTACCTGTTTGGCGCACCGCAGATGAAGCGCCGTCCGTTCGCCTATGGCGTGCTTGCGCTGGTGGTGAACCTGCTGCGTTCGGTGCCTTTCATCATCCTGATGATCGTGCTGATCCCGGTCACGCTGTTCCTGATGGGAACCTCCCTGGGCGTGCGTGGTGCGATCGTGCCGCTGGTGATTGGTGCCGCGCCGTTCTACGCGCGCCTGGTCGAGACCGCGCTGCGTGAAGTCGACCGGGGAGTGATCGAGGCGACCCAGGCGATGGGCGCCACCACCTGGCAGCTGGTCACCCGCGTGTTGCTGCCGGAAGCGCGCCCGGGCCTGATCGCCGGTGCGACGGTCACCACGGTGGCGCTGATTGGTTTCACCGCGATGGGCGGCGCGATCGGTTCCGGTGGCCTGGGCGACCTGGCGTTCCGCGATGGCTACCAGCGCTCGCATACCGACGTGGCCCTGGTCACGGTGGTCCTGCTGCTGGTGCTGGTGCAGCTGCTGCAGATGCTCGGCGACCGCCTGGTCGCGCATTACAGCCGCAAATAACAGAATGCCGGGCGGCGCCCGGCATCTCGTTGGGGTAGTGCCGGCCGCTAGCCGGCAATCCCAAGCGCGATCAGCGCACGTTCGGTACTTCGTAACCCAGCTTCCCGACCTGCTCCGGGTGCTGCGGCACGCGCTTGAGCTTGTCGGTGTTCACGCCGTACTCGTCGCGCAGGCGTTCGGCCAGCTCCTTGTACAGGGCCTTGTCCATGTCCGGGGTGCGCGAGAAGATCCAGGCCATCTCACGACCGGGATAGCCGATCAGCGCCCAGGAATAATCCGGCGCGACTTCCAGCACGCGCGAATGGGTCGGTACCACACGGTAGAACCAGGTACGCCAGCCGTGGTTGCCGCTGTCCGGGTCGACGCTGGCGCGGGCACGCACTTCCTGCAACGGTTCGCCAAAGCCATCGCGGTAGCGGTAGGTGATGCCGACCTTGTGCGTGTCGCGCAGCTCGTACTCGTTGACGCTGGCGACATGGCCGCGTTCGATGAAGTTCGGCACGCGGCCGATCACATACCAGGTGCCCATGAAGCGCTTCAGGTCGATCGGTGCGTCCAGCGCAGCCGCACCCGGGGCGCTGGCACGGGGCGATGGCGGCTCGCTGGCGGCCACGGCGGGGCCCGCCAGGGACAGGGCCAGCAGCATGGCGCAGAGCGGGCGGATCGAAGTCATGCGGGAGCGGGCTCCAGTGGGCTTGCACGCGCATGGTCGACTGTGTGCACGCGATCCGTCAATGGTGTCGCAACCTGTGAGAAGGGCCTTGCCCAAGCTGTGTTGCATTGTCCACCGGAGAAGCCCAATGAACGCACGTGCCGTCCGTCGCCCTGCAACTGAACGCGACATCTTCGTGCGCGCCGATCCGCGCCTGCTGCGCAGCGTGCGGCAGGTTGCCCTGGCCGGGCTGGCCCTGGTACTGGTCTGGCCAGCCGCGCGTGGCAGCAACGCCTGGCTGGGCTGGCTGCCGATGTGGCTGGTGGGCATGCCACTGGTGGCCTGGTGGGCGCTGCTGCGCTTTCCTGTGTCGCGCCTGTCGTGGCTGCGGCTGGCCCGTCGCACCGGTGGACAGGCGCGTCGTCGCACCGGTGGCACGCCCCGCCGCCGTCGCGGCACTACGGCCACGGCCTGACCTTCGACACGGGGGCGGCTGCGGCGATCCATGTTAGCGTTCCACGGCTTATGACTGCCTGGAGCTGCAATGTCTCGACTCGCTTCCGCCTGCCTGCTGGCCGGCATGATGACCGCTGCCTCGGTGGGGACCGCCGTGGCCGCTGAAGACACCGATCGCTACGCTTGGCTCGAGGACGTCATCGGCGACAAGCCGCTGTCCTGGGTCAAGGAACAGAATGCCAAGTCCGAGGCGCGCCTGGCGCAGACCCCGGCCTTCAAGCAGATGGAGACCAGCATCCGCGAGGTGCTCGATTCGGACGCCAAGATTCCCGGCGTGCAGAAGATCGGCGACTACTATTACAACTTCTGGAAGGACCAGCAGCACGAGCGCGGCCTGTGGCGGCGCACCACCCTGGCCGAGTACCGCAAGGCCTCACCGCAGTGGGAGACCGTGCTCGACCTGGACGCGCTGAACAAGGCCGAGGGTGAGAACTGGGTCTGGCACGGTGCCGACTGCCTGCGCCCGGACTACAGCCGCTGCCTGATCGCGCTGTCGCGCGGCGGTGCCGATGCCGACGTCACCCGCGAGTTCGATCTGGCCAACAAGACCTGGATCAAGGACGGCTTCTTCCGTCCCGAGTCGAAGGGCGGCCTGAACTGGATCGATCGCGACACCGTGTTCGTCTACACCGACTTCGGTGCCGGCTCGATGACCACCTCCGGCTACCCGCGCGTGGCCAAGCTTTGGAAGCGCGGCACGCCGATGGCCTCGGCCAGCGTGGTCTATGAAGGCAAGCCGGAAGACATGTACATCGCGGCGATGCACGATGACACCCCGGGCTTCGAACGCAACCTGGTCAGCCGCACGCTGGCGTTCTACAACAACGAGATCTATCTGCGTGGCGACGATGGCACGCTGACCAAGATCGACGCGCCGAACTCGGCCGAGAAGGGCCTGCACAAGCAGTGGCTGACCCTGGAACTGCGTGATCCGTGGACCGTCGGTGGCAAGACCTATGCGTCCGGTTCGCTGCTGGCGACCAAGCTGGACGACTTCCTGGCTGGCAAGCGCGAATTCGACGTGCTGTTCACCCCTACCGCGACCACCTCGCTGGCCAGCGCCACCTGGACCAGGAGCCACCTGGTGCTGAACGTGCTGGACGACGTCAAGAACCGCCTGTCGGTGCTGACCCCAGGCGCCAATGGCTGGCAGACCAGCCGCTTCGTCGGTGCGCCGGCCTTCGGCACGCTGGGCGTGGCCGCGGTCGACAGCAATGACAGCGACGCGGTGTGGCTGACCGCCACCGACTACCTGACCCCGACCACGCTGGCGCTGGCTGAAATAGGCCAGGCACCGGAAACGCTGAAGACCATGCCGGCCTTCTTCGATGCCAAGGGCAAGGTGATCGAGCAGCACTTCGCCACCAGCAAGGACGGCACCCGCGTGCCGTACTTCGTGGTGCACGACAAGGCGATGAAGCTCGATGGTTCCAACCCGACCCTGCTGTACGGCTACGGTGGCTTCGAGATCTCACTGACCCCGAGCTATTCGGGTGGCATGGGCCGCGCCTGGCTGGACAAGGGCGGCGTGTACGTGGTCGCCAACATCCGTGGCGGTGGCGAGTATGGCCCGCGCTGGCACCAGGCGGCGCTGAAGCAGAACCGCCACAAGGCCTATGAAGACATGGCCGCAGTGGCACGCGATCTGGTCAAGCGCAAGATCACCAGCGCCAAGCACTTGGGCGTGCAGGGCGGCAGCAACGGTGGCCTGCTGACCGGCAACATGCTCACCCAGTATCCGGAGCTGTTCGGTGCGGTAGTGGTGCAGGTGCCGCTGCTGGACATGAAGCGCTACAGCCATCTGCTGGCCGGTGCCTCGTGGATGGCCGAGTACGGCAACCCGGATACCAGCGACTGGGAGTTCATCAAGACCTTCTCGCCGTACCACCTGTTCAACGCGAAGAAGAACTACCCGCCGGTGCTGTTCACCACCTCCACCCGCGATGACCGCGTGCATCCGGGCCACGCCCGCAAGATGGCGGCGAAGATGATCGACGCCGGCAAGGACGTGACCTACTACGAGAATATCGAAGGTGGCCACGGCGGCGCAGCCAACAACGCGCAGGCCGCACACATGTCGGCGCTGGCCTATAGTTTCCTGTGGGAGCGGTTGGGCGGTAAATAAGCAGAACGGAAAACGCCGCCCCAGGGCGGCGTTTTTCTTTATCCGGTAGTGGCG
>NZ_RAUX01000080.1 GCF_013464485.1 Stenotrophomonas maltophilia
TTCCATCGACRTCACCACCTGCGCCCACTGCGGCGGCGCGGTRCGGATCGTCGCCAGCATCGAGGAACCCACCGCCATCCGCGCCATCCTCGCCCACTTCGAGAAGCACGGCGCGCTGGAGCAAGCGCACTACCGGCCCGCAGCGCGCGCGCCGCCGCCGGCCGCGTGACGAGGTGCCGGCCACACAGCCGGCAGCCAAGCCAGAGTCSGATCCGATGCGGCCACGACCCCGCAGGGCTGCGCTCGGCCCTGTGCCGGGATTCGGTGAGAAATGGCTACGCACTGAGCCGCTGCGYGGCCCCGCGATGTCGAAAACCCACGCATGAACCCCCGATCTGTGCCCGATCTGTGCCCAAAGCGGCGCTTGCGCGGCCGCTTCCTACCCGCCAGACTCGCAAAAAAGGGCGGTTGAACTTCCTATACCCTGAAGTGCCTTCCTCAAGCTTTACCTCGATCGTCGGATGTCTATTTCTGAATGCCGAGAGAATGTTGATGATCGGGCACGCCGGGAACGCTTCAAGCATTCCGAACCTCACGAGCCCGGTCTTGAGTTTCCGCGCGGAGTGGATCTCCGTTGCGGCGTTACGAAGGTAGCGCGCTCCCACCACCGCTTGTTGAAGGAAGCGCTCACCTTCTGGAGTCAGCCCTGCCCCCGCTCGCGTACGCTTGAAGAGAGAAAAGCCAAGTTGGCGCTCAAACAGCTGCACACGTCGGCTGACGGTGGATTGCGATATCGATAGGCGCTCCGCCGCTCGGCGGAAGCTGCCGGCCTCGGCGACCTGAACGGCGTACTTCAGGTATCGGAGATCAAGAGTCAGGTCGGGCATGAGACCCGTCCGATCATACCGGCGGTCTCATCGGCGAACCGCCTGCGCCCGGTGAGCGGCACCCATGCACGTCCACTTTCATCGAGCCCACCCCCGCTAGCGCCTGGGAAACGAGCACGTCCGTTGATCTCAGATGTGGAATCCGAGTTGAGCCCCTCAATGAGCATGACCATGTCCGAATCTGTCATAGATGCATGCGGCGGTCATACATTTTCACACGCTTGAAGTCTATGCGCGAAGCATATATTCTTGCGGTATGGAGCCTGAGGTCGCCAAGTACCATTTAGGTGCACTCGCGTTGGCGGTTGCAGACAGCATCGCCAGTGTCTCGGCCTCGTTTTCACCAAGCGGCCCGGGGACCGCCGTGATGGTGTTACTCAGCATGGAGCCCGGACTGCCGATCAGCGTTTTGGCTACCTCGATCGGGCTTTCTCATGCCGGGACGGTGCGATTGATCGATAGGCTCGAGCGCGAACAGTTGGTGGAACGACGAAGACAAATCACCGACAGGCGGGCGCGCTTCATTCACCTCACCAATTCGGGGAAGAAGATAACGGAAGCCTTGCTCAAGGCACGGGAGCAGGTGATCTCCGAATGTGTTTCGCCCCTGTCGCCCAATGACCTCGACATTCTAGGCATGCTGTCAGAGCGGCTCCTTGTGGCAAACGGCTTCGACAAAGATGGCTCGGTCAGCCTTTGCCATCTGTGCGGCTACAGCAGGATCGCGCCTTCCCGTGGTAAAGCTAAGCCGGGGCGCTCGCCACGCTGGAACGTCGCATCAGAAGGCTGACGATATGATCAGGCAGGCTTGATATAATGGGATCGTTTGCGCTCGAACTTCTTCTATGCGTACTTGCCTTCGGGTTCGGATATGCGGCGAACCAAGGCGGAACCTGTTTAGTGGTGGCCGCTCATGAGTTACACAGAAGACAGCCGCCGAAAATGTTCGTCGGATTTCTCGCAGCGTCGGCAGCGGCAGGCCTGGTTGCGGTCCCGATAGTCTGGACGGGAACACTGGGCGCAACACTCGCACCCTCGACCAGCATCAATTTCCTCCTGCTCATCGGCGCCATCGCCTTCGGCCTCGGCGCACTCATTAATGACACATGCCTGCTCGGATCGCTGGCGCGGCTTGGGGATGGGGAGATGCGATTTCTAGCTCTACCCTTGGGATTAACGATTGGTATCTTGGCTGCCGACCATGGCAGGTTCGGCTACGATTCAACATGGCCAAGCTTAATCTCCAAACCGAGTGCAACAGGCCTCGTTACTCTCCTAGCCTTCCTAGTTGTGCTCGTGCTGGCACTCGTTTTCGTTTCCACGAAGAGCGTTCTGCGAACAAAGCCGGGTTGGTCGTTCGGCGCTTCGATGATTGGACTCGGTATCACTGGCGGACTTCTATATGCACTCTCGCCGGCCTGGACCTTCGCAGACGTGATTCAACGCGCCCTTCCTCTCAGAATGTCGCCGGCCGGCGAGGTCGCGCTCACTGCGGTGATCTCTTCGATCGCAGGCGCCCTTACCGCCTCCTTTCGCCAAGGAAATCTGCGTCTCCAACTGCCGACAGCCAATGGCATTCTGCGATCTGTCGTCGGCGGCACATTGATGGGTATCGGAATAGCGCTCATACCCGGCGGGAATGATGGGTTGATCCTCGCAGCGGTTCCGACTCTTTCACCTGGTGGGATAGTCGCCTACCTTCTGATGACGATGACAATCGTCTTCGGATTTGCAGCGCGTGGTAATTTGTTTCGGCGCCGCCTTTCACGGCCATGATAAGGGCAACAGAGGACGCCGGCAGTCTGCTCCGCGACATCTGGGGTGGTGATGAAAAAGGCCACCTTCGCTATTTATACGGTTGATCGCGCGCACATCCTTCGGGGGCAAGCTCGGTGTCGCTGATCTACCTGCGCGGCCTGGATGACGGCGCTGACGCGCGGTGATTCTCGGGCGCGACCTATGGCGATTCCGAGCGGAGAGGCTCGCCCTATAGCCGCCAGGTATCAACGGTTCCGCGGCCTTGACGGGCCGGACCCGCTTTCTTCGGCGCGCTTGATCAGTCGAAATCCTCCGAAACCCTTTTAAAACAAGACCTTTTCCATAAGCCTCCCGGAGGAAGAAGACCACGGTATGACTTGCTGTCTATGCTCCGCGCACATATAGATGTGGCAATGGATGGACCTCGAGATCGAAACATTTTTGGGGCGTTCGCACTCATGATCAGCGACGACATCGTTCGCGCTAGTTCATCGCGGGCGCCGGAAGCTGGACCCGCCGCCTCAGCGCTGGCGTTGCTCGCGCACAAGCCCGGGCTCTCGATCCGTATGCTTGCGGTCGGGGTGGGCCTTTCACATGCGGGGACCGTTCGCCTAGTGGATCGATTGGCCACCGAGGGATTGATCGAGCGTAGGGAGCATTCGACAGACGGGCGCGCGCGATCTCTCTATCTTACTACAGTTGGCAAGGTCGCGAGCGACGAGGTCCTAGCCTCGCGCGATCAAGTGATTGCCGAAGGGCTATCGATCCTTAATCCAGACGAACTGAAAATCTTATCGGACATCGCTGAACGCGTTCTTCGCAATCGCTTGGAAAACCTGGAGCAGTCATACCGCATCTGCCGGCTGTGCTGCTACGAGGGTTGCACGAACTGCCCCATTGATGCCGAATTGTATGAACGAGGTGTAGACCGTGAGAAGAGCGACGACGCGTAGAAGGCTCGCAATCTCGGCCTGTAGCGACGCGTCGCGCTTTCGACTCCATTCTCCAGGTATTAAGACAGTATCTCCGACTTGCTCATTGAGCTGATCTATCCAAACGCCAGGTCGGACGCGCGAAGTGGCAACTATAGCCCCCAGGATAGCGTACCAGGTATCTTTGGTGCTCTGGCTCCGCCTCCCAAAAGGGTTCTTCCGGATTGATTTCCGACACGACCGGGCCAGGCCAGCGACCTGATGCCTCGATCTCGGCGATGGTCGCCAGGGCGACTTCCTTCTGCACCTCGGTGGTATAGAAAATTGCCGATCGATAGCTCGGACCGACATCGCTGCCCTGTTGCTCGTATGTCGTGGGGTCGTGGACCTGGAAGAAGAGTTCCAGGAGAGAGCGATAGCTGAGAACGGAAGGGTCGAAAGTCACTTCCACCGCTTCCGCATGGCCGTAATGTCTCGCATAGGTCGGATCACGCATTTCACCGCCTATGTAACCGACCCGCGTCGAAATGACTCCCCTGGCTCGGCGCAGCAAATCCTCCATGCCCCAGAAGCAGCCGCCTGCGAGAATTGCTCGCTCTGTCGCGGGCGCCCCTTTGCCGGTAGGCGATTGGCTCACAGTCCATTCGCCCTCCTCCGTGTGCGCCACGGTCAAGCCAGCCTCGCGGGATCCGCAGCCTGACTGGTGCTCAAGAGCTCGGTCTGCACGTCCGAACCCCGGATGAGACTCAGATCGACGGGACACCGATCAGCGATCGCGAGGATCCGAGCGCGCTGATCATCACTCAGCGGCCCATCGAGGACAATGGTGCGGGTGAACCGGTCGGGTGGCATCGTGTCCGGCACCTTCTCGTGCTGCACGGTCGTGCTCGCCCGTTCGAGCGGAAAGCCCTTGCGGTTCGCATAGAGACGCATCGTCATCACCGTGCAGGCTGCGAGGCCGGCAGATACGAGCTCGTAGGGAGATAGTCCGGTCCCGAGGCCACCGACCGATGCTGGCTCGTCGGCGAACAGAGTGTGCTCGCCGCTGCGGACCTTGAGCTGGAACGTCCCTGCAAGAGTTTCGGTGGCGACGACGCCCTCCGCAACCTCGACCTGCGGAAGATCCGCCGTGAGTGGTGGGAGAAAGCGGCTCGCCCAAACCGCCACCATGGCCGCAGCGTAGTTCGCGTCCGCGACGTCGGTGAGAAGGTGATCCGCGTTGTCGAGCGAGATGAAGCTTTTAGGGTGCCTGGACGCGACGAAGATGCGCGACGCGTGGTCGATGCCGACCACCTGATCCAGCGGAGAGTGCATGACCAGCACCGGCCGTCGCAGGGAGGCAATGGCCTTCTCGACGTCGATCCCCTCAACCGCCTCAAGGAACCCTTGGCGAATGAGGAAGGGCCTACCGGCGATCTCCACCGAGGCCTCGCCCTCGCTCGCGATGGTGTCCAGATCATTCGGTCCGAAGAGCCGCAAGATATGCTGAAGGTCGGCCGGCGCACCAATCGTCGCCACCGCCGCAACGTCAGGCAACTCGGCCGCGGCTACGATCGCAGCGGTGCCACCCAGGCTGTGCCCGACAAGGAGGGAGGGTGACATACCCGCCGCCGCCATCGCCTTTGCGGCAGCCCTAAGGTCCTCGACGTCCGACGCGAAACTCACAGGTTCCCCCGACCCACCGCTGATCCCGGTTCCGGCGAAATCGAACCTCAAGACCCCGATGCCCGCACGCGACAGCGCGCGCGAGATGTAAACGGCGGCGCGACTGTCTTTCCCGCAGGTGAAGCAGTGGGCGAAGATCGCCCAGCCCCGCGGCGTTCCCTCTGGCGGTTCGAGGTGCCCGGAAAGCTGAGAGCCAGCTCCACTCGCAAACGTGAATGTTGTTTCTGCCATGTCCATCAAACCTCCAGCTCGCGGCTTGGCGGTTGCGCTCTCAGAACCTTCGACGGAGCTGGGCAGAGCGCACCGCCAACCAGTAGGCGTCATCTCAGAGTATCATTTATATGTCTGGCGCATATAGACAAGCCTCTAGATCATGATTATATGCGCCAAGCATATTTCTGTGGCCTGCTTTCCGAAGGCGGGCTCACGGAAGAGGCATCAGTCAGGCGCATGGGCGAAAGGACTATGGAACTCAATCAAGTCAGCTATTTCATCAACTTGGCCGAGACGCTGCGCGGGAGAAATGCCGATGGGCGGCGATGAGGCCGCGCGGAACACTGTGCAGCCGTCGATGCGCAGGATCGTTCCGTGCTGTGCCTCACCGCACCGGAGGGACGCGCCGCGCCGCGTGTCGCCCGTGCCGCAAACACCGCGCTGGCGGCCGCGCCGAGCTACGCACGCCATGTTCCCGAGCGCACGCTGCTGTACGCGCTAGTGCAGGCGCACTACCCGGACTTCATCGCGCGTCTTGAGGCCGAAGACCGCCCGCTGCCCGAGTATGTGCGCGAGGAGTTCGAGACCTACCTGCGCTGCGGCGTGCTCGAGCACGGCTT